>NZ_JBSSBM010000001.1:0-573067 GCF_054058795.1 Bradyrhizobium sp. USDA 4506 | reverse complement strand
TCGGCAAGCCGATCAACACAGGTTCGCACCAGGAAATGCGTTCCGACCTCCTCGGCCAGGCAAAACAGCTCATAGATGTCGCTCTCGCGATCACCAATATGAACGCATCGTCCAGGAGCAGCGAGAAGGTCGGTCGATTGCCGTAAATTCTCGAGCCAGCGGATGCTCTCCTTCTGCTCGATCGGCACCCGTGTCGGATTGATCTTTCGCTTCAGCGCCGTCGTCCCCTTGAACTTCTTGCGGGTCCAGAACTTGATTGCCGACAGTCCGAGCGGAAGCCCCTCGGTCGTCACGGCGAGACTAGAATGCATCAGGATGCCGCACTGTGTGCGTCCTGCCGTCTTGCCCGTAAAGCCGATCAGATCCGGCTTCTCGCGCTTGAAGCTGAATTCCGTCGTGTCATGGAGGACGAGGATCGGTCCCTCCGTCGCCGCTACGCGCCCGCGCGTCGCCTCGAAATGACCGCAAAGAATATCCGCCTCATTGACCCGCTCGTTGGAGAAGAAGCGATAGACGGCCTTCGTGTTGGCCCAGTCCTGACAAACCAACGGGATGCTTTGACCCATGTCGCTTCCGACTTGTGCGAGCAATTTGCAGAACCGGCGACCAAGCCGCTCATCCTTAAACTTGCATCCCGCAGTTTCTCGATCAACCCACGTCTCGATACCGGTCGTCAATCGCTGAGCACGCGTCTCCGCGCGTTCCTTCAACAGACCCATCGAGCACCCCACTTCCGAATCAGGTGCTCAACAATGAATCACAACAGATTCTGCCGATTCAAGATTTCGCCCGCCGCGCCTCGCTCAAATCCGACGTCAAATGTGGGTAATTGAAAGCTATTGGGGTGGTGCCACTCATCAAGGTAGATCTACGGACTTTACGTGTTCTGAAGCCCGCGGATCATTGCCGAGGTTGCGACATGCGCACGTTAATGATCGTACTGGGAATATGGCTGTTGCTGAACGTCCTTGTCGTGGTGATCATGACGCCACCCCGCAAACCGCGACGGACTGAACCCGCAAACCGACGCGGCTGAGATCGTCGATCGACAACAACGCACACGTGCGTCGCATCCGTGATGGAGCTGCCGATGCCGTCCTCGGATTGGGTGGCGGTTCAGGACTGCGTACATAGCACATCTCCTCAGGCGCTTCGTAACGAGTATCTCGGCGTCGCTAGCTCCTGGCTTGATAATCGCAACGCCGAACGACTATATCCGATCGAGCAGATCAGTGAGTCTGAAAGACGCGGTATAAGAGAAGATGTGAGATATGCCGCACGCGGTGCTGGTTTCATCTCACCATTCGGGCCCAAGTACGGCCGCCACTTCTGCGAGAAGATTTGTCCGGGCGCCTGCCCCGGTGATCGCAAAACTTGATCTTCCCTTGCCGTACTACCGCCAGGCGGCGATGAACGCGGCGCGAGGGATTGCAGTCGACCGCTCGACGCTGCCCGGTTGGGTTAACTAGACGGCACCGCTGTTCGATCCCATTGTTACCTGCTCATCACGAGGTCACCATAACAGCTACTCGATCGAATAATAACGCTAAAAGCGAAGATCATTTCTCAAGGAGCGGTCGGCACATTCCGAGCGAATGATCGCGGTGCATGGAAGAACGTCTTCGATGAGCGCGTTGGCGCTGGCCGCACAGCTCATGTTGACGATAGGCCGTTCGTGCGCAACGTAGAGACGTCGAGAACGCATTTACCACGCGGATCGAGTAGCGCAAAAACGACCGACTTCAAATGATCCCGGCCGATCATCAAATCAGTCCTGATCGGGATGTACTTCACGTAACGCGATGCAGGATAAATCATCCATAGATCGTTGTTGGTCGAGCGCCCTCTGGCACCATTCGGAAGTACACCTCAACGACGGAACGCCGGGCCCTCTGATCCTTAACGTCAAGAACGTGCAGTCGTCAGAGCTCTCGGCCGTACGCCATCCCGGCAGCTCGGCCGACTGCACAACGCAAGACGACGTGCTGTTCTCGAGTCCTGGACCGGGCAGGGTGTACAAAGCAGCATTATGGATCGCACTTGTGCCGAGCGCGATTGCAGGAGCTCAGCCAATTTGCCGCTGGCCGGTTGATACCCTTGCGCGGTTCTGACGCGTCATGTCTTTAACCAACTTAGCCGGCAGGGTTGGAAGGACGTTCTGCCAACAGGAGAACTCAAGAATGTTCATCGCAATAAACCGCTTTCAGGTGAATAAGGGCTTGGAGCAGGCGTTCGAGACAGTTTGGAAAACAGGCGAATCCCATCTCGGCGACGTCGAGGGCTTCATCGAGTTTCATCTGGTGAAGGGGCCGGAAGCCGAAGACCACACGCTCTACGCCACACATACGGTGTGGGCCGACTACGCCGCGTTTGACGCCTGGACGCGCTCGGAAGCGTTCAGCCGCGCGCATTCCAGTGCTGGCAACGAGACCGGCGGCAGCCTCTTCCTCGACCACCCCAAGTTCGAAGGCTTTGAGGTCCTGATCACCGAGCGCGCTTCCAGTACGGCGGCGTGACGGAAGCGTTTATGCCGCGCCGATTACATCATCCGCTTCAGCATCCTCGCGGACTTGGATTGAGCGAAGGGACGCGGCACGGACAGTGCGTCAACGCCGGGGAGGCGATCATGGGGGACAATTGGTTCAATACCGTCCGTCGGCACCTCGCGGTCACGGGCGATCTGGCTGCAGTAAAGGAGACGAGCCGTGATAGCGACGACGCACTCGCCAGATCATCCAGTTGGCGGCGCGCGGGATCAGCCTTCTCGGCGGCACCATCGAAGACGGCTTCGAGGGGCGCACCGTGTTCTAGTCGCAGCGAGCTTGGGCCACGTATTGCGCAGGATCCAGCTCGCCCGCAACCGCACTGAATGACCAGCGCAAAGCTTGGCCCGCGAGTGGAGCTGCCACCATCCGGGCGGATGGAGAATTAACTTGGTTCGAGTGTCGTGACATACCCTATCACAAGAATTGACGGGCTCGGTGCCTATGTCGCTTCCAAGCTAAAGGCTCAGAAGATTCGAACAACCGCTGCGCTGCTGGAGCACGCTAGGACAGTGAGGGCTCGAAAGGCGCTTTCGGCGAAAACCGGGATCAGCGAACGGCAACTGCTCGAGTGGGCAAATATCGCCGATTGCATGCGCATCAAAGGAATGGGCAGGGCTACGGTGGAACTACTGCGTGCCGCTGGTGTCTTCACCGTCAGGGACTTGGCTCATCGCAACCCCGCACGCCTAGCGCAGGCGATGAAGGAAGCCAATGAAACGCGAAAGGTCGTCATTGTCATGCCCTCGGAGAAGTCCATTGCTCACCTAGTCCAGCGTGCCCGCAACTTGCCCCTGAAGATCACTTACTAGATGCCGTAATGGGCCCTGCTCCGAGCAAGGGTGATGATGGTGGCTGTCCTCCGATAGATGATGAAACGGGGTCACAACGTTGAGTCGGCCCCAAGCATCTGGAGACGGAGGACAGCCGTGGAGAACTATGCCGGAATTGCGTGTCATTGGAACTGTCGAGCGTATGCGTTGTGGATGTCCAGGGTAAGACCCTGAAAGAGGTCGCGAGCGAACCCGACGCCTTCGTCCGCGCTGCCCCACAGCGACCCAGTACGTGGCATCGCAGTATGCCGCCGTCTGCCTTCCGGGCCTTCTGGATGTCCTCCTGGTCCGCCGCGCTGGCTTCAAAATACGCGCGAACGAGTCACGCTTCCTGTGCCCCCTTCTGAGCACATTGCCATCGGCCGGTATGGAGGCTGCCCGCCGAAAGCCCATTCCGTGGACCGTCGGAATGGGCCAGGCCCTCTACCGTGCCGGCCCGCGGATGGACGCCCGCTGGCCCGGCAGCTTCAGCTTCGGACCCGACATCAGGACGTCGCACGCGGGATAGAGCAAGCCCGCCGGGTCGTTCGAAGGACGACAAACAAGAGCGAACATGAACAGCCTGACACCGTCTTTCTCCTCGCCGCGATTCGCGCGTCACAAAAACGATCATTTTTAAAAGATGCAGGTGATTTTCAAGAGTCCAAGGCAGCGGAGCTGCTTGTATCCGGCTTGGCTAAATCGTAGTTCGACACGCTGTTCAGTTTGAATCGTGGGTGCGACGACGGGATGTTTTGGCGGTTGACGAGATCGAAACGGATGTTGTCGGGGCGACGATCGCTCTCGTTTACCTGTTCTGCGTGCTTGCGCCGGGTACAACCCTCGCCGTTGGGGCCGGACCGGCACCTTGCCTGGATGAGTTACAGGTTGTGGACGTCATCCATGTCTATGATCATGCGTAAGAATGTGCGTCCCCTGGACTCGCATCGTTATGCCAGTACTCAACACCAACACGTGGGCAAGAGTGCCGACGCAGCGGCGCGGCACGCCAACCACCATCATCCTCCGAAGAGCGCGCTGGGGCCTTGCTGTCCAATGCCGTGCGTCTCGGCTATTTGGGCGGATTTACCTTCTGTCGCGATCCCCTCCCAATCTCCGTCTACTTGCATCTCCGTTTCTTACCGGGGTCTGCACAGCGAGGCGTTCTCGCGCCTCTATCGTCCGCCCATCGTCTGATCTCGATGTCACCAACTGGCGCGCGTTCGATTTGGCGCGTGCATTCCTGCACAATCGACGCATCGGGAGTACGCATGTATTTGGGAGTTCTGGCGAAGTTCGCCACCATTGGGACGTTGGGCGAACGACGTCGCTTGTCTATCTTCGGCATGACCATTTTGGGCGCCGCTCTCGGCGGATGCCAGACTGTGGCGCCGCTTGTCGCATCCGCGGATCCGGGTGTCCAGGTGCGCCGCGTTGCCTATCGCTCAACCGTAGCGCCCTATTTTAGCTTGCGGCCATCGACACCCGCTCTTTGGCGCGAGCGCAACGAGGCCGTCACTCCGAAACGGAAAGGCGAGGGTGACGAACGATGAAGACATCCAGCACGAAATCGATCGCTCTCATCTGCACAGTCCTGTCGGCGGCGCTCCTCTCCGGATGCGCGTCCTTCTCGTCCGATAGCGGCTTCGCTGTCGTTTCAAACGCCACGGCCTCGATCGAAGGGAAGCAGGCTGCTTTCGTGCGCTCCCCGGACGACGCAGAACGCGCCACGATAGCGGTGCGCGGGTTGCTTGCGCGGACGCTTACGGAAGATTCAGCCGTGCAGGTCGCGCTCCTGAACAACAAGGGTCTTCAAGCGGCTTACAATGAGCTCGCACTCGCAGAGACGGACATGGTCGAGCAGAGCTTGCCGCCGAACCCGACGTTCTCCGTTTCCCGAATATCTGGCAACGGGGCGAGCGAGATCGAACGGCAGGTGGTGGGAGACATCCTGGCACTTGCGACGCTGCCGTTGCGCAGCGAGATCGCACGTGAACGCTTTCGGCAAGCGCAGCTCAGGGCAGCGCTTGCGACACTGCAGCTGGCCGCCGAGGTGCGTCGCGCTTACTTCCGGGCGGTGGTAGCAAACGAGATGGCAGTTCTGTTGAATGACGCCAAGTCTACCGCAGACTCCACGGCGCAGCTCGCCAAGAAGCTCGGCGAGACCGGTGCGATCAACAAGCTCGACCAAGCCAGAGAGCAGGTGTTTTACGCGGAGACCGCGGCGGATTTAGCGACCGTCCGGCAGGAGGCGATCAGTGGGCGCGAGCGGCTGGCGCGCCTTATGGGTCTGTGGGGTGCCGCGCTGTCGTACCGGATTCCAGACAAGCTACCGCCGTTGCCACGCCGTCCCCGGACACTACCGTACATCGAGATGGATGCTGTCGCGCATCGGCTCGACTTGCAGATCGCGCGGATGGAAGTCGTCGCGCTGGCGAAGGCGCTCGATCTCACCGAGGCGACCCGCTTCGTCACGCTGCTCGACGTCGCCGGTATCGACCGGCGCACCCGCGATCCGGAGGGCCCACCGTTCAGGGAGCGCGGGTTCGACGTCCAGTTCCAGATCCCGATCTTCGATGGCGGGGAGGTGCGGGTTCGCCAGGCGGCCGAGAACTATCACCTTGCGTTCAACCGGTTGACCGAGAAGGCGATCAACGTCCGCTCGGAGGCGCGCGACGCCTACCGCGTCTATCGCTCCACCTACGACATCGCCAGCCACTACCAGCGCGAGGTGCTGCCGCTGCGCCAGATCATCACCGAGGAGATGCAGCTTCGCTTTTCGAGCATGCAGGTCGACGTGTTCGCCCTGCTGACCGAGGCACGGCAGCGCATCGCCGCCTTGCGCGCGGCGATCGACGCCAAGCGCGACTTCTGGCTCGCGCAGTCCGACTTGCAGACCGCCGTGAATGGCGGCGGATCGGAGGGCGCCGCGGCGATGACTTCCGCTGTTGCCTCGACCGCGCAGCCGGCGGCCGGCGGCGGCGATTGAACGGAGACGGCAGATGTTTTCACGCAGAGGATTCTTGGGAACCGCCGCACTGGTCACCGCGGGCGCAGTCAGCGGCCGCGTGCAGGCCGCCGCTATTCCGGAGGCGCCGACGATGGACAAGGTGGTGATGCAGCCGCCGCTGCATCCGACCAGCGGGCCCGACTACCGGCCCGTCGTCACGCTGAACGGCTGGTCGCTGCCGTGGCGGATGAACGGCGACTGGAAGGAATTCCATCTCGTCGCCGAACCTGTTGTGCGCGAATTCGCCGACGGCATGAAGGCCAATCTCTGGGGCTATAACGGTCAGGCGCCGGGTCCGACCATCGAGGCGGTCGAGGGCGACAAGGTCCGCATCTTCGTCACCAACCAGCTGCCGGAGCACACCACGGTGCACTGGCACGGTATGATCATCCCAAGCGGCATGGACGGTGTCGGCGGGCTCAACCAGCCGCACATCCCGCCCGGCAAGACCTTCGTCTACGAGTTCGAGATGAAGAAGAGCGGGACGTTCATGTACCACCCGCATTCCGACGAGATGGTGCAGATGGCGATGGGCATGATGGGCATGTTCATCGTGCACCCGCGCGATCCGTCGTTCCGCCCCGTCGACCGCGACTTCGTTTTCTTGATGAGCACCTACCTCATCGACCCCGGCACTTACCTGCCGAAGGTCAACGAGATGACAGACTTTAACATGTGGACGTGGAACAGCCGCGTCTATCCCGGCATCGATCCGCTGGCGGTCAGACTCGGCGACAGGGTGCGCGTACGGATCGGTAACCTCAGCATGACCAACCATCCCATCCACCTGCATGGCCACAGCTTCGCGGTGACCTGCACCGACGGCGGTTGGGTGCCGGAGAGTGCGCAATATCCGGAGACCACGACCGACGTGCCGGTCGGCGCCGTCAGGGCCTTCGACATGCTCGCCGACAATCCCGGCGACTGGGCGTTCCACTGCCACAAGTCGCATCACACCATGAACGCGATGGGCCACGACATGCGCAACTTCATCGGCGTGTCGCGCAAGGACCTGGCGAAGGCGGTCGGCAAGCTCGCGCCAGACGCGATGGTGATGGGATCGACCGGCATGGCGATGGGCAACATGGAGATGCCGGCGCCCAACAACACGCTGCCGATGATGACCGGAACGGGGCAGTTCGGCCCGATCGAGATGGGCGGCATGTTCACGGTGATGAAGATCCGCGAGGGAATGGCGCACGACGACTATCGCGATCCAGGTACTTACAAGTATCCTGCGGGCAGCGTCGCCTACGAAGTCGCCGCACCGTCAGCTCAGCCAGCGCGTAAGGAAGCTCCGGTGACCTTTCCGAATGAGGGCAGCATGAAACAGATGAAAGGCATGCAGGGAATGAAGGGCATGTAGTCTGTCACACACTACTATGCAATAACACCGCAAGCCAACGGACCGACGGGAACGAGAAATATCACCATCACTGCATTTGCGGTCGCGACGGCGACGCTGATCTCCGCCGTCCCATGGCCAGGAGCCGGATCGACCGGCCATAGCCACGACGGCACCTTTACGCAGGTGAGCCCGGAGCTCCTAAGGACCCCTCACGGATGGTCCAGATCACCATGAGCGAGGAGGACGGAAAGATGATGTTTACGCCGACCACGATCGATGTGAAAAGCAAGGGGAACAGATCGCATTCGTTTTGCCCAACAATGGTGGACTGGACCACGAATTCGTTCTCGCTACAACAGCGGAGAACATCAGGCACGCCGAGGCCATGAAGAAGACCCTCGACATAGGGGCATGACGAGCCGATCGACAAGCGGCTTGCACCGAAGACACCCGACGAAATCGTCGCTACGGACAGTCGGATCTTCTCACCGTTTCACGGCTGATCAGACGGTGATCGAAACACTCGCGCAACAGCAGACCCATGGCTGGATCTTCAAACCCAAACACCGAAACGACCGCAAAGGCTCTTGGGCGCGCAACGATCACCCGGCTTATAGCGCTTGACGCTACCATCGTGTCAACAATCAATGCGCGACGCCCGATCGGCGTGGATCGATCACCTCTCGCCGACGTTACGCAGCGTGGAGGGAGATCTCCCTAAGCGATCGATCTCGGGTGCTTGTCCAACGCATTAGGCATAGCAATACAGTCCCGCCAGAAGGCAAGCACGCTCAACTGCGCGAAGCGGTTTCTCGGAGCAGCGCTTAGTGTTTGAGATCGTCGAGAGCGAGCAGATGGTTCTGAGGAATCAAACGCAGATGCGACGCGACGGAGCATAGTATATTGCGCGGATACGCAGCGTACTTCTGAAGGATCTTGCGAAGCTGGTAGGAGTCAGCCGCACGCTTTTTATCAAGCGATTTAGGGCATCGTTTCATCAGACGCCGCATCGATACCTGATGGAGACGCGTATTCGTCGTTGCCAAGAATTGTTGGCAACGACCAGCCTGCCCCTGACGCACATTGCACTGATCTGCGGTTTCGCTGATCAATCGCATTTGAGCATGTCCTTCAGGCGCGCCGTTGGCAAGTCGCCATCACAATATCGAAAACTCGCCTCCTAAGAGAACGCTTTAGAACGGATTACCTGGACGCGTCATCTGTGATCGCGCTATGCTATGCATGTGGACACGAGAGACGCGAGATCGCATTGCGGCGATCGAACAGACGACCTGACGCTATCCGACAGATCTCACGGATGAGACGTGGGAAAGGATTACCTAGTTCTTACCCAGGCCGAGAAGGCGGAGCCGCAAGCCAGGTGCGGACTTGCGCGAGGCGCTGAACGCGATCCTCCACATGACACCCTGGCGGAGGCTGGCGCATGCTGCCAAAGGATCTACCGCCCTCACCGTGTACCGGTGGCTTCGCCGTTTGGTACGAAACCCGCGTCTGGCGGCGGCGGACGCAATGCGGTTGACGCTGTTTCGTACCATCCATGGCGTCGCTTGCGGTTCGTTGGGTGGCGTTTGCAAGCGTAACAGCCTGCCGAACAGCCCTTGCGACGCAAACACCACCACCGCATTGCCTCACGCATCCATACTCCCGAGTACGGTCCGTTGTCTCATTTATTTTGCTCTCGACATTGGTTTTGAAGCCTGCCTCGCAAGCAGGCCCTTGCTCACCCCATCTGGCCTCCTATATTGCCATGTTTGACCATTCTCGATGCTGAGCATTTGTCACTGAGCGTTGAATGGCATCTGGCCTCTGAGTTTGACGGTCCAGGTCTGGAAGTTGGCGCCGATGCCGCCGTATTCGGCGCCTGCACCAACCATCACCCCATTTTCGAATCTGGCGTTGATGCCGGCGGCCGCCCGCGCTGACCAGCCCTGAAGCAGCGGTGTCGAGGCGAGCGGCAGGCCGCCTGCCTGCAGGATCGCGGCAGCATCGTCCAGGTTGAAATAGTAGTCGCCGTAAACACCGGCATAGGGAGCCAGCAGGATGCTGTCGGCCCAGGTGAAGGGATAGACCAACTTGACGCCGCCGGAGGCACGGCCGGTCGAGAAGTCATAGTTCGCCTGGCGGGTGCCGAGCGAGTCGACGTAAGCGCCCTGCTTCTCCCAAAGTGCGTAGACCTTGGCTGACGGTTCGATGGTGAAACCCAGCGCCTGGTAGGTGCCGGTCAGGCCGGTCGAGAGCATCCAGCGGTTGCCGCTGAAATTGCCCTGGGCGGTGCCGGCGACACCGTTGTAGCCGATGCCGGAATAGGCCACGGCTGCATCGTAGCGCAGCGAAGGCGTGATCTTCCAGCCCAGATATGAACCCACGGTCCAGCCGTTGCCGGTCAATTTGCCGTTGATGTCCTGCTCGGTGTAATTGAAGGTCTCATAGCCGCCGACCACACCGACAAGGAAGTTAGGCAACATCCTGTACGTCAGTCCCGCCAGCGCATTGACTTGTAGGCCGTAGAGCGGCGCAGCGGTCGTGGTCATGCCGGCCGCAGTGGTCGTCGAGGTCAGGCGATCTAGACCGGTGCCGCGAACGTCGACCCAGAACAGCCAGTCCTTGTTCTCCCGGATCCTCTTTGGCGACACCTTGCGCGGCGTCTGCGGATCGATCGCGGCGAAGGTGTCATTGATCCGCGACGCGGGATTGCGTCGGCTGCCGCCAGACGCGGGGGCCGCGCCATATGCGTTGCCTGCTCCGCTGTCGAAGATGTTGCTGCGGGGTCCGGTGCCGGACGTGGACGCCGCATCGCCCTGATCGTCGCGGCTCTCGTAAGGGTCCGCGGCGAAATTGAAACGGACGCCCAACTGGCCCGGGGTCGCGAAGATCCAGTCCTGGGCGAATCCCTCGCTGATCGCATCGTCGATCGCACCCGAGATCGCCTGTCCGGAGTTTTGCGCCACGATCCTGGAGAGGTTGACCTGCAGCTGACGCAGCTTGACACTGTCGGCCGGGATATTGACGGTCTGGCTGAGGACGGGTGAGGTGCTCGCGGCGAATACGGTGTTGCCACCATAGCTGGCCGTAATCGAATGAGTTCCGACCGCGAGCGTCGTGGTGGCGAAGGAGGCAATGCCTGCGGACAGCGTGGCGGAGCCGATCACCGCGCCGGCATCCTTGAAGACCACGGTCCCGGCCGGCGTTCCACCGGATCCGGTGACGGTCGCGGTGAGGGTGACGGGCTGACCGTAACTGCTGGGATTGAGCGACGACGCCAGCGTCACGCTCGTAATTGCCTGATAGCTGAATTTGTCGGCCGCGGACGTCGCGCTGGTGCCGCCCGGCGTGGTCACGGTGACGTCAACCGTGCCGGTCCCCGCCGGCGCCGTCGCGCTGATCGACGTCGCCGAATTGACCGTGAAGCTGGTGGCCGCGCTGGCGCCGAACTTCACCGCGCTCGCGCCAGTCAAGCCCGTGCCGGTGATCGTCACCGACGTGCCGCCGGACGCGGGTCCGGAGGCCGGCGACAGCGAGGTCACCGTCGCCGTCGGCGCCGGCGCATAGGTGAAGCGGCCCGGCGACACCGTGCCGCCCGGCGTCGTCACGGTGACATCGACCACACCGCTGCCGGCTGGCGAGGTCACCGTGAGCGACGTCGCCGAGTTCGCCGTGATCCGCGCCGCACTGGTGCCGAACGTCACCGCGCTGGCATTGGCCAGGTTGGTGCCGGCGATCGTCACCACCGTGCCGCCGGCCTCCGGACCGGAGGTCGGCGACAGCGACGTCGCCGTCGGCGCCCCGACATAGCTGAAGCGGCCCGGCGACACCGTGCCGCCCGGCGTCGTCACCGTGACATCGACCACACCGGTCCCCGCCGGCGAGGTCACCGTGAGCGAGGTCGCCGAGTTCGCCGTGATCCGCGCCGCGCTGGCCCCGAACGTCACCGCGCTGGCATTGGCCAGGTTGCTGCCGCTGATCGTCACCACCGTGCCGCCCGCTTCAGGACCCGACGTCGGCGACAGCGACGTCGCCGTCGGCGCCCCGACATAGCTGAAGCGGCCCGGCGACACCCTGCCGCCCGGGTTGTTCACCACCACGTCGACCGTCCCGGTCCCCCTCGGCGTGATCGTGGTGATCGAGGTCGCCGACTTGGCCGTGATCCGCGCCATGTTGGGGCCGAACCACACCGATATCGTATTGGCCAGGTTGGTGCCGGTGATGGTCACGCTGGTGCCGCCCGCCTCGGGGCCCGAGGTCGGCGACAGCGACGTCGCCGTCGGCGCCGGCGCATAGGTGTACTGGTCGGCCGCAGACGTCGCGCTGGTGCCGCCCGGGGTGGTCACCACCACGTCGACCACACCGGTCCCCGCCGGCGCGGTCGCGATGAGCGACGTCGCCGAATTGACCGTGAAGCTGGTGGCCGCACTGGCCCCGAACTTCACCGCGCTGGCATTGGCCAGGTTGGTGCCGCTGATCGTCACCACCGTGCCGCCGGCCTCCGGACCGGACGTCGGCGACAGCGACGTCACCGTCGGCGCCCCGACATAGCTGAAGCGGCCCGGCGACACCGTGCCGCCCGGCGTCGTCACGGTGACATCGACCACACCGCTGCCGGCTGGCGAGGTCACCGTGAGCGACGTCGCCGAGTTCGCCGTGATCCGCGCCGCACTGGTGCCGAACGTCACCGCGCTGGCATTGGCCAGGTTGGTGCCGGCGATCGTCACCACCGTGCCGCCGGCCTCCGGACCGGAGGTCGGCGACAGCGACGTCGCCGTCGGCGCCGCGACATAGCTGAAGCGGCCCGGCGACACCGTGCCGCCCGGCGTCGTCACCGTGACATCGACCACACCGGTCCCCGCCGGCGAGGTCACCGTGAGCGAGGTCGCCGAGTTCGCCGTGATCCGCGCCGCGCTGGCCCCGAACGTCACCGCGCTGGCATTGGCCAGGTTGCTGCCGCTGATCGTCACCACCGTGCCGCCGGCCTCCGGACCGGACGTCGGCGACAGCGACGTCGCCGTCGGCGCCGGCGCATAGGTGAAGCGGCCCGGCGACACCGTGCCGCCCGGCGTCGTCACCGTGACATCGACCACACCGCTGCCGGCTGGCGAGGTCACCGTGAGCGACGTCGCCGAGTTCGCCGTGATCCGCGCCGCACTGGCCCCGAACGTCACCGCGCTGGCATTGGCCAGGTTGGTGCCGGCGATCGTCACCACCGTGCCGCCGGCCTCCGGACCGGAGGTCGGCGACAGCGACGTCGCCGTCGGCGCCGCGACATAGCTGAAGCGGCCCGGCGACACCGTGCCGCCCGGCGTCGTCACCGTGACATCGACCACACCGGTCCCCGCCGGCGAGGTCACCGTGAGCGAGGTCGCCGAGTTCGCCGTGATCCGCGCCGCGCTGGCCCCGAACGTCACCGCGCTGGCATTGGCCAGGTTGCTGCCGCTGATCGTCACCACCGTGCCGCCGGCCTCCGGACCGGACGTCGGCGACAGCGACGTCGCCGTCGGCGCCGGCGCATAGGTGAAGCGGCCCGGCGACACCGTGCCGCCCGGCGTCGTCACCGTGACATCGACCACACCGCTGCCGGCTGGCGAGGTCACCGTGAGCGACGTCGCCGAGTTCGCCGTGATCCGCGCCGCACTGGCCCCGAACGTCACCGCGCTGGCATTGGCCAGGTTGCTGCCGCTGATCGTCACCACCGTGCCGCCGGCCTCCGGACCGGACGTCGGCGACAGCGACGTCACCGTCGGCGCCGGCGCATAGGTGAAGCGGCCCGGCGACACCGTGCCGCCCGGCGTCGTCACCGTGACATCGACCACACCGCTGCCGGCCGGCGAGGTCACCGTGAGCGAGGTCGCCGAGTTCGCCGTGATCCGCGCCGCGCTGGCCCCGAACGTCACCGCGCTGGCATTGGCCAGATTGCTGCCGGTGATCGTCACCACCGTGCCGCCCGCTTCAGGACCAGACGTCGGCGACAGCGACGTCACCGTCGGCGCGCCGACATAGCTGAAGCGATCCGCAGCAGAGGTGGCCGAGGTCCCATAGTTTGTCACCACGGTAATATCTACCGTGCCGGTTCCGGCCGGCGACACCGCCTGGATCCAAATGTGACGATTAAAGGCAGAGCCTCCCTGCTCAGATCTCACTTCGAAGCTTTGCGCATCGGCATTACCGAATTTTACCGCACTCACATGTATGTTTGGTACGCCCGTCGCAAGAAAATATGCGCCCTCAATCTTCACTTTGGTGCCGCCCGCCTCCGAGCCCCATGTTGGCGAGATCGACGTCACCGTGGGCGTCTTGTCATTCCCTAGGGCGCTCGCAGCGGTCATGGAGCCAGCGAGCACGACGGCGGCCAGAAAGATCAAGCGGATTGCACGGCCGAGAACGGCATAAAACGAATAAAGCACCACTTAACCCCCAAACGGCGTACGGATAGCCGTGGGGCGCGCATAAAATGTTTTGAACACCAGTTATCGGAATAACGGTCAGAATATTTGAAAAAAGAAATCTTCTAATCAGATGCCGCGAGCGCCCGCGGCGCTCGACCTGCCAGCTTCGCATGTCATGCCGCGCCCGCGCCGCCTGACGCCGGTTGTGCGCCGCTCGGCGCACTGCAGGATTTTGTGCCTTGCGCGCGCGTGATGGCCTGTCCTGTCTGGTCTCGGCAATCGTCAGAACCAGCCGGCAGGAGGCAGCGCCGCCATGTGCCAACCAGATCGCATCATTCGTCTCAAGATAGTGCTTTCCCGAACCGGTTATCTCGCTGCACCATCTGCATTGATCGGTGCAGACCGCAATCTCCGCCTTGCGAACGACAAGACGCAGGACGTGACGATCAAGAAGCTGACCCGAGGCAATCCGACGATGGCGGCGAAATTTGCTGAGCTCAAGAGCCCGCCCGCTGAAGCTGCGGAGTGAGGCAGGCAGGAGCCAAGCGAAACAAACGGTGATGTGAAACGATTGGCGATTTTGCGGCGCGCATAATGCTACCAACGAAGATAGTCGCCGCGCAAGTTCAAGATTTCCGATAATAGGAATATATTCCATAACGAAGATTATGCGAATTACAACAACAACGTCACGTCCGAACTGCTGTTAGGTTCTGTATCGCAACTGTCCTCTTAGAGTCTTAGGTCCGTCATGGGAATCGACGACCTTAACGGGGCATTTCGGGCAAGGCACACAGGCGTCCGGGTCAAGCGTTCCCGCAGCGTAAGCGAGGACAACGCTTGACCCGGTGGCGACACCACAAACTATTCAATGGGGTGCAGGCGAAGTCCTGCTAGAAACCAGTGCCGATCACTCGCGGGCCAAAATCCTAACGTCGTCTACGATTGCCGGTTTGTGTCGGTGCGGTCGAAGGACAATCGTCGCCCATCTATTGCCTGCGACAATCATGCACGGCATGATCTGCAGCATGCTTGACCCATTCGATCCGGACAGCTTCATTGTGCGCGCCGAGGTTCATATCCTCGGCATCGAGCCCAAGATCAGCCGCACTCTCGAACTGCCAATCACTCTCAACCTAGCCCAACTCCACGAGGTGCTGCAGGCCGCCTTTGGCTGGAGCGACAGCCATCTGCATCAGTTCAATATTGGCGGTCTCATCTACGGAGCTCCAGAGTTCGATGACGACGGTCTGTCCGACAGCAGGATCTTCGAGGCGACCGAGGTCAGGATGATCGACCTTCACTTCCCCCACGATCCCGGCGAAAACTCTCTCACGATCCTCTACGAATACGACTTCGGCGATAATTGGCGTCATCTGCTGCGCTTGGAGCGCGTCGCGCGCGAGGAGAGCGCCCAATATCCTCGCTGTATCGCCGCCGCACGCTCAGGCCCCCCCGAAGACGCTGGTGGGCCTTCAGGCTATGCCGACTTCCTTGAGGCCTGGCTCGACCCCGACCATGAAGAACATAAAGCGATGCACCGATGGGCTGGCCGCAAGTTCCACCCGGAGTCCTGCAATCTCGACGACATCAACGAGGCTATCGCCAAAGCACTGCGCGCATCAAAGGACGACTATCGCTTCCGTCGAGAAAAGCCATCGTGATTGACACCAACTGGCTGCGCTTCAGTGCCAAGGCTGACCAGCATGCCGGGCGCCGGCTTCGGGGCACGCCAGAGACTTGTGCAGTTCTATTGCGTGGAACCGATCTGCGGTTGACGAACCTGCGGTTGACGAAGTTTGACAAAGTTGCCTCCATATCCAGGGGGCGGAGTTGAGATCATGTCCAAGGCACAGTCAAAGGCCACCGGTAACAAGGATCTGTCCTCCGTCCACGAGGACGGAGTGATGATGGTACTTAAGCAGAAGCCCTCCGCTTTGAAGAGCCTGGCTCTTCCCGCAGACGCTCAGGTCGCGATTGTTTCCAAGAGTGCGACGGCGCTGCGGAAGATTCGTGAGCGCAATAAGCAACTGGCGGGTCAAGCGTTTCGGTTCTTCTCTGGAGCAGCGAAGAAGACCCGTGTCGTTAACAAGGAGGCATTTGCGCCCGACGCCCGTGCTCTCGCTGTCCTCGAGGGCGTCCGCATTGCGCAAGAGGATCTTCGGCGATCAGGAGGCGCGTACGATCTGGACCAGGTCAGAACCCTGCTGCGGGGAATCTCCCGGCAGGCTGTCGACAAGCGCGTGCAGGAAGGTAGTCTCCTTGCCGTTCCCGGTCCCAGCAACCACCGGAGCTTTCCGACCCTTCAGTTCAACGCGGACGGCACTGTCGTCGAGGGTCTTAAGTCCGTCCAGGAAGCGCTGCCGACCGACAATCCCTGGACCATTCTGAATTTCCTGGTTCAGCCAGATGATCGGCTGGGTGGCCGCAAGCCCATCGACCTGCTCAAGGAAGGCAAGGTTGAAGTTGTGATCGAGGCCGCTCAGCGAATGGCCCAGCAAGGCGCGTGACCGCTCCGCTGCCGCCGGACGCTTGATCGCCGCCGTCCCCGCCCGGTCCAGCTGCGGCGGGGTACGGTGGTTCATCGGCTCTACACCGCCGAGTACGATCCGATCTTTTTCGACACGTCGCGTCTCGGCCGGCTGAACGCCCCTGATGGAAGCTACGGCGTTCTCTATGCAGCCCGGGAGCCCTTCGGCGCATTTGCAGAGACATTCCTTCGCGTGCCGGGACGGACCCTGATAGATGCCGGCCTGCTGCGTCGCAAAGCCTACGCTCGTCTCGAGATCACCGCAGATCTTTCGCTCATCAGACGGGCTGGCCCCTCGCTCGCTATTCTCGGTGCGACCGCCGAGGTGGTGCATGGCGGACTGCCTTACGACGTGCCGCAGGCCTGGTCGAGGGCGCTATTGGGCCATCCGCTTAGTCCCGACGGCATCGCCTATTACGCTCGCCACGACGACGATGGCCTTTGCTATGCGCTGTTTGATCGCACTCGCAGCTCAATCCGGGAGATCGATCGACAGACCAACCTGGACCAAGACTGGTTCTGGCGGCTTGCGCAACGATATAAGGTCGGACTAGCGCCTGGCTGACTCTCGTTGAAGCCGGCAGCCCGGACACTGCCCGTCGTCGCTGAAGGAGTCGAGGCAAATGAGCAGTTTGACTTCCTGGCCTGCCATGACGTTCAAGGCTCCTTCATGGCCGACCGGGTCCGAGATCGGGGTCGTCGCCCTCCAGGGATTGGTTGATGGCCGCGTCTATACTCCCGTGCCTTGGCCCGCGAGCTCGATCCTTCCGGCGCATTCTGCGGCCTGAGTTCCTGGCTCCGTGCTCCGTGCTGGAGGCAAGATTATCCGCCCAGCGCCGAGACGTGCTCCAGATCCTGCCGTCGCTGCCTGGCGCGGCGTTCGTAGCTGGCCTGGTTCTTGGTAGCGACCAGCGTGTGGGGACTGCCGCGTCTTTCCGTCGCGAGGTCAAGGTCGCACGTCGCGCTCCGGACCCTTTGCTCGACATGGGTCCTCCGGTCCTGGACCGCCTTCAGGCGCCATTGCTGTTGATCCGGCGCAGTCAGGAACGCGCCCAGCCCGCGGCAGTCGCCGCACGTGCATTTGAGCGGGTTGGTCCTGGTCCAGTCCCGTGGCGCCTCCAGCGGCAGGGCGATGCGCCTGTGCAGGTGGTTGAGCGCGGCCTCCCGGAGCCGCGCGACCACCGGCCACGCCCTGCTCTCCTCCAGCTTGGCAATCGCCAGAGCAGCGGGGACCAGCACATCGTCCGGCTTGTATGTCTTCGGCCAGGCCATTAGGTGCTGGATCGCGCGCGCTGCGAGCCCCGCATCGATCCGACTTGTCGCTGTCAGGAGGTCGACGACAAAGCCTGGCTTCACCGGCGCTGGCCGGGTCCAGACATCGACCTGCTGCTGCGTGGTGGGGTCGCCCGGCATCGCATCTATTAAGGCTTGGCCGATCTGTTCGAGGGGCAGACCTGCCGGCGCCGCAACGCAGCGCGACAGCAGATCGCCGCAGGCGCTGAGATGGGCCGAAGCGTTACGGCTGACAATCCGGATCAGCAATTCCGTTGCGCGCGAGGCAGGCAGAAGCGCGACAGCGCGCACGATCGACCCGTTGTCGGGCGCAGCGTAATGGCCTTCGGCGGACAGTTCAGCGAGAAGCGCATCGATGCGCCCGACGTTCCCAAGCCGGATCTGCAAATCGAGCATCCGGCCAGCTGCCACGTCGTCGTCTGCCCGCGAGGTGCGCGGCCAGGAGCGCAGCATGTGCCCCGAGAGCTCATCGGCCTCATGCCACAACGGCGACGAGATCGATGCGTCGCTCGCCTCCCAGCGCGCCGTCAGATCTTCGAGATAGGGCAACGTTGTGCCGAGGCCGGCCTGGTTCAGCACTGCGAGCCTTCGGGCTGCCGGCCACAACACGAGACCAGCGCGGCGATAGGCGCGCTCGAAGGACGCGCCTTCGTTACCCGTGGCTTCGTGAAAATGCTGCTCGTCCGGCATCAGATTCTCGAAAGCATCTGCCGGGCACAACTCGTCCTCGGCGAATGGAAAATCGCCGAACCCGGCCTCGCCGCCGTCTGGGCGCCGCCACTCGGATAGGATCAGCGCCCGGTCGAAGATTTCGGCAACCTCGAACTCCTCATCGTCTCGACTCAAGCGGTTGCGACGGCCGAAATAGGGGCTATGTTCGGCGCTGCCGCCCTCCTCGATCGACACGAGAGCGAGGTGGAGATCGCAATTCGCGTCAGCAGCGGCCTTCGCCAGCACGGACGCCACGCCCGCATCGGCCCCCTTGAGTGCACCGAACGACAACTCGGCTGGCGTGTAAACGTGCTCTAACGGCAGAATCAGCTTGTCAGGCTCGTCCTCAGCGCCCGCCCAGGTCCGCAGCAACTCCACCACTTGCCCGTGTTCCGCCCGATAATCGGGTGCCTTCAGCGCGCGGCTCGTGCCGGCGAAACGCAAATTGTAGACGAGGGTCAGACGCCATCCCGTCTTAACGGGGCGCACCTCATGCACGCAGTCAGCGTAGAAGGCCGCAAATCCGATCTCCGACGGCTCCTCCGGCCGCAGCTCGAGCACCACCTCCCGGCCGAGATGCTTGACAATCAGCTCGCCACCGCTATGGGCCGAGGGCAGTATGAGCACCAACGTCGCGAACATGCCGGCGACCTTTTCGGTATCTCGGTGATCAACGAAAAAGCTGCCGGTGTCGTAGACAAGAAGCTTATAGAAGTCGGCCGCAACCGGCTCGCCCACGCCGAGCCGGCGGGCTATGTCGGCGACAAGGCCGGCCAGGGTCTTGTCCCAGTGACGTCCTGCGATCCGAACGTTGGCCGAATCGACCTGCCAGGTTCTCCGGACTTCGCGATCGACCAATGTCTCCTCGCCGCGCCCAAAGGGAGCAGCCTCTGCGATTGCGACGAGCCGCTCCGCTTGGGCCGGCAGAACCGGAAAGGCGAGCCTGCCCACGCCGTCGACGTCGATCGTTGGCATGAAAATCTCGCGAATTCCACCGACACAGAAGTCACCCGGGCGCTCAACGGATCGCAGACTGTTGAGCAACCTGGTACCGATCGACGACATGCTAATCCTCCGGCAAGTTGGACGGTGTTTCGTGGATGACCGTCAAGTCGACGCGATCCCACACGGTCGGGGGACAGACCTGTCTGGCCACTTGGCTCGACACCCCGAACAGGTGCGTGAAGTTAATTTTTACCTAGACCGATCTCGGTGGAATCCGCGCGAACGACGTCCCCTTTCTATCACGCGTCATTGCAGCACGTGAACCTGTCGCTCTCCCTTCTAAAGGTACCAGCGTCTCGCGGTGCGATCCTTCACCACACGGACTGTACGGATGTCGTCTTGGGGGCACGAGACGGGGCCGCTGCGCCCGGCAAGGCCGCGGGACAATGACAATTCTTAAGCTTGGTCTGATAGCCTTCGAGCGCGCATCGTGCAGCTTCGATCGCGACCGCCTTGCGGTTCTCAGAAACCTCCGATCCAAGACCTCACGTATAGCGCGACAATCTGGGTGGGAAGCCGCTGTCACCCCGATTGCCGCGCGGCACTCGCGACCGAGAAATGCATCTCCGTCATTTCGAAGAAGCCGGGCGCATATCGCTCAAGGCAGGCGTCACATGGCGGTGGCAAGAGAATCGCGTCAGTTGCACGCTGTGGCCGCGACGTGACGTTCGGCCACAAGATTCACGACAGCTTCCACGCGCTGCAGGTGATGCAGATTCAACACCGCGCCTGCATATTCAAAGAGCTGGAGTATGCGCTTAGATACGTCCGCGCTCGGCGGCCATCCGGCGAGCCCCGATCTCGAGATAGAGTCGAGCGGCGCGGGTACGCTTAACATTGTTCGGGTCGCATTCCTTGAGGAGACGCACAAATCTGGTCATGCGCCACATTTCAATGCGCTGCAATCGTTGCAGTAAGGATATGATAGCTCGATGCCAGACTCTACGGCCTTAGCCTGCTCTCTGGTCAATCGCCCCTCCCCTAGCTGTGCGAGCAGGCTAGCACAGCCTCGCGAGATTTGAAGGTTCATTGGCGGTATCTACGTCTAGTCCTCGCAAAAGGATTGACCAATGCGGGAGTCAGATTGGCCACATGGCTAGTATTGTGGCGCCTGCGCAGGCGTCTGTTCCACTTAGGATGCGGATGTTTACCACCATCGGAATGACGAAGGGCCCCCCCCCCGTCATTCAAGCGGCTGGTGTCGACCATCGCTTTTCTTGATCGAGCAGAGCGAAGATGTCGTCGGCCGCGACCGGCCGACCGATGAGGTATCCTTGCACTTCGTCACAATTGGCTTTTCGCAAATAGTCGAGCTGCTCGGCGGTTTCGACGCCTTCGGCGACCACGCCGATCCGCAGGTCCTGCGTCAGTGTGATGATTGATTTCACGATCGCCGCGCTCTCCGGTCGGCTCAACATGTCTCGTATGAAGGACTGATCGATCTTGATGCGAGTGTAAGGCAGTTTCAGCAAATAGGTCAGCGACGAATATCCCGTCCCGAAATCGTCAAGTGCCACCGTCACTCCCAATTGTAGGAGTGAGTTCAGGATCGATGATGCCGGCGCGTACTTCGAGATCAGCATCGACTCGGTTATTTCGATTTCGAGACGGTGAGGAGCAACTCTGGCTTGCGAAAGGGCCTGCACGATGGTCTCAAGGATGCTGACGTTATGGAATTGAGCTGCCGAAAAATTCACCGCGATCCTGAGGTCCGACGGCCAGTTCGATAGGGTCGCGCAGGCGCGTCGCACCACCCACTCACCGATTCCGTGGATCAGTCCGGTTTCTTCGGCGATTGGGATGAACTCGGTCGGGGAAATTACCCCACGGACGGGGTGGCGCCAGCGCAGCAACGCCTCAAAGCCAGTGATTCGGTTCGCGTGAATATCAAAGAACGGTTGGTAGAGGAGGAACAGTTCATCTCTATCGATCGCGAGCTCCAGATCCCGCTGCAACGCCCTGCGCTCGTGCGCAGATTTGTCGTCGTTGATCTCAAAGAAGCAGATCGTTCCCGGCCCCGTTTGCTTGGCACGATAGAGCGCAATGTCGGCATTCCTCAGGAGCTCATGAGGCACGTCGCCGTCGCGCGGGGCCACTGCGATTCCGACGCTGGCCGCCCCCGCGATCTCGCATTTTTCGATGGCGAATGGTTGGGCGAAGGCGCCGACGAACCGCTCGGCGACTTCGAAGGCATCCTCAACCTTTGTCAGATTGGTCATAACAAGCGCAAATTCATCGCCGCCGATGCGCGCAACAGTATCAGTCTGCCGTACGCATCGCTGTAGTCTTGCCGCAGCCTGCACGAGAAATTCATCGCCAGCGGGGTGGCCGAATTTGTCGTTCACGTCCTTGAAGCGATCGAGGTCGAGAAGAAGAACCGCGAACTCCTCGCCCGTGCGAGCGAGCCTGTTGAGGGCACCTTCGAGGCACTCATTGAAGGCGAAACGGTTCGGCAGTTGGGTCAGCGGATCCCGTCGCCCCCTCCTTTCGGCCTCCAGTTGAGCAATGGCGCGTCTGGTAAACGCGAACGAATTGGCGAAAACGCCGCGCAGGAGCACGAAGCCATAGGCCACGACCAGGATAGCGACGAGCAGATAGGCTAAATCGTCGTTTCTGCCGAGGCAAATTGCCGTACCCACAAAGATCGGAGCCGTGAACGCAACTGCCGCCACCGGAATCGTGGCGAAGGCAAACGCACCACCTGCAAGCATCCCAGAGCAGAGACATGTTATGACGAGCTGCCCGCCATTGGAGGCGTTCGCGAAGAAAGCCACCGGCACAATTGCCCAGGCGGTTCCGAGAACCAGCGCATTCCGTACCAACCGGTGCATGGCCTGGCGCGACACGAACTGGGGCTTCGTCAACTGTCGTGATGAACGCGCTCTCAGGCCTATCGATAGCGCGCCGCAGACGACAGTCGCCGCCCAGATCAGGGCAAAGTTTCTGTCTGGCGAATGCCAAAGCGCAATTGCGAGCACGGCCGCATTGCAGGCGTTGGCCAGCATGATGCCCAGCGAATAGCCAAGCACGAGGGAGATCTGCTCGGCACGAATGTATCCTGCAGCCGCTTCATCGGTGGCCGGCCCGCCAAATGCCGCCAAATCTCCGGCTAGGAGCTTCGAGAGCCAGGAGTTCAGATATGCCCTCATTCCGGGACCCTGCAGGACTGGTTATGGCGGTGGCGCCAGCTCTGGAAGGTCGCGGCAAATCTTTGACAAAGGATAAACTCTTGATTGTACCAGCCGCCTCGCGACACCTCACGGCGCGCTGGATTCATTGTTGAGGCGTGGACCGGTTAAAATTGAAGACGAACTCTGTTCGTTTCGTACAGACGACCTATTGCTTTGATAGATCGCAAATTTGAGTTAACTCGCGCGCGGACAGCCTCAGCGCCAACGAGATGAAACGGCGGGGTGCGAGATCGATCGGGCTCGACGAAGGTGTGGCGACGGCGCATTCCGTAGTTGAGTCGCTTGCTCCGACGACTTTCTCTCTTTACGTGGGCCTCATGGTTCGCTTTCTTGCTGCACGGCACGCCAGCCAATAAAACGGCCGGTCTTTCGGTAGAGGTGCCGATTATCCTTTTTGTTCGATCGAGCCAGCCTTCATTGCCGTCGGCGAAACCGTTGTGGCGCGCGAAACCCTCGCGAGTGCGCTAGATAGCGCCACCAACAACCACAAGGACGAAACCATCTTCGTCCGCGCCGACAAGTCGCTGAGCTATGGCGAGCTGATGGAGGTGATGAACACCTCGCGCGACGGCGGCTATCTCAAGCTCGCGCTGGTCGGGCTGGAAGCGCCGGCGGCGAAGCCATGAACGCCCGCGCCCTGCATCTGCCTGACAATCGCGGCGTATCACGTTGGACGCTGGCCGCGCTGTCAATCCTGCTGGCGCATGCCGCAATCGTGGCCGCCATTGCACTGTGGTATTCCCGCAGGCCCGTCGAGCCCAACATCATTCCTGCGATCAGCGTGACGCTCGCCCCAGTCGAAGCCAGCTCGCCCGAAATCCAGAACCAGGACATCAGCGCGCGATAGCTATCTCGCGCCGGTCGCTTTCGCGCGCTGACGTCTGCCGTGAGATCAATAGTTTCGTCGCGATGAGGATTTTCCATGCCGGGGACTGGAGATCTGGAGCAATAGACCGCACGGTCAGAGCAGCAGACCAACCCATTTGCCTCGGTCGAAGCGCTTCACCGGCGCGGCATTTCCATATCGGCCGATCGCCCGGACTTGAACCCTATACCCCATATGGGAGATGAGTGGCGTTGTCGCATTCGCTTTATCTGTGTCAGCCTCACAGTGGAGCAGCTCGATTTGAGCAAGCAGACATACTTCGGTCCTAAATTCGATATTTTCACCTGCAGTCCGCCTTCATTCGCCGCGTTAGGCGCTGTATGCATTCTAGTGGGCGCCGCACTCGCTCTGAGGGTGGACGTGCATAAGTCGCGCGCCGCACTTGTGGAAACCTGTGCAGGGGCGTTCTTTATCCTCGGCCTCGGTTTGCTGGGACACGCATTGCCACACATTCCCTGATTGTTGGCGGTCGGTTAAGTCTAATCAAAAAGAGCCGACCGCCTGACAGATTGAGTCGGATGGGAACGGATTGAGTAGCATTTTCTTGCCTTCCAGTCAGTGATGGCCACACCCGAGTGAATGCCGCCGGCAGGGCCACTTTCGAAAAGTGCTCTCAAGAGCACCAATTCGTCTTCGCGCTTGAGTGCGTCCGTCCTTATCCCGAATGGGAGATGCTCCGGGTCATCGTCTGCGGCTTAAAGAGGAAAGTTAGATTGTCACGCCCTCTGGCATGAGTCATGTCCGATCCGAACAAATATTTCTGTTGCCCCAAGCTTCTTGGTTTGACTGACCGTGAAAGTTCGCGAGTTTGCGCAAATTGATGCACTACCACCCGTGGACACTGAAGGAAAAATCGCGTGGACCTTCGAAGGCGTTCCACTCACTGCGCGAGAGCATCGCTGGCTCACCTGTATGACAAGCACCGGAGGACGGTACGCGCCCAAGGTCATACCGAGGGCGGGTCGAGCTTGACGGCGCTGCCAATTCGGCTGTTAGGCGATTCATCATCTCAATGGCGAAGTTCTGGAGATATACCTGGGAGCGCTCGATGATTACGAAAATGGCGACCCTGCTCTCGTGTTGGTTGGTGATCTTTGCCTCAACATTTGCAGGCGCGCGGGCGCAGAATTTGTCAAGTGCGGAGGCGCGCTTGAGAGAGAAGAACATCACGCTGCCGGCTGATGCCATACCAGCCGGAAACTATGTCAACGCGGTGCAAGTTGGAAATCTCCTGTTCCTGGCCGGCAACGCGTCAGGCGGGGTGAAGGGTAAGGTCGGACGGGATTTGACAGTCGAACAAGGCTATGACGCCGCCCGGCAGGCCGGCTTGATCATGCTGGCAAAAGTGCGGGCGGCGCTGGGTGGTCTCGATCGGGTGAAACGTGTGGTCAAAGTGGTCGGCATGGTGAACTCGGCCGACGACTTCACTGACCAGCCTAAGGTGGTCAATGGATTTTCCGACCTGATGGTCGAGGTATTCGGCGCATCGGTTGGTAAGCACGCTCGCTCCTCGTTGGGCGTGGCGGCACTTCCTAACAATGCCCCGGTCGAAGTGGAAATGATCCTTGAGATCGATCCAGTCGAAGCAGGATGGGTTCTCGAGGTAGAGTAGCCTTGTCGCTGGTCGCAATCAGTTACACACAATGCTCTTGCCGAAGGAGATTCTAATGCGGGCGTTGACGACAATCGCTGCGTCGACATGCTTGACCGGATTTCTCATGGCGGCACAAAGCGCCGAGGCTCGCATTACGCGCATCGAGATAACCAAGATCGAGGCCGCTTTTGCCGGTCAAAGCTTTGGCAAGGTTGGTTCCTATGAGAGAGTGGTCGGCAACGCTTACGGGGAGGTTGATCCGACGGCCGAGAGCAACGTAATCATCCAGGATATCAACCTGGCGCCACGCAATCAGCGGGGCATGGTCGAGTATGTCACGGACATCGACATTCTAAGGCCAGCCGACCTTGGCAAGAGCAACGGCGTGCTGTTCTTCAATATCGTCAACCGCGGCAACAAGGGTGGCCTCTCCCTGTTCAACGTGGACATGCCGTTCGAAACCACCGCCAACAACAACCTCGCCAGTGCAGGGGACGGCTTCCTGCAACGGCAGGGGTACGTTATCGTCTGGTTCGGTTGGCAAGCCGACGTGGCGCCCGGAAGCGATCGGCTGACCATGCACGTGCCGATTGCCCGTAATCCGGATCAATCATCGATCACGGGTCTTGTGCGAAGTGAACTGACGACCAGTCCACTGATCGTTCCGCCAGCGGCAACAACGACGCTAGACCTGTCGAGTGGTTGGTTCACAAAGCTGGCCACTCACCCTTATCCTACTGTCAGTCTCGCGAACCGCACTTCGCTCCCTGATGGTTTTCTGCCTCGGCTCACTGTCCGCCGGCATGAATTCGAGCCGCGGACTCCGATCCCGAACACCGAGTGGGCGTTCGGTGCCTGCGGGTCCGGCGAGCCCGCGACCAGCGACACGCAGATCTGTTATCCTGCGGGATTCAGGCCGGGCTTCCTCTATGAATTGACATATCGCGCAAAGGACCCGCTGGTGCTCGGGCTCGGTTTTGCGGCAGCTTGCAACCCTTTCACCTATCGCTTGCCAAACGCACCAAAGCACCGTGCACCGACGTGACAACGAGAGCGCTGCCCTTCAAAGAATTGATTGCCACCGAACTGGCGCGCATCGAGGCCCGCCTTGCGAATACGCCACACGGGCCGGAGCGCGAACTGCTTGACCGCAAACTGCGTCGGCTCAGGACTGCGTTCAACGTCGATAATTGGGCGTGTCCGACCGAGTCGAAACCTTCTGATTAGGCGACGCCAATGGGAGCCGCCTGGCGCTGACAGAGTTTGCTTCAGATCGGAACGGCCAAGTCCAATTTTTCTGCTACAGACCCTTGCTCCAGAAAAACACTGTCCTATTTCAGCTGCGCCCGCGTTGGCACTCGCGGGCGAGGATTGCTAGCAATCCAGAAATTGTCAACTCATGCAGATGTTTAGGAGGTCCGTATGAATTTCCGTCCGCTTCACGACCGCGTCGTGGTCAGGCGCATCGACGCTGAAGAGAAGACCGCTGGCGGTATCATCATTCCCGACACAGCCAAGGAAAAGCCCTCGCAAGGCGAAGTCATCGCCGTTGGGCCGGGCGGCCGCGATGAGACCGGCAAGCTGATTCCGATCGACGTCCAGGTCGGCGACCGCGTGCTGTTTGGCAAGTGGTCGGGCACCGAGGTCAAGATCGACGGCCAGGAGCTCTTGATCATGAAGGAGAGCGACATCATGGGCGTTCTCACCAACGTGTCTTCCAGCAAGAAGGCCGCCTAATCCACCGCTCGCACCGCTCACCCCTGAGGAGCGCCTGCCGGGCGCCCGCCAAGGGTGAGAAAAAACGAAACTCAGGGAAATCAACTATGTCAGCCAAAGAAGTCAAATTCGGCGTGGACGCACGCGACCGCATGCTGCGCGGTGTCGACATCCTTGCCAACGCGGTGAAGGTCACCCTCGGTCCGAAGGGCCGCAACGTGGTGCTCGACAAGTCGTTCGGCGCGCCCCGCATCACCAAGGACGGCGTCACCGTCGCCAAGGAGATCGAGCTCGACGACAAGTTCGAGAACATGGGCGCCCAGATGGTGCGCGAAGTCGCCTCCAAGTCCGCTGACGCGGCCGGCGACGGCACCACCACGGCGACCGTGCTTGCGGCTGCGATCGTCCGCGAGGGCGCCAAGTCGGTCGCCGCCGGCATGAACCCGATGGATCTGAAGCGCGGTATCGACCTCGCGGTCGAAGCCGTCGTGGCCGACCTCCAGAAGAACTCGAAGAAGGTCACCTCGAACGAGGAGATCGCCCAGGTCGGCACCATTTCGGCCAACGGCGATGCCGAGATCGGCAAGTTCCTCGCCGACGCCATGAAGAAGGTCGGCAACGAGGGCGTGATCACGGTCGAGGAAGCCAAGTCGCTCGAGACCGAACTCGACGTCGTCGAGGGCATGCAGTTCGACCGCGGCTACATCTCGCCCTACTTCGTCACCAACGCCGACAAGATGCGCGTTGAGATGGACGACGCCTACATCCTCATCAACGAGAAGAAGCTCTCCTCGCTGAACGAGCTGCTGCCGCTGCTCGAGGCCGTGGTGCAGAGCGGCAAGCCGCTGGTGATCGTTGCTGAAGACGTCGAAGGCGAAGCGCTCGCCACCCTCGTCGTCAACCGCCTGCGCGGCGGCCTGAAGGTCGCGGCCGTCAAGGCTCCGGGCTTCGGCGATCGCCGCAAGGCCATGCTGCAGGACATCGCGATCCTGACCGGCGGCCAGGCGATCTCGGAAGATCTCGGCATCAAGCTCGAGAACGTCACGCTCAACATGCTCGGTCGCGCCAAGAAGGTGATGATCGACAAGGAGAACACCACGATCGTCAACGGCGCCGGCAAGAAGGCCGACATCGAGGCGCGCGTGAGCCAGATCAAGGCGCAGATCGAGGAGACCACCTCGGACTACGACCGTGAGAAGTTGCAGGAGCGTCTCGCCAAGCTCGCGGGCGGCGTCGCGGTGATCCGCGTCGGCGGCGCGACCGAGGTCGAGGTGAAGGAACGCAAGGATCGCGTGGATGACGCGATGCATGCGACCCGTGCGGCTGTCGAGGAAGGCATCCTGCCGGGCGGCGGCGTCGCCTTGCTCCGAGCCACCGAAGCGCTCAAAGGCCTGCGCACCAAAAACGACGACCAGAAGACCGGCGTCGAGATCGTGCGCAAGGCGCTGTCCTGGCCGGCTCGGCAGATCGCGATCAACGCCGGTGAAGACGGCTCGGTCGTGGTTGGCAAAGTCCTGGAGAAGGATCAGTACTCTTACGGCTTCGATGCGCAGACGGGCGAGTACAGCAACCTGGTCTCCAAGGGCATCATCGACCCCACAAAGGTCGTGCGAGCCGCAGTCCAGAACGCGTCCTCCGTGGCAGCTCTTTTGATCACCACCGAGGCCATGGTCGCCGAGTTGCCGAAGAAGCCGGCTGCCGGGCCTGCAATGCCTCCGGGCGGTGGCATGGGCGGCATGGGTGGAATGGACTTCTGATTGATCCAGCCTCTCTAAAAGACATGCAGAACCTCAGCCGTCGTGCTGAGGTTCTTGCACTCGCTGGTGTTGACAAGGTGTCTTTGGCTATTGGCCCGCTTTTGCCTGTCGATCGGTAGCGAGCTGTGAGCCGGTGTCAAAATATGTTTCGGGTGCCCCCATTAGAACCGCGCCGACTGGGCCGGTCCCGCATGTGCTGTTGCGGCTGTCACATTGGACCGTACTCTAGATCAGGCCCCGCATGGCTTCGGCCCCGTGCATGCAACCCACGTGCGGCGGGGTTGGTCGATCTCTCCCTTCGACACCGCGAAAGGCCCCGACGCCGGGGCTGATTGCGTCGAGTGCCAGACTGGCCTGACCGAACAATGTTGTTCCCCGCAACGGCAGATCCTCGTCGCTAGCAAGCGGCCGAACCCGGGCCCGCGGTTCGCCATTATTAGGAAGCGTGGCGGCCACACTCACATCCTTCGATCCACCCGCACAGCCGCTCCCGATATCCGCCGGTCTGTTCCGTGCATCACCCAGTTCCATGGTAAGGTCCGTTGGCGCCCCGCAAGGTCGAGGCCCGCTATAACCGAGGGTCACTTTCCTCATCAAGGGCCGCTTTCTTCGCCTTGATTGGGGTTTTCTTGAATAGTCCGCAGACAACGTCTGCGGTCCTCCAACGGCAACTGATCGCGCGAACGCTGCGCAGCCAGATCGAAACGGCGCCAGGGCTGGCGGATGGCATCGGCCAAACTAGAGATGCCTCGTTCAACATGTCAGCTGACCTCGGCGCGAGGCATTTCAATTTCTGAGAAATTTTCTAAAGTTACCCGCAACCATCGATTTCGTTGCGCGTCATTATTCTGTCTGCGGAGCGTGTCATGGACGACAACGAGGAACTGCGAAGCCTTCAAGACTGCATCATGCGTTACCGCCTGATGCAGCGCGATGTGACCGATCCGCTCGCCCTCGGCCTACTGCACGATATCGTTGCAGAATTAGAGGCGGCTCTGCCGCAACGAGTGCCCGGTTGCGCCGCCGTGTTCTCCAGCCGTGAGCGCTGAGGCGGACGAGCGTGATGATCATCGGCACCGACACGCAGCGCGTACCATCAGGGGGATCGCATGCCCGGTGCGAACGTCCTCCCGCCAAGCCGCCCCGCAAGAGCCCAGCCTCGAAGTTCATGGGTGAATTCTGCGATAACTCGACTCTACAGTGGCCGAGTTGCTTCCGAATCATCGCGGTGACTTCGACCATCTTCCGAACGAAGGACTATGGCACCACCATACCGCAGCTGCCGTACGGGTTCGTTTGTAGTGCCTTGACGTTCAAAATTGCAGCGCAATGCCCTGGAGCCGGCAGTGATCGTCGCCTTGCGGGGCGCCATGCAAGCAGAAGCGCCGGTCCGCAACAAAAGCAAGAAGCATGACGAACGCCAGCGAATACTTCGATGTCGTGACGTCGCCAACGGCATTGAGTTCAGTGTCGTCAGTGAGGATCAACGACAATGAGCGAAGAGCTTTCCGACGATCGTCACCGGAAAGGATGGCTATTTTCCCTCGTCCATCCGAGTTGAGTTGCGAGGTCGCGGCGAATCGCGGGCCGCACAGTGCATACCCTTGGTGAGCGCTCTACGGCCGATCTTTGCGAGCGTCTCCATTCTTCGGCAATTGTCCCCCAGCGTGCAGCGCGGTCGAGTTGTGTAGGAGCTAGCTAGAACTGTATCGGGCTGATACGTCGGACGCGTCGCCACTTCTCCATAACTGCGTGATGGTACCGTATGGCCAGTTTTGTTGCAGGCATGTGATATGCTTTGGTTTGTAGGCATCTTGTATGCGCGATACCTTTATGGAATATTCGTACGCGACGATTGTGCCACTAACGTGACTCCACCCCACACTCGAAGTTTTGCCCCTTCCGGACGCTGCGGTTCTCCCGCTAATCTCGCTATTGAGAAGCAAGCCTAAGCTAGTCGCCGATCTGTGCCCGAAACCAACGGCCGCTGACTGAAGAAGAAGGGACATAATCTCGATGTTTATTGAATGAGCACGCTAGGCGCAGGTTGCGCGTCAGGTCACCGGGTGGGCCACGATGGCGCACTCGCGTTTCGCCTCGATGAGATGGCTCCGACTTAGTCCGCTACCGAAGCGCGCTTGAACAAGAATCGGCCTGGTGAAATCCGCTGGCAGGCGGCGCTGGATCGCTGGATCTAATCGTCAGAGCGAACGAAATTGAGTAAAATAACAGGCTTGCGGGCAGATAATGTCGGAGATAGACGCATCATCATCGGGGCATTGGCAGGAGCGGGACATGGCCATCCATTTCTACCGAGCCCTCTACCGCTTCCGCATGCGCTTGTATGTATAGACGTTGTTTCGTCGCAGCGGGCGCGAGAGGCAAGAAACGATCTGGCTGACGTGTAGCCTGATGCGGCTCGGGAATGAACTGCGGCAATCTGAGCACTGGTCCTGCGCTGCGGGTCGGCTAGGTCGGCACGAAGATGAGGCGACCAAAGCGCTCGCCAACGTCAGCCTCCGCTGATCGTGGCAAGACAGGCGCGATCGGTATCGCGGAGTAGGGCGGTCGCGGAGATCGTACGCCGCCCGACATAAAATCAGCCAGCCGTGCCGGCAGCAAGTCCAGTCAAGGCGCTACATTCTGTGTCCGCGCCATGAAAGAAGACGCGCGTGCCGGGAGGCCAAATCCGATGTTTTCCGGTCGGGCTTGCTCCAATTTCCCAACCAGCGCCTCCCCATACGGCGTCAACCACACCAAGATCACCGACATCATCACGAATAAAGAATATGTTGGGAGCGGCGTTTGTCTGCAGCGCCCCGCCTTCACCATTGGCTTGGCGGCTTAAGAGGCGCCAGATATCCGCCAGTTTGCTCTCGCCCGGAATGCCTAGTTCTCCGATGATCTCATCGTCATTCGAGAGAGTCTTCAAGATACATGTTTGCAGACATCTATTAACCGCGGTTTCGACTTTGACTGCAAATCGGCGCACAAACGTCGCGCCAAGCCACGAAATCCTGACGGGGGCCGATGACGTGATGTCTTCCTTAAAGTGGTCTCGCGCGGCGAATGTTTCAACCTCTCCCGGCTCGCCAGCACTTCCCTTCAGGGAGCATTCGATTCTGACATTGGTAGCAACGGGGCCATTATCAGGCCTGTTCTCCTCCGCAGTCGCGCTGAAACCAAATATTGCCAGAACAGAGATGAGCGGAATAAGCGCCAAACGGCGCGTTATTAACGTCGCTGGCAACCGGCACAAAATTACTTCCATTGATTAGTCTGCGATCGCTTCTGCGCTGGCTGGCTCGCGACGCTTACCAGGAGTCAGCGGGAGGGCTAATCGTTCAGACGGATCGCGCCCCACCTTTAGCTTCAACTCCGCTAGGTCGATAAACTCATCTGCCTGCCGCCGAAGTTCGTCGGCGATCATCGCCGGCTGGATCGCGAAAGTGGAAACCACTGTGACGCGGACGCCACGACGTTGCACGGCCTCGACCAGGCGACGGAAGTCACCGTCGCCGGAGAACAGAATGATCTGGTCGACGCGCTCAGCGAGTTCCATGGCATCGACGGCGAGCTCGATGTCGATATTACCTTTGACTTTTCGCCGGCCACAGGCATCCACGAATTCCTTGGTCGCCTTAGTGACAACTGCGTAGCCATTGTAGTCGAGCCAATCGAGGAGCGGCCGGACCGATGAATATTCCTGATCCTCAATAATCGGCGTGTAATAGAACGCTCGTAGCAGGGTGCCACGGCGCTGAAACTCCCCGAGCAGGCGCTTGTAGTCGAGCTCAAAACCGAGCGTCCTGGCAGTTGCGTGGAGATTGGGGCCGTCGATAAAGAGCGCAATCTTGTGGTCGGGTGACATGCTTGAATTCACGCTTGGGCGGGTGCTACTGGCAGTCTGCTGTGATCGGCGCGTCTATACCTTGGTTCCGCTGGTTGCGCTCCAACGAATACAGTACGCCGCGAACTAAGAATCTAATTTCTCGCCTTTGTGCCATCTGAGTTTCCCAACCTAGATGTCGGGGTTGGGCAATACTGATTGGATTACCTCGCGTGACGCCGGTTCGGCGCGCCTGACTCTTTGTACGAATCGTTCAAATCTGAGACCGGGATGACACACTCTGCTGAGCGCGAGATTGTCTGTACCTCGCGTACCGTTTTCGTCGAAGCATTGTTCGACGAACAGGCCTTACATGTACCATCGCAGTCGCGTAACGGACTCTCTGCGCGGGCATCGGCAATGACAAACGAGCGCTGTGCGCTGGAGCGTTGTAAGCAAGAGAATGCGCGCCTCAGAGAGCTGGTTGTGCAGCTCTCTGAAATTGTCTTCCGCGACGTTGTAAACCGCGCCGAAGGAGCCCCTCAGAACGGTCACCAGCCTGCAGCATCGAGGCTTACGCTTTCAGGACAGATGGCGGGCGCCGTTCCAGTCTCCTTGGAAACTCCGCACGTATCTTCGTCGGGAACTAAGCAGGGCACAAATAATCGCACTCGAGGAGAGGGACAATGACCGACCGCGTGCCCACCGCACCCGAAGCGCTTGACTGCTCAAAAGATGCAGCTCCCGCACAGCAGATGTTTCAACAGCCTTTTGCGGTGCGCCCTAAGACGCGGTCTTTTATGAAGAACGCGATCCTGGCGGGTCTTTCTCCGCAGGACCTCGCGGCAATAGGGAAGTTCCTTGAGCCGATTGTGCTGAAAAAGCGTATGGCTCTGCAAGAGCCGAATAAGCGTGTCGAGCACGTCTATTTCATAGAATCAGGCCTTGTCTCGCTGAGGCTTGTCGCTGAGGGAAGCATCCTTGAAACAGCGGTGATAGGACATCAGGGCGCGGTCGGCGCTTTGCTGTTGGCGGGAGGGCATCTTTCAACGCATCAAGCTGTTGTGCTCTTTCCCGGAAGCGCGCACAGGATCCGTGTCGAGGAGTTGCGCCGGGTGATGAACGAGCGCCCAGAGATCCGAGAGCATCTCTTTGCATACGTTCAAGCGCTACACTTGCATTGCGCTATGACAGGATTGTGTGGAGTTCGGCGCGATCGCGATCAGCGGCTCGCCAGTTGGCTGTGCCTGGCGAGTGATGCCGCTGACGCTCGCGTGCTGCCCGTTACGCATGATTACCTTTCCTCGGTCCTAGGATTGCGCCGCGCCGGGGTAACCGAGACGCTCATCCAATTCGAAGAACAAGGGCTCATTCGCAAGATGCGTGGCGTCTTGCAGATCGATGAACGCAAGGGCCTCGAGCAAAAGGCATGTTGTTGTTACAGGCTTGTCTCACGCGCCTATGCCTCGGCTCAGTCCGCAGTCCCAGCAAAAGATTCGACGAGTTAGACAAAAATTGCTCAACTATTAGCCGACCTCCGAGATCGCCCATAGGTCGGTTCTTCGGCGGAGCAGTCCGTTCCGTAAGCCGCGCATCCTGCGCAAGACCCTCGCCACCTATTTGCTCCAGATCGTCATGCTCGGCGGCTACTCGCCTACCCGCACCTGCGTAGGGCACTACCGACCCCACACGGTCCACGCTGTTTCATCAGGGCAACGCACAACTTGTTAGGATGAACGTCTGTCTGATCGAGGGTCTGCTGACGCCAATCGGTATGTACGCAACGTACAGAGCGCGCCATGGGTCCCTGCAATCGTAACGCCTTCTCTTCCATATTCATTGGCGCTGTCTAAATCAAACCACTCCTTTCATCAAATAGAACGAGTAGATTTCATCTAGATTTTACAGCTTGCACCCTAATAGGACCTCGCTGCCCTGTGCTGCCCTCGGGGTAGCCTTTGACTGCGACGGCCCTGTCGTACTCCCCGCACGACAGGGCCGTTTGCCTGAGTGCTCGCGGCGCCTGCATGACCTTTAGCGTTGGCCGGAAGCTTGAGAGCCAATAATTTCTCAAAACCTACGCCGGCCGCGGTAAGAAGCGCCCGAAGCAGATGTTTAAGCGGCTCGGCACGACGCCGATGTTCCGGATCGCCGGGCACTTCGATCATCGGTGCCGGCAGTTGATGGGGGATGTTAGTGTCCTGCCGTACGTAACGTATGGTTCGAGTTCAAGATTTCGAAATCAATCTGGATTAGTTGGCGGTCGTCTCCGACGAAGCAGGTCAGCTCTCGTTGAGCGCAATATGGCAATCGCCCATCGGTCCCCGTGCTAATCAGCAGCCGTGCCATGGGGATACAATCATTCAAGGGGAATCATGAGTGACATCACGATCGAGATCGGAGGCCGACCAAGGGTTCACCGGAGCTTTCGCATTGGATTGCGCGGTCAAATAGCGCTGCTCGGACTTTCCGGGGTCCTTGTCACAGGTGCAATCTGCGTCGCCGCTATTAATTACGCGAGCCGGGTCCAGAGCGCTTCGAACGATAGCAAGGGATTCAAAGCCCATGTCACGTCATTGGCGCAAAGCTTCCTAGAGTCGCGACAAATCGCAATCAACTTCCTGCGCAAACCAAGCGAGATGTTGATCAAGACGCATACCGAGAGTTATGAGCGGCAGCTCGCAGACCTAAGTCGCGTCGAAGCATTTGTGACGGGTTTGCCCGAGGATGATCCGCTGAAGCAAGGGAGCGTGTTGCGGCCGGCAGTCAATCTCTATGCAACGCGCTTTCAGAACGTGGTCTCGGCCCAGCGCAACCTTGGCTTTAATGAAGACGACGGATTTCAGGGCAAGCTGCGCAATGCCGTGCACGTGGTCGAACAGCGGCTGTCAGAGCTGAACCAACCACGCCTCATGATCTTGATGCTGATGATGCGCCGGCATGAGAAAGATTTCATCTTGCGCGGCGAAGACAAATATGGCGATCAACTGGCGGATCGGGAGGTGGAATTCGAGACCTCGCTCGCTCAAGCGAACCTACCCGCTGATGTGAAATCCCAGATCCTCGAACTAATCCGGGCGTACAAGGCGACTTTTGTGTCGTTCATGGTGACACAACAGGCGTTGAGCGATCAGGTCGACGACCTCGGACAGATCTACGACCGCATTCGCCCGGCGCTCGTAAAGATCATGGCTGCCGCGGACGCTCATTCGCAGGCTGCCGCAATGCGAGCCGAAGAAATTCGGCGGAATCTTGTCTGGGTGATTGGGCTTGCAACGATGCTCGTTGGCCTGATCGCGTTACTGTTCGGCCGGCGCATTGCCCAGACAGTCGCTTCGATGACGGCGGCCATGCGTCAGCTCGGCGACGGTCGGTTCGACGTCGTTCTGCCGGGACTCGGCCGAAAAGACGAGCTTGGCGAGATGGCAGAAGCTGTCGAACTGTTCAAGTTGAAAGCTCGCGAGAAGGCGCAGGCCGAGCTCGATGCCAAGGCCGTACAGGATCGTACCGTCGCCGAGCTACGTCAGGCCGATATGGCTCGGCTCGCCAGCGAATTCGAAACCGCCGTAGGCAGGGTCATCGAGAGCGTTTCGTCCGCCTCCTCGCAACTTGAAGCCTCCGCACGCAGTCTGACCGGCACGGCCGATCACAGCCGGCAACTCTCCATTGCGGTCGCTTCGTCGTCGGAGGACGCATCCACCAACGTTAGGCGTGTCGCGGCCGCGGCGGGTGAACTGGCGAAAACCATCACCAACATCGGCCGACAAGTCCAAGAAGCGGCCAGTATAGCGGGCGACGCCGTTCTCAAGGCCGAACTCAGTGACCAGCGTATGGCCAGTCTGGCGGCCGCCGCGGAGCGGATCGGCAGCGTGGTCCAGTTGATCGCAACGATCGCACGGCAATCCAATTTGCTCGCTCTCAACGCGACGATTGAAGCCGCGCGCGCCGGCGACCGCGGCAGAGGTTTTGCGATTGTCGCTCAAGAGGTAAAATTGCTCGCAGCGCAAACCGCGGATGCGACCGTTGAGATCAGCCAGCAGATTAGCGGCATTCAGGCGGCGACGACTGAGTCGGTCGGCGCGATTACCGAAATTGGCGTCATCATCGGCCGCATCGCGGAGATTGCCCGGACTGTGGTCGACTCCATTGGAGAGCATGAGGCAACAAGCAAAAGCATCGCGTTCAATGTACAGGAAGCGGCGGTCAGGACTACCCAGGTGGCGGCAAGTGCCGGTGAAGTCACCAGCCACGCGAAAGAAACCGGTGGGGCATCCTTGCAGGTGCTGACGTCTGCTGAACTGCTGTCTGAGGAAAGCTCTCGACTGAAGCACGAACTGGACAGCTTCCTAGTCAGGATTCAAGCGGCTTAGGTTGACGAGTCAAGTCGCTGAGTACCCGCCAAGCGAGCTCAAGAAGATCACTTCTAACCGATTGCTTCCGATTTTCGCGTGAAGTACGGCATGGACGAACGAGCCCCCCTCTGCAAGGAGCGGAACGGTACGTTTCGTACGGGAGCGCTGACACCACTGCCGTATTCATAGTTCCGACGCACCAGGCGCCGTGCCACGAGCGGCGGCGCGCCGCATAGACTTGCCAGTGTCCTTCGAATCCGATGTTCGCTAACGTGCCCACCGCAGAATAACTCGAATTTCGGATAATGGCACACTGGTCCAGTCCAACCATGGCACTCGCACCGCTGATCGCCTACGCTCATATCGGGAAGCGCTTTGCCGACGGTCATGACGGCGAACGCATCACAGCCGTCGACGATGTCTCGCTCGATATTGCCGCGGGCGAATTCCTGGCGATCGTCGGCGCCTCTGGCTCCGGCAAATCCACCTTGCTGCGGCTCGCCAACCGCCTGCTCGACCCCGATAGTGGTCGCGTCACCGTGGAGGGCGAGGACGTGCGCGACGTCGATCCGGTGCGCTTGCGCCGGCGCATGGGCTACGTGTTCCAGAGCGGCGGGCTGTTTCCGCATATGCGCGTCGCCGACAACATAGCCGTCACGCCAAGACTGCTCGGCTGGCCCACCACCGAGATCGCCGCGCGGGTCGATGAGCTGCTCGACCTGGTGCGGCTCGATCGCTCCCTCCATCGCGACCGCTACCCGCATGAACTGTCGGGCGGGCAGCAGCAGCGTGTAGGCGTGGCGCGGGCGCTTGCCGCCCGCCCCCACATCATGCTGATGGATGAACCCTTCGGCGCCCTCGATCCGCTGACCCGCGATACCCTCGGCGAGGAGTACCGCGCCCTGCATCGCAGGCTCGTCTTGACTACAGTAATGGTCACCCACGACATGACAGAGGCCTTGCTGCTTGCCGATCGCATCGCGGTAATGCGGACCGGACGGGTTGTGGCGCAAGGCCAGCCGGCTGAGCTCGCAAACAACAACGACCCCTATGTGGCGGAGCTGTTGAGCACGCCCAGACGGCAGGCTGAGCGGCTGAACGCCCTGCTCCCGGGAGCAAGCGCACAATGAGTTTCCTGACCGACCCTCGCTGGCGTGACGCGGCGGCGCACTTGCCGGACTATCTTGGCAGCCATGTTCAGGTCAGCCTGGCAGCCCTGGCGCTCGGACTCGTGATCAGCCTGCCGCTGGCGATCCTCACGCGCAACCATGCCGTGATCCGCGGTATCCTGCTCGGCCTCGCCAGCGTCGTCCAGACCGTGCCGGGACTGGCGCTGCTCGCGCTGTTTTACCCGCTCCTGCTCGCCATTGCGTCGTTGACGCTTCGCTGGTTCGGCTTCGACTTTTCCGCGTTTGGATTCTTGCCCGCCATGCTGGCGCTGGCGCTCTATTCCATGCTGCCGGTGCTGCGCAACACCATCACAGGGCTGAACGGCGTCGATCCCACGTTGCTTGAGGCGGCGCAAGGGGTCGGTATGACGGGGCGGCAATCGCTGTTCACGGTGGAATTGCCGTTGGCGCTGCCGGTGATCATGGCCGGCATCCGCACCTCGGCGGTATGGGTGATCGGGACCGCGACATTATCGACCCCGATCGGACAGACCAGCCTCGGCAATTACATCTTCGCCGGATTACAGACCCAGAACTGGGTGCTCGTGCTGTTCGGCTGCGCCGCCTCGGCGCTGCTGGCGCTCGCGGTCGATCAACTATTAACGCTCATCGAGCGCGGATTGCGCGAGCGCAAACGCCTCCGCACCATGCTCGGCGGCGTCGGCATCGCCGCACTGGTCGCGGCGACGCTGATCCCTTCGATGGCACGGACCCCATCGACCTACGTCGTCGGCGCCAAAACGTTTGCCGAGCAATATGTGCTCTCCGCGCTAATCGAGCAGCGGCTGCAAGCGGCGGGATTGCAGGCCTCGACGCGCGAGGCCCTCGGCTCCAGCGTGATTTTCCAGGCGCTCGCGGCCAACAACATCGACGTCTATGTGGATTATTCCGGCACGCTGTGGGTCAACCAGTTTCACCGCACCGAGATGCCGTCGCGTGAAGCATTGCTCGCCGAGCTGAAGAAAATCCTGGCAAAGCAGGACATCGCCCTGCTCGGCGCGCTCGGTTTCGAGAACGCCTACGCGCTGGTGATGCCGCGGCAGCGCGCCGAAGCACTCGGTATTCATTCGATCACCGACCTGGCTGCGCACGCGCCGACGCTGTCGATTGCGGGCGATTACGAGTTCTTCTCGCGCCCGGAATGGACTGCCCTGCACAAGGCCTACGGGCTCTCATTCCGTACGCAACGACAGATGCAGCCTGATTTCATGTATGCGGCCGTGGCGAGCGGCAACGTCGACGTCATCGCGGGTTATACCAGCGAGGGGCGGATCAAGGAATACGACCTGGTGACGCTGGCCGATCCCAAGCACGCGATCCCGCCTTATGATGCGGTCCTGCTGCTGGCACCGCGGCGGGCGCATGATGCGGCGTTGCAGGCGGCGCTGAAGCCGCTGCTTGGCCGGATCGACATCGCGACGATGCGCGAAGCTAATTTGCGTGCCAGCGGCAGCGATGCGAGCTCCTCGCCCGCCGCGGTGGCGCGTTGGCTGTGGCAGAGGATTGGCGGGCGGTAGGCGCAGGTCCAGCGTGCAAAACCGGTCAGGGCACAGCACCGTGGATACGGTGCAGTCGCTCTTTGCTCACCCGACCGGCTTACGCACTCATGCCCTGAGCTCCTGCCGCTGAAGCACCACTCGCCAGCAACGAAGAGCACGATAGTGCCGTCGGTCGGGCCGACGGTCCGCGGCCAGGCAATCATGAGGCTTTCGGACAGCGGCAGCGGCGCGCCCATCGAGAAACACCGCGCCAGGCGCGCGTATCGTCGCCACGGCCGCCGCCAGCATCGCCTCCTCGAACGGGCCGTTGGACGATATGGTGACAGGTATTGCGTCCACGAACCGTGTCCCGACGTCTCCAGCCACTATCGACAGAGCCGCAGGCGAATGCCCTGAGGGTGATCATTCCGACGTGCCATGATCGCCAAGCTTCCGAAGAAGCTATCCGCCGCTGTCCGTCTGGCTTTCATTGAGTAGAGCAGGATGTTCGTCGGATTTAATCGCTAATTGGCGCTCATTTGCATAAATCAAGCTTAAATTAAGTCTATACCGCCAATGTTGACGAAGCACTCCGAGTTTGGGGGATTTTCGTCAAGGAAATGCAACTAGAGGCGAACTCGTGCGCCGGTCTGATGCCGAGTAGTCTCGACCGCATTGTGTGCGGGTGTGGCTCTTTAGCCGAAGTCGTGACATCCCAGGTTAGTCGACCGGAGGCGAGGAATGCGCAGAAGCTCGCATAGTTCCCACCGTCATCCAGTAAGGTGCTGCGCGATTTGCGGCGGACGATTCGGGCTAATCCGTCATTACTGCTGGCAAACGGCTCTTTGCTCAAAGAAATGCGTCGACCGTTACAAGGCGCGTCGGGCGGCCTACCATAAATGGCTTCGCTGGTTGCACGCCGTTTAGAAGAGCCCGAGATAATGATCTGCTTTGTCGCAGGCGTCGCCTGCCCAGGATCTCTTCGCTCTGAGAGGCAGCGATGTTACGGCGATGTATTGCAGATCGTCGAAGGCATCGATGAAGCCGCTTGCCATATTCACCGAGGAATTCGTCCCATCCACTCATTTCTTACGGATCGGATAAAGGGGTTGCGTGCGAAAAGAACGAAGCGGTCAAAAGAAGTGAACTATAGCGTTTGGTCGTTACGTGCACCTCGCGCCGGCCATCGCTGTTGACGCCGACCGCGATGATCACCGCGACCGAGACAATGCGCCCATTCTGGCGCACCTTCACGTAGGTGGCGTCGATCCACAGACAGGGCCAGTCGCCCTCGATCGGGCGATTGAGGAAGGCCTTCACCTTGTCGTCGATCTCGCCGCACAGCCGCGACACCTGGCTCTTGGATATCCCCGTCATGCCCATCGCCTGTACCAGATCATCGACCGAGCGGGTGGAGACGCCCTGCACGTAGGCTTCCTGCACCACGGCGGTGAGCGCCTTCTCGGCCATCCGCCGCGGCTCGAGGAAGCACGGGAAGTAGGAGCCCTTGCGCAGTTTGAGGATACGCAGCTCGACCGTGCCGGCGCGGGTCTCCCAGCTCCGATCGCGGTAGCCGTTGCGCTGGACCTGGCGCTCCTGGCTCTTCTCGCCGTAACCGGCCCCGGTAAGGCCCTCGACCTCCAGCTCCATCAGCCGGCGGGCAGCAAAGCCGATCATCTCGCGCAACAGATCGGCATCTGGGGTCTTCTCTGCGAGCGCGCGCAGGTTCATCATGTCGTCGGTCATCGGTGGTTCCTCGAATCAGGTTGGCGTCGCAACCCAAACCTTACCGACGAATCATCGGTGACCACCCGCAAGGCCGCTCGCTCGCTACGGCGCCATGTGGGGCGCGCGTCGCGAGCGGCTTAGCTAATCAGCTACACCACTCCTTGGGACACGACCGACGCCAATGCGCGGCATCATCTGCTCGAAATCCTCGAAGACCGTTACGGCCGTCGATCGACACTCGTCACCAGCCAGCTTCCAATTGCCAAATGGCATGAGCTCATAACTGAACCGATGCCTTCATGATGCCTCCTTCTTCGACCGCTTAGTGCGTCGTACCCGATTGCGAAGCTGACTGATTTGTTCATCTGAGAGCTCGATCTGCCATGGCTGGCCTTTGGTTAACTGATGACCGGCCAGCAATCCGCGCGCGAGATAATCGAACACCGTTTGCGGGGTTACTCCAAGCTCAGCCGCAGCGCCCTGAATCGAGAAGCTACCGTCGGGCCAGCGCATCGGATTCTTGTCCGTGCCGTTGAGTTTGACGGTTGGAATGCCCCAGCGGGTACGCAACAGCCAGACGTTCTCGCCTTTGAAGGCGCAGCCTCGAGCCGCGACGAAGCCTTCCCGATTGAGTGTTGCGGCGATCTCGCCATCCATTTTGTGTTCGGCATTCAGCTCGGCGATCCGTTGCCGTAACCGATCAATGTCGATGTAATCGCGGTAGGTGTGAACGCGCCGCTGCACATGATGCTCGCTGGTTGCGCCGGTGTGCCAGATGATCTTGAGCCACACTTGACCTCGGGTCCGCTTCTGATCAAGAACGACTTCGCTGATGACAAATTGCAGAATGCGCTTGCGATCGGCCGCCGACGTGGTGGCCGCATTCCAAATCCGCGGCAGATTCTCGCCGAGCGCTTGTAGCCCCGCGCGTTCCGCCGAGCCGATCAGAAGCGGCTCTTGCGCGCGCCAGCGCGCATGCTCCTGCTCAACCGCCTCGACAACACGAAGCTTATCTTCCCAAACCCGCTCAAGCGAGCGCGCCACAAGACGGTTCTCGGGCTCGACGGCGTCATACTGACGCCGAGCGCGCTCGGCCTCGTAGCGAGCGCGCTCCACGCGAAGCGCCCACTGGCGCTCGAGCTGACGGCTCTCCTGCTCCAGTTGGCCCGCCGCCGCGAGTGCGATTGCAATCTGATCCGGCATCAGGGCGTCGAGGACCACCCTCTCGACCAGAGCATCAACCGCCAAGGCCCGGACTTCCTGGCACAGTGCACTGCCTTGCTGGTCCCGATCCGAGCGGCAGCAATACACCGGATAGTCGCCATTCGGCCCCGAGTAGCGCAAGCTCATGCGCCGTCCGCAACGGCCGCAGACCGCAATCCCTTGTAGCAGGGCCGCCCCTTTGCGCGGCACGCCAGCGTGCCCTGCCTCAAAGTGGGCGACGTTATCTGCCAGTCGGCGCTGGTTGGCCATGAACTCCTCCCAGCTGATATAACCCGTGTGAGCGGCGCGGAGGCAAACCGGCCAATCGGCGATCGCTACCTTGACCGTTCCCGTCAACGATCCAGGCTGGCATCGGCTCAGATCCTTTTGCCGGCGACCATAAACATACGCCCCAGCATAGGCTGGACAGGATACTAAGGACGCGTCCACTCTCTGACGCACGCCAGACGACCTCGTGTGGAGATGGCCCAAGTAGCGGTCGAACCGGCAAGGACAATCCGTTCCTGCCCAGGTAACGCATCACACGGCGAGCGCTTTGCAGTTCCCGGAATTTGGCAAATACAAGATGAAGACGGGCCTGCACCTCCTCGTCGGGATTGAGAACAATCGTACCCGCCCGATCGTAGGCGAGCCCGGCCGGCAGGGGCAGCCGCAGTTCGCCCCGTGCCGCCTTCTGACGCTCCCCTTGGTGAAGACGCATCCGAAGCTGATGCAACTCCGCCTCGCTCATGATACCGGACAATCCCAACAGCAGGCGGTCGTGGTAGGCTCGCGGATCGTAAAGCCGCTCACCATCCGCAATGAGGACGCCGAACACCGAGCACAGTTCGAGAAGCTGATGCCAGTCCCGGTTATTGCGGGCCAGGCGAGAAGCGTCGAGGCTCACCACAAGACCGGCGTTGCCAAGGCCGATCTCGGCAATGAGCTTCTGGAAACCATGACGATCCATGCCGCCAGCACCGGATTTGCCCAAGTCCTCGTCAATCACCTGGACGCGCTCGGGCGGCCAGCCCAGACCGATGGCACGATCGACAAGGCGGTACTGCAGCTCGGTGCTCTCCTGATGCTGGCGCACCTGGTGCACGGACGATTGCCGCACGTAGACATAGGCCAACTTGGCGCGGTGTGCGGTCGTAAGCCGCTCGTCAGCGATGTTCGATCTGATCAGCACGACCCAGTCCCCTTCCGGGCGTGCCGGGGATCGCTTGCATTCGCCGCATCAGCGCGGCGATGGTTTGAGCAATCTGCGTTTGTGTCGCGGTCGATAGATTCGGCCAGAGACGCGGAATGTCGGCTGTTGGACGGCCGGGTGGATTTGCCAACGTCGGCAGGGGTCGCTACGCAACGCGACCTGGAAGTGGTCGGTGGGTCATCGCGAATCACCTTCTCGTCGAGAAGGCTCAGACTCGCGCTCAAATGTTGCATCAATGGGATCAGCGTCCGTGCACTGATGCGCGGCAGATCGGCTGCGTTCGGGCGGGAAGTGATCGCCGTCTTGGCAAGATTCGTCGATGCGATCCGAACCGCTCGCCGCCGTCCGTCTGCCAGCGCGACGACGACGTAGGCGGAACCGCGCCCCGGCCGCTCCTTCAGGACGGCAAGCCGCTGTCCAAACAGAAAATGATGCGGGTCGGTAATCGTGACATGAGACACGACCCGGTCAAGAATAGGGGTACCCTGCCGTGTTCGGCGAGCCAACCATCGCAGATGCTATCCTCGACCGGATCATCCACAACTCCCACCGTATCGCCCTCGAAGGCGACAGCATGCGAAGGAAAAAAGCCGCGCGCCCCTTGACCGACGTCGAAAACAGCGAAACGAATATCAACTGACTTCAACAACCAGGCAACCAAAAGCCAGCGCCGCCACGCTGTCCGCGATTTAGCGAAACTGCTGTCCGTCAGTTAGCGAAACCGCTGTCCCGTTTTTGCGAAATACGCAAGAATAGGGGTACCCTGCCGTGTTCGGCGACCCAACCTACGCCGATGCCATACTCGATCGCCTGCTTCACAACGCTCACAGGCTCGCACTGAACGGTGACTCCATGCGTCGTCCGCTTCTTCTTCCGCGGCCTTGATTGCATCGTCGGCCCGATGAAGACCGAGACTGCAGCCCGCGAAGCTGACCGGCCGCTACGGCAAAGTTGGGGGTGCGCGTCCGGTCAGCTTCGCTCCGTCGAGCGACACCAGACGTGATCTCTTCGGCCAACGCTTGACCACGGGCTAACGATAGTGCCAATTGCCTTTAACGATCGGGGGCTTCACCTGCGCGCGATCAGATTGGAACGCTGCGCGGCATCAGATTGGAATAGCCGCGCGCGATCATCGGAATCCGCATACCTGAACGCGAGGCGTGAGTTTCTGGTGGTCACGCAGGGATCGCCATTACCGGTGAGCGGCGCGCTCAGGAAATGGCGAAAGCGAAAACGACGGGTTATAAAGGTGAGCGACGAGATCAGGTCGGCTCTTCAGAAGCAGGGCTACTACATCCGAAGGCTCAGCGATTTTCGGAAGCAATCACGCAAGGCCGCTCTCCCATTGGTCGCCAATGCCATTCGGGAGAGCAGTCTCAGGAAACCGGAAGGTCGCCCTTGCCGTCTGTAACGCTCTCTCATCGACCTTCAACGACGGACAATGCCGTAGGTGCTGCCTTGATGTCAGTTCTATCCGGACTCCCTTTGGGCTCTAGTTGACCGCCGATGATCGCGACGGCGATAACGTAGAGCCATCCCTGGTAGAAATCGAACAAATGCGAGTTGAGCACCGAGCTTACGAAATTCTGCGCGACGGCCAGGAGGCCGATCCATGCAAGCAGGCTGCCCTTGCGCCGGCTGAACCCTTCTTTGAACAAGAGAAGATGAGCGCCCCACATGGCGTAGAGAACGATGCATCCGATGGCTCCCCACTGGATCGCTACCGCAAGCGTCTGATTGTGTGGATTGTCAACGATTTTCGCCCTTATGCCGGTTTGGCCGGCCGCTTCGTTTGCAAACAGCTCCTTCGTCGAACCGGTACCGTGACCAACAATCGGCGCCGAGCGAATGACCCCAATAGACTTGCGCCAGAACTCGAGGCGCTCCGCGCCACCGGTCTCCAATCCGCCGACAACCATGGTGTTGGTCTGATAGGCATCAACTTCTCCTAACAGACGCGCCATCTTGAACTGAAGATTGGGAGACACTCCCCACGCGCCGACGCCAAGCACACAAACTGTAGCCAAGACGGCGAGCGACGGCCATCCGCGTGCATAGCGGATGGTGACGAGCGCAAGCATGACCGGCAGGTAAATGAACGCGGTTCGGGCAATATTGACGAAGGCGAGGTTCGCGAAAAATGCGACGGCTATAGCGGCAAGCGCAATCGCCTGGCGTCGCCGTTGGTGGCGAAGGGCTTCGATTGCAAGTGCCACGCAAATGACCGCGATGAACGCGAAGCCCTGGGTCTGGTCCAAATAATTCTTCAGCGGAACCCCTGGTGACTTGGCCCCGATAAAGCTGGAGATGTCCGGAGAACAGAACACGACGAACGAGAGCAGAAGGAGGAGAAGATTCGATATCAGATAAGCCGCGAATATCAATCGTGCGCGAGACGTGTTCTGAAAATGCACGAAGAACGGCAAGAAGCAGACTAGCTTTGATGCTTTTCCGAACGCGTGCAACCGGTCAGTCCAGGGGACCCCATCAGCCCAAGCTGTACCGACGGCCGCTAGTCCGACGAGCAGGACAGGGAGCGCACAGGCCGGGCGCTTGAGCCCGTCGATGATCTCATCCGGCCGATAGGTGAAAACTATAAAGATAAGCGACAGGAGCACCAGACCGGTTGCTACGGTGGTCGACCATGGAAATGCGAGCGCCAGCGCGACGAAGCAAACGTCTGTTCTTCCGACACGGACATCCCTCGGACATCGCTCATTCGGCGCGCCCCACACCGATCGGACCAAGTTGGTCGGCTCAATCACGGCATTCGAGAAGGCACGCCTCCAACTCGAGAGGGAGAGTGCCTGCGCTCGCATTTTCTCCATTTCACGAGTTCCATTGGTTTTGTCATGCCAGGCGCGTTCCCACTATAGGGGCCTGGTTCCTGGCTCGGCTGAAGTATGGGAGGAGTCAAGCGCGAGTTCTGCGCGATCGAATTGCCCGATCGCGCCGCACAGCCTTGTGCACCGGCTAAGCGATTTTCAAGATGTGGCAATTCTCGCATGGCAGGCTTACGGGACAACTTCCGGCGCACCGTCAATGAAGAGGGCCACAACAAGCGACAGTAGCAGACCTGCTTGACTGAACGGCGGCGCAAACATGAATGGACTGCCGCGGCGGAACTCCCAAGGCTCACCATCCCATCAGAGAACGAGCTAAGTAGCAGCGCAGCGGATTCTTCGCTTGTCCCATTTGGGATAGTGTCGACGTTCTGCCCCTCCAAATGGTAGGTGACCTGCATCAGCAGGAGTTGCCCCCGGCGATCATGATAAATCGGGGAAAGCTCGCTTCACCGGGTCGTCAGTCATCCCGTCGGGCCGCCTCCCCTGTCAACGTAAGACCCTCGAAAAAAAAGGTGAGCGACCGACGATCCGAGTCGCCCAGATCACGCGGGCGCATCAGAGGGCGATCGTCGCCTTTAAGGCGGATGGACCAGACTCGGTCGTCCAGGGCGGCCGCGGGGACATTTACCTCGTAGTCGCGACGTGACATATCGATCGCTATCTTACCCGCTTCGAGACCGTTGATGTAGACCGTGACGTTGCGCGGTTCGAAGGCCGAGATCAAGCGAACCCGGAGGGTTTGCGCCGGTTGCTTCGGGCGCACGCGCAACGCTACTTCGTTGGTCCGTGCCCAGCGACCACGCGGTTCTGGAGACCACCATCCAGCTGTGTAGTCGATCTTGGACGAACCTGTGCCGCCTGCGGCGAATTCCTCGAGATCCAAATGAACGATCGTTGGCTCCAGCGCCTCCGCGCGCGTGAGCTCGATTTGAACAATCTCTTTGCTCATCGTGTCGATCAGATTTTCAGGCGGCGCGCCGGCAACCGGCTTCAGTCCTGTGTCCCGAAGAAGGCCTATGAGCCGGCGCGTAATGATCGCACGACCGCGCTGGGTCACATGGTAGAACGAGTTGTCGGCCAGGCTCATCGGCATCCAAAAGTCGGCCGGATTTCCGATGACTTCGAGTCCTGCTTGGGATGCCAGATCACGAACCTGTTCGGCTCGCTGAGCCACGCGCGCTTCATCTGCGTAGCAATCGTCACCAACGACCGTTGGCCATGTGATTATGACTCTGACGCCGTTCTCTTTGGCTGCGCGCAACAGCTTGAATGCCTCCCGAACCCGCCCCGATCGCGTTTCCTTTCGGCTTCCGACTGTGGTCCTGAAGCATTCCGCCCTCAATGGCCTCTTTGGCCACGCCCTGGCTTACTCCGTTGGCCCAACCACCCGTACCGTCCGAATAGAGCATCGCCTCGACATGGCGGAGGGCCATCGCGTGCACTGCCTCGGAGGTCGGGCGCGGAGGTTCCCATGATCCGCGCTTCCTGATGTTGCGCCAAAAGGCGCGCGCGACGATCGGAAAGGGAGTCGTGAGAATCCTGCGCGCTCGCTCAGTTGGCGTCTGCGCCCAGAAATACTCGGTAGTCAGCTCAAGAGAAAGCCGTGCATAGCCCGCGTCCCCGTCGGGGTCGGAATAGCCCTGCCACTCGATGGGCATGATGACAACATCGCCGGGCTTGGCAAATTCAAGAATTCTCCTTGATCGATCGACCAGCGAATAGCCGGCATTGTCGGCCACATTAATGGCCCTGATGTTGAACGCTTTGCTGCGCTCTGCCGCATCAATACCGTGATGACCGTTCGAGCCGGAGTCGATGATGATACGCGGCCCCGGAGCGTGCTCAAGCAGTAGCCATTTGTAGGTGCTCGCGATGCTGTTCTCCGGAATGGTCAGCGTCACCAATCCGACATAAGTAACGCTGACAAGAGCAAAGCTGGCCAGACTGCTCGCAACAAGGGCGACCAGTCTCGTGGGCTTCGGCCGCTGAACGTCAGAAGTTGAAATAAAGAAAGGGCGATTCATGCATACTCGCCTTCGAAACGATTATGATAAGAACGAGTGAACCAAACGCCGCCCCCACCACGCGCGGATCGAGGTGCTCTGCCTGCAGTGCCTCGGTCAGTTGGCGAGCGTTCGGCGCGAACAGGGCGGTGGCGACTGCAAGGGCGAGTAGCGACAGAAATTCGAGATCGAAAAAACTCGGGCCTGTTGCGGTCTCTCCGCCGAAAAACATGGCTTTCAACATCGCCAGCGCGCCGCCAATCGTTGTGGCACGGAAGAATACCCAGCCGCTGATGGTAGCGGCAAACGTCAGGGTCCAGGCGACAGCACGCCAGGGCAGAGCCCGCGAGACGCCGAAGCGCTCCCGAAAGCCATGATTGATCAACAGCAAGGCACCGTGCCAAGCACCCCAGATAATGAAGGTCCATGCTGCGCCGTGCCAGAAGCCCCCGATTGCCATTGTCAGGAAGAGATTGAGATAGTGCCTACGCTTGCCACGCCGATTGCCGCCAAGCGGAATGTAGAGATAGTCTCTCAAAAATTGGGAAAGCGTCATGTGCCATCGGCGCCAGAAATCCACGATCGACAACGACTTGTAGGGAGAGTCGAAGTTCCAGGGAAACTTCAGGCTGAACATACGAGCAAGTCCGACTGCCATGTCGCTGTAGCCGGAGAAGTCAAAATACAGCTGGAATGTATAGGCCAGCGCGCCGAGCCACGCCGCCGTTGTGGTGAGGATTCCTCCGCCCTCCGCTGTGGCGAAGACCGCGTCGGCCACAGGGCCGAGATGGTCGGCAAAAATCGACTTCTTTGCCAAGCCGATCAGAAAAATCACTAGGACCGATCGACATTCATTGCATCCAGATCATTGCGGCAGCGAGATGGATGAAGCCGGTAAAGTTGTCAGATCGCCTGTCATAACGGGTTGCCAAGCGTCGGAAGTGTTTGAGCTGGCAAAAGCAGCGCTCGATGCGGTTGCGCTGTTTGTATGCGTCGGCGTCGTGCGGAATGATGATCCTGCGGGTGCGGTTTGACGGGATCACCGCCGTTGCGCCGATTTCCGCGATGATCGCACGCAGGGCGTTGCCGTCATAGGCCTTGTCGGCGAGCACGGCATCGCAGCTTTGGCCGTGGAGCAGTGCCGGCGCCTGGGTGATGTCATTAACTTGCCCAGCCGTGACGATGAAGCGGAGCGGACGGCCGAGCGCATCAGCCAGCATGTGGATCTTGGTGGTCAGTCCACCTCGGGAACGCCCCAGCGCCTGATCTTTGGCCCCCCTTTTCCGCTCGTCGCCTGCTGGTGGGCGCGAACGATGGTGCTGTCGATCATCAGATACTGGTTGTCGCGATCGGCGGTCAGAGCAGCGAACACGCGCTCCCAGACGCCGGCATGGCACCAGCGGCTGAAGCGCTGATGCACCGTTTTCCACTTGCCGTACCGTTCCGGCAGGTCGCTCCAGTGTGCGCCCGATCGCAAAACCCACAAACATCCGTTGACGAACAGTCGATTGTCCGCAGCCGTACGTCCCGGGTCGCCAGCTTTCCCCGGCAGCAGTGGCGCAATCCTCGCCCATTGCGCCTCCGTCAGCTCATATCGTTTCGCCGCCACCATCTGCTCCGTGTCTCGAATCACGGAACTCTATGAATCAGCGATCAAACCGCTTGGGAATCCTGAATGTCGATCGGTCCTAGGCCGAACACCATGTCGTTGGCGCGCCGCGAAAGGCTCGGCCGTAATTGGAACTGTGGAATCATCGCCGAGTGGTGGACGATGGGGCCGGCGAGCAGGTGTGGAAAGAAGGTTACGAACAGAGCGTACTCGATGAAACCGCGACGGCCCCGCCTCCCTTTGGACGCGTCCACCAGATAGGCGATCTGGACGAAGGTAAAGAACGATATGCCGAGCGGCAACACCAGCTCGAGGAGCGGCATCGACGTGCCGAGGACAGCGTTCGCATTCGTTATGAAGAAGTCGGCATACTTGAAGAGACTGAGCAGCGCCAGATTGACCACAATGCCCGAGTTCGTGAGAACCTTGGCATTTGTAGGCGCGGCAACGATGATGAGGCCGAGCCCATGGTTAAACACGACCGAGCCTAGAAGGACAGGAACGAGGTCCAGGCGCCACCATCCGTAGAAGAAGATCGAGGCACACAGCAAAAGGATAAACGAGAGCCGCGGCAGCCGAATAGCCTGAAGAAGCGTGTAGCTGATCAATGCGATCGGCAAAAAAAGAAAAATGAATTCGCTGGAGTTGAATAGCACCTTGGCGCACCTGCTGGTAAATGATCGCGGCCTAAAAATCATCAATTGCGGGGCCGCTCGAATTCGACGCTGGCAGCGCCAATATATATCTATCTTAGGTTGCAACACGCAGGTGGCAATATCCCATTCGGGACTTGTCGCACTCTCACCAACGAAGCTATCTACGCCTAAAGAGCGGATCGGAACTCGTCCGATCAGTTGAGTTGTAAACGTTGGCAGTTGGCTCCGGAAAGAGCGATTGTCGAATATGACTGATCTGCCGCTGAGTTGGGGCGCCGCCGAGGCCAAGCGACTGAAGGCCTTGGAAGAGGAGAACGCGGAGCTGAAGACGCTTTTCGCTGAGAAGCAGCTCGAGGCGGCTGCCCGTCGCGCGCGTCCTTCACAAAAATGATAGAGCTTGCGGCAAAGCGCGCTACGTGGCGCGTTTTCGAGCCTTCATTTCCTCGTGCTGTTAGCGAGGGAGGGACCTCTTTAGTGACCAAATCGAAATCGAAAGCCGCGGCCGTGAATGATGTGACGCTCTCATACGGCCTGATTGGCGCTGGCGCAGTCTTGGTCGTGATCGGGCTCTTGGGTCTACTTGCTTTGCGGAGGATCGATGCGAAAGCAAAGAAAACGCGAGAGCTGACTTAGTTGGTCTTCAGCAGGCTGGCCAGAATGACCTCGGGCGCGCATCGGAGGAAGCCCTCCGGCTTGTCGATTGGCGAGGCGTCTATATGGATGTTCTTTCAGAAGACTACCGCTCCTTAAACGCTTGAGAGGTTATTTCGACCAGCGGCGAAAAGACATAGTCGAGCACGCGCCGGCTTCCGGTTTTTATTTCAACCTTGACGGCCATGCCGGGCGAGAGCGGCACGGGCGCTCCATCCGCAATCACTCTCGTAACCTCGGGGCGAAGAGTGGCGGGAAAGACGAGGTTCTGCGTACGCTGAGCGCCGGCAAAGCCGCGGTTGTCGAGCGACCGGATCGGATTGCCTTCCGCCTGCGTTGCATCGGGTTCGGGGATCGCGTCGTGCTGAATGCTCAAAAGCGTTGCATCTATCGTGCCGTACCTGGTGAATGGCAGGGACTCGATCTTGATGGCGGCCGCTTGTCCGGGATGAACAAAACCGATATCGCGATTGGCAATGTAACACTCGATTTCCAGGCTGCCGGCGTCCGGGACGATCCGCATGAGTTCTTCGCCGGTACTCACAACTTGGCCGAACGTTGTCACGGACATCGCGCTGACCCGCCCGGCAATTGGGCTCTTCAGCACCATACGTTGCTGCCGCACGCGGGCCTTGGCGATTCTCTGCGTGATGCCATCGATTTCGCGCTCGGCTTCCGCGAGCTTTTGCAGATTATCGGCTGTAAAATCGCTGTATCCGCTCTCAATACGCTGACTTAGAACATGGATAGCGGCCTCGGTTTCAGAGAACTGACCGCGCGCCGTCGCGAGCTTCGCCTTCTGATCCTGCAGCCGCTCCAATGAATCGATGAGATCGGCCTTCGATCCGGAGCCGGTCCGCGCGAGGCTCGCGCGCATATCGACGCGCTCTTGAAGAGTGGCAGCGAGCGTCTCCAAGGCATCGCTGGTTGCGGCGTAAAGATCTCGCTCCAATTGCTTTTGGCGTTTTTCCGCCTCAAGTTCTGCTGTTTTCGCCTTGAGCTGGTTGAGGACTGCCTCCAGAACGAGCGCTTCGCGCTCCCGGACCTCGCGCGGAATAACCTCGTCCCAGTCTATGGCAGGACTTGCCAACCGCCGCGCTTCAACGGCGCGGAGAGCGGCGTTTCGGCGGATCGCCTCCCCGCGGAGCGCTTGCAGGCGAGCTCTGAGTTCGTTCACATCAGCATCGGCCTCACCGCTCTCAAGTCCGATCAGTTCCTGGCCTTCGGTCACAAGCTGCCCGTTCTGGACATGGATTGCGACGATCCGTCCAGGCTCGCTCGGCTGGATGATTTTGACGTGTCCGACGGGCTGGATCTTGCCTTGTGCGGTGGCGATTACGTCGATACGGCTTACATAGGACCAGACCAACACGCAGGTCGCCAATGTGCATATGATCCACATCAGCGCGACTCCAACCGGAGACGGCGCTATTTCGAGAATCTCGAGCGCCGCCGGCAGGAACTCCTGGTCGGACCGGGTCGGCTTCGGCAAGCGAGGCGTGCGTTTTCCTGGCAAAGACATGAGGCGCTTCCTAGGCGGCCGTCTGGTCTTTAGCCGTGTTGTTCTGCAACGCCCATAAACGCGCATAGAGGCCTTGCGGGCGCTGCACGAGGGTGTCGTGCGTTCCCGTCTCAACGAGCCGCCCATCGACGATGCCGAAAATGCGGTCGCAGTGCCGCACCGTCACGAGTCGGTGAGCGATAATGATTACGGTCCTTCCCCTTGCGATATGACGCATATTGGCCTGAATGATCTGCTCGCTCTCATAGTCCAGAGCCGAGGTGGCTTCGTCGAAAACCAGGATCGGCGGGTCCGTCGCCAAGGCCCTCGCGATGGCAAGACGTTGACGCTGGCCTCCCGAGAGATTGGCGCCGCGCTCCTCGATCATGGTGTCGTAGCCCTGACGCAGCTTCGAGATGAACTCGTCGGCGCCCGAAAGGCGGGCCACGGCGATGACCTGGGATCGGGACATCGCCGGGTTGGCGAGCGCGATATTCTCGTGGATCGTGCGGTGAAAGAGCGTGCTTTCCTGAAGCACCACGCCGATATGCCGCCGAAGCCAGACAGGATCGATATGGGTGAGATTGCGCCCGTCGAGGAGCACCTCCCCCTCGCTCGGGACGTAGAGCCGCTGGATGAGCTTGGCCAAGGTTGATTTGCCCGAACCGGAGGGGCCAACGATCCCGATAACTTCCCCGGGATTGATCGTGAACGAAACATCCTTGAGCGCCTCCTGCTCTCCGGGCGCATAGCGGAAGGTCACATGCTTGAACACGACCTGCCCTTTTGGAATCGTCATTCCCTCAAAGGCGGCGGGAGCATGCTCGGGCGATGCATTCAGAATGTCCCCCAGCCGTTCGACAGACACCTGCACCTGCTGGAAATCCTGCCAAAACTGCGAGAGCCGTAAAATCGGCTGTGCGACCTGGCCGGCGATCATGTTGAAGGCGACCAGGCCGCCAATGGTCAGCTCCTCGTTGATGACGGCTTCTGCACCGAAGAGGAGCAGAAGGGCTGAAGAAAGTTTTGAGACGTATTGGATTGTGTTCTGACCGCCGGCGCCGAGCTTGGTCGCCGCGAAGGCGGACTGGACATAGGCGGCCAGTCGTTCTTCCCATTGAGTCCTGATAATTGGCTCGACCGCAGACGTCTTTATGGTCTGGATTCCGACGACGGATTCCACCAGGAACTGCTGGCTCGCAGCGCCCAAATTGAACTTCTGGTTGATCTTCTCTTTGAGCGTAGGCCGCACAGCGAACGCTATCAGCAGGTAGACGGGAATTGCTACGAGAACGGTCCAGGTCAGCTTGACCGAGTACGCCTCGAGCACGGCGATGTAGACGAACGTAAAGAGCAGGTCGATCAGCGAAAACAGCCCTTGGCCGGTCAGGAAGCTCCGAATAGTCTCGAGCTCGCGAACGCGCGCAATCGTCTGTCCCGCCGAACGGCTTTCAAAGTAACTGATCGGCAGTCGCAAGAGATGAGTGAAAAGCCGATGGCTCAATTCGACGTCGATCCGGTTGCTCGTGTGTGCGAGCGCGTAGGTGCGCAAATATTGCAGCACGACGTCGAAAAGCCCGATGGCCGCGATGCCGCCGACCAGCACAAGCAATGTCGAATAGGATTTATGTGGAAGGACCTTGTCGACGACAACCTGAAAGAACAGGGGCGTTACAAGCGCGAATACTTGCACAAATAGAGAGGCGACAAGAACGTGGAGCAGGGGACGGCGATAGCGCCATATCGAGGACAAAAACCATTGAAAGCCGAAGTGCCTTGGATCGACCCCTGAGCCGCCGACCTGGCGCTGAACCAGCAGGATGAATTTATCCATCATTCGATGGATTTCATCGATCGGCAATTCACGGGAGATCCGGGTGATGGGATCGACAATCCGGATGAGACCAGATGGAGTGCGGCCGCCAAGAACGACAAACTTTCCGTCCTGCAGGCGCGTGATAGCCGGAAGTGGCACACTGGCTATCCGGCGGATGGAGGGCTTGCTCACCAGTCGGGCCTTCAGACCGGTAAGCTTGGCCGCCCTGATCACGTCGCGCGGTTCGGCGCGGCCATGTAGCGCCAGCTCCCGTGCAAGGCTCGCTGGGTTGGCGGCGATTCTGTAATAAGCCGCGATTCCGCAAAGCGCGGCCAAGCCGGTATCGACGCGGACGTTATCGTGCAAGAAGCGGCTCCCTCAGACGCCCATGGTCAACAAAGCCCGTAGCGACCGTGCGGGTCTAGTCTGACTGAGTCACAAAACCGCAGGCTCTAGCCGGCCAGAATCAGCGATGGTTGCAGCATGGACCATTAGCCGATGAGGCCGACATGAGCGGGCGTGGCACCAGGACGAGCGAGAAGCGATTTGCGGCGTATTTGGAAGGGCTTGCCAGTGTCATCGGTCATGCTGATCGGAAGGCGCCGCTGCGCGACTATTGCGTCGGCCTGATGGCCTGCGGCGGTCGCAAGAGCGTGGAGCCGATGGCGGCGGTGACGGCTCCGGAGCGGACGGCGGCCCAGCATCAATCGCTGCTGCATTTCGTCGGCAGCGGCGCCTGGTCGGATGAGAAGGTGCTGAGCAAGGTACGCGAGATGGTCCTGCCGGCGATTGAACGCCAGGGCCCCATCGAAGGCTGGATCATCGACGATACCGGATTTCCCAAGCAGGGGCGACATTCGGTTGGAGTTGCGCGGCAATATTGCGGGCAGCTCGGCAAGCAGGATAATTGCCAGGTGGCGGTGTCGCTGTCGATTGCCAACCACCACGCCAGCCTGCCTGTCGCCTACTGCCTTTATCTTCCGAAGGAATGGACTGAGGATTGCGATCGGCGGCGTAAAGTGGGCATTCCCGCCGAAGTCGGCTTCCGGACCAAGCCGGAGATCGCGCTGGAGCAGTTGCGGTGGGCCTGTGCGAGCAACCTTCCACGTGGTGTCGTGCTGATGGACGCGGGCTATGGCAACAACAGCGACCTGCGCACGGAGATCACGGCGCTGGGATTGACCTATGTGGCGGGTCTTCTGTCGAGCACAACGGTATGGGCGCCCGGCACCGGTCCCTTGCCGCCGAAGCCATGGTCGGGCCGCGGCCGTCCACCGAAACTGATGCGCCGCAACCGTCAGCATCAGCCAGCCGCCGTGAAGGCGCTCGCGATCGGCCTGCCGGCCCAAGCTTGGCGCACCATCACGTGGCGGCAAGGAACGAACGAAGAGCTGACCTCGCGCTTTGCCCGCGTGCGGGTTCGTGCCGCGCATCGTGATTATTGGCAAACCACCCGGCGATTGGAGGAATGGTTGCTGATCGAATGGCCGAAAGGCGAGGACGAGCCTACCAAATACTGGCTCTCGACAATGCCGGAGGATGTGGCATTCCGGACGCTCGTTGAGACGGCTAAATTGCGCTGGCGCATCGAACGCGACTATCAGGACCTCAAGCAGGAGGTCGGGCTCGGCCACTTCCAGGGACGCGGCTGGCGCGGCTTTCATCATCACGCAACGATGTGCATTGTGGCCTACGGATTCCTGATCTCCGAGCGGGAGACGATTCCCCCCTCAGGCGCGCGGCGCGCCCAGCCGATCCCGCTCGCTCGCCTTCCCGCAGATTATAGACCCCGCGGATCTGCCGCTGCGGACCCAACGTCACATTCCAAACTCGATCGCGACGATGCGACGGCGGCTCGAGCATGGGCTCGTCCGAACGCTGTCGAGATGTCCTTGTTGTGCGATCAAGTTCGACCACTACACAGATCGTCGTTTGTGACGCAGTAAGACTAGCAGGCTGTTGAAAAAAGGCGGTCGCCGCCGACCGAGGATCATGATTCATTAGCTCCGACGAGATTCGGAGAGGTGCGTGCGCGGCGGCGACAATCGAACGGGCGAGCTGTTCAGCTACGTCGACCTGGAAGCAAGGGTGCGGCGTGATCATCCGCTGCGAGGGATCCGGACGATCGTGAACAAGGCGCTGGCGGCGCTGGAGCACGAGTTCGCCGCCCTTTATTCGCCGATTGGACGGCCGTCGATCCCGCCGGAGAAGCTGCTGCGGGCGATGCTGTTGCAGGCGTTTTATTCGATCCGCTCGGAGCGACTTCTGATGGAGCGGTTGGAATATGATTGCTGTTCCGCTGGTTCGTCGGAATCGGCGTCGACGATGCAGCCTGGGACCATTCGGTATTCTCGAAGAACCGCGACCGGCTGCTGGAAGGCGACATCGCGGCGAAGTTCCTGGCGGCGGTGCTGGCGCAGCCCAGGGTGAAGAAGCTTCTGTCGAGCGATCACTTCTCGGTCGACGGCACGCTGATCGAGGCCTGGGCCTCGATGAAGAGCGTCAAACCGAAGGATAGCTCCGGCGAGCCGCCGGCCCAAGGCGGCGGGCGCAATGCTGAAGCGAACTTCCATGGCCAGAAGCGCTCCAACGACACCCATGCTTCGACCACCGATCCAGAGGCCAGGCTCTACCGCAAGGGGAAAGGCAAGGAGACGAAGCTGTGCTTCATCGGGCACGGGCTGATGGAGAACCGCCACGGCTTGCTGGTCGACGCCTGCCTGACGCAGGCCGGTGGGCATGCCGAACGGGTGGCCGCGCTGCACATGATCGAGCCTCGTGCCGATCGACCGATAGCGATCACGCTTGGTGCCGACAAAGCCTACGATGCAGAAGACTTCGTCAACGAGCTGCGCTAGATGAACGTGACGCCGCATGTTGCGCAGAACACCGGCGGCCGTAGCTCTGCGATCGACGGGCGTACGACCCGGCACGGCGGTTATGCTGTCAGCCAGCGCATCCGCAAGCGGATTGAGGAGGCATTCGGCTGGATCAAGACGGTCGCCGGGCAAGAGAAGACCAGATTCCGTGGCCGTGATCGGGTCGGATGGGCCTTTACCTTCGCTGCGGCCGCCTACAATCTGGTGCGGCTGCCCAAGCTGATCGCGGAGACCGGTTGATGGCCAAGGTGCCCGGCTTTGCCAAGGCCTTTGCCGGCCGCTGGCGCATCGTCGAAATGGACAACTGGGACAGCGACTTCCTCGATCTTGTCGGAGAGGCGCATCTCACCTTCCGTGGCAAGTCCGATGGCGAAATAGCGTTTGGGGCTCTCAAGGGCTTCCTGGATGCTCGCTACGGCACCCGCGACGGATCGGCCTGCGCCGAGTTCTCATGGGAGAGGCACGACGAGAATGATCCGTCCTGTGGTCGCGGATGGGCCATGATCGGCACTGCGGGCAGGCTCGTTGGCCACTTCTACATCCACAATGGCGACGATTCAGCCTTCGTTTGCGAACGCGGCTGAGTTCTTCAACGGCCTGCTAGGGAGGGGACATCTGCATTGAACCCAGCGCTGTCCGCGATGACATCGGAGGATTGCATTCTGCCGTCCCTAACCTTGTGACAAGTGCGGGCCCGTAGGCAGCCCTGAGAGTTAGGGATCATCCCTCGTGGATCATGTCAGGCCCAATTGGTCCCGCCGACGACGGTATAACTGGCAGAGGAGCCGCCGAGCGGTTGCCAAGTCGGATTACCCGTATGATCGAAGAGAGCAGCACCGAAATCACCCGTGCTGTTGTTGCGGAAGAGAACATCGGCAATCCCGTCACCGTTGAAGTCGCCGATCTCGGCGACGCTATATGCCGCCGCGGTGGGATTCAAAGCGTGCCAGGTGCCGCCGCCGGAGCCATTGAGCGCCTCATAGCCCCAATCGCCCGTGCTGTTGTTTCGGAAGAGGATATCGGAGATGCCATCCCCGTTAAAATCGCCGGTTCCAACCACGCTATAAGCGGGCGATGAGCCTCCAAGCGGCTGCCAAGTTGGATTGCCGTTATGATCGAAGAGAGCCGCACCAATATCACCGGTGCCGTTGTTGCGGTACAAGACATCGGAGACTCCATCGCCATTGAAGTCCCCCACGCCGACCACGCTGTAGGCGGTGTTATTTGTGCCGAGTGAATGCCACGTACCCCCGCCGGAGCCATTGAGCGCATCATAGCCCCAATCACCCGTCGCACTGTTTCGGAAAAGAATATCCGAGATGCCGTTGCCGTTGAAATCGCCCGTGCCGACCACGCTGTAGGCCGGCGACGACCCGCCCAGCGGCTGCCAGGTCGTATTGCCACTGTTATTAAACAGAGCCGCGCCAAAATCGCCGGTGCTGTTGTTCCGATAGAGCACGTCGGCGATGCCGTCGCCGTTGAAGTCCCCCACCCCTACGACGCTATAGGCCGTATTGTTGACCCCTAGCCCATGTCAGATGCCGCCGCCGGACCCATTGAGTGCGTCGAAGCCCCAATCGCCTGTCGTATTGTTACGGAAGAGAACGTCCGAAATGCCATCGCCATTGAAGTCCTTCGGGGAGCGGCTTTGCACGCCCCACCCGAGGGCTTGCATGATCTGGATATCCTCGGATGACAGGAGTCCCGGACCACCGACGCCCGGTCCGCCCGGTCCAAATGGGTCGTAGTCGTTCGAATCCGCCAGAACACCGTCCCAGTCGGCGAGATCGAAGCCGTCATTCGTGCCGTTGGAATAGGATGCATGAAATTGCAGCTGAGTGAGGATGTTGAGGCCATCGACCGAAAAGTATGTGTTATTGCCGTCCGAGCCGCCCGTATAGTCATGCTGCCCGCTCGCCGTATAGCGAAAGAAATCCATGGGCGCCCAACTGTTCCCGGACTTTCCGAGGCCACCGACGCGCCCCATGATCCCTTCCGTCAATTCGTGGAGGATCACGGCCTTCGCATCGTTTGGGCTGCTCTGCAGCGCGGAGGCAGTCCAATAAGCGTCATTCAGATAGATCGTGTCGTCGGTGCTGCTTCCAGCGCTGGCCAGTCCGAGGATTCGCGCTTCGCCGATCGAAACGTTAAGTCCGGCTCCGCTCGTGGGATCGGCTAGTTTCGCCAGAGCAGCGGCAGCGGAGCGGCCTGTTGCGGTTTGCGCATGCTGTTGGAGCGCGCTCACAAAGGAGGCATACGAGACGTGAACCGGATTGTAAAAGTTCTCGCCTGAATAGGCCGGGTTTAACGACTGGAGATCGAAGGTGCAGTGGACGGTGCACGCATTGGGAAACAACTGTGAGAGATATTGCTCCGCACCGATGACGATATTCTCGAATTGTGCGCTCGCACCGGATCCCCACGTGTTCACAAAAACAAGGCCGCTCCCCTGAAATGAAACGGTCTGGCTGTCGGAAGTGCCCGACTGGCCACTTTGATCCGGGACCTGACTTGCCTGGGACTGCGGAAAGGGCGTCCCGATGTAATCGAAGCTCGTATCGTCAAACAACTCGCCGAGATTGCGATTTCTACCAACGGCCATGAACGACCCCAGTTTTGTAATGTTTGGACGTAAAGTTCCGCTACTTAAAATAATGAGCGTCCTGCCTCGCAACGTCGCATAACCGCCGCACGCCCTCTCATCGGAGAGTTATCAAGGCAAGACTCTGGATCTCATCCTATCCATGATTGCGACAAATTCGACCAGTCCCATTTGAGATAGATTCAGAGCAAAACAGACACACACTGTTCTTTACGCAACAATCTCGATTGACGATCGCGATCCTCCGCAATTAAGGAGCTTACGGTCCGTTCAGACGGGCAACGGCTCGTGACGATCTTCTCGCCGAAGCACACCTCTTCGTTGATGCTGTCGTCGGTTATGCCCCATCTTCGACAAATCATTCTATGGCTTGTCATCGCAGTCGCGGTCCTATTGGGCTCCTTCTTCGGTACTTTACGCGTGATCGATCGCTTTTTTCCGGGCGTGGGATATGACGTCGCCCGTTTCCCGCGCGTGCAACGTGGGCAGTCCCTGGACTTTCAAAACAATAATCGAGGTGCTCTCATCGACGGCTGGGCGAATTCTGAGCCCTGGGGCGTGTGGTCGGAGGGTGATCGGGCTCAGTTGGGGTTTTTGCTCGTGAGCGTTCTGCCTGAGCGTACAAAACTCCTGATAGGCTGCCGGGCGTTCATTACCCCGGCAAACCCTGAGCAACGGATCGAGTTCTGGGCGCAGAACATCAAGCTGGCCGATGTGACACTCCGAGAGAATATAAGCACCATTGCTGTCCCGCTTGGGGAGCTTCGATTCCGAGCAGGGTCTCCGCTCATTATCGAATTGCGCATGCCATCAGCCAGATCGCCGAAACAGCTCGCTCTCTCCCAAGATCCCCGCAAGCTTGCGATTGGACTCGAAAGAGCTCGATTCGAGGAAGAAGGCGTGTCTCGCTGACCACCTGCCGCACGGAAACACCCCCCTTCAGCTCTGTCGTCTGCAATTGGCTGGGGTGCCAGTCTTAATTTATCGGTTCTGTGCCGCTGGTACGCACCGAAGCAGATCGATCAGCGCCTCGCGCCACTCGCGGTTGCGAGATGACGATGCGGCAGATCTTGGGCTTCAGCTCGGCAAGGTCGATGAAGGCGTCAGCCTGACGCCGCAATCGCCGAGAGACCATGGCCGGCGCCGTAGCTGCAGTCGAGACCACCGTCACATGCACCCCTCGCCGCTGAACGGCCTGCACGAGCCTGCATAAATTGGCGTCACTGGAAAACAGCACGATCCGGTCCACCCGGCCCGCGAACTCCATGGCATCGACGGCAAGATCGACATCCATACTCCATTTCAGTCCGCGTTCTCCGCTCGCACCAATGCACCCTGCCGTCGGTTTGCTGACCACGGTAAAGCCATTATAGCCGAGCCATTCCATGAAAGGACGCGTGGCACCTAGCTCCCGGTTCTCGGTCGTTCTGGTGTAGTAGAAGGCACGAAGCAGCTTCCCGCAGCTCTCGAAGTGTTTGAGCAACCGTCTGTGATCCACTTCGAATCCGAGCGCTTTGGACGTGGTGTAAAGATTTAGGCCATCAATGAAGAGAGCTATCCTGTCGACCGGACATTCTGCCACGAGTGATCCTCCGAAGAAAACAGGCTGTTTCGGGTTTAGCTGCCAATCGGACGTGATCGCTCGGCACAAACAAAGGAGGGCTGGTCTTTGAATGACGCTGGGTGCACAGACAGTTCGCACCACTTGGGCATGGTGCGTCGATTGGACGGATTGCTGCGCGATACGAGACGCCGCTCAGATCGTGCTCCGGAACTCGCGCGTTATAAAGTCTGCATAAGCATTGCGGATACCATCTTTGAGGCTCGTTCGGGCGTACCATCCTATTTCTCGCATGCGATCAACGTTGAGCAGCTTCCGCGGCGTGCCATCCGGCTTGGTCGGATCGAAGACAATAGAGCCCTTGAACCCGATCACGTCGTTGATGGTCGTTGCGAGCTCGCCGATCGTACTGTCTTCACCAGTGCCAACATTAAACAGCCCGTCCCGTATATCGTCGCGCTCCATCAGGAACACGCAGGCGTCAGCCAAATCGTCCACATAGAGAAATTCCCGTCTTGGACGTCCGGATCCCCAGACCGGGTAAGTCGCCTCGTTTCGCTGTTTCGCCTCGTGGGCCTTACGGATGAGAGCTGGCAGCACATGGCTATTGTTCAAGTCATAATTGTCGTTGGGCCCATAGAGATTTGTCGGCATCGCGGAAACATACCGAGTTCCGTACCGCCGATTGTAGCTCTCGCACAGCTTGATTCCGGCGATTTTTGCGATGGCATAAGGTTCATTCGTGGGCTCCAGAGGCCCGCCAAGCAGGTATTCTTCCTTGATGGGTTGGGGACACGCCCGAGGATAAATGCAGCTCGACCCGAGAAACAACATACGCGGCACGCCAGCTAGCCAGGCCGCATGAACGACGTTCGCCTCAATCATGAGATTTTGATAAATGAACTCTGCGCGACACTGGTCATTCGCCTGTATGCCACCGACCTTGGCTGCCGCGAGAAAGATGTACTCGGGCTTTTCTTCCGCAAGAAACTGTGAAACCGCTGCCTGATTGGTCAGATCCAAGGAGGAACGTGCGCGGGTTAGCAGGTTCTCGTAACCGGCTCTTTGCAGCCGTCGGACAATGGCGGAGCCGACCATGCCACGATGGCCGGCGATATAGATCTTGCTGGATTTTTTCATCGCGCTACTCGTGATAATCGAATGCGCTAAACCCGTGCCGTCTGATCAGTGCATCCCGCTGCGCCGCCTTCAAGTCCTGTTCGATCATTTCCTTCACGAGCTCCTTGAAGGTGATCTTTGGCTCCCAGCCCAGCTTTTCTTTTGCCTTCGTGGGGTCGCCCAACAATGTTTCCACTTCGGTGGGCCGGAAATAGCGAGGGTCCACCGCGACAATGCAGTTACCGGCGGCATCGTAGCCTCGCTCATTCACACCTTCACCCTTCCAATGGACCGGCAAGTCGATGTGGTGCGCTGCGGTCTCGACGAACTGACGCACGCTGTATTGAACGCCCGTCGCAATGACGAAGTCTTCCGGCTTGTCCTGCTGAAGCATCATCCACTGCATTTCGACGTAGTCTTTCGCATGCCCCCAATCGCGCTTGGCATCGAGGTTGCCCAGATAGAGGCAATCCTGCAGACCGAGCTTGATGCGAGCCAGACCGCGCGTGATCTTGCGCGTGACGAATGTCTCGCCCCGGATCGGACTCTCATGATTAAAAAGAATGCCGTTGCAGGCATACACCCCATAAGCTTCGCGATAGTTCACCGTAATCCAGTAAGCATAGAGCTTCGCCACGGCATAAGGGCTGCGCGGATAGAAGGGGGTCGTTTCCCGCTGCGGGATCTCCTGAACAAGCCCATAGAGCTCGGAGGTACTGGCCTGATAAAAGCGCGTCTTTTTTTCCAGCCCCAGAATCCGGATGGCCTCGAGCACGCGCAGCGTTCCCAGCGCGTCGGAGTTTGCCGTGTATTCCGGCTCCTCGAAGCTCACGGCGACATGACTTTGGGCGGCCAAATTGTAGATTTCATCGGGCTGCACCTGCTGAACGATACGCACGAGAGAAGACGAGTCGGTCATATCGCCATGGTGGAGAATGAAGTGGCGATTCTTCTCGTGGGGATCCTGATAGAGGTGGTCGATGCGATCAGTGTTGAACAGCGAAGTCCGGCGCTTGATGCCATGGACTTCGTAGCCCTTCGAGAGCAGCAGCTCGGCGAGGTACGCGCCATCCTGGCCAGTGACGCCCGTGATCAGTGCCTTTTTCATGCGGTTAGCAGTCCTTTTTTACTTTAACTTCGACTCTTACGCCCGTGCGGCTTCTACCTGCGCGACGGCCCCGACCTTGCCTCTTCGTTTCCCATAAGACGCGAGCGCCACTCGCGGCCGAGATGCCGCATTACATAAGGGAGCACGGCAAGTCTCAGCTGTCCTTGGGACGGTACATAGCCCAGACAACGCTCGCGAATTCTGTTCATCTCGGCCACGCCAAGATCCTCCTGAGCCGTTGTCTTTTGGGCGGAATGCGCGCGAAAGGCGCCGATAAACCTTGGCAGATGGCAGAAGCGCGCTCCGCATTCGCGGAAACGGACGAGCAAGTCCCAGTCCATCGCAAAGTCAAATGTTTCGTCCAGATGCGAACCAACGCGCTCCCATAAACTTCGCCGCCAGAAGACCGTCTCTTGGGGAATGTAATCGACCCAGGAGAGAATCCGGCCTGAATGACGTGGAAGCATCCAGCGGCCGATCTCTCTGCCGCCAGCGTCGACGACAATGCGGTCGCCATAGATCACGTCTATGTCGGGATGCGCGGCGAAGAAGCGAGCGACGAACCGGAGCGCGCCTGGAAGAAGAAAATCGTCGCCGTTGATCCAGCCCAGGATGTCGCCGGATGTGAGGGCGAATCCTCGATTGAGAGCGTCCGACTGCCCGTTATCCTTTTCGCTTTCGAAATGGCTCAAATACTTGCGATAGAGGGCGACGGTTTCGGTGGTACCGTCCGTCGAGCCTCCATCCATGACGATGTATTCCAGCGGCGTGACATTCTGGCTGAGCACGCTCTCGATGGTCTGGGCGATAAACGACGCCTGGTTCAATACCGGCGTGACGATGGAGATGGAGAGCGGGCTTATATAGTCGAGCCCCGCCTCAGGTGCCGTGATGGGTCGCGGCGGATAGGCGTGGAGCTGACCAAGCCGAAATCCGCTCACCTGACGAAGGATCGTCTTCAACTCTGATACCATGGGCATTGGACTGAAACTCTCGATAGCGCGCGCGAAGCCTCGTGCTAGAGCTCGAGAGTTCCGACAAGCTGACCCGCTTCAAGCAACTCGGAAAAGCGGTAGCCGAGCGACAGATACAATTTGTGGGCTGCAATATTGTCGGGATAGACCTTCAGGCGAATCTGCTTTGCGCCCGAAAGTCGCGCAACCAGTTGGAGATGTTTCATCAAAAGCCTTGATGCTCCGCGCCCTCGGAGTTCGGGCGCGACGTAAATGCCGAGGCTCGGCACGGCGAAGCCTTCGTCCCACCCGCGCAGTAACCCATAGCCCAAGAAGCGGTCGTCAACACGAAGCACAATATACCGGTCGTTCCCGTGATAGCTGCAGATGCGGGCGGCCTCCGCTTGCGTAAACGGATGCGGATGGAAACGTCGGCTGCTCGGATCGGCGGCGATGATCGCGAACAGCTCCGCCAGCAGCGTGACATGGCCCGGGCGCGGATCGAGAATTTCAACGCTTACGCTCATGCCACGACCTTGGACGAGCCGACCGCCTTGCGCAGACCACGCCAGCAATCAGAATATGTCAGCCTGTCTCCAACAAGAGGGCCCGATTTTGCAATCGTCTCCTTGAAGAGGCCACGGAGGCAGTGAGCCGGTTGGCGTATGTTAAACCAGAGCCAAACCGATTTGAAATAAAGCAGGCGATACATCACATGGTGCCTATCGCCGTGCTGATTGCCGTGCAGTGTCTGGTAGAGATTGTCACTGATCGCCTGCACGAAATACGGCGAGACCCGGCCGAAATGCTTGACCTGCACTGCCGCGACTTCCGCCAGAAGTTCGAGCGTCTGCCCCGCTGACTTGGTCGTCGCATACCAGCGGTTTCCGGAAATGTCGACATCGCACGCAGCAAAGCGACAGCCTGCGAGCGCAAAACGCGTCCACAAATCGTAATCCATGCAGAACCGCAGCGCACGGTTTATTCCACCAATCTTCGTGTAAGCCGACTTGCGGAAAAAACTCGAGGGCTGCGCAAGATAGCCCTTCTCGAACATCTGGCGCGCCACATCGACCTTCGGACCGACCTCAATCGTCGGGTAAGGCCGCGGATTGCTGCCGTCCTCGTCCATATAGTGGCCTTGCCCAACCACGACCTCGGCGTCTGGATCGCGCGCCACAACCTCATTGACCGCCCAAAGCGCGCGATTGCTTTGGACATCGTCGGAGTTGAGCCAGGTGATCCAGCCATCGGGCGCTCGCGCAAACCCCTTGGCAATCGCGTCAGACTGACCGAAATCCCGCTCGCTGATCCAGCTGATCCGCTCGCCATAGCGCTTCAGGCGATCGACGGTGTCGTCCGTCGATCCGCCATCCATCACGAGGATAGTCAGATCCGGATATTCCTGATCGAGGAGACTGGCTATTGTCTCATCGATGAAGCGGCCCTGATTGTATGATGGGACAACGACCGTAATGGGGATCTCTGCCTTTGCCATCGCCACATCTCCTTAAGCGGCTATGCGGCGACCCTGCGCCGCCCACGTCCTGAAGCTGCGCAGGGACCGCCACGCAAGGCGGGGGGCCCAGCGCATATTCATGCTCATCCAGTACCAGCGGGCCATCAGCTGAACCTTGCGCCCGGCAGGAGGTGCTGCGCCCCGCGCCCACGCCGCGCCATGTTCGAGGGTGTATGCGTATTTGAACGCCCAGCTAAACGGCACGACGCCGTAATATTGATGGACGGCCTCGCAAATCCCGCTCAAGAGCCTTCGATCTGCATTGGCGGTGATGGCGTCATCATGCAGACGCGACAAAGAAAAGTAGTCGTCGCAAAAGTAGAACGGCACATTCTCCTGCCATCGCATCCAGAGTTCATAGTCGAGAATTTTGGAGTTGAGAGCGCCACAGAGCGTGGTGGCTATTCGTTTGAAGAACAGCGATGGCTGCGGCACGAGGCAAAAATGCATCATGCGCCGGCGTTGCTCGGAGATCAGCGGACTCCAATCGACTGGATAATCGATGACGGGCTTAAGCTCTCGGTCCGCGTACCGATTGCGGCCGTATACGACCATCGCCATTTGATTATAGTGAAAGAAGGTAGCTACCTTCCAGAACGTGTCGGCCAGATAGACATCATCCGAGTTGATCCAGGCGATTATTTCACCTTTCGTATTCGCAATGCCTTTGTTGACCCCGTGGTGATGTCCCCCATCCGGTCGGCTGTCATACCTGAGAACGCCGGGTCGAGATTGCGCGTATTCTTCGAGGATAGCGACGGATCCGTCAGTTGATCCACCATCGGCCACAAAGATTTCGAGATTCGGATAATCTTGCGCGAGCACGGAGTCGATCGTCTCGCGCAGGAAGTTCGCCTGATTGAAGGAGGGGACGACCACCGCAAAGCTCGGCAGCTCGGCGCGCGGCAAGTTCCGGACATGCGCGATCTGTTCTGGTTTCGGGGTGAATGCGAGGCTGCGCTCGAGATCATTCATTGTTGTGGTCCGATATCATACATGTCAGGCCGTGCCGCGCACGACATGCGTGATCGCCGTGCAAATCTCGTCAATCTCGTCGTCGCGAAGCCCGGTGTAGGTCGGAAAATTGATCCCGTGCGCTGCCAGGAATTCCGTATTCGGAAACGACTGTCCGGACGCATACATGGGCAAGCGATGCATGGGCACGAAGAACGGGCGCGTCTCGATGCCGTAATCCCGGGCGAGCTGGCGCATGATGGCCTCCCGGCGCTCTTCGCCGCCGCCCCTCAGCACTGCCGAGAATAGCCAGTATGTCCCCTCATAGCCTTTGAGCTGCGCTGGCAACTGCACCAAGCCATCGGACGCGAGCGGACGAAGCCGTTCCCGGTATCGCCCCGCAATCCGGCGGCGTTCGGCCAGATGAAAGTCGAGCATCTCGATCTGCCCGAGACCGATTGCGCCCGCAATGTTGGTCATGCGATAGTTGTAGCCTATGATGGGGTGCCAGTACCTGCGCTCAAGATCCATGCCTTGGCCGCGCAAGATCCTCGCGTGGCGCCGACGTGCAGGATCGCGGACATAGAGGGCGCCGCCCTCGCCGGTCGAAATGGTCTTGTTGCCATAGAAGCTGAACGTCGAGGCGTCGCCAAAATTGCCGGTCGGTTTTCCGAACACTTTTGCGCCCAGGCTTTCGGCGCAATCCTCAATCAGCCAGACACCGCGGTCGCGGCATAGTTCCGCAATTTGCGCGATGTCTGTCGGCATTCCATACAGATGCACGGCCATGACGCCCACGGAGCGCGGCGTCCATGCTTTCTTGATGAATTCGGCCGTCGCATTCCAGGTTGTCAGATCGCAATCCGCAAATACCGGGGTTGCGCCGCAGTACCGAACAGCGTTTGCCGAAGCGACATAAGTAAGTGAGGGAACGATAACCTCTTCACCGGCGCGCAATCCAAGAGCAAGACAGGCCAGGTGCAGCGCTGTCGTTCCGTTACTGGCCGAAAGGCACTCATCGACCTCCAGCGTTTTTGCGATCGCGTGCTCAAACTTCTGGAGATACGAGCCGGTGCTGGAAATCCAGCCGGAATCGATGGCGTCGATGACGTAACGGCGCTCGTTTCCGCACAACACCGGCTTGGAGACTTGGTATCGTATGTTCATACAATCTGCTTCTAAAGTCATTGTTCAACGAAAAACCGCGCGCACAACTCGCCCAAAACGCCACGAGCTCATCCGGGCATAGCTGCCGCGCTGTTGTTGGTTCGCTTGCTTGGGTCCCGGCGGGCATAGTCGTACGCCTCCGCCAGACCCGTCACATATTGTTGGATGCCATGATCCCGGCCAGCTTTCGCTTGCGCCCGCTCGGCATGAGCCCGGCCATCGTCGGGATCATCGAGCCACTGCAGCATCTTTGCCGCGATATCCTCGACATCGAACGGATCGAACAGTAAGCCCGCGCCGCCCTGCATCAGTTCGGGCAGTGAGGTTACGTTCGAGCACATCGCAGGCACGCCGAGCACCTGAGCCTCGATGACGGGATAGCTCGAGGCTTCGAATGTCGAGGGCATTACGCAATAGAGAGCGCCCTTATAAATCGCGGCAAGATGATCGACAGGGACGTGGTCGAGACACATGACATGCGGGCCAAGGCCGAGCTTTTCGATCGTGGCTTTCACGGCCGGCCAGCCGGAATGCCCGCGGTAGCCCGTGAAGACCAGCTTCAAATCGGCATTCGGGCGCTTGTCACGCACGATGCGCAACGCTTGCACGAGTCTGGCGTGATTTTTGTGCGGCCAGAACTGAGCTGGATAGACCACGTAACGAGATGGCAGCTTATACTGCGCTATAGCATCCTCAACGCTGAAGGCGCTAAGCCCGGCGATCACGCGGGGATCCCAGGTGACGGGCACGGTGAACACCTTGGCGGGCGGCACCTGCATCTGGGTCACGAGATCATTCCGAACGAAGTCGGACGATACAACGATTGCATCCGCTAACGATGCAGACCGCCTATACAGCCTATTGCGGGCTTCAATATCGCTAGGCAGGAAGTTCTCGGGAAAATGCAGGTGCTGAAGATCGTGAAGGTTCAGGACCGATGGAATGCGGAAATCAAGCAGTGAGAAGATCTGAACCGGACTATGGAGCACGTCCACACCGATATCCTCTCGAAGCCGGGAGAACGTTGCCATCGAGGACCCGGCACTCAATCGGCGGCGATGACCGAAAAGGCGATTGGGCACATCGATCGCTAGGCCGACGGCGAGACTTCGGCGCATGACGAAGTAGCTGACTCTGGTCCCAAACAGCTTGCGCAATGCCGGCAACTGATCCGGCAAGCAAATCAAGGTGACCCGCCGGCCGCTCTCCAACAGAGCGCTGGTCAGCATCTTCATGTAGGTCTCGACGCCGCCGGAGACGCCAAAGACAATCTCAAGCGTGTCGACCGCCACATGCAAGCCGCCCCCCGGCGCCTCGGAGGGAAAGTAGTCGCCATAACCTGGAGGACCGGGTTTGCGGCGCAACTGCAGGTCGGCGAGGCCTCTCAGCACCGCCTTTCCTCTGAGTTCCCGAAGAGCCGCGAGTTCGAGCACCTGGTCCTTGGCGACCAGCTTATGGGACTGAATGGCGTTCTCGACGGAGGCAAGCTCGAGATCGGTGCTCAGGCGATCGATAGCTTGCGACTTTTCCGCCCGATCCGCCTCGGCGGCGTCCAGATCGGCCTGGACGGTGTCGCGGGCCTCCAGAAGGGCCTGCCGGTCGGCCGTGACCTCAGCAAGTTCGGCAACAAGGCGCTCGAGGGCGCCTTTCTTTTCGGTCCGGTCCGCGTCAACGACGCGCAACTCACTTGCCAGATGTGCATTGGCGCTCACGAGGTTATCGCGTTCTTGGGCCAGAACCTCTTGCTCGCCCGTCAGTTCGGTAACATGCCGCGCGAGCCTTGCGATCACATCGGCCTTGTTGGCTTGATCCGCCTCGACCGATCGGAGGTTGCTTTCGAGATCCTTGTTGACGTTGAGCACATTCTCGCGCTCTTCAAGCAATTGCTCGCGGCTTTTTCTAAGCTCGGACATTTCTGCAGTGATCGACGCGAGACTGGCAGCCTTAGCGGCGCGGTCTTCTTCAACCGCCCGCAATTCGCGCACCAGCCGTTCATTCACCGCCAAAACGTCTTCACGTTCCTTCGTCAGCGCCAATTCGTTGCTCTTAAGCTCGGCAAGCTCTCCTTCGATCTGCTCAAGAACCCGCGCCTTTTCGGCCCGATCGCCTTCCACGGCACGAAGCTCATCTTCAAGACGTCGATTGGCGCTCAGTACGTCTTCGCGTTCCTTGGTCAGCGCCAGCTGGCTGCTTTTCAGTTCGGCAAGCTCGCGTTCGACTTGTTCAAGAACGCGGGTCTTTGCGGTCCGATCGCTTTCGACCGCATGCAGCTCATGCTCAAGGCGCCGGTTGGCGTCGAGCACGTCCTCCCGCTCCTTCAGCAGCACCTGATGGGTACGTTTGAGATCGTGAACTTCCGCGAGCTCGAACCCGTCGTGAACGCAAGGGGGGAGGAACAGCCGTTTTCGGAGACTTGCATCCTCTTTCCTGACATAGAAGCGGCTGAGTCCGTCATACCAAGCAAGCTCGTAGTCAGCTGCAAGCACAGCTGGCTCCCAGTCGTCCCAGTTCCGAATGCTATCGGCCTCGTCCCAATTCTTGATCTGGACCGACGGCAGCGTCGCTTCAATGACAAGCACTCGAGGCCGACGCTTCCTCAAGTCAATGCCGCGCAGCACCGCTGCTTCAAACCCTTCGACATCGATCTTGAGGAAATCGATAATCCGATCCCCGCAATCGGCGATCACCTCCTGCAGCGTCACCACGGGCACTTCGTAGTCGACGACGGTGTATCCGGAGCGGCGGAGCTCTTCGGCCTGGGTTTCATTTGCGGTCGAGAGAGACGTGAGCTCGCTGCACTCGTAAAACCGCACCCGTCCGGCGGAGTCGGCCACCGCAACGTTGAGATTTTTGTCTCGCGCTCGTTCTCCAACGAACAGTTGGAACTGCCGCTGAACAGGCTCGATGTTTACGCCTGTCCAGCCCTGGTCGTAGAAATGCCTCGTTACCGAATGACGTGTCGGATCCCAGGCTCCCACATCGATGTAGAATCCAATCGACTGCCCCTGGAACAGTCTGGCAAGCAGCACGTCTTCGAAGTTTTGGCTGTAGGAGATCATTCGGTGCGCGCAGCCTCGGGCAGGAGAGACAGCTGCTGTTCGCTCGGAAGGTCGGCAACGCCATAATGGCTGAACAGGCAAGGATCGCCCTGATGGCGATGGATCACAGATATGGCTGCCAGCCGGCTGACATGAGACAGCAGCTGGATGTGAGGCGCTATCTCCGAGGGAGCACTGGTCTGGCGCCTGCTGAACAGCGCCTTCGGCAACTCGGCAAGCCCGGCTTCGAGCGTATATTCGCCGACATCGATATCGAGCTTGATGTCGTGGACGCAGCGAAGGATCGTACCCACACGGTCAATCGCGGGCGGAGGCGCGTCGAACTGCAATGAATTGCGGCCGTGCACCAGGACGCCCTTGACGTTGATCAGCTGCACACCGACCAGAGGAAACTCAACCGGCTGCTGCACGAGAAACTCGATATAGACCCGCAACCACTCGCCTTGTTGAAAGACACGGCGCGCCTTGCCCTCGCGGTCCGCGATAAGCGCCTTGACCGCCTTTGCCGATGGCACTCCGAATTGCTCGGTCAGGCTAAGATCGAGGATTTCCTTCGGATTGGCCTCAAACGGGTCCCACTCTTGCTTGGGACCGGAGGCTGCGACAGGACTGCCCGAAAGGCTCTGCTCGTGCACTTCAGGCGACCGCTCTGTCCCTCGGCCGGTGGGCGTTCCGAATTCGTGATGGAAATAGTACTCGACTGCTTCCTTGCCTCGGCCTTCGAAGACCTTGCGTCCCTGCGAAAGAACCATACCCCGATTGCAGAACTCCGCGGCGTCCGCCATCGAGTGCGTAACCAGCAGAACCGTCATCCCGCGCTTGCGCAGTTCGTTCAGTCGCGCATAGCATTTCTGTTGAAAGAACACGTCCCCAACAGCAAGCGCCTCGTCGACCAGCAGAAGATCCGGCTCTGCATGGATCGCGACGCTAAAGGCCAGGCGCAAGAACATCCCGCTCGAGTAGGTCTTGACCGGCCGATCAATGTAATCGCCGATCTCGGCGAACGTGATGATGTCGTCAATTCGACCGCGAATCTGGCGTTCCGTCAGGCCGAGGATAGCGCCGTTGATGAACACGTTCTCCCGTCCGGAAAATTCCGGATTGAAGCCGCTACCAAGCTCAAGCAAGCCGGCGATACGGCCCGATGTCAGCGCCGAACCGCTGGTCGGCTTGAGCACGCCTGCGAGAATCTGCAGTAGCGTGCTCTTGCCGGCGCCATTGCGTCCGATGACAGCCAACGCATCGCCGGGCAAAAGATCGAAGCTTACATTCTCGAGCGCCACATAGGCTGGCGGCTCCTTCAGCAACGACCCGAACACGGCGTGCGCCAATAGATGTCCGGGCCCGCGATGCAGATGATATCGTTTACCGAGCGCCTGTGCGCGCACGATGGGCAGCCGCGCGCCGTCCTTAGCGGCGCTGACGTCAGCGAGGATGTTCATTCCAGCCCCCCATGCGCTGCCAACAGAGAGCGAAACCTCGGCGCAAGCTCAGCGGCTTCGGCGTCTCGGCAGCGCAGCAAGCAAGCCATCGCCATATCCGAAGCGCCGTAGACCACCTCCATGGTCCAGGCGAGGCGCGCGAGCCCTCGATCCGATAGCTGATCGAGCCGTTGCAGAGACGGGACAAAGACGGCATCTGCCCATAGCGTTTGCGATGGGGCGCGCCCGACGGCGTATCTGCCGTGGGTCATGCGTCGGCCTTCGAGGTTATGGAAATGATGGAACATGAACTCGTGCTGGCGCAGAAAAGTCTCGCATTCGGAGAACAAGGGCTGATCGCGGTAGATCTGGACAAACTCGGTCTCGGCATGCACCACGAGAGCTCGCTCAAGCAGCCGCCCCGCATTTTGGAGCGCGAGAAGCGTTCCGCCCTGGATGTCAATCTTCAGAAAGTCGGCTGACGCGACTTCCTCGATATCGTCGAGGCGGACCGTCGAAATCCACCTTTCCTCCGTCACCTCACACATCTCCGCCAGCCCCTCGAACTGGCCAATCAGTTCGGTATTGGGGAGCAGCAGGGATGATGTGAGGGGGGCCCGGCAGGCATGAAACGTCGCCTGGGCGCCGTCGGCGACCGCATACGGATAAAACCGGCGCTTGCCCGACCAGGCCTCGTTAAGCCGGGCGCACTCCTGACCATCGGGCTCGAAGCCGATAGCCATCGCGCCCTTCCGGGCAAGCAAAGGCGCGTAAACATCCGCCTCTCCGGCTCCGTGCGCGCCGACATCCACGACCGTGTAGTCGTCAATGAAGCGTCCGAACAGCGCGGCGAGCGCAGCCAGATAATCCTGTCTCAGATCGGACACGGCGTTGCTCATAGCAGGTCGGCGAATGAGCGTCGGGTGCGCTGGAAAAAGGCGAAGGTCGCGAGCGCGAACAGGATGCAGCCTGCGGAGTGGATCGCCCACTCGCCCGCCGCCATCATCTCACCATCAAGAACGAGATTTCTGAACGCCGTCACAAACCACGTGACTGGATTAAGCTCGACCGCAGTGGTGAACGCCGCCGGAACTGCGGAAGCTGGATAACAGACTGGCGCCAGAAACATGAGCAGTTGCGCGAGCAGGGGACTTAACTGCGACAGGTCTCTAAAGAACACGCCCAAGGTCGCGAAAAGGAACGCGAGACCCAGTCCGATCGCGGCCAAGGGCAGGAATATCAGCGGCAACGCCAAAGCAGTCGGAGGCACAGCGCCCCAGATCACGCCGACGGCGGCAACGAGAATAAGCGCGTTGATCGCGGCCAGTACGAGCGCGCTGTTGACGGCGACCACTGGAAGCAGGGCAAGAGGAAAGCGAACTCTCTTCACAAAGTTCGTTGCCGATGTGATGCACGACGCAGAGCGAGTCATCACCTCCGCTATAAAGAGGTACGGGACCAGCCCGGCAAAGATCATCAGCGCGCCCTCGTTGGGGCGCCCATCCGTGCCCGCCGACCACCGCACGTTGAGCACGAGCGAAAAGACGAACGTAAACATCGATAGGAGAAGGCCCGCGTAGAGAAACGGCCATAAGGCGCCAAGGACCGTGCCACGATAGCGCTGCGACAGGTCCCGTCGCGTCAGCATGAAGCCAAGCCACAACGTCTGCGCCATATCCCTATTCCTTCGTCTGGATACTGAGCAGGCGCTCCGCGAGCATCGCGGTCGTCAGTGGCGTGCGGGATGCAACGAACACGCTGCGATACAGCCTGGTCGCATTGGCTGGCGCAGGCTCGAGCCAATTAGTCGGGAATTCCTCGTGCCAAGGCTGCGTGCGCGGCACGTACACACAAGGAAAGAGGCGCTTCAGAGAATTGAATATCAAGTCGCGGGTTGGCCGGCAGCCGACGCCGTTCGCGGCCTGAGTTGGATCGTTCTCGTCCTCGACGACCTCGTTGATCGACTCTTCGGTCCCGAAGGAGACGCAGGTTTCGAGCAAAAGCATCTCTTTGGTCAAAGATGCAATTCGCTTCAATGCGGAGAGCGGTTCTGAGAGATGGTATAAGACCCCATAGGCATAGACGATATCGTGCGCGATCAAATCGGCCGGGAAGTCGCGTTCGACATCCACCACGCGGGCCGAAACCGTCGGGAATCGCGTGCGAAGATGAACCAGATTCTCCTCCCGCGCGTCGGTTGCAGTAATTTTGCAACCGCGATCGATAAAGAAGCTCGTGTGATCGCCCACGCCCGCGCCGAGCTCAAGGACCGTCCGGCCGGCAATCGGCAGCAACAGGCTGGCAAGATGCTCTTGCCGCCTCCTGTTGTGCCGCTGATAGGCATCATGAGTAAAGAATTCTATGGACATCAAGAGCGCGCGCGTAACGATCGTCGTTCAGCAGATAATCCTGCCGGCCGTTCGTGTGCCGAAGGTGCTCTTCACCTACCCAAAGAAAATCCGCTCAGCCATATCCCAAATGGGACTGTTCGTTCGTTTCCTTGCCGCTAAAGGTTGGCGCAAGGTTTGCTGTCGGCAGAACGGGTACAGCTGGGGACGTGTGTCTTCTGGCTGCGAGCATTTCAGAACGATATGGTCGCGCGAGCTCCCGTTCGCGACAGCGTCCTTTTGGTTGTGGAAGTCACTTGCTCGGTTCCAGCGCCGACGCGAGGCCTTATCCGTGCGCGAGGCGCGCCTTGGATCTCAGGAGGCGCGTTCGTCCGCGAAGGATTCTGCGGGGAGCAATACATCGTTGCCCTGCCGATCGACGAAACGATCGTGGGCGACACGACCGGCAACGCTAGTGACTGTTGAACGACAAATTGTTTGGACGGAGGCATTGAAGCGGGAAATGAGCGGATTGATTGTGCCCTTGGTTCTGTGCGGTGGTGCAGGAACACGTCTATGGCCCGCATCGCGTGATAGTCGGCCGAAGCAGTTCCTCAACCTTTTCGGTTCGCATTCGTCATTCCAAGAGACGATAAAGCGAGTTGTCGATCCTTCGCTGTTTGATAAGCCTATTATTATCACCAACGCAGCCTATCGGTTCATCGTACGCGAGCAGCTTTCAGCACTTGGCGTTGACGCCGACGTGCTGCTCGAGCCTGCGCGTCGCGATTCCGGGCCGGCCATGCTTGCGGGTTCGGCCTTTGCCCGTATGCGAAATGAGAGGTCCGTCGTTCTGGCGCTTGCCGCCGATCACGCTGTGCAAGATCCTTCCGCTTTCGCCCTCTCCTGCCGCAGCGCGCTTGACGCGGCACGGGACGAGTTTATTCTCACATTCGGCGTTACGCCGGAGGGGCCCTCGACTGAATACGGGTACATCCAGCCCGGCGAGAGGATCGCGGCCGACATCAGAAAAGCCGCCAAGTTCGTGGAGAAACCCGACGCAGAGCTTGCCGCCAAATACGTTTCGGCGGGCTATCTTTGGAACTCTGGAAACTTCATGTTTCGGGCCGATGCACTGCTTACCGAATATGCGCAGTTCGATGCCGACACGGTGGCGGCAGTTACGTCAGCAGTCACGAACGTTACGGCCGATCTCGGTTTCCTTGCTCTTGATGCGGCCTCGTTCAAGGGCGCGCGGGCTATTTCCATCGACTATGCCGTCATGGAGAAGACTTCCCGCGCCGCCGTTGTTGAGGTGGACTGGGGCTGGTCGGATGTCGGTTCGTGGCGAGCGGTCTGGGAGTTATCGTCCAAAGACGGCGACGGCAACGTCGCAAAAGGCAAAGCAATCTTCGAAGACTCAAGGAACTGCACGGTTAGCGCCGAGAACGCCTTGGTGGCCCTCGAAGGGGTTGAAGATCTCGTCGTTGTGGCGACGGAGGACGCCGTTCTGGTGTCGCGCAATCGACAGCCGGGTGCGATGAAACGCCTTGTCGGCTCGGTTCGAAAGGCTGCACCGCAGCTCGCCGAAAACCACCTCAGAGTCGACCGGCCCTGGGGATCATATCAGTCGCTTGATATCGGTGATCGCCATCAGGTCAAGCGCATCGTGGTGACGCCCGGAGGCCGGTTGTCGTTGCAGCAGCATCATCACCGCGCCGAGCATTGGGTTGTTGTGCGGGGCATTGCGCTCGTGACGATCGATGATAGGGAGACGCTCGTTCATGAAAATGAATCGATCTATGTCCCGATGGGCGCCGTCCACCGCATGGCCAACCCGGGCAAGATCCTGCTCGAGCTGATCGAGGTCCAGACCGGAAGCTATCTTGGCGAGGACGACATCATCCGCCTCGAGGACGATTACAAGCGCTCGTGAGATGACGGTCGCACCAGGACATTCCGCCAACCAGATGATGGGAAAGGCACCACCGGAAGTCACGGTGGTGGTTCCCTCGCTCAATCAAGGCTGCTATCTGGAGGACGCCCTGCAATCTATCGCTATTCAGGATGTCCCGACCGAGATCATTGTCATGGATGGCGGTTCGACCGACATCTCACTTGCGATCCTTCGCCGCTGGAGCGGACGTCTGGCATTTTGGCGTAGTGCACCCGACGGCGGCCAAGCCGCAGCAATTAATGAGGGTATGCAACACGGCACGGCGCCATATGTCAGCTGGCTGAACAGTGACGACAAGCTTGAGCCTGGTAGCCTGCGCGCGCTCATCAACGCGTTGGATGAAAATCCCATCGCCCCCGCCGCTTATGGAGAGGCCCTGAACCTCGATGCACGAGGCGCCAAACGCCCCGTATGGGTGCAGCCGTTTAGCGAGCGCTATTTAAGGCTGCGTTGCATTATCTCCCAGCCGGGAACACTCATCCGACGTTCCGCCTGGGACGCGCTGGGAGGGCTCGATCCAACCCTCCACTTCGCGCTGGATTACGATCTCTGGTGGCGGCTCTACCGCCGTTTTGGGCCGCTCGTTCATGTGCCGCGGGTCTTAGCTGTGAACCGTCTTCATGCGGATACCAAGACGCGCAACAACCGCGCGGCTCATTATGCTGAAGCGATGCGCGTTGTCCGCCGGCATCATGGCAGCCTGCCCGTGAAATGGTGGCTCGCACGACCTTATGCGGTGTGGTGGAAGGCGCTGCTGGCGACGTTCGGCAATCGCCGGTAATTCACGCAAGTTGGCGCCGCAGACAGTCTATCCGCTTTACGCCTGAGCGCGGCCTTCGCCTTCATTTCTTTCGCAAAGCATCTCGTCGTAGAGGTCGAGATATCGCTGCACCATGAGATCCGCTGTAAAAAGCGTCTCATATCGCCGACGAGCATTTTGCCCCATACGCTTGCCCGCTAGTGGGTTCTCAGCAAGGTATGTCATCGCCCCCCTTAGGGCATTTGCATCCGATGGGCGGACGACGAGTCCCGTCTGTCGGTCGATATTAACGAAGCTCGTTCCAGTGCCGATCTCTGCCGAGATCATCGGCTTGCCGTACATGGCTCCCTCCAGAAGCGAGATCCCAAACGCTTCCGATCGCAGATGGGACGGGAAAACGAAGGCGTGGCACAGCGTCAGGAGAGCGGCCTTGTCCTCATCCGACACCTCACCGAGCAGTTTGACATTCGAGAGGTCGTGCCTTTTGGCTTGCTCATGCAATCTGCGCTCGACGGGCCCTGTCCCCACGATGACGACTGGAATATCCGTCCCCTTGACGGCTTCCAACAGGATGTGAAGCCCCTTGTAGTATCGCAAACCGCCAACGAAGAGGAAGAATTGATCGCCGACGCGAGCGCGCCATTTCTCAATTACATCGGCAGTCGGCTGCGGATAAGTTGACTGGTCGACCCCGATCGGGATCGAGCGCGTCTTCGAAGCGTAATTCCGCAAGGTTTCGCTTGTAGCACAATAGTTAGGCGATGTGGCAACGATACGATCGACGCTGTCGAGAAAGCGCTTCATCAGCGGACGATAGAGCCATAGCCCCGCACGTTGGCGAACGACATCCGAATGATAGGTAACGATTGAAGGCTTGGATGCGAGGGCCGTCAGATGCACGAGATCCATAAGCGGCCAAGGGAAATGATAGTGAATGATGTCCGCATGGCCAGCTAGTTCCGTGAACTTCTTGAATAGAGAAAGCGAAATCGTGGTCGACGCTAGTTCAAGGTGCAAGGGCACCGGATGGCTCATGTAATTGGCGAGCTTGGAGGCGTGCAATGGTCGCTGGCGGCTTGGAAAAAGAACATCGACGGTGTGACCGCGCCGGGCAACGCCTCGCGCGAGCTGGTCGATGAACTGGGGTATCCCGCCATATGTATCTGGAAGATGGGTCTTATAGAGATGGAGAATCCTCATACTTTTTCATGCTTGCTCGAGCTCGCGCTCGTATAAGAAGAACACACTCGAAATGACAGGCGATCGGTTCGGTCTGCCGTGCTCATGCAGCCCAACGAACAGCCGACGCGCGCACCGATAAGGCGCGCCAAGGTCGCCCGATTGGAAACGGCCTAGACGCACCCGGATTGCAATTGCATGGATGCCGTTGCGAGCCGACGCTCGTGACATTTGCGTGGCGCCGCTTGATGACAATCGATGGGCGGAGTTGTCTATTTCTGGTCAAGTCCGATCAGCAGCGGCTCCTGAAAACGAGCGTCGCCTTGATCGACGAATAGCGAACTCGAGCCAGCCCCAGCTAGTCCCATTTGAGATAGAACACGCAAAATGTGCGTATTTTCCCCACGCACACCATGGCGCGACATGCCGTTCCTGGAGATTGGCATCGGGCGGCATTCACGTAACGCTCGTCAGAGTGCCGCGACGCCTTAAGTGAAGAGGCCGCGCTTGTGACTCTATGCGATCGGTGAACTCTTGGAGTAACCGGCGGAAGGCCCTTTGCGGCCGATAGCACCAGCGAGGACGAACGGGACGCGCACTTTTGAACAGCCGACAGGCGCTTCTTTGGATGCAGCATCCCGTTACGTCGAGAACGGACTGTGGGTGTTCGTTTCTGCGATGTCTGGCGTTGTTGCTGACCCGACCTCTTGCCGTCTTCTTTGTACATGACGTACGAAACTGGTGCGCCTTCAATTGACATTGGGAGATGATTTTGCAGAAGAAATGTCCGTCAGTATGCCGGAACACCTCGGACATACAGCCTGGCGCTCGGTCAACGAGCAGAAATATGACTTTGAATGCCGCGTGACAGAGATGATCGGCGAAACTCTCGCGCCCATGCGCCCCCACCGCAACCGCATTCACCGTTACCGCCGTTTTCTTGAAACACCAATCGTCGGGCTTCAGCGCGAAGATGTCGAAAGACGTCTGTCTGAGGAGGCGTTACGCCATGGATGCGCTCGTTTCGGCTATGTTGTCGTTCGTTTTGAATATGCCGGACGGATCGGCTCCTCCGATCCAAATTTGAGCGGCGTGGCACTGAAGCGCAGCAATCGCGCGGGGGTTCACTTACCTTGAGGGGCTTTACGGCTTGAGCGAGCAGCCTGCCCCATAAATGAACCATACGACGATGAAATTCAGCGCGAAAGCGAGGAACTACGCGTGATGTGTGCAGATGCCAGACTGTAAACTGAATGACTCTCTTCTTGCTGATGAGTTCGGTTTTCACTTGCGTATGAATTGCCATCGCAATGTGCGCTCAAATCGAACGTCAGAGGAAGGGCGTTTTCCATCGCGCCAAAAAAACTCCGTGGCGCAATCATGCAGCCGGACACTTTTAGAAATTGATGTGAAACCTATCCCAAATGGGACTGTCCACTTTGACGCACGCAGCTATAAGTTGATGCATAGTTGGCTGGTTTTTAGCGAGATGCATTTCTTGAACTATTGCCATGCTTGAGATTGACGAGGGAACGGGGGCCGGTCTGAAGGGAGCATTGTTTTGCCCGAGTGAACTGCGCATCGCTCGTGGGGAACCACCCGGTATGTTTGGTGCGCTTGATCTGTTGGGGCGGCCTGCGATTCTAATCGATCGGAACGGCTTTGTGACCGCCGTCAACGACAACGCCTCCAAGCTCTTGGATGACGACCTCTCGGTGAAGGGAACGCGTCTGTTTGCAGCGGACGCTCAGTCGCGGTTGAGGCTGGACCGACTGATCACACAGATCCGGATTCTATCCAGCAAACCGGGCCGCACCACCCTTCAAGCAGTGGTCGCTCGGAGTCAGCGCTGGCCGATCGTCATCGACGCCATCGTGCAAGGCTGGGACGGCGCAAGTGATCTTCCCTTCCAGGATGTGGGTGCTCTTCTGATCTTGACCGATCTGAACGAAATACCCCGTGTCTCGCAGACTTCCGTGATGGCGATCTTTGGATTGACGCCCGCTCAGGCTCGACTCGCATCGCTGTTGGTGGCGGGAAAGTCTCTGGAAGAAATCGCCCTTGATATGAACATTTCGTCCGGGACCGCGCGCAACCATCTCAAGGCGGTCTTTTTACGGACAGGGACCAGGCGGCAGGCTGAGCTGGTCTCTCTGTTGTCTCGATTGTTACCGCCTTGGCAAACTTAAAGCTGCCGCCGCGGTACACTAGAGCATTTTCCACATGATGTGGATCATCTGGTGTATCCAGCATGCCTAAAGTAGTTGGCACACATCTGCGGCGCAAACGACTTGACGAGTTTGCCGATGAGTTTGAGCAGGGCTTGGACCGTGCGGGTGGCGCCTTTGCGCAGCGCAGCTTTCAACCGGGAGAAGGCCTGTTCGATTGGATTGAGGTCGGGCGAGTAGGCCGGCAGATAACGCACGCGGGCGCCGACAGCCTCGATCGCCTCGCGGACACCGGCGATCTTGTGAGTGCGCAAGTTGTCCATGAAGACGATGTCGCCCTTGCGCAAGGTCGGCGCCAGGACTTGCTCGACATAAGCCAGGAACGAGGGCCCATCCATTGCACCGTCGATGACATAGGGCGCCGTGAGGCCATCGATGCGCAGCGCGGCGACAAGCGTCAGCGTCTTCCAGTGACCATGGGGCACGCCAGAGACGAGGCGCTCACCGCGAGGAGAGCGCCCATAGTGCCGGACCATCTTCGTCGTGACCGCAGTCTCGTCGATAAAGATGAGGCGCGGTGCACGCAGCTTGGGCTGCTCGGCTTTCAGCGCGGCACGCTCGGCAGCGACGTCAGGTCGATCCTGCTCGGCGGCGTGCAGTGTTTTTTTTGAAGGTGATGCTGTGACGGTCGAAGAAACGCCAGATCGAACCGATGCCGGCCTTTTGCTTTCTCTGAGAGCGCAGACGCGCGCGGATCTCCTCGAGCGTCAGGTCCGGCTCCGCGGCGATCAGCTCGATCAGCCACTGCTTGTGCTGCTCCAACGGCGAGCGGCTGTGCCCGGTGCCGGGCTTGGCCTCAACGTTTCCGGTCTTCCTCCAACGATCCATCCATCGGATCGTAGTCGAAGCGCCGAGATTGAGAATGCGCGCAGCCTCACGTGCGCTTTCGCCGGACTCAACAAGCTCAACCGCACGCACCCTGAGGTCCTTGGAGTATCCCTTCGCCATCGCATGCCCCGCATGTTGTCGCGGGCAACACCGAATCTGATTTGCGTGCCCGTGGGAATCCCCTTTGACTGTTCCGATTCACCTCAACTGGAAACCGCTCTAGCTCGCCCCACGCGGGATCGTCGGTTTCCACGTTTTTGAAGATGGAAAGCCGCGGGCTGGGCCTATGAAGCTTTATCTTATTACATGATGCTGACGAGCCATCGGGCAAAGCATTCGCAATCACCCCCGGCAATTCTTGGCCTTTAACGAGACCGTCTCAATGTTTCCCAAGCCAAAATCCGTCTTGTTGCCCAACACCTACGGCTTCGAATCCGAGCCGATGGTGAAGCCGACCGGCGTTCGCGAATACGACGCGCGGTGGTTGTTCCAGAAGGAAATCAACCTGATGGGGGTACAGGCGCTCGGCATGGGACTGGGCGCGCTGATCGCCGAGCTCGGCGTCAAGCAAGAGATCGTCACCGGCCATGATTTCCGCGGCTATTCGGCCTCGATCAAATATGCGCTGATCTCCGGCCTGATGGCGGCCGGCTGCAAGGTGCACGACATCGGCCTTGCGGTGACGCCGATGGCCTATTTCGCGCAGTTCGATCTCGACGTGCCCGCTGTTGCCATGGTCACGGCCTCGCACAATGATAATGGCTGGACCGGCGTGAAGATGGGCGCCAACCGTCCGCTGACCTTCGGCCCCGACGAGATGACGCGGCTGAAGGAGATCGTGCTCAATGCCGATTTCAAGAACAAGGCCGGCGGCTCCTACCGGTTCCACGAGAATTATCCGGCGCGCTATATCGCCGACCTCACGAACCGCCCGAAGCTCAAACGCAAGCTCAACGTCGTCGCGGCCTGCGGCAACGGCACGGCCGGCGCTTTCGCGCCGCAGGTGCTGGAGGCGATCGGGTGCGAGGTGATTCCGCTCGACACCGAGCTCGACCACACCTTCCCGAAATGCAATCCGAATCCAGAAGACATGGAGATGCTGCACGCGATCCGCGACGCGGTGCTGCATCACAAGGCCGATGTCGGCCTCGGTTTCGACGGCGACGGCGACCGCTGCGGCGTCGTCGACAACACCGGTGAGGAGATCTTCGCCGACAAGGTCGGCGTGATGCTGGCACGCGACATGTCGGCGATCCACAAGGACGCGCGGTTCATCGTCGATGTGAAGTCCACTGGCCTGTTCATCACCGATCCCGTCTTGCAGAAGCAAGGCGCCAAGACCGCCTATTGGAAGACCGGCCATTCCTACATGAAGCGCCGCACCAACGAGACCGGTGCGCTCGCCGGCTTCGAGAAGTCTGGCCACTTCTTCTTCAACAAGCCCTATGGCCGCGGCTACGACGACGGCCTGGTCTCGGCGATCGCGATTTGCGACATGCTCGATCGCGCCCCCGGCAAGTCGATGGCCGACCTGAAGAACGCGCTGCCCAAGACCTGGTCGTCGCCGACCATGTCGCCGCATTGTGCCGACGAGACCAAGTATGGCGTCATCGACGCCGTGGTGAAGCATTTTGAGGGCTTGCAGGCCAAGGGCGCCAAGATCGGCGGCCAGGCCATCCGGGACCTCGTCACCGTCAACGGCGTGCGCGTCACGGTCGAGGACGGCAGCTGGGGACTGGTGCGCGCATCCTCGAACAAGCCCGAGCTCGTCGTCGTGGTCGAGAGTCCGGTCTCCCAACAGCGCATGCGCGACATGTTCGAGATGGTGGACGGTGTGCTGCGCACGCATCCGGAAGTCGGCGAGTACAATCAGACGATCTAAAGCCCTTCTTCCCGCCGCGCAGGTCTGTCGGCTTATACCTAGGCCTTCGGAGGAAACGCTGCTTCTTTAACGCGACAAAGCTGTCCAAAGCCGCGCCTACTTTGGTTAGAAATCTCCGCACTTCCAGGTTCAGACGATTGCTATCTTCAGATAAGGACTTAGCGGCGGCCTGCGTAGATACCGCGCCAGTCTCGGCCGCACCGCGGCCACTCAGGCTCGCTCAAGTCCTGCGGAGGCCGCCCGACCCGCCGGAACAGAGCCCGCTGCAACGCCGCCTCGCTCGCGTAAATCGGCGGTAACGGCCAGCTTAAGCCCGCCTCGCGTGCTCGCAGCAGGTAGGAGGCAACCGAGCTCTTGCTGATCTGCAGCCGTTCCGAGATCTCCCGAACCGACAGGTCCTGCTCGTACACCGCCAGGAGAATGCGCCGGAGCAATCGTTCGAATGCCAATCGAATTGTGATCCGCACGTCGCTTTCTACCTTCGCTTACTCCCTTCTGATCCCGAATCTCCAAGCATTCTCCGCTGAAATGGGCGGCGTGACCGTGGATGTGGTTAGTTCACTGTCGCAGCCCGCATCCTCGGACGATTTCGACATTCTTGATTACTCGCGACCTCTCCCCGAACGAACCGGCCGACGATTGGGAAATCCATAACGAGCAACTGGTCTGCGTGGGCTCTCCAATTCACGTAGGCGGCAAAGGCCTCTCGATCGTTCGCTCGATGCCAGTTCTGAATGTTATATCCCGGCCAGACATACTGCCTACATGGCTAAGAGCCATGAACTTGACCTCGAACGACATAAAGTCGGGGGCGCGATATGATCACAATTACCTGGCACTGCCAGCGGTCATGACGGGAAAATGCCTTCTCGTGGCGCCCGAGATTGTTGTCAGTGATCTGGTCCGCGGAGGCGCGCTGCATATGATACCGGGATCGCGCGCTCCGAGCGGTATGCGATATCGGGCCTATGCGGTGGATCGCAGTGACAATCCCGAAATCGCTCGCGCCTTTTGCCGGTGGCTGGTTCGGCTCTGTAAGAGGTCCATGATTCCGGGAGTCGCCTAACATCGCCTACGAGAGCGACACAGATCGAAACTTCGCCTATCCGATTGCACACGCCATCGGCAGGACGCGTGGCTTTGTCCGGTTCGTACACACTTTTCGCGCAAATGAGAACGGCAATCTGTCAATATAGAGTTACCTTTGAGCCGCGGCGTACCCGCGCCGCTTTACGTGCTATCGTGATCGTTCGAGCTTTTGCGGCTGGTGAGATTGGCATGGCCGGGGTGCGTATTTCGCGAACCGTTCGATTTGATGCGTAAGCCCCGATATTTGACGCACGAATGTGGAACGATGCCGCTGACGAGTGGAAAGCCCATCGGTTATGACCCGGAATCGATGGTTTATAGATTCACGATGTTCGATGGCAACAGGAGCATCGAGTGCGAGATCAGTAACGCGGCGCTGTGCGCCTTGGGAGGAATGTGGGCGGATCCGAGGCTCACGCACGACTCTGTCTTTAAAACCTGTCGCAAACTGATCGAGAGAGTCGCGTCAAATCAATACAGAGGCGATGTGGGACCGGTCCGGATTTTCGCGAAACATCTTCCTTCGGTGAGGGCGGGAGATGGCCAATCAGCGAAGCGCCCTCGTCGCCCTCGTCTTTCGAGTTCTTGATCGTTTCAAGAAACGCCGATTTAGAGAGCGTGTTGTTGTAGACGTTGACGACCGCCGGCCAAGGCCACTGCCGTCTAATCGGAATCTATGACCTTGTGCAACTCCATCCGAACCTCAAAGATGGCGAGCGAAAGCAATTTCGCAGTCTCATAGCTGCCACGACCAAGCAGAAATGAGTGATACTCTTCCAGGGGTGCAAGCAGCGACAGCAATCGTTCTTCAAGATTAGCGGCCTGCATATGTTCAAAACACACGATCGGGTCGCGCCGAGGCGTTCCATTCCTCTCGCTCCATACGCCGTTCCACCAATAGTGTGCGGATTGTGGTCAGGCGCAGGGATGTTTCCGATGATTCACGGCCTTTCGGCATTTGTCCAGCAACAATGCGAAAGCTCAACCCACACCATCATCGAGGTTTCGCCAACCGACCGGGCGGCGCCAAACAGCCCTGCTTTAACCATCCCACCAACACTAGCACCGGTTGTACTGACGATAACGCACTTAACATGTTGAAGGTCCCGTAGGAATACGGGACATGAAGCTGTGCTGCGCGGTAAGCACGAACATCAAAATCTGCGATGACTAAACTCGTACTAGTTGTGTTGCGGCCATTATTCTGCCAAATGTGGCGGGCGGAGTGTCGACAGGCCCCCTGGCGCGATCGGCTGCACGTAATCGGGCGGCGTCAGTATAAAGGTGCTTTCGATGCTTTAAATGAGTTTGGACACCGATCCGGCGCCCTTATCGGGTTTTCGGAATTCTCACGACCAACTGGGCGATCCAAGCGGATTTGACGCGGTACATCATGGACGGCCCCTTGACCTTGGAGGGCAAGGGATTCTCGATTTGAAGGACGGGTCACTAGAATGAGATCAGCAGCAAAGAAGATGAAGCAGCGCAGTGCCGGCAAGTCGGACATTGAGTTGGGCAAGCGGATTCGCCTGCGACGTGTCGAGCAGAAGATCTCGCAGGCTGAGCTCGGCGACAAACTCGGCGTCAGCTTCCAGCAGGTCCAGAAGTACGAAAAGGGCGTCAACCGCGTCGGCGCCGCTCGCCTTCAGCAGATCGCGACCGCGCTCGATGTCCCGGTCACCTTCTTCTACGACGGTGACAACAAGGCCCGGGAAGTCGAGAGCCTCCTGTTCCTCGACAGTGCCTTCAGCCTTCGGTTGCTGCGCGCCTACAGCAAGATCAAGGATCAGACTGTCCAGCGCCAGCTGGTATCGCTGATGGAATCGATCGCTGCCGAGGAAGACTGAACGGCGGCCCCATATCGCGGGTCGCGATCGACTAGACTAGATCGAGCGGCTCGGCTGGCGGGGTACCGGAACACACAATTTGCTGGTCCGACCGGGAGACCATCGAGGCGCTGTCAATGTGGAAGCCGCGCCTCAGAATTGTCGTCGCAAGCATGCGGGTACGGGGTGCCATACGAATGGTCGTTCCGCTAGACCCACGGTGCGGACGGTTACGATCCAGTGCCACCGCAGTACGCGCCGTTCATTTTGTGCAAAGTTTGCGTGTACGCTTCAACGAACAGCGTGGCGACTTCAAGTGCGGTCAGCACTAAACTCATGCGTCGTTCGTCGCATCGTAGGTTTGCGTTTTGATAAGCCATCAAGGGAGCATGAGCACCACCTCCCGGCCTCTTTCCATCGTCCAACCGAGTCTGCTGACCGGGTTGCTTAGCGGCATCAACAGACTCACAGCCCGAACGAACGTGTTTGAGCTTGGCTATGGGAACAGTCCACGCGTCTCCTTTGCGTCCCGTACCCGCTCCACTCCGATGGCCATGGCGGCGGTTCGGTTCAACACCTTATCCCGCTTACTTCGCAACAATACCTGTTCAAACGCTCGATTCAGAATCTGATACTCGCGCCGCATGACCTCTTCCTCCTCCCAGAACAATCGTTGAAGGTCCTGCACCCATTCGAAGTAGCTAACTACGACACCTCCTGAGTTGCACAGGATGTCCGGGATCAGGAAGATCTCATCCTGACGTTTTTCTAGCACTCGATCAGCCTCTGGCGTAGTCGGTCCATTCGCGCCTTCGGCAAGTATGCGGCAGCGCAGATTACCGGCGATTTTTCCGTTGATGACCCGTTCCACCGCGGCCGGAACAAGTATGTCGCACGGCAACGTCAGCATCTCCATTGAATCCAAAGCGAGCTCGCTGGAATAGCCGTTCAAGCTGCCTCGCGAGGCTGCATGTCTGACCAGCTCGGGGATGTCGAGGCCCGCAGGCCGGTAGAGCGCGCCGGTGTGATCGCTTACCGCGATCACGTTGACTCCCATATTGTGCAGCTCGAGTGCGGCGATCGAACCGACATTGCCGAATCCTTGTACAACTGCGGTTGCGCCATCGAGACGGATATTGCGTTCATCTGCAGAACGACGGACCAAATGAGCGACACCTCGCCCTGTGGCTTCGCGACGTCCCAATGTCCCGCCGGCGCTGACGGGTTTTCCCGTCACGATTTCCGTGACTGTTTGCCCCTGATACATCGAGTACGTGTCCATGAACCAGGCCATGATCTGCTCGTTGGTCCCCATGTCGGGCGCCATCACATCTGTATGCGGACTAACGAATGGAATCATTTCCTGCATGTAACGGCGCGAAAGCGCTTCAAGTTCGTGCTTGGACAGACTTGACGGGTCGACGCTAATTCCTCCCTTCGCGCCGCCATATGGCAATCCGACTAGCGCGCACTTCCAGCTCATCCAGATGGCCAGTGCCGCGACTTCACCGAGATCAACGCTCTTGGCGAACCGCGTGCCACCTTTCGTGGGGCCCAGCGTTAGGTGATGCTGCACACGATAGCCCTCGAAGACCGCCGTCGTGCCGTCGTCGCGATGTATCGGACATGAGACCGTCACCGCTCGCTTCGGCATCAATAGCCGAGCTCTCGCGTCCTGCGGTATAGATAGATAATCTGCGATGACTTCAAATTGCTTCGCGGCCATGTCAAAGACCGGCCCACCGTATACGGTCACGTTCGCTCCTTAGCGTGAAGTTACATACATGTTGGGGGAAGACGCGGCGTCTGCGTTGTAGTTTCCGAACAACCTCATTCGGCGATGCGATGGACCCACTCTCTATTGCGATCGCAGCCGTCGGTCACGCGCGCGACAGCGCGCCAGCTGCAACGCTCCAACAGCCAGCAGATGCGTCTGAGACCACCGGTTGGCGCCTGTGTGTCAACTTGCACCCGCCTTGCGCTTTCAATGGAATTCCTTCGCAGGCCATTCGACGCTCGAGAATTGAGATAGAGGCAAAGCGTTAGCAGACTGACACCAAACTGCTCGATAGGCGACAACAATCTGCGTCAGCGACGCCTCAGACTTGTGTGAGTTTTACATTGTTCACGTTCGTCATTTGGGGGCGCACTGAGAATGCCACCGCGTAGGCTATTCCGCCTCCGCGTTTGCACGTTAGCTTGATCGATTGCGCTCATGCAAACTTCGTACGGAACGGACCAATCTGTGCTCTTCAAGTCTCTGACGGCGCCAATTTTGCCCGTGGACCAAGCTTCGTCAGTCTCAATGGCGAAGTCTTACAATCATACCTAGACGTTTGATGCTCTTGCAATCGACGAGAGATTTTGCAAACAGAGTTTTGTCTTGTCGGGAATGACGATTCTTGATTCTTGCCGTCGCCGTTGTTTTCAGGTTGACGATGCATCTGAAAGCGGTTCCAGCAATTAAATTCGTCGAACGGCTTGAAGCGCAGTTGCCTCGCAACAGAGCTACGCGCGTTGCTGGCTCGAGCCGAGCTTGGTTTGTAGACGACAGAGGCCATAGCCAATCCGGCTCGACGTTTGTCCCCTCGATGCACAACAGGCGTAATAGTATCTCCTCTTGTCTGCGGTGCCGGAACATGATGACGCTTGCTTCGCAGGGAACGAACAAAAAGCCGCCGCTGCTTCAAATGCGAAACATCCCAGTAACGTCTCCCTCGCTACCCTCCCCGGCATTCTCTATGAATCTGGGCGGCGGGTGAATAAGCTTCGCCACGTAAGATGTACGCACACTCAGTGAAATGGCCCACTTCGAGACCTCGGTGTCGACGATGATCTCCGCGCGATTGAGATGCGCGCCGTGGTTCTTGCTACGACGCGCGCTTTGGCTTGCGCTTGTCGCCGGCCTTCGCCAATCCGACGTTACCCGCCCGTCGAATACAAAGGCTGGCGGAGAACGATCATGACTGCAGGGGGCGCTGAGAGCGACAATTGCTGCCTTGCTGTCCGGCTGGCTACCCTGCCAATCTTGAGCGCATTATTCCTGCGGTTTCTTGGGAATGGCGCAGTTTTTGGCAGGTCAGCCGATTACGTAGTCTTGCGGCAAGCCATGTAGCTTGCGAAACTCTGTGAGATTGAGGAGTAGGCCTTCCGCGTTTGCTCGCGGACCGATGCCTTAGAAGAAAACATCCCCCCGGCACGCGAGCCACTTCAAAATTGCAGTACAATTTTTTGGATTGAAATGCGTGGACTCCTAATCCTTTTTGCGACCGTAGTAATTGTGTTGGCGACACGCGGCCAGCACCAATCCGGCTTCGTGCCGCGTCCGACCGCAGCCCTGCCCCCGGTGAACGTGCCATAACGAAGGCTCAGCTCAAGCTGTAGCTGACGCTGTGGATGTTTTTCAAACGTGTGGCAGCTGCCACCGTTTCCCGCGGGGTCAGTTCGCTAAGCGCTGGAGCAGCTCCGCGCCAGCTAATGCCACGGAACGATCAACAGCTATGCCTCCTCCAGCCGTTGAGATGTTGCAGAACTGGGCCGGCTATTCGGAGGATCCTATGCGATAGGAGCGCGCAGAAATCACGTCGGCGATGAGGACCATTTCGTGGTCCGCTCACTGCGACGTCATGACTGCCATGCAGCAGGGTCATCGCTCGGATTAAAGGCGATCGAGGCATCGCAGTTGCCGCCCACGCCGATGTTTGAACGCGATATCGCGCCGGGAACATGCTTGTGATTCGTACCAGACTCGATTTATGGTAGATCACACCGAGCCGATATGATCGATTCAGCTAAAGTCCTGACGCGTAGCGCCGATGGCATCACAACGCCGCTGAGGCACGCGACCTTCCGGCGCATCTGGTTCGCGAGCCTCCTCTCCAATCTCGGCATCTTGATTCAAGGTGTTGGCGCAGCCTGGGCGATGACGCAGATGGCGCCCGCGGCCGACAAAGTTGCGCTGGTGCAGACCGCGCTGTTGCTTCCAGTGATGCTGATTTCGATGCCAGCCGGTGCGATCGCTGATATGTATGATCGCCGGATCGTCGCGCTGTTCTCGCTCGGTATTGCGTTTGCCGGCGCAACCGCCCTCACGGTAGTTGCCTGGCTGGGGCTGGTCACACCAAATCTCCTCCTTGCGCTCTGCTTCGTCGTCGGCAGCGGCATGGCGCTGATGGGGCCGGCCTGGTAATCGTCGGTCAGCGAACAGGTGCCCTCTGACGCCTTGGTGCCTGCAGCCGTCGCGCTAAACAGCGTCAGTTACAATATCGCGCGCAGCGTGGGTCCGGCGATTGGCGGGGTCGTGGTAGCAACCGCGGGCGCAGTCGCAGCATTCTCGCTAAACACGTTGCTTTATCTGCCGCTGATGGTCGCGTTGTTCCTATGGAAACGCATCAGCGCGCCCTCGCGGCTGCCGCCTGAAGGGCTGAACCGCGCCATGGTGTCCGGTGTGCGCTACATCACCAATTCGCCGTCGATCAAGATCGTGCTGGCCCGCGCCATGGTGACCGGCGTCGTCGGCGGCGCGATCACTGCTTTAATGCCGCTCGTAGTGCGCGACCTTTTGCATGGCGACGCCCAAACGTACGGCATCATGCTTGGCGCCTTTGGCGTGGGAGCGGTCGTTGGCGCGCTGAGCATCACCGAACTCCGAAAGCGCATGAGCGGTGAGGCTGCGATCCGCACCTGCGCGCTGTCCATGAGCGCGGCGGTCGCGGCGGTCGCGCTCAGCCGTCAACCGGTGTTGACGGCGGCAGCACTGGTCCTGGCGGGAGCCGTGTGGATGGTGGCGTGGGCCGTATTCAACATTGGCGTGCAGCTGTCGGCACCGCGCTGGGTGGCCGGACGCTCACTTGCCGCCTATCAGGCGGCGGGTTCAGGCGGGATTGCCGTCGGCAGCTGGGGTTGGGGCCATCTGACCGACGCGGCCGGGGTCGAAACCGCGCTGCTGGTGTCGGCCACCATGATGCTCGCCTCACCACTCATCGGCCATTGGCTGCCCATGCCTCGCATCGGCGCGCGGGGCGAGGAGTCTGAGCCGCTCGCCGATCCCGAGGTACGGCTCGCCTTGACCGGTCGCAGCGGGCCGCTCGTCGTTGAGATCGAATACCGGGTTGCACAGGAGAATGCACGGGCGTTTCATCATGTCATGCAGGACGTGCAGTTGTCCCGCCAGCGCAACGGCGCCTATGGCTGGTCGATTGCGCGCGACATTGCCGATCCTGAATTGTGGACCGAGCGCTATCACTGTCCGACCTGGTTCGACTACTTGCGCTGGCGTAACCGCTCGACCCAGTCGGAGCGCGCACTGGATCAGCAGGCCATCCGCTTTCACATCGGCCCCGCCCCGGTTCGTGTCCGCCGCATGCTGGAGAGGCCATTCGGCTCGGTACGCTGGAAGGACGACACGCCAGACAACGCGACCGCCGAAATGCTGCCGGAGGTCCCAAGTACCAAGGGCAGTAGGGAGCCGGCTGCCCAGATGACCCAGCGTGCGGGGACGTACCGGAAAGCCGCAAGCGGTTCGAAATGACAGATGCCCAAATTAGCCGCGGGTTTGACGTCGATCGGTGCACCATACGACAGCTGATTCAACCCTAATGTCGCCGATGCCAATGGCGGGAAGCAGGGACTGACTGATGTCAGTCGTCGGCATGATCTGCTACCGCTATCGCGCTGGCTAATGTTCGACGCGACATGTCATAAGGATTTGCCAACCATGCAGGCTTACCGATCTGGTCGCTAACCAATCGAAAATTGTTCTGGCACACTTTCCCGCCGGGATCGAATGGGGAGATTCGAACATGTCCGGGTTGGCCGTTATGGAAAACGTGCGCCGCTACCGCGCAATAGCTTCGCTGTGCCGTCAGGCGGCGACATTTCGACCGATTCAACGAATCTCGTTGCTAACGCAGGCCGAGGAATGGGAGCGACGAGCGGTTGTCGAGATCGAAGGATATTTTGGCGCTTTAAACGGATGTGGATCTGAGATGGGAGGGCCCAGCCAGCTCTCGTCAGACTTCCCTGGCCCGATTTAGGGTCGCTCGGGATCGCCAATCTCGAGCACGTCCGCGTACGTCCCTAACCAGCGGCCCAAGGCACATGGGTAATGCTTGAGAAATGGCGGAAACACCAGCAATACAAAGCAATGCTTTGGTGTTCCGGAAACCCGAACGCGGCGTCCATCAGGTCGCAAGTGATGCTCATGAAGTCAAGTCGGACCATAAACGAGCAGGTCGTCGGAATCCTGTAGGGAAGCAGGAGGCGGGCCCGAGCACGGCCATCCTGATCAGCTTGGGTGCGCTTGGCCGATCGCGCGAGGCCCACAAGCGGCGCATCGAGTGCCAGTGCAACGGCGAGACGCGTCCGTCATGCGCGGGCCACCTTCGAGCTGAGCGAACGGGGAGATACGAAATTCGCGCGTGAGTTGGCCGGCCATTCAGGCGTCGCTATGAAAAAGGCAAGCCCGCTGCTCAGGTGGGAGCCCCTTGCACAGTCAAACGTTTAGGAAAATCTTTGCTTCGCCGACGCTTCAGCTGCGGCCCTCATGATGCGGTCAAACGCTTCCAACGGTGTGCGACCTTTTTCAAACTCGTCTCGACAATGCTCTGGATGGAGCTCGAATTGCGAATACACTTGCTCGATCTCGAAACGGAGCTGGCGTAGCCATTCTTTGAAGGCTTCTTCAGACATACAGCTTCGGCTCTACGGTATTTCACTGCTCAACCCGGGCTTAGCGCACAGTCTAACTGCTCGCAACCCTTGAAGATAGAACGGTATCCTGATGCAACCGTGCTGGTTTTCAGCAGCGGCGTGCTTAAAGGATCAAGTTGCAGATCGACGAATCGCGACCATCGGACTGCACATGAAGTTCAAGGCACCCACCGATGCGCTGGCTCCGAGTTGCCGGACGGCAGACGTGACATGGATTCAGCGACCGCCTAACGCTGCTTCGATCTCGTCTTGGTTGCCGTCCCATCGAGCCAATTCAATGTGGCGTTTATCCTTATGAGCAGGCGGGCAATTTCGTCTTGCTCATGCAAACCGGGCTCCATTTGCAGCCGCTCCAATAGCTGCTGCTTTTGCGCAAGGAGTTCAGCAAGTGTCCGCGTCATTACGATCTCTCGTTTAGGGACAAATGGCCACTTCTACAACTAGCGGGCTCATTGTCAGTTCCGGCTCCGCACGACCAGATTGACCGCCTCTCGCGTCCGGTGAGGCCAGCGATAAAAGCTGTCCCTTTCGGTGGCTGCGGGCAGCATAATTTTCGCATTCTTCGGCGCTTGCGCTGCGAGTCGCGCGTTGATTCGCCTCCCTTCCCGCCAATTCGCCCAACTGCCTGTTGAAAGGAGGTGTCCATTTATCTGCGGCAACTGCTTATGAAGAACACTTGATCTGCGAGCGGCGCGAATAAGAGATGGCTATTTTATTGACCATCAACACCACCTATCAGATAGTTGAATAGAGGACGGGAATTGCAACAATGAGCACCGACGATACGTTGGCAGCTGCACGTTTCACTATGTGGTGGTTCACGCCCGATAGGCAACGCGCGGGCCGAACGCATCAGACGTTAGGATTGATCAGCGGATCAGCTTGCTTCACCGTCATCTGATGAACGGCATGCTGTGAATACTACGGTAGTTGCCGCTCTGAAGTAGCTTGCGCTAAGGACTTGGATAAAGTTCGCGGCTCTTTTTCTACGTGATCACCATGAGATTCGAATGACTGCTCTTACCCCTTGGTCGAGATGGATTACTGCCACACTGATCGGTGCACTCATTCTCGTGTCGCCGGCCGCGTCTGCCGGTCCAACGCTCGACAGAATCAAATCACATGGCGTCATCAAAGTCGGTGTGGGCACCACGCCCGGCTTTTTTGCACCGGACGACAATGGCAGGTGGCAAGGGTTCTTCATTGACTATGGGCGCGCGTTGGCAATTGCGGTCTTCGGTGATGCCAATAAGGTCGAGTTCACGAGTTCGTCGCCGCAGCAACGGCTTCCGGCGCTTCAATCCGGCGAGTTCGATATCCTGCTATCCGGCGTGACCGTTACGATCACACGCGCATTCAAGCTCGGATTCCATTTCGGGCCGACTATCTTCTATGATGGACAGGGGATTCTGGTTCGCAAGGATAGTGGGGTGACATCGGCATCTCAGCTGGACGGCGCGACCATCGGTATCCAGAGCGGCACGACGGGCGAGTTGAATATTGCCGATTTTTTCCGCAAGAACGGGCACAAGTTTACCCCCGTCACTGTCGAGGATACCAGTGAGTTTGTCGCGGCACTCGAGTCCGGCCGCGTTGACGCCATCACACAGGATTCGTCGGCTCTTGCTGGACAGCTCGCGCAGCTGAAAAAGCCGAACGACTACGTCCTGTTGCCGGAGCGACTTTCGAAGGAGCCGTTGGCGCCAGCAGTAGCAAGTGGCGACGACCGTTGGCTTGAGATCGTCAACTGGACGGTGAATGCGACGATTCAGGCCGAAGAATGGGGGATCACCTCGCAGAATATCGACAGCTTCTTAAAGTCAGAGGATCCTGCGGTCCAGCGCTTCCTCGGCGTCGATCCGTCGCTTGCGCAGGCGATTGGCCTTGATCCGAAATGGGCCTACAACATCATCAAGGCGGTCGGCAATTACGGCGAGATCTTCGATCGTCATCTCAAGCCACTTGGTTGGGAGCGTGGCCACAACAAGCTCTGGACCAACGGAGGCCTGTTGTACTCCCCGCCGTTTCGCTGATATGCGTCCGTGATGATCGTCGCGCCGAAGACCGCGAGCGTGGCGAGGACGCGCTCCCTCCGGCGCCAGGTCTTTGGCTGGCTGGGTCCGAGTCCCTGGTTGCAGCTTGTGATCTTGGTTGGCGTGGCCGCAATCCTGATTGTGCTCGGATCCAACATCGCGACCACCATGGCGCGGACCGGGGTAACGCCGGGCTTCGGATTCCTGGAAAACGCCGCCAATTTTGAGATCGGTGAGGGGATGATCGCCTTCCACGCCGGCGATAGCTATGCGCGGGCGATTTTAGTTGGCCTTTTGAATACGGCCAAGATTGCGTTGCTGGGATGTGGCTTCGCCACGGTCCTTGGTGTCGCGCTCGGGGTGATGCGGCTTTCGGGCAATCTGATGCTGTCTGGTCTCGTACGTTGGTATGTCGAGATCGTTCGCAACACTCCATTGTTATTGCAGCTGTTCTTCTGGATCGCGCTTGCCCATGCCCTGCCCTCGCCGCGTCGCGCTGTCACATTGCTCGACGCGGTCTTCCTGACCAACCGCGGCGTATATGTGCCGGGAATCGTCATACGAGAGTTCTCGCTCTTAGCGATGCTGGTTTTGGCCGCCGTGGCCGGGATCTGGATCTGGCTGGTATGGCGCGGTTGGCGCAACAAGCGCACAGGGCTGCTGGCGCCGCTGCCGGTATCCCTGGTGGGTATTCTTGTGCTTGGCGCAACGTTCACTGCCAGCGGCACGCGGATCGGCCTCGAAGTGCCGGCGATCAGCGGGTTCAACATTCGGGGCGGCGTCAGCCTGACGCCCGAGTTTGCGGCACTCCTGGTTGGATTGACCGTGAAGTTTTCAGCGATCATCGCGGAGATCGTCCGCGCCGGCATCCTGTCGGTGCGTCAAGAACAATGGGACGCCGCGCGTGCGTTGGGACTGCACCGCGGCAAGATCATGCGGCTGGTCGTCCTGCCGCAAGCCCTGCGCGTCATCACGCCATTGGCCACCTCGAGCTATCTGGACCTCATCAAGGATTCCAGCCTTGCCGTTGCGATCGGCTATCCGGATGTCATGAACATCGTCAACACCACCGCCAATACCACCGGGCAGGCATTCGAAGCGCTGCTGATCGTCGTTCTCCTCTATCTCACCTTGAACCTCGCGGTGTCGGCATTGATGAGTGTCTACAACACCAGAGTGGCGTTGCGCGGAGAGACGTCAAAATGACTGCACTCGAGGCTGCCAAAAAGCCTCAGAACTCTCGTCCACGGCTCTGGAGGAGGCTACGAACAGGCTTGTTCGGCACCTGGCTGAACTCGATCATCACGGTCATCGTGACTCTGGGGGTCGTCAGGATTGTCACACCGCTATTGCGCTGGCTGGTGCTTGATGCAACTTGGCACGGGACTTCCGCCGACTGCCTGGCGCAGGACGGCGCCTGCTGGGCATTCATCACAGCTAAGTTCCGCTTCATCGTTTTTGCATTTTATCCGGCTGACCTCGATTGGCGTCCGGGCGTTGCGTGCCTCTTGATCGCGTCCTTGCTAGCCGTCACGGCCGTGCCGCGCTTCTGGCGGCGCGAACTCGCAGTTGGCTGGCCGGCGGTAATCCTACTCTGCTGGCTATTGATGAGCGGTATACCGGGTGAGGCGCGGATTTCCTCCAACCAGTGGGGCGGGCTGCCGGTGACGTTGCTGGTCTGGATGGCCTGCTTTGCCGTATCGCTGCCGTTGGCAATCCTGCTGGCACTCGGCCGGCGATCCAGGCTGCGCGCTCTGCGGCTGCTCACGATCGGCTATATCGAGTTCATGCGGGCTATTCCGATGGTGGCGATACTCTATTTCGCGACGCTGATCTTGCCCATGGCGCTACCAGCTGGTCTTTCGACCGACAAGCTGCCGCGAGCGATGATCATGGTTACGCTATTCTGGACGGCCTATACCGCGGAGGTCATACGCGGCGGTCTGCAGGCCGTTCCGACCGGACAGGAAGAGGCCGCAGCTTCACTCGGACTGAGTTATTGGCGGTCGATGCGGCTGGTGATCTTGCCGCAGGCGTTGCGGATGGTGATCCCCGGGCTGGTCAACCAGGCCATCGGCTTCCTGCTCGCGACGTCCCTTCTTGCCGTTATCGGCATCGTCGACATTCTCAACGCCGCCAAGGCGGCGGCGGCCGACCCCAACTGGCTTGGGTTTTACAAGGAGGCGTTTCTTCTGGTGGCCGTGATCTATTTCGTGATCGGCTATGGCGGCTCGCGCTACAGCCTGTGGCTCGAGCAGCGCCTTGGTCGCGTCCGTTCGCCTTGAAGGCAGCGCGGTTCGGCCTGCCGCCGGTCCGAACGATCTTCTCCGGACAAAAGATCCGCCGATGTCTTTGCCCTGGCGCTGATTGCAGTCGAGCTCGTGCTTGGCGAGCCGCCTCAGTGGGGTGGCCGTGGCCAATCACGTTGCACAGCCGGAATAGACTACCGTGCGGCGCATGCCACGCTCAGCGTCGACGACGTCTTATACAAGGTCTTTCAGCGGAAGCAGCGTCCAAAAACCTCAAAGCGCCGTTCTACCCTCTCCCCTTCCTGACCAGAGCTAGCTAGCCATCCCGAGCGGGCTTAGACGTGGCAGCGACGCGGCGCTGTCCGGGCGCCGTAGGAGATTGAGCACGTGACGCTTCAGATGCACGAACTCGCTCTCGGTAACAAGCTCTGAGTTCCGTGGCCGGCCAAATGGCAAGCGGATATCATCGATCACGCGTCCCGGCCTTGCACTCATGACGATGATCCGATCAGCCAGGAACAGCGCTTCCTCGATATCGTGCGTGACGAACATGGTCGTCGTCGGGATCTTGGTCCAGATGTCCAGCAGCACCTCCTGCATCAGGATGCGCGTTTGGGCATCCAGCGCACCGAATGGCTCATCCATCAGCAGGACTCGCGGCTGATTGATGAGCGCCCGGGCAATCTCGACCCGCTGCTGCATGCCACCGGAAAGCTGTGAGGGATAGAAGCTTTCGAAGCCCTCAAGACCGACCAGTTTCAGAAATTCATCCGCAGTACGCCGCCGCTCGGCCTTGGCGATGCCGCGCATCTTCAGCCCGAACGCGACGTTGTCGCGCACCCGTTTCCAGGGAAACAGCGTGTGCTGCTGGAAGACCATTCCCCGATCGGGACTTGGACCGAGGATCGGCCGCTCGTCGACCGCTAATCGTCCCCGCGTCACCTGCAAATGTCCCGCAAGCGCTCCGAGCAGGGTCGACTTGCCGCAGCCGGACGGACCGAGGACGCAGACGAGTTCGCCCGGTGCAACTGTGATGTCGAGATCGCGGACTGCCTCGAAGGTCTCCGCCCCCTCGCCGAGTGAGATCGAGACTTGGCGGACGTCGATCCGGCCCACCATCTGTGCTGTGATGTCGGACAGGCGCACGTTCATCTCGTCGCCGCCGGACGCCGCCATGGCATCAAATATTGCCCAAGTGTCGTCAGGAGCCAGCTGCTACCCATGCCGAGCAGACCAATGACCAGCATGCCGACGATAATGTCGGCATAATTCTGCAGCGTGTAGGCCTCCCATGTGTAGTAGCCGATTCCAAACTGGCCTGAGATCATCTCCGCGGTGACGAGACAGAACCAGGAGGTGCCCATACCGATGGCAAGGCCAGTCACGATGCTCGGCGCCGCACCCGGCAGCACGATTTCGCACAGGATTGCGGCTGGCGAACCACCGAGACTTTGAGCGGAGGCAATCAACCTGCGATCGATGTTGACGACGCCATGCACGGTGTTCAGGATGATCGGAAACAGCGCGCCGATAAAGGTGATGAAGATCATCGACAATTCGGACGACGGGAAGATCAGGATCGACAGCGGTATCCATGCGACCGCTGGAATCGGCCGCAACAGCTCGAGCGGCGGTAGCAGGAGATCGCTGGCGGCGCGCGACCGGCCGATCGCGAAGCCAAGGGCTATTCCGGTCACCGCCGCGGCCAGATAGCCCGCGAACACCCGCCACAGGCTGCTCGTGACATGCGCCAGGAGTTTTGGCGATTTCAAGAAAACGATCGCCGCCTGTACGACCTCGGTCGGTGGCGGCACGTTGCGAAACGTCACGACGCCAAAATTCACATGCTCCGCCGAGGCAAGCTGCCAAAGCGCGATGCAGGCAAGGATCGAGAAGCTGCCCACGAGCCAGCGCAATGCCTGCCGCCTTTTCGCGCTGCGCCGCGGTACCATGGCTTACCGGCTCGCGACGAGCGAATCGCGCGCGCCGGCGTAATCGACCACCTGGCCGCCGTGCGCTTTCACCCACTTCTCCGCACCTTCCTTGAGCAAGAAAGCGCTGAGTTCCCCCTTGGGGGTACGCACGAACCAGGCCTGATTTGCGAACAGCTTGATGCCGCTCGCGCGGTCCTGCACATAGACGACACGGATCGCCTTACCCTCCTTCTCCAATGCCGCCAGCGCCTGCAGGGCATTCTCCGGCGCGCTATAGTGCCGCACCTGAGGCTCGTCCTTGATCCAGATCTGCGCCACCCGGGTGAAATCGGTGATTTCTGCTCCGGTCGCAGCATCCTTGGCCTTTAGGGGAAGCTGGGCGTAGTTCTTCAACTCAGCATCGTCGTCGCGACCAGCCTGCGCGAGTGCGATGCGGATGAACTTGTCGGTCACGAACTGAGTGATGTCGAGGTCGCTGTCGGCGCGCTTCAGGTGTTTCAGCGTCTTGATCGATGTCGCGACTGCCTGTCGGTATTCGGGCTTCCAGGTCACGTCGCGGGTCTGCAGGCCGAGCGGCCCATGAAACAAATAGACCACCTCCGCTTCGATTCCTGTCACATTCGCGATCAGCTCGCTGTATTTCTCCGGCTCTTGCGCGATCAGCCGATCTGCTTCAAGGGCTGCGAGGAGATAGGCGACGACGATCTCAGGGTACTTTTCCGCATATTCGGCATCGACGAGAGAACCATGGAAGGTCGGCGCATTCGCCTGCGAGCCGTCAAAAATCTTGCGCGCGAAACCGCGCCAAGGAAATAGCTCAGCAAATGGCACAAAGTCCGCGTGGGCCTCGATCTTGTTCGCCTGCAAGGCGGGACCGGCCACTTCCGGCGCTTGGGTGATGATATTGACGTCAGTTTCAGGACTCCACCCTTGGGCCTCGATGGCGCGAAGCAGCATGCCGTGGGAGGTCGATGCGAAGGGAACGGAGATCGTTTTGCCCTTCAGATCAGCAATCGACTGTGCTGACGAGCTTGCCGGCACCACGATGCCATTGCCGCTGCCTTTGGTGCTGCCCGACAAGACGCTGATGAACAGGCTGCGGCGACCGGCCTTCTGGAAGGCGACGCCGTTGAGCGATCCAGGAAAATCCGCCATCGCCCCGAAATCGAGCTTGCCGGCGACCATCTCGTTGGTCAGCGGCGCGCCACTGGTGAAATTCTTCCACTGGATATCGTAGGTGACGTCTTTGTACTTGCCGTCATGGGGCAGGAATTTCTCAAGGAGCTTTAGCTCGCGGATCAGAAGGCCGCCGGTTGCGCAATTGATCGTCGTATCCTGCGTCCCAACCGCAACCCGAATAGTTTCGGCGCGCGATACGCCCATCATGCCAATCGCCGCAACGGCGACAGCAGCGGTCATCCTCAGAGTCTGACTCATAAATCACCCAACCTTAGCTGCAGCCGCGAGTCTGCGGGTCAGGAGCCTGATGTGTGCAATCAGCAGCCAGGCAGCTTCGGTTGCCACCGTCGCCTCGAAGTCCTTGGCGAGGCGGCGGCATCTGCCGAACCAAGCGAATGTGCGTTCAATCACCCACCGCCTCGGCAGAAGCTGGAAGCCTTTGACGCCTTGAGGCCGCTCGACGATCTCGACAGTCCATGGACCGCAGTCTGAGAGCGCGTCGAGGAGTTGATTTCCGCGGTAGATCCGGTCGGCAAAGACGTGGCGCAGCCGGGGGAAGTTCATCCGCACGTTCTTCAGCAGCGGTACGGCGCCATGGCAGTCCTGAACGTTGGCCGGATGAACATGAACCCCAAGGAGGAGGCCATTGGTATCCGTCACAATGTGCCGCTTGCGGCCGTAGATGCGCTTGCCTGCATCGTAGCCGCGCGGTCCACCAGCTTGGGTGGTTGGCGCACTTTGACTGTCGATCACGGCTGCCGTCGGCTTCGGTGTCCGTCCAAGCTTTTTTCGCGCCCGGCGGACAAGCACGCTGACAATCCTCTGCCACCGGCCTGTATCCCGCCATCTATAAAAATAGCCCTGCACCGTCGAATAGGGCGGGAACTCCTGCGGCAACGCCCGCCACTGGCAGCCGGTCGAAACGATATAGAGGATCGCTTCGATCACACGACGCAGCTCCGTCTTACGCGGCCGGCCGCGCCGGTTCGCTCGCGGCAACAGGCGTCTGATCACCGCCCACTCCGCATCGGTCATATCGCTTGCATAACGCAGATCGTCCCGCCGATATTGCTCCCGAGTGATCTTGGTCCAGGGCATCGTGCTCTCCCTCGAATCTTTGCAAATCCGATGGAATCACACCCCACTGAGATCACTCACCCATTTTTCAGTCAGGCTCTCAGGAGTTTGGACGAGATCATTGGCCCTCTCTTTCGATTGCGCGCGGCCGGTAGCCTGCCCCCGGCACCTCAGGAGCGAACCCTGGAACTGATGCGGCGGCCTATGAAGCAATTAGTTGCGTTGCGGCCTGCTCGGCTCGCGATGTCTCTATTTGGTCTCAGTGCGCGAATGGGGTGCGTTGAATTTCTTTCTCGTTGCATCGCGATGGGAAGATGAATCATTTCCTCGGCAACGCATTTTTCGGATCAGTTTGCTAAGTGCATTTCAGCACCATCAAAGATGTGGACTTTGCGTTTTCGTCCGCCTTAGCTACGCGCGCACCGCAGGGCGAACCGATAGCAATGACCGCATTCAAGGACGCTTTTGACTCCAAGACTGAAAACCCGATTGCGCGAAGTCGCGCTACGGCTCAGCTGGACTGGCCCGCCAAGCTGAGCGCTGCCGCGACATCTGCCCCTCGCCTGGCAGACAATGAAATTGCGCTGTTCATGAGCGAAAGCATCGATGGCCTTAACCTGGGAGCGCATTTTCTTGACCGCCTGTCGAGCGAGGAAAAAGCACAGGTGCTGGCCACGGGGCGCGCCGTTTTCGTCCCGCAGGGCGAGATGGTGTTCAGCCAAGGCGAATACCATGATGGGATTTTCATCATCAGGCGCGGGCAGGTCCGGGTCTACTACACGGCCCCTTCAGGCCGGGAGATCACCCTCGCCTACTGGACGGCTGGACATTTTATCGGAGGGCCAGAGATCTCGGGCTTCGGTGCGCACATGTGGTCCGGCGTGGCTATTGAGGACTGCGAGATCACCGCATTGTCCCGCCGCACATTGCAAACGCTCCTTCTGCAGATCCCATCTTTCGCACTGGCCATGATCGATGGGCTGATCGCGAAGGGAAAATGCTACTCCTCAATGGCGCAGATGCTGGGGACGCGCTCCGTGATCGAGAGGCTGGCGCAATATCTGTTGAACCTGGCTGCACTCTACGGAACTGCAGATGGCAATACAGTTCTGATAGCCCGCAAGGTGACGCATGACCAGATCGCCGCAATGGTCGGCTCCACGCGGCAATGGGTCACGATGATGCTCAAGCGCTTTCAGAACAAGAACATCATCTGCATCGACGGCAGCAGCATCCGTATCAATCGGCTCGATCTGCTCAAGAAGATCCTGTTCAAGGATTAAGGCGCGCCTCGATCTGTTGGAGCGCCCAGTTCACCGTTTTCCTCACGTCCGGATCATAATCCCGGGCGCGCGCAACCAGCGCGTCGCGGGCGCAGGGATCGGCGATTTCACCAAGCGCGGCGGCGGCATCCTTGCGGAGCGACGGCAACTCGTCATCGAGGAAGGGAGCGATGGCGCCCACCGCCCCCCGGAACCGGAGCTTGCCCAGGCTTTGCAACGCCTTCTGACGGACCTGCCAATAGCTGTCGTTCAACGCGACGGTGAGCGCGGCCGCGCCCGGGCCCTGACCGATCCGCCCGATCGTCTCGGCGGCGACCGCCCTCACCTGCCATTCGCTATCCGAAAGCGCGGCGGCGGCCGCCGCCTGAGCGGCGGCCTCGTTCCGGGCAAAGGATAGGGCGTCAACCGCGGCAAGCCTTACATCGGGATGTCCGTCCTTGGTCGCATGGATCAGCGAGGGCAGTGCCTCGATGAGTTTGAGATAGCCGATTACGCCGACCGCCTGGACGCGCACCCCAGGATCATGGTCATCGAGTGCCGCAATGGCCGGTCCGAGCGATGCGCCGACCTGGAGCGCTTTCAAAGCGCGAAGAATCGCCGCCCGCACGAAGCTGGACGAATGGTCCAACAGCGGCAGCAGGGTGGCGCTGGCCGCGGGGGTGCGGAGCTCAGCAAGGCTGCCCGCAGCCGCCTTTGCGACTTCGACATCAGCATCGACCAGGACGCGGACCAGAGCCTCGGCGACCTTGACCCCATCGAAGTCTCCCAACGCACGCGCGGCCTGGAGCCTGACCCTCGAATCGGTGTCGGCCGCCGCTCGTGCCAGCAGAGGCACGGTTGCATCCGTGGACGTCTCCACGAGGTCGATGACCGCGAGTCGACGGACCGCCGGGTCAGGGCTTTGCAGTCGGTCCGAGATTTCGTCGAGATCGCCGAAAGACTCGAATGGATCGAATGCCGTCATGTCAGCGCAACAGATAGGGAATGTTGACGGTCACGGCGCCGGTCGGACAATCGGCCTCGCAGGGCATGCAGTACCAGCATTCGTCATACTTCATGTAGGCTTTGCCGGTGAGATCGCTGATCCTGAGCACGTCGAGCGGGCAGACGTCGACGCAAACTGTGCAGCCCTTGTCGGCGATGCACTTGGTCTCATCGATGACAACCGGAACGGTTGTGGGCGTGTAAGCAATCGGCATATGGAATCCATCTTTTAGGCGTGCTGGCGGATGCGCTGGCGGTCGTAAGCCGACCGCTCGGATTCGTCGATCGGGACGATATAAGGTGCAATTGCCCGCTTCTCCGCGGTCATGCGCCCGTTCTGCTTGCGCAGGATCGCATGGCAGAACCATTCGTCGTCGTTCTTCCCGGGATAGTCGACGCGGTGGTGGTAGAGGCCCCAGCGGCTCTCGGTGCGGAACAACGAGGCGAACGCCGCCATCTCGGCGCAATCGAGAATCGAGGCAACCTCCAGCGAGCGCATCAGCTCGTGCGCATCGCGGACCACCATCGCATGTTCCATGTCGTCGCGGATTTCGGCGAAGCGCGCTTGGGCGAGCTTCATCTTCGCGGTCACCTTTGGCGGCTGAAGATAGTCGTTCACGAAGCGGCGCGTCTTGTATTCGAGCTGGTTCGGCGGAATTCCGTCCTCCCGCTTCGTCGGCGCCAGCACACGGTCGCGCTCCTGTGAGACATCGCCGGAATCATAGTCGGGAAGATCGATATTGGCCGCGAATTCGGCAGCGTACTCCCCGGCAACCGCACCGTTGGTAAAGGCGCCGAGCATGTAATTGTGCGGCACACTCGCCATGTCGCCGGCCGCATAGAGGCCAGGCACCGTGGTGCGCGCGAACTCGTCGACATAGACGCCGGATGCGCTATGGCCCGAGCAGAACCCAATTTCGGAGATATGCATTTCGATCATACGCTCGCGGTAATTGGTACCGCGATTGTCATGAAAGCGCCCGCGCGACGGCCGCTCGACATTGTGCAGCACGGCCTCGATCTTGCCGATAGTGTCGCTATGCAGATGATTGAGCTTCAGGAACACTGGGCCCTTGCCGGATTGCAGCTCATTGTAGAACTCCTGCATCATCTGGCCGGACCAGTAGTCGCACTCGATGAAGCGGTTGCCCTCGCTGTTGGTGGTGTAGGCTCCGAACGGACCGGCCACGTAGGCGCAAGCGGGGCCGTTGTAGTCCTTGATCAGTGGATTGATCTGGTAGCATTCGAGATTCGCCAGGCCTGCCCCGGCGTGGTAGGCCATCGCGTAGCCGTCGCCGGAATTGGTGGCATTCTCGTAAGTACCCCAGAGATAGCCTGACTGTGGCAGGCCAAGCCGCCCCGCCGCACCTGCGCAGAGAATCACGGTCTTTGCGCGCAACACGAGGAATTCGGCGCTGCGCGTATTGACCGCGATCGCGCCCGCAATCTCGCCGTCGCGCCCGGTTAGCAGACGCGTTGCCATATAGCGGTTGGAGATCAGTACCTTTTCGCGGCGCAACTGCCGGTACAGTGCTTTCTTGACGGTATCGCCATTCGGCATCGGCAGCACATAGGAGCCGAGATGATGCACCTTCTTGACGTCGAAATCGCCATTCTCGTTCTTCTGGAACTTGATGCCGAAACGATCGAGCTCCTGGATGATGTCGAAGCAGCGTGAGGCGTACTTGTAGACCGGCGCCTGGTCGCAGATGCCGTCGTTGGCGATCGTGATTTCCTTGGTGTATTGCTCGGGCGTGGCGTAACCGGGAATGACCGCATTGTTGAGGCCGTCCATGCCCATCGCGATCGCGCCGGAGCGCTTGACGTTCGCCTTTTCCAACAGGACGACGCGCGCCGCGGGATTTTTTCGCTTGGCCTTGTACGCCGCCATCGGCCCGGCCGTCCCGCCGCCGATCACCAGGACGTCGCAGGCAATTTCCATCAGTCCGTCTTTGATCTCGTCCATGTCGCGACCTCAGGCTGGCTGCTGTTCTGCGAGTTCCCGCAGATAGGACCAGGGGTAGATGCCTCGGTCGTGCCCGTCGGAGAACGACAGCCGCAAGGCGTAATTGCCGACTGGCTCGATGCCGGCGACATGAAGGCCCGGCGCAATCACGAGCTCGATGCCGTCCACCTGCCGGCGGATTTCGCTGGCCGCGCGGCTCGCCCGGCGTAGCGTCTCCACGCCGAGCAGGTGGGTTCCGCGGTCCGGCCAGGTCAACGCCAGCGCAGTTGAATTGTCCCGCAACTCGACCTGAATTGGTTGCACGTTTTACCTCACATTCTCACGCTTACGGCTTTTACGCTGGCTTGGCCGGCCGCCGCCCGCAATAAATTGCTTTCGCCTTCCGTCAGCGCAGGACCCGACCGGCCCTGTTCGACTGATCCACCCTTCGTTCGGCCTCCCCGGCACCGTACCAAGGCAGCAGGCGACGTACGCTGCGTTCGAGCAGGAGATCGGCCGTGAACCCCATCGCGCCGTGCACGATCAAGCCGACGACTATCTGATCGACTCGAAATGGCTGTTGCGACATTTGGGCTCACGAGCGGAAATGAGCCGACGAACCTTCATCCGGCGTTTCGAAGATGGGACGGGCAGTTCACCGGCCATGGTAGGTCGCGCAGGCGCGCGCGGCGATGGCTCGCGGCCTTCTGGAGGTAACGCAGCCGGCGCCGCGCACTACCGGGCGTCCTTGCGTGCATCCGGCACCTAAGGCCGGAGTAGAGTCGCGACATCGCCCCAGCACCTAGAAACCAAAGATATCCAAGATAACGGACATTTATCCGCTATAGCGCCCAATTCGCTGGTTTTGGCTCCCGCCGATTCCAGTTTCTTGGAGAAAAGAGAAGGAGATAAAAGTTTCATTATTTGTGAATTGTACAGATCATTCTATCCCCTAGACCGAAGCAACTAAGTTCTTTCCTACTCTGGAATTGGGAGTCCGAAGATGAATGCCGCGATGCAGATGATGCCGATGCCCATGATGATGGGCGGCATGATGAACCCGATGATGTCCGGCGGCATGATGCCGATGGGCATGTCGATGATGGGTATGCCGATGATGATGGGCTGCCAGGTGAAGTGCACCATGACGCCCGCCGGTATGGCCTGCGAAATGACGCCGACCGACCCATCAATGAAGGACATGTTCATGAAGTGCTGTGAAAGCATGACGAACATGATGCAGATGGGAATGCCCATGATGGTGTGCTGCGGCGGCATGATGATGATGTGCATGCCGATGAAGACAGCGGCCTGACCCGACAGACCTGTTCAGAAGCTCTGGGCCGGACACTGTCCGGCCCTTTTTGTTGCGCCGGCGCAACGGTTTGACACCAAGGCGTCCGCGCGAATTCTTGTAAACGTGCGGAACGTCTGCATCGAACAGGATCGCATCTCCTTCGGTGAGCGTCATTGGCTTGTCGAGGCCGACCGTAATCTCCACCACCCCTTGCGCGACGAAAAGATTTTCGCGCGTGCCCGTAGCGCGGGGCTCTGCTGTCTCACGGTGGAGGGGCGCGATTCGCAGCTCGTAGAACTCGACCTTCCTGTTGTCGTCGAACGGAAACAGCGCCCGCGACGTGAATTGGCCTTGGCTCGAGGAAAGAAGCTTCGCATCGCTCCGCCTGAGAACCACCGGACCACGCGAGATCTCCGCCTGCAAGAGATTGGCAAAGGGAACGCGAAGCGCGTTGGCAACCTTCCATAACAGGGCGATGGTCGGTACGCTCTTTCCGGTCTCAATTTGCCCGAGCATCGCGCGGCTGACGCCGGACTGTTTGGCAAGCCGCTCCAGCGAATGGCCTCGACTGGTTCGCAGGCGCCGCAGATTGCGGCCGACGACGGCCGGCAGATCCATATCGGTCAGCGATGGAGCATCCGCGTCCGACGATGGCGCGACACTGCTACCGGTCACGAAGCGTCCCATTGCGAGGCCGCGCCCGTGGCTGGCCCAACCGGCACCCAGAACCAGATCGGCCAGAACCAGAACTGCTGAAGCGCGATGCCCCCGACGGCGACCGGGCTCGCCGCGGTGTGCCGAGCGAATTCCCTTGGGTCAGCCTGCCGCTCACGACGGCGCGCCCTGTAGGTGTTCAGATCGATAATGTTCGCCGAATTGCCGCTATCCATAACCTATCGCGTCCACTTCCTTGAAATGTCATGCATGGTAGCCGCAGTCCCTGGCCCGGCAAGCTGCCGCGAAATAAAACAACAAATGTTCCGTAGAAACGACCTGACGGAGCAAAGCGTTCTCACATGCCCCGTCGATGCATCCTTTCCAATATCGGTCGTTATCGATCAGGATCTCGGCAGAGCGAGACGGCGCGTGGCTTGCCGCGGATGGCGCCGATATAGATGAACCGGCCCAGTGATTCCGCGGTTACGACCCGCATTATGCACCGCGAGCGCTCCATTGACAGCAGCAAGCAGATAGGTTTGCAGAAGCTGCACCACGCCCTCTGAACCCGCGCCGCGATACCACGCTCATCTCTGATCTCCGGTGCATCCGTCGAAAGCGTACAAACTACATGCCAACGGTTGAGCCAAGCGGACCGGGCCGGTAAGCAGACAATCGCGTGGGACGCACAACCGTAACCGCCATTCGGCCGTGCGCCCACGCGATCATCCGTTCCGAACGTCTGGCCGGCGCTACCCGACTTGCGCGTTCAGCACTCTCCCGCCGCCTCGGGAGTCGGAATTCAAAATCCAACGCTTGGCGCCTCCACCATCAGCGCCTCGCATCTGGCACCTATTTAACGGCCGCTCACCGGTGAACGTAGGGAAACGCATATCGATCGGCCAAGTATCGGAGGATGCGCTCGGACGAGTCGATAAAGCGCCATCCATTGGCGATGCTAGCGTCCTCGGGCACCGGCTGGCTCTGGTCGAAGACCAGAACCGGAAGCGATTGATGCTGCTCTCCCACAATATCGATGATCACGTTCCGTGGCTTCGGAAACGGCAAGCGATGGATTTCAATCTGCGTGGCTAAACCTGGAAACGACGCGAGAAGCCCCTCAATTGCGTTGCAGTGCGGACAGATGAAAAATCGACCAGGCCGCGCCGGATCTGTGAATCCGGGCTTGAGGAGGAAGAGCCGGTCGCCACTCATGTCTGTTCACCTGTGATTGTAAGGCGGCTGCTTAGGCTCTGCTTCATGTCGACGGCTCGATGATTCATCGCTCCAGCGTTAGCATTCTGCATTTTCAACGTCGCACGATCGTAAGGCCGAACACTTGCTAGTCAATGAAATGAAATCTGCGTTGTTGGTCGACAGGCGTAACGTTCGCTTCGGCGGCAATGTTTGCGCTAGAATGAACGCGATTAGACCCGCGGTCCGCCGCCTGCCCTTCGTACGAAGAGGTCGCGTTGGGGCATAATGCGGAGGCGTTGCCGCCGCGGACCCTAACAGGGGGCGAAGCACAACGGGCAGCGTTGACGCGCGCATCCGCGATTGCTTCTGAACGAGTCGTTCGGCGCGCTGCATGCGCTGGGCCGAATTCATGTGCACGGGCCCGTGGGCGTCTTTGCCTTCGCCACTCCGCCGCCGTGCTGCTGGTTACGCACGACGGCGATGAGGCGATCTCCCTCGCCAGTCCGATCATCGTTCTCATCGGACGGATGCGCCGCAACCGGGTTTGACCTCGGTGCATCGTCTGTGAAGAGCATGCCGCTCCGCCGGAATTGAAGTCGCGCCCAGTTTTGTGTCCCGGTTCAGGATGCCGGCAACAGCGCTTGGTGGTCAGCTCTTTTGGATTGGCAAGCCGCCACCGCTGATCGCCGCGGGCACAACCGGGGCGTCAATGTCATGCTCACCTGGAAAGCCCGGCTTGACGATCGCGCAAACACCTGTCGCCAAGATCCGTTCCGCAACCCTCGTTCGTGTAACCGTCTAAAAAGGCAAAGACCTCGCCGAACAGAACACGGCGAGGCCCCTCTTTGCGCGATTGGACCCGGGGAGCTACCGAGCATCCGAATATTAACACGACGCCAGGTCACGTCTAGCAGGCCGTTGAAGAACTCAGCCGCGTTCGCAAACGAAGGCTGAATCGTCGCCATTGTGGATGTAGAAGTGGCCAACGAGCCTGCCCGCAGTGCCGATCATGGCCCATCCGCGACCACAGGACGGATCATTCTCGTCGTGCCTCTCCCATGAGAACTCGGCGCAGGCCGATCCGTCGCGGGTGCCGTAGCGAGCATCCAGGAAGCCCTTGAGAGCCCCAAACGCTATTTCGCCATCGGACTTGCCACGGAAGGTGAGATGCGCCTCTCCGACAAGATCGAGGAAGTCGCTGTCCCAGTTGTCCATTTCGACGATGCGCCAGCGGCCGGCAAAGGCCTTGGCAAAGCCGGGCACCTTGGCCATCAACCGGTCTCCGCGATCAACTTGGGCAGCCGCACCAGATTGTAGGCGGCCGCAGCGAAGGTAAAGGCCCATCCGACCCGATCACGGCCACGGAATCTGGTCTTCTCTTGCCCGGCGACCGTCTTGATCCAGCCGAATGCCTCCTCAATCCGCTTGCGGATGCGCTGGCTGACAGCATAACCGCCGTGCCGGGTCGTACGCCCGTCGATCGCAGAGCTACGGCCGCCGGTATTCTGCGCAACATGCGGCGTCACGTTCATCGAGCGCAGCTCGTTGACGAAGTCTTCTGCATCGTAGGCTTTGTCGGCACCAAGCGTGATCGCTGTCGGTCGATCGGCACGAGGCTCGATCATGTGCAGCGCGGCCACCCGTTCGGCATGCCCACCGGCCTGCGTCAGGCAGGCGTCGACCAGCAAGCCGTGGCGGTTCTCCATCAGCCCGTGCCCGATGAAGCACAGCTTCGTCTCCTTGCCTTTCCCCTTGCGGTAGAGCCTGGCCTCCGGATCGGTGGTCGAAGCATGGGTGTCGTTGGAGCGCTTCTGGCCATGGAAGTTCGCTTCAGCATTGCGCCCGCCGCCTTGGGCCGGCGGCTCGCCGGAGCTATCCTTCGGTTTGACGCTCTTCATCGAGGCCCAGGCCTCGATCAGCGTGCCGTCGACCGAGAAGTGATCGCTCGACAGAAGCTTCTTCACCCTGGGCTGCGCCAGCACCGCCGCCAGGAACTTCGCCGCGATGTCGCCTTCCAGCAGCCGGTCGCGGTTCTTCGAGAATACCGAATGGTCCCAGGCTGCATCGTCGACGCCGATTCCGACGAACCAGCGGAACAGCAAATCATATTCCAACCGCTCCATCAGAAGTCGCTCCGAGCGGATCGAATAAAACGCCTGCAACAGCATCGCCCGCAGCAGCTTCTCCGGCGGGATCGACGGCCGTCCAATCGGCGAATAAAGGGCGGCGAACTCGTGCTCCAGCGCCGCCAGCGCCTCGTTCACGATCGTCCGGATCCCTCGCAGCGGATGATCACGCCGCACCCTTGCTTCCAGGTCGACGTAGCTGAACAGCTCGCCCGTTCGATTGTCGCCGCCGCGCACGCACCATCTCCGAATCTCGTCGGAGCCAATGAATCATGATCCTCGGTCGGCGGCGACCGCCTTTTTTCAACAGCCTGCTAGAAGTCGCACCGGGAGAAGACCGGGTGAAGGAAGAAACGCGCGCGCGCGGGCAATCATCCAGCTTGACCTCTCTGAACGGTCCGCCGATCGCCATTCTCGTTGATGTTCCCCGATCCCGCATTTTGTATAAGTACACTCGATAACCATTGCGGTTCTCCATCAGCGCATGGCCTATGTAGCTCAGCTTGGCCGGCTGGCCGTCAGCCTTCGATACCATCAATGCGCATGCCATCAATGAATTCATGATGCGCTTGCAGTGCGTCGCCAAGGCTCTTGGCAGCGGACACAACCTTGCTAGCACTGCTACATAATCCTTTCGGCGCTGTTCGTTGGCCACTTTGCTGTAGGTGGCACGCTCCTTTTCTATCTCAACCAGCAGCAGCTTGCGCGCGCCTCTATCTGCGCGCCCACTTCGCGCATCTCGGCAGCACCATACCAATTCCCTGGCGGCATAGGCGGGCCGGCTCTTCTGGCGATTGCTCGGGTAACAGCGAACCCAGCAGATCGGCTGCGCCCTGATGGCGCAACTTCGGCTGCGGTTTATGGCGCGGCTGCTGAGCCTGCCACGTTGCGATATGTTTGTTTTGCTCTACGGTCAGTTCTCGGCCGCGTTGACCGATCTCCTCGATCTGCGCAACTAGCTCGCGGTCCTTCCGCAGTCGATCCGCATAGCGCTTGTGAGTCTTGCTAATAACTTCGATAACGTCAGGCAATTGTATTCTCCAATAATACGCGTGGCGCGTTATGCAGCATGAGCCGCGATACGAGTTCCGAGAAGGCGGCCGATTTCCGTGTCGGCCTCCCTCGGCGTGTAGTTCCGAAACTCAAGCGCTATAGCTGCGAGCACAGATCCGGGCACGCTGATAGATTTAGCCGAGGAGTCTTCGGGCATTCGCGCGCCAAACGTCATGTCGTTCATGATTATCCCTCGCGCCGACATCAACCTGACAACTCAACCGCACGACGGGCCAGGGTCTGCAGTCGCTTCCACCAACTCTAAATCAATTAGCGGTACGACGCTGTCATGAGCAACAGAGAGACCGAGAATTCCCCACCAGCGATCCATGCAGGCCTTGGCGCGTGGCTGGTGCGCGGCAACCGGGTGCAGGAGCCCAGTAGATCGCACGAACCGGTGCGAGAATATCTACCGAGCCGGACTTCCGAGCCTCCCCGGCGACCGCTACCTGTTCGCAGTCAAAAGGCCGGTTGAGAGTGAAGTCGTGGCCGCCGTCACGGATTGCGTCCAACAACTGCCGGCTCAATCGTTCCAAATACGATCGCCACAAGACCTCGGTAACGCGCCGACCGCACGCAATGAACCAAACCGCTGCAGAGAAGACACACCCCGGTCGGTAGCTGGCTCTTTGTACGGCTTGTATATTTGCAGCGAGCAAATGCTCGCCGAATCTCATAGCCATCACGCAAGTCGCGTTCGCCTTTTGTTGAAAGGTGTAGGCGGTACAGTATCGGTTCGACTCGAACGTGAACTCGGTATGCCACCCGCCCAGCGTTTTCCGTAGTTAAGCGGCAGAGGGCTCGGACAATCCGAGAGAACGATGGTGGGCGATTCATCTCTTACATTGAGCGCTGATAACCGGCTTTATGTAATCGGCGATATCCACGGTCGCTCGGATCTACTCGATAAGATCGCTGATCTCATCAGACAGGACCTCGCCGATCGCCCGGTCGCCGATGCGTTCACGATAACGCTGGGAGACTACGTTGACCGTGGCCCAGACTCGCGGGGCGTCCTCGACCGGCTTACGCGAAACACGTTTCCTACGCCGTACGTCCCGCTGAAAGGCAACCATGAAGAGATGCTCCAGCTGTTCCTGGTGGACCCGGAGATCGGCGCCGACTGGAGACGCTGGGGTGGGCTCGAGACCATTCAGTCCTATGGCGTGTCAGCCAGCACGCTCATGATCGGAAAGGGATTCGAGCAGACATCCAGGGCGTTTCGCGCCGCGGTACCGGACGAGCATCTTGCGTTTATCTCATCGTTGAAGCTCTCGATCTCCGTTGGCAAATACTTTCTATGCCACGCTGGCGTGCGGCCAGGTATCCCGCTCGACCAACAGCGGCCGACCGATCTGCTCTGGATTCGAGACGAATTCCTGAGCAGTAAGACGGATTTTGGCAAGATCGTCGTTCATGGGCACGCACCTGTCGAGGAGCCTGAGGTACGTCCCAATCGAATCAACGTGGACACAGGTGCATTTACGACCGGTTGCTTGAGCTGCCTTGTGTTGGAACGTGACGCTCAGAGGTATCTGCAGGCGAGGTAGGGAGGAGCGGTACAGGGAGTCCCAATGGTATCTTCCGGAGCAGTGGATGCGTTTGATGACTGGGCCGGACCAGACCACCACTTAGGCAGTATCTGCAGCAATTGACCCCACGGGCACGCGCCCGCCTGCTTGCCGAACTGGAGAGGCTGCATCAGTTGGGCGAAGAAATTCCATATTCGAAGCCGCTGATCGCGGCGCTGCGCGCCGAGTTCGACGACACCGGGGAGCCCTACCGGACTGATAAACGGTCGATGCCGAAATCAACAGCATCGCCACCGACCATCCTTGCCATTGCCGTAAAGTATGCGCTTGGCCCTTGCCGCCCAGAAAGGTGGCGCTGAAAACGTCATTGAGTCCACGAATGCGGCGCAACGTTGCGGCGGTGACGATGCTATCAGTCCCCCGTGGCGGGCCTACCTAGTTGATGCTTGGTACGCATGATGCGAACACTCGCCGTCATCATTCGTAAATCGCAAAGTATCGCCGCGCTAATTGCGATGTCGATTTGGCCGGAATGCTCGTCCTTTTGCGAAATGAAAAGCGGGCTGGCCGCCTAGCGCGACGCCTGCAAGCAATCATCCAGCCGCAATGGTTGCTGCAATCTGTGCTCCAAAGAAATTGTCCGTGCGCAAACAGCGCTGTGAGTACATATCAACCCCACCCGTCAAGTACGAACCTGTGGGCGGCCGCTCGCCGCAATTCTACACTTTCAGCCATGCCGAGCGCCGCAATTTGGTCTTAACGATTTCGGCATCGGTTCCAATCATGATGAGGGCAGCGACGTCATCGCCCTGATCCGCGGACCACAACTTGATACAGCCGAAAGCGCCATGATGAGTGCCGTTATCGATCGCGTAGCCAACCGGGTAAAGGATAGCTACGCCGCGTTTCGATTCGCTACCGGCTGGTTTTCCCGCCTCGCGCTAACGAAGGGTACGATTCGTACGCAAATTCTCATTTTCTGTCTTGCAATGAGCGCCATTGCGGCAGCCCTCGGAGGTTACGCCACACTTAGAGTCCGTCAAGCGGGCACCCTGGTTGAGAGAACCTTCGACGAATCGTTGATGTCGATCAACTATGCGCGTGCAGCGGCGGCGGACTTCGCGGCAATGCGCGTGACGTCTTTGCAGCGCCTCACCACGACGGATCCAGCCGACCGTGCAAGACTTGACGCCCATATCAACGCACTGGCGAAAACGCTCTCAGAAGATCTCGCAATAGCAACTGAGCGGTCGCAATCGGCACAAGCCGCAGGAGCAGCCGCCAAGGTCCAAGCGGCAGCCGACGCCTGGGTCGCGCTGCGTCGACGCGCACTCGAAGCATCCGCCGAGGACGGCGCAAAGTCCGAAACGAGCGCGACGAACGCTCCGCTAGTCGGCGACATCGATCAGTACTCTAAAACCGTGAACCAGCAGGTTGAACTGCTTGTCAACTACACCGCTGGCGACGGCTTTCTCTTCCGGCAGCGGGCCCTCGCCGCGGTCAATCGGGATGTGCAGCTAAACGTGGCGGGGTTGACGATTGCGCTCATCTTGTCTGGGTTATTCGCCTGGCTGTTGATGCGCCGGATCATCGGTCCTGTCGCCGTTGCTTCTAAATCGGCGAGGAGTATCGCCAGCGGTGATTTGAACGCAGTCATTCCCGAGGGCGGAAGCGATGAGCTAGGAACGCTGCTCACCGCGATAAAAGTCATGCGGGATAATATCAAGGCAATGGTTGATCGAGAGGTGGCGCAACGGCGTTCTGCACAGGCGCGGCTTACGGCCGCCCTTGAAAGCTCCCGGGAGGGCGTCGTGCTGTTGGATGGGAATGGTCAGCTCGCCTTGGCCAACTCTCGAGCGAACGAATTTATCCGCAGCTCGCCGGAGCTTCTGCAATCCAATTCCCTACGTCCCCGGATCGTGGCGGGCGGCGGCTCGGCGATGGCCGAATCGATCTCGGAAGCTGAAGATATCAGCCTCGATGGGTCAGCAGGGGAAGCCCAGCTTGCGGATGGACGATGGCTACGTGTCAGCCGCAGTCTCACGCAAGAGGGCGGCGTCATCGTTATCTACAGCGACATTACTGCCCTAAAAAGCCAGGAAGCAGCGCTGCATGCGACGAACCTACGGCTCGATGCGGCGCTGAAGAACATGTCACAGGGCCTGTGCCTTTACGATGGCGAATCCCGGTTGCAAGTCGTCAACCCGCGTTTTTGCGAAATCTATGACATTTCGCCGGAGCTCGTTCAACCGGGGACTACCTTCGAGAACATTCTCGCTTTGAGCGGTGCGGCAGGAACTCAAGGTGACCAAGCCGCTGCCGATTTGGATGCAGAACGCGCACGAGTTTTGGTCCAGCATGAGGCCGGCAAGTGTCTCCAGCAGCTCCGTGATGGACGTATCATCTCTATCGTTCGCCGCCCCACCTCTGACGGAGGCTGGCTCATGACTTGCGAAGATGTGACCGAGCAGCGGAGAGCCGCATCTCAGGTTGCGTTCATGGCGCGCCACGATGCGCTGACTAAGCTGCCCAATCGAATATTGTTCGGCGAACGAATTGAACAGGCTATTGCGCAGGCCGGTCGAGGTTCGAACTTTGCCGTGTTCTGCCTGGATCTCGATGGTTTCAAGCAGGTCAACGATACTTTGGGGCACCCGGTGGGTGACAAACTGCTCTGCGCGGTTGCCGACCGACTAAGTGCCTGCGTCCGGGAGATCGATACCGTTGCGCGTTTGGGCGGCGATGAGTTTGCGATCATACAATGCGGCATCCACGATTCGGGGGACGCCGAACGCCTCGCTCGCCGCGTGATAGATTGTGTCGGTGCGCCTTATGAACTGAGCGGGCATCGAGCCGTCATTGGATGCAGCGCGGGAATTTCGCTGGCGCCGTGTGATGGCGCGAGCGGCGAAAAGCTTTTGAAGAATGCCGATGTGGCGCTGTACCGCGCCAAGGCGGACGGACGGGGCACTTGGCGGTTTTTCGAGCCGGCCATGGACACACATTTGCAAAGACGCAGGGCCCTCGAACTCGATCTTCGCGAGGCAATGAATAACCATGAATTCGAGTTGCACTATCAGCCGCAATATGACTTGCGTCTCGACCGCATCGGCGGCTTCGAGGCATTGCTCCGCTGGCGTCACCCGACGAGGGGCCTCGTGCCACCCGACCAGTTCATTCCCATCGCGGAGGACATTGGCCTCATTACGCCGCTCGGAGAATGGGTCCTTCGTCGCGCCTGCAAGCAAGCATCCACGTGGCCAAAGGAACTCAAGATCGCGGTCAACGTCTCTGCGGCCCAGTTTCGTGGGCAAGGCCTCGTCGAGGTCGTTGCAAACGCACTCGCTGCTTCAAAACTCCCGGCGTACCGGCTTGAACTCGAAATAACCGAATCCGTTCTGCTAGCAAACAACGCCGAGACATTGGCCGCGCTGCACAAGCTCAAGACATTGCGTTTGCGAATCGCGTTGGACGATTTTGGTACCGGATATTCCTCGCTGAGTTATCTGCGCAGCTTCCCTTTTGACAAGCTCAAGATCGATCGGTCATTCATACGGGAAGCGACTACGGCTGAAGAATCGAGGTTGATCGTCCGAGCGGTCATCAGCCTTGGGAAAAGCCTCGGCATGCGGACTATCGCCGAGGGAGTCGAAACGTTCGAGCAGCTCAACCTGGTTAAGGCGGAGGGCTGCAACGAGGCACAAGGGTTCCTGATTAGCCGTCCGGTGCCCGCGATTGAGGTTGCGCCAATGATCATCGGGTGGAGAAACGGCCTCGGGCAAAACGGCCACACCGCAAGAGCCAGCTAGCTGGTCGCGGCATCACAGGCTCTGCCGCCGCTCAATCGTCCCAAATACAAATACGATTGCCGCACGCACTCGAACATGTAAATGATGTTTCCGCTTCACAAGTTCAATGCTGCAACGCGCGCGGACATGCGGCGCAATGGTACCAACGCCATCCAACTTGTGAGACCCCTGTCGTCAGCCCGGGAACCAACTCGAAACTGGAAGAGACATGCGCCCGGAACGGCGCGACTGCCCGAGGACGCGGCGCGGCCGACCGCGCTTGACACCCTCAAAGGGTGGGCGGAACATTTCTCCATGTTTTCATGCCCTTGATCGATTTTCTTCGCATGGAATCGGGCGACGAATTCACGACGAGGCTGGAGCTGCTGTGCAATGCAGTACGATCGGATAGACGCGCGCATCCTCGAGATCGTGCAGAAGAACAACCGTCTGACGTCCGAGGTGATCGGCGAAATCGCGGGGCTTTCTGCTACTGCGTGCCAGCGGCGGTTGAAGAGGCTTCGCGCGGAAAAGATCATAGAGGCCGATATCTCAATCGTCTCGCCGAAAGCCGTGGGAAGACCAATCCAAATGCTCGTGTTGGTTACAATGGAGCGAGAGCGTTCGGACATAATCGATCAATTTAAGAAGGACATCAAATTGTCAGCTGATGTCGTCAACGGCTTCTATGTCACCGGCGAGGCTGATTTTATCTTATACGTCACCGCACCTACCATGGAGGACTATGAGCAGTTCACCAGGTGCTTCTTCTATAAGAACCCTGACATCAAATCTTTCAAGACAATGGTCGTCTTGGATCGGGTAACAGCTGGGTTTGCTATTCCGGTTGAGACTCCTCCCTGCGATAGACCAACCAATCGTTGATCGATTGGCAAACGGCTGCCGCCCTTGAAGTCAGTATCGCTGACATCAATACGATGATCAGCTCCTCTTTTGCCACACGCTACGTCAACGACTTTCTTGATCGCGGCCACGGATCACTTTGCTCTGTAGCGGAGCCTTGCTCGCAGCAGCCGACTGATGCCACAGCTCAATGTCCACGAGGTCCGCTTCGATGCGAAGCGCTGCTTCACTGGATGTCGAATCGGACGCTGCCAAGATAGCGGTCGTCTTACTCGTTTAACTTCACTCGCATGTGACCGAACAGTCGCTTCAAGAGCCGACGCCGCCGGAGAGGATTACGTCCGCGAGTTGATGAAGCGGATGAGTAAGGACGTGCAGATTTCAAGGACGGCCGATTACACACTTTCTTGATTCCGTGTCGGAGCGCCCGTGTTCGTCACCACCGCCTGACGGCGCCGAGGCGTAGGGAAAGGCGCGATGCTTGCCAGAACGCGAGACCGCCGCGGCTGTCACGTTGCGGACGATGGTACAGATAGTTCGAACGTTGCCGCTGAGGAGCACGCAAGAGAAAGTAAATTGCACCTGATCGTGTTCGAGGACAACAGTATCGACCATCTGCTTCCATGCGCCCTCGACAGTTCATTTCGCAACATCCGCGTGTTCGAACGGAGACTGATCAATCAGACGCGCTCGCGTGAGATCAGAAGTAAGTACAATTCGTGGCAGACAATTGCACTATGGTCTTAGTCGTCTCGCATGTCTCCTATGTCGTGCGGCGACTTTCTTGCCCAGCCGACGCGGGTTACCCGCGTCGCTGCTAATGCGAATCGCATGTGCACTATGTCGGTGACGCAGCGGTTTTGGTCGAAAGGCTTTCATGTTGACGAGCAAACGCAATTTGACGGCGCCGTTAGGGACTTCATCTGGGTCACTGTCGCGACTCGAGCCCGACTCTTGTTCGCATGTCTTGTCTGTGATGACACCCGTCCCGCAGATCACGCATCCATCCCGCAGCGCAGCTCATACGAGGGTTCGGTTTCTGCGCGATATCCTGTTCGCTGGCCTTCTGGCCATTACCTCTGTTGTGATGGCGGACCCATGTCTCGCACGTACACACATGGATCATGAAGGCGCAGATGGACAGCCCGCATCGGATCGATATTGCCTGCAAGGACCACCAAGGGGCTGGCCCGGCGAGTGCGAATATTCGACCTATCAGCAATGCAAAGCGAGCGCATCTGGCGTCGGAGGGCTTTGCGCAGAGAACCCGGAATACCTGTTTCGAGAGCAGCGACACAGCTACTAGGTGTCGTCAGTACCTGCTCGCACGCGCCTATTCTGAAACGAGAAAGTGAAAGTCCGTTTCGTACGGATTTCTTCAGCCCATCGTCGTGCCGCGATCGGCTCGGCGGTGGGGTCGCTTAAGAATCGCTACCGCGCGAGGTTCCAGACGGTCGCAACGTCAGTCTCAGAGGAAATGATGAGCGTCAATTTCAAGAACACGTTCCGGGAACGTGTATTCCGCGCCGATCCCAAGCAAGCGCACTCGTCATTGCGGACGCGGCATACAGAGATGCCGCGATCCGTCAATTCAGGCTCGATAGAGATGAAACGCGATGGGAGAGCTAAACTGAGGCGAACCTTACTGCTGGAAAGCGTCCTGATAAATCTAGGCCTCTGCCACGAGATCAGTTATCGTCGTTATGCCGACATACTCGGAGTCTCGCTGAACGACGTCTTGGTCCGGTACACGCGCCCACGTGACCCGAGCAGTTGCTTCGATTTCCGCAAGGGGGTGTGGTCCGGCAACGACCCGATCGAAATGGAGGTAATCCTGGACAGCCCGGCTTCGGAAGCTCAGCTTGCGCGGCTCAATGATATGGTTGATCGCTATTGTCCAGGCTTGGGCGAGCTTCGCAAGCTCGCGCCGATGGTGTCCTCGGTTCGCTTGGGGTCATTGAGCCTCGTTACCGCAGGGGCCATAGCCGAGTTAGAGGGTAAGTTCCGTCACGTGCATTGACCACATGAACGTATATCCGTCGCGCGTCGAGCGCAGACGTTGTAGTTATGTCTGATGTGCAGTTTGCCCTCCGGGCACGAATGATTCGAAGCAGTGGGAGGTTCTTGCAAACTGCGCCTCCGCCATCACAGAATCTGGTCGGCCCCAACGATTTCCGACCTACTCTCCCCTTCATAGAACAGCTCCAGGGACAACCAACCAAAGATTTGCCGATTTAGTCGCGCGCGATCACGTTCGATGGTCCGAATGGCGATGGCGTCGCGGAAGGTACGCTCGATCGGCTCGTTCGGATAGGCGTTTGGGAGATTCCTGCTTCGGTTGCGCGTTGTCGTGAATCTCAGAGCTGCGGTGGCCTTTTCGGCGGACCAATCACGATTCTCCCGCGCGAGCGGTTCACTAGCGTCAAGGCTCGTTTCCGTCCGCGTGGTGGTTCTTTTTAGTGGCGTTCAATAAGGAGCTATTTGCGGAAGACAGCGAAACTCGGAAGCTCGTTAGATCGCAAGAATATGGTACGGCGGGGACCATTGTGTTGTCGCGAGAAGGCATCCGCCAAGCGTGGACCCCGGGATTGTCCGTTCTGTACAAAAGTTGTGCGCCAATTTTGACTGCAATCGCTTATACCTCATCAAGCGATCGGTGCATTCACTCTCCCTGGTTTTTGGCCCCCCGCTTCGGCGGGGGTGTTTTTTTTGCGCCTATACTCCGCAACAATGTAGAGCTGCCAGTTCTTGAGCGAGGTTGATACCCGCTTCCATGGTGTCGACCGCTCCTTCCTTGATCGAGTTGTCGCGCGTGATTTAAGCGATCGACGAGCCCAAATGACCTCCAGCGCGCGTCGACCAAAACGAGCGGCCCCGTCTCGCGGGAGGCTTGGCGGGGTCGCCTGCTCCATGGGCTTCAAAGGGGTCCGCAAGCGAACGTAGTGCTTCTGTAATGGGCCTTTGTTCGTCAGGTCCCTCTCAACAAATATCATCACCAGGATCATGCTTCTGTCCGTGGTCGGCACGAAGACCGCCACACCATGCCATCAGATCCAGAGCCGGCAGGTCAATCTAGGACGCGTGATCTGCCGCAGCATTCACAGCACTACTCACGACCTTGCCAAGCCCTCGTCCCGGCGGCGGGACCTCAGGAGAACGTACCGTTTCCGGCTCGTTCCGAATCTTCTCTATCTCCTACGCAGCCGCAGCGGTTTTGCTCCAGCGGAGCTCGGTCGCGTCCACCCACATGCGATGCAGCACAACGCCCAACTTGCGAGCAAGGGCCACTTTGGCGCGCTTCATGCCGCGCCGTCGCGCAACCTCGAGTGCCCAGCACTTCAGGCTCGAGAAGCGTGTCGCACGCGTCAGCATGATGTGCGCCACTTCAAAGAGCGCGGTCCGCACCATGGCGTCGCCGACCTTGCTGACGCCTCCGTCCCGGTCGGTCTCACCGGACTGACATTTTTTAGGCGTGAGCCCGAACTAGCAGGCTGTTGAAAAAAGGCGGTCGCCGCCGACCGAGGATCATGATTCATTGGCTCCGACGAGATTCGGAGATGGTGCGTGCGCGGCGGCGACAATCGAACGGGCGAGCTGTTCAGCTACGTCGACCTGGAAGCAAGGGTGCGGCGTGATCATCCGCTGCGAGGGATCCGGACGATCGTGAACGAGGCGCTGGCGGCGCTGGAGCACGAGTTCGCCGCCCTTTATTCGCCGATTGGACGGCCGTCGATCCCGCCGGAGAAGCTGCTGCGGGCGATGCTGTTGCAGGCGTTTTATTCGATCCGCTCGGAGCGACTTCTGATGGAGCGGTTGGAATATGATTTGCTGTTCCGCTGGTTCGTCGGAATCGGCGTCGACGATGCAGCCTGGGACCATTCGGTATTCTCGAAGAACCGCGACCGGCTGCTGGAAGGCGACATCGCGGCGAAGTTCCTGGCGGCGGTGCTGGCGCAGCCCAGGGTGAAGAAGCTTCTGTCGAGCGATCACTTCTCGGTCGACGGCACGCTGATCGAGGCCTGGGCCTCGATGAAGAGCGTCAAACCGAAGGATAGCTCCGGCGAGCCGCCGGCCCAAGGCGGCGGGCGCAATGCTGAAGCGAACTTCCATGGCCAGAAGCGCTCCAACGACACCCATGCTTCGACCACCGATCCGGAGGCCAGGCTCTACCGCAAGGGGAAAGGCAAGGAGACGAAGCTGTGCTTCATCGGGCACGGGCTGATGGAGAACCGCCACGGCTTGCTGGTCGACGCCTGCCTGACGCAGGCCGGTGGGCATGCCGAACGGGTGGCCGCGCTGCACATGATCGAGCCTCGTGCCGATCGACCGACAGCGATCACGCTTGGTGCCGACAAAGCCTACGATGCAGAAGACTTCGTCAACGAGCTGCGCTCGATGAACGTGACGCCGCATGTTGCGCAGAATACCGGCGGCCGTAGCTCTGCGATCGACGGGCGTACGACCCGGCACGGCGGTTATGCTGTCAGCCAGCGCATCCGCAAGCGGATTGAGGAGGCATTCGGCTGGATCAAGACGGTCGCCGGGCAAGAGAAGACCAGATTCCGTGGCCGTGATCGGGTCGGATGGGCCTTTACCTTCGCTGCGGCCGCCTACAATCTGGTGCGGCTGCCCAAGTTGATCGCGGAGACCGGTTGATGGCCAAGGTGCCCGGCTTTGCCAAGGCCTTTGCCGGCCGCTGGCGCATCGTCGAAATGGACAACTGGGACAGCGACTTCCTCGATCTTGTCGGAGAGGCGCATCTCACCTTCCGTGGCAAGTCCGATGGCGAAATAGCGTTTGGGGCTCTCAAGGGCTTCCTGGATGCTCGCTACGGCACCCGCGACGGATCGGCCTGCGCCGAGTTCTCATGGGAGAGGCACGACGAGAATGATCCGTCCTGTGGTCGCGGATGGGCCATGATCGGCACTGCGGGCAGGCTCGTTGGCCACTTCTACATCCACAATGGCGACGATTCAGCCTTCGTTTGCGAACGCGGCTGAGTTCTTCAACGGCCTGCTAGGCGCCGATCGTACTGGATTTTCCAAACCGCGTCGGGTCATCCACCGCCGAGCGATATGTCAGGGCGACCAAAGCGCCGACGCCAGGCGTGCTCATCAATCGCCGGCAAACCTTGTCGGCCCGCGCGATCCTCAGCATCTCACGATGCAACCTGGTGAACTCGTTCCACAACGCCGTCCTCGCGGCGAGCATCGCGCCTATCACCATTTCCAGGGTCACATGCTCCGCTGTCAATTCCCGAATGCGCGCTTCAAACCGTCCACGGCTCACTTCGCCGACCTTCAGCCCGTAGCCACGCAAGATACCGCGGATGCTCAGCTCGACGTCGAGAAGCTTGCCCTGCAGAAGTTTTCGTCCAACAAGAAGAGCCCGGGTATCCTTGCAAGGCACCGATTTCGCGTGAACCGGACGATACCAGCCCATCCGCAGCAACTGAGCGATCCCGCGGGCATCCTTCCGGTCGGTCTTGGCGGTCATGGCCGAGAGTGCTGCTTTCAGATGCCGTGTCTCGAGCAACACTGCATCGCGGCCGGCGGCCACAAGTGCGGCATGCAGCCACTGTGACAACGGCCCGGCCTCGAGCCCAATGCGGCTGACAGGTAATCCCAATTCGTCGAAATAGCCAATAAGCACCTCAGGCTCGCTGGCGACCTTGACCTCGCGGACGACCTTGCCAGTCCCGTCAACAACGCAGATGCTGCTCTCTTTCAAAGAAACGTCGATCCCCGCATAATATAGTCCATGGCTGTTCCTCACTTGATGCCTGGAGCCGATCACTTGGAGTCCGTTTCAACATCATCATTCTGAGGGACAGCCACCAACCTGGCTAGGCTCGCGAAGGCCGGCCATTACGGCATCTAGATTGCCACCTGTCGTCCGATCTCCACCACCTGGTCGTTGGGAAGACTGAAGAAATCGCTGACATGTTGCGCGTTCCGCTCCATTGTTGCGAATAGACGCTCCTGCCAGCCGGGCAGGCCCATGCCGTCCTCACGTCGGATCACGGTCTCGTGGCCCACATAGTACGTCACGTCGGCAATCTCGATGGCGCATCCCAGCGATTTGCTTTGGGCGAGCAGCCCCGGGATATGGGGACGCTCCATGAAGCCGAACCGCGCCTCTGCACGCCAGAAGTTATGCGCAACCTCTTCAAGCGTTATCCGATTGTTGGGCTGAACCCACGGCACCGAGAGGATCTCCACGCGTACCACGAAGAGTTGTTCGTGCAGAGCGCGGTTATGCTTGACATGCCAAACCATGACCGGCGGCGTGCCGTGCTCGGTTCGGGTTAGGAATACTGCGGTGCCAGGCACCCGAGGCACGTTCCTTTCGGCAACCTCTGCCATAAATTGCGGGACCGGGATCAGCGCCTCGCGCAGCCGCGCAGAGACGGCGGCCGCCCCGCGATGCCATATCCACATGACACCATAGACTGACACGGCCAGGACGAGCGGCACATATCCCCCCTCTGCCACCTTTGTCAGATTGGCCAGAAAGAAGGCCGCTCAAGGAGCCTAAGCGGCGGATGCACGCAGCTGCCTTCGCTATCCCTCGACGCAGCCTGAAATTGCGCTAATCTCGCAACTCACGGGCAAGGAGCAACGATGCCGAGGAAGCTTCAACAGACCCATGCGGTAAGGCAAGCGGTTCTGCCGCGCCTACGTCGTGTGCAGGCTTGGCGCCAAAAACGACTGCAGCGCCTTCTCGCAGATCCTGATATCGCCGAGAATGATCGGATCGGCACAAGTCCATCAAGGCCGCGCGGCATTACATGGCCGTCTCTATGCGCGCGGAAGCCGTCCTACGCGGACTATCGAAGGTTAAGTCCAGCCGCTCCGCAAGAGGTGCCGGTAACCGTGTCTGCTCATCCACTTGGCGCGGGAGAGATGGCTCTCATAGGCGCGGCGGGCGCGCTCCGGCTCGCGTTTGGAATTGATGTGCAGCACGACCTCCGCGACTTCCCGCCAGTCGGCACCGTCCGCATCCGCATCCAACAGACGCATGTAGGTAACGACGTACTCGCGGTCATACGGGGTCAGGGTCGGATCGCTCGGTGCAGCGTCGAATGGAATAGTAGTCTCCCGGCTTAAGCTCGCAAGGATCGCTGGAGATTGTGGGCTTTTTATAGTGTTCCAGCTTCCCCATCGAGATTCTAACCTCTTTTAAAGCACTTGCTCGATCGCGTTGCGAGCGTTCCGATATGTCGACCATGCGGTGTGCTGATGGATCGTGTGTCGACTCAAATAGTTGGATTATAGCCAGTGGTTTAAATATCCGGGCGCAGACATGATCGGCACATGAAAGCTCGTGCTCTTATGGCCCTAAATGTGCGTCGAATCCGCGTGGAGCGCGGTATTTCGCAACAGAAGCTGGCACATGAGGCTGGGATTGACCGCTCCTACTTGGCGAGCCTCGAGCGGCAATCCAAAAACCCGACAATTGATATCCTTGATCGCATCGCCGACGCGCTGGGTGTTCATCCATTCGAATTAGTTGTTCAGCATTCCAAACGCGCCAAAGCTCCAAATACGTTGCATGAAGGTCGTAAGCGCGCGCCTCTTAAACCACCGAGGAGAGTTAAACCGCCGAGGACAGGATAGTTGATCGACACTTGGTCGCGTTCAGTTTCCGGCGAATGCCGCCTTGCGCGGTGTGATGGAGAATGCCAAAGGTCTCTGGGCCGGAAGTTGTCTCATAGGTTCCGCAGCCGTGCCTTGCTGACATGCTCGGCCGTATCGCCGCTCCTGCGGCTCATCGGATAAGCGCCGCGTGGGTGCGCTTTTGAGTTTGCCGCGCTCTCCCGTTTGGTTGGCCTATATGCAGATCATCCCTTTTTTACATTTTGCAGTCGTCTCAGGCAGGCTCTGGCTCGTGGGTTCGGTTGGCTTTGGCTGGGTTCAACAGCGGAATCACCTCTCTGCCGAACGCCGGCAATTCGTCAGTGAAATTCAGGAAGGCGCAGAGGATCATGTCGACGCCGATCGCCTCATAGGCCCGGATACGCTCCGCGATCAGCTCGGGAGGACCGAACAGACGGGTCTTGAAGCCGTCGTTGGGCTGAACCAGGTTGGCGTGGCTCGAATCTGCCCACATCCCGACCCTCTCCGCTGTCGACGCGCCAGCCTGCTTCACCTGGTCGGCGAAGGCCTGCACGATCTCGGGGTCGGCGCCGGCGATGATCGCTTCGAGCTGCTCGAGCGCTTCCCGCTCGGTCGGCCGCTGGATGATGAAGCCGTTGAGCCCGAACTTGACGGTGCGGCCTTCCGCCTTGGCGAGCGCGCGGACCTCGTCGATCTGGTGCTTGGCGCCCTCCACCGTGGTGCCATTGAGAAAATACCAATCCGAATATTTCGCGGCCATCCGGCGCGCGGCCTTGGAATTGCCGCCCTGGAAAATCTCCGGATGCGGTTGCGAGATCGGCCTCGGCTTCAACCAGGCGTCGTTGATGCTATAGAAGTCGCCCTTGAAGGTGAAACGGTCCTGTGTCCAGAGACCCTTGAGCACCTGGATGAACTCTTCCGAGCGGCGGTACCGTTCGTCATGTTCCAGCCAGGGCTCGCCGAAGGCGCGAAACTCGTCCTTGAACCAGCCAGTGAGGATGTTGATCGCAAACCGCCCCTTGGAATAGACGTCGATCGTGGCCCCCACCTTCGCGATCATGGCCGGGTGCCAGAAGCCGGTGTGAATCGCGCTGATGAGCTTCAGCCGCTCGGTCTGGGCGGAGAGCACTGCCGTGCAGGTGATGGCTTCCTGCTGCAACTCCCAGCCATGGCTCGCGATGAAGCGCGCTGGCGCCAGGCCATATTCGAAGCCGAGCTCTTCGGCCTCGCGCGCGAGGGAAGCATTGTAGTCGAGCGTCCAGTCGGTGCGCTGCGGAACGTCGCTGATGACGAAGCCGCCGCTGCCGAGCGGCATCCAATATCCAAAACGAATCGCCATGGCGCGCAGCCCCTGCTCATACAGTCGTGGTCTGGACCGGTTCCGCCGCCGTTCCGGCCGCTGCGGCACCGAGATAGAATTCGGCAACGTCGTCCCGCTCGGCCAGATCGGCCGCCGTGCCTGACGCAGCGACCTTGCCGTTCTCGAGAACGTAGCCGTGATCGGCAAATTGAAGAACAAGATGGGCGTTCTGCTCGGCCAGCAGAAAGCTGACACCCTCGTTCCTATTGAGATCACGGATGATGTGGAAGATCTCCTCCACGATGATCGGCGCCAAGCCCATCGAGGGCTCGTCAAGCAGCACGAGGGTCGGACGCGTCATCATCGCACGCCCGATCGCAACCATCTGCTGCTCACCGCCCGACGTCAGGCCGCAACGCACGCTGCGGCGCTGCCTGAGCCGCGGAAACCAGGTGTAGACACGCTCGAGATCGTCGGCGAGTTCACGGCGGCTGGGCCGGCGCACAAACCCGCCGCTGAGAAGGTTCTCCTCGACCGTGAGTTGAGGAAAGACGTGACGACCTTCGAGAACCTGGACCACTCCCCTGGCAACGAGGTCGGCCGGGCCGAGCGTTCCGGTGACCTCGCCGCGCCACGTGATTGCGCCGCGGCTCAAGTGACCGCGCTCGGACGCGAGCAGGTTCGAGATTGCCTTCAGCGTGGTGGTCTTCCCGGCGCCATTGGCGCCGAGAAGAGCAACGATTGATCCTTCTTCGACCCTGAGCGATACGCCGCGCAAGGCCAGGATCGCCTGACTGTAGAGGACCTCGATGTTATCGACTTCGAGAAACGGCGACATGGTCATGACGGTCCTTTTGGCGATCCTTCCGGGCAACATCAGTTGGTTGCATCGCGCGGCGTGATGCCCTTTTCCTTGGCGTAGGCGGCAGCGCGCTCATAGATCAGCGGCAGCAGCAGGTCCCGGTCGGATTTCACCCAACCGTTGGACACCACGTTCCACTTCTCACCGTCCCACTGCAGCACCTTGCCCGCACCACCGCCCTCGTGGTCCTTGGCCGAGAGCTTCAGCGGCTGCTGGAGACCGGTGGCGCCGATTTCCGCAAGGCGCTTCTCGGAGAGGTCGAGGTGTTCGAGGCCCCACTGCGCTTCCTCGCCGTTGATCGGCCGCACGCCGAAATGCGCCTGTGCGGTCCGGATCGCCTCCACCGCGACGATCGCCTCGTCCACGCCGGAATTGTAGTAGACCGAGCCGAAGCTCTTCGGGTCCTTGAGATCGCTGAGACCCTTGTCGAGAATGTACTTCTTGAGCTTCTGGTGGATCTCGAAATTCGCGCCGGCGGGGAATGGCGTGATCGCGAGATAGCCTTTGCCTACCGCGCCGGCGGGGCGAACGTCCTCCTCGGAGCCCGACCAGATGCCACCGATGATATGATCGACCGGAAAGCCCACCTTGGCGGCGGTCTTGATCGCAACCGGCGTCATGACGCCCCAACCTCGCAAGAACACCCAGTCAGGCTTGAGCTGGCGAATCTTGGCCCATTGCGCCGATTGTTCATTGCCCGGATGCGGCACCGGAATCTGGATGTCCTCGAAGCCATACGTCTTGGCAAGGTGGGCAAGCGGGACCTGGGTTTCCTTGCCGTAGGGCGAATCGTGATACACGGTCGCGATCTTGAGGCCCTTCAGCTTGTCCTTGCCGCCGACCTTCTCCGCGATGAAATTGACCGCCGAAGAAGCTTCGCTCCAGAAGCTGAAGACAACCGGGAAGCTGTACGGGAACACCCGCCCGTCGATCGCCTCGGTGCGGCCATAGGCGATCGTGACCAGCGGAATCTTGTCAGCCACCGATTTCTCGGTCAGCGCCTTCGAAATCGGATCGCCATGCGGCAGGAAGATCGGCACCGGCGAACCATTCTTGCCTGCCTTCACCCGTTCATAGCACTCGACGCCCTTCTCGACTTCCCAATTGGTCTCGCACTCGTCCCAGACCAGCTTGATGCCGTTGATGCCGCCTTCGACCTCGTTGATATAGCGAAAATAATCGATCTCGCCGGCCCAGACCGGAATGCCGCTCGACGCGTAGGCCCCGACGCGAAATGTCGCGAGCGGGAAGTATTGTGTTTTTGCGTCCTCCGCCGACGCAGTGGCACCGATGGCCGCCGACAGAACGAGGGCTGTCAGCCCGATCGCCCTGCTCATGATCCGCTTCTGCTTCCGTAAAGACATCTGCTTACCCTCCATTTGATGCAGAATTCTCGCTTGGCCGTGCGTGCGGCTCACACCCACGGATGATGTTTCGTTGCTTGCTAGCGGCCCAGCCGAGAAGCCAGCTGCGTCCAGGCTCGCGACAGCAAGGCAGCGAGCCCTCTCGGCTCCTTGATCAGGAACCAGACGATCAGCGCGCCGAACAACGCCTTCTGAAGATTTTCAAGCTGCCCGGGATCGATCGCGCCACCGAACACGGTGCCTCCGACATGATCGAGCAGGATCGGCAGCAAGATCATGAAGGCGGCGCCCAGATAGTTGCCGCTGATGCTGCCCATACCGCCGATGATGATCGCAAACATCACCTGGAACGAACGATCCAGGTTGAAGCTGCGCGCATCGACCGTGCCGAGATAAGCAAAGGCCCAGAGCGCACCTGCGATCCCGATCACCAGCGAGCTCACGAAGAACGCCTTCAGCTTTCCGGCGGATACCGGAATGCCGATCACCGCAGCCGCGGTATCCATGTCGCGGATCGCCATCCAGGTCCGGCCGGTCTGGCTGCGGACCAGCCGTGTTGCGACGGCCGTCACGACGACGACGGTGGCGAGAGTCAGGAAATAGCGACCGGTCGGGCTCGAGAGATCATGACCGAAGATCGCAAGCCGTGGCGCCGAGATCGAGCTTGAGGTCGAATAGTTCGAGAACCAGCCATACTGATTGAACAACCATTCGAGCAGAAACTGCGTCGCCAGCGTCGATGCGACGAGGTAGAAACCCTTGATCCGCAGGCTTGGCAGCCCGGCGACGATGCCCACGAGCCCGGAGATGACGCCCCCGAGCAGCAGGCTGACCGGCAGCGGCAGCTCCGGCAGGCGCAGCAGCAGATTGTATGTCGCATAGGCACCGACCGACATGAACCCGCCGGTGCCGAGCGACGCCTGCCCGGCGTAGCCCATCAGCAGGTTCAGCCCCAGCGCGGTGAGCGACATGATCAGGAACGGAATCAGGACGGCATTGAGCCAGTAATCGTTGGCCACCAAGGGAATACCGACCAGTGCGGCAAGCAGCAGCACCGCCGAGCCGACGCGCAGCCGATCGCGCGTAACCCGGGCGGTGTCACCAGTGGCGCTGAACCCTTCGATGGCATCGGTGCCGATCGCAGACATGCATCAAATCCTTTCGATCGGCGCTTCGCCGAACAGGCCAGCCGGGCGGACCAGAAGGAAAGCGACCGCCAGCACATAGGCGAACCAGGTCGATACGCTGCCTCCCAGCAGGCTTCCGAGATAGATTTCAGCGAGGCTGTCGCCTGCGCCGACGATCAGCCCGCCGATAATCGCGCCCGCGATCGACGTAAATCCGCCGATGATGAGCACCGGCAACGCCTTGAGCACGACGAGGGTGAGTGCGAACTGCACGCCCTGGCGCGCGCCCCACAGCAGACCTGCAACCAGCGAGACGAAGCCCGCGACGCCCCACACGATCTGCCACAGCGTCTGGAGCCGGATCCCGATCGAGAGTGCGGCCTGAGGATCGTCGGCGATCGCACGCAGCGCGATCCCGACGCGCGTCTTGTTGAAGAAGATCGAGAGCGCGACCACGAGAATGCCGGCCGTGCCCGCCGCCGCGAGGTCGAACTGGCTGACCTGGACTCCGCCGATCTCGATCGGGGTATCGACGATGCCGAGATCGAGCTCGTGAACGCTCGCCCCCATCGCGATCTGCGCGACGCCCTCGATCACGAAGGATACGCCCAGCGTCGCCATGAACAGCGTGATCTGCGGCCGGTTGACCAACGGCCGCAACACGACGCGTTCCACCGCGATCCCGAGCACCACCATGACCGAAAGCGTGATCAGCGCGGCCAGCCAGAAATCGAGGCCCTTGTCGCGCAGGGTCACGAAGGTGAGCGCCGCACACAGCACCATCGAGCCTTGTGCGAAATTGAAAACGCCGGACGCCTTGAAGACCAGCACAAAGCCAATCGCAACCAGCGAGTACATGACGCCCGCAAGCAGGCCGCCGACCAGCGTTTCGACGAAGAAGCTCATCTGGACCTCAATGTGCCGTGCCGAGATAGGCGGCGACCACGTCCGGGTTCCGACGCACCTCCTCTGGCGAGCCATCGCCGACCTTGCGGCCATAATCGAGCACGACCACGTGATGCGAGAGCCCCATCACGACGCTCATGTCGTGCTCGATCAGCACGATGCTGGTGCCAAGGCTCGCGTTGGTCTCCAGGATGAAGCGGCTCATCTCGTGCTTTTCGTCCTGGTTCATCCCCGCCATCGGTTCGTCCAGCAGCAGCAGGCTCGGGCCACCGACCAGTGCCCGCGCGAGATCGACCCGCTTCTGAACGCCATAAGGAAGCGTCGCGACCACCCGGTCACGATGCTTGGTCAGGTCGAGAAAGGCGACGATCTCGTCGACCCGACGGTTGAACTCGCGCGACTCGCGCCGGTCGCGGCCTATGCCGAAGGCGTGCTCGACAATGCTGGCGCGGCAATGCCGGATCAGTCCGGCCAGTACGTTGTCGAGGACGCTGAGATGCCGGAACAGGGCATTGTGCTGGAAGGTCCGGCCAATGCCCAAATGCGCGGCTTGTGCCGGGCGAATCCGGACGAACTGCTCACCATTGAAGGTGATGCTGCCACCGTCGGCCCGATAGACCCCGTTAATGATGTTGAGCAGCGAGCTCTTGCCGGCCCCGTTCGGACCGATCAGCGCGCAGATCTCGCCTCGCTCCACATTGAAGCTCAGCGCATTCAGCGCCTTGATCCCCTTGAACGACAGCGAGACGTCATGCAGCTGTAGAATCGGTTCGGCCATTGCCCGTCACGCCTCGACGGGCTGACGCGCGGCCGAACCGGCCGCCTCGCGCTCGCGGCGCTTGACCGCCTGGATGTCGCGATAGCTTGCTGCCGGATGGCTCGCCGGCAGGTACGGGCCGTCTCCGAACAGCTTCTCCCGCAGAGTGCCAGGACGATAGCCGGTCGGATAGACGCCACGCTTCTGCAGCTCCGGAACCAGCAGATTGACGACGTCCTCGAAAGTCTCGGGCGTCACCGCATAGGCGAGATTGAATCCGTCGACGTCGGTCTCCTCCACCCACTGTTGCAGGATATCGGCCACCGTCGACGGCGAACCGACGAACACCGGACCGAGCCCGCCGATGCCGCCCCAGCGCGCCAGTTCCTCGATGGTCCAGGACTTGCTGCCGCTGGCGAGATGGTCGACCACGGAAACGATCGCATTCGTTTCGACCTTCCTGACCAGATCGGTCGGCGCGTACTGTCCGAAATCGATGCCGCTCCATCCCGACATGAACACCAGCGCGCCGTCATAGGAGGCGTATTGCTGATACTCCCTGAACTTTGCCTCCGCCTTCGCGTCGGTCTCGTCGACGATCACCGTGACCAGATTGTAGGTCAGGATCTTGCGCGGATCGCGACCGGCCTCAGCCGCGATCCGGCGCACCTCGGTGACGTAAGATTTCAGAACCGGCTTGATCGGGGCGGCGACGAAGACGCATTCGGCGTGCTGGGCCGCAAACGCTTTGCCGGCTCCCGACGCGCCGGCCTGGTAGAGCACCGGCGTCCGCTGCGGCGACGGCTCACAGAGATGATAGCCAGGCACATCAAAGTATCGTCCCTTGTGCGCGATCTCGTGCACCTTCGAAGGGTCGGTGAATATCCTCTTCCCGGCGTCGCGCAGGACGGCCCCCTCCTCCCAGCTCCCCTCCAGCAACTTGTAGAGCACCTCGGCATACTCGGCCGCCACCTCGTACCGATTATCGTGACGGCGTAGCCCGCCCTGGCCGATATTCTTCGCTCCGCTCTCCAGATACGAAGTCACGATGTTCCAGCCGACGCGGCCCTTGCTGTGATGATCCGCAGTCGAGAGCCTGCGCGCGAAAGTGTAGGGATGCTCAAATGAAGTCGACGCCGTGATGCCGATGCCGAGATGCTCGGTTGCGAGCGCAATGGGCGCGACCAGTTGCAAGGGATCGTTGACGGGAATCTGCGCTGCCTGCTCGAGCGCATGGAACAGAGAATTTTTGTAGACGTCATAGTAGCCGATCACGTCGGCGATGAAGATGCCGTCAAATATCCCTCGCTCCAGCGTTCGCCCGAGATCCTGCCAATAGTCGAGATCCTTGTACTTGTATGAGCGGTCTCGCGGGTGCGCCCAGACACCGGGAGACTGATGGCCGACACAATTCATGTCGAACGCATTGAACCGAATCTGTCGCGCCATTCACACATCTCCGTCGCGTCGCTCAGCACGACACCGTTGGCTCGTTCGCGCGACATCTCGCCACAACACGCGATCAATCGTCCATCGCGTTTATCGATCTTTTTCGACACGCATCTTTCGTCGCATCTCGTTGCGGGATGAAAAACTCGCTCCTGGCTGCTTCCTGCTTGGCGTCACCAGGCTCGGCCCATGCGACGCACTCGATGCAAGACGCGACAACAACTTGCTTCGATTCGATCGCGTTTCGACACGATCTACCGCGCAGATCGCACGGCACGGAGAAGACTCCTTTCGCGCTAGCTGTGCTCGCGAGCATCGCAATCTTTTTCACCGATCCTTGCGTCACTTCAGACGACGTCGATAGACGACATCGATCGGCGGCTCACGCAGCAGATTTTTCTTCGCGCGACGTGCGGCTCCAAACGATCGTGTTGCATCCGAACGGAAATTCAGTCTGGCTCTCGCAAGCGCGTGGATTATTCTTCAAGACAACAAATCCATCCAAGGACCCACGGAACGAGCGGACGCAGCACGATGACCATTCATCCCGGCAGACCGAGCATCAGCGACGATGCCCTTCACGAGCGCTTCGCTCCGATCTTTGAGACGATCGCAGCAGGTGCGGTAGCCCGCGAACGAAGCCGCACGCTGCCGATCGAGGAAATCAGACTGTTGAAAGAGGCCGGCTTCGGCGCATTGCGTGTGCCGATCGAGTTCGGAGGGCTCGGCGCGACGCTCCGCCAGACCTTCGAGCTACTGATCGCGCTCGCGGCCGCCGATTCCAACCTGCCGCAGGCGTTACGGGCACACTTCAACCTGGTCGAGGACCTGCAGCTGAACAAGGATGAGGCCGTCAAGGCACGATGGCTCGGAGCCATCGCGAACGGCGCGCTGGTCGGGGTCGCCGTCACCGAGCCGGGCCTGGGTGCGGTTGATCGCTACCGGACCGCCGTCACATCGGAAGGAACCGCGCTGCGGCTCAACGGACTGAAATATTACACGACCGGCACACTTTACGCCGATCATCTGCTTGTCGCGGCCGACCAGGACGGCAAACGAGTGACCGTCCTGGTCGACACCAGCCAGCCTGGCGTCAGCGTCGAGGACGACTGGGATGGCTTCGGCCAGCGGCTCACGGCAAGCGGCACGGCGGAATTCAAGAATGTCACGGTCAGCCCGGATCGGATCATCGGTCCCGGCTATGGAACGGAAGGCAGGGTGTTTGGAACCGCCCACGTTCAGCTGATCCTGCTCGCCACGCTCGCAGGGATTGCGAAACGCGCCGCGGCGGATACGACCGACTGGATTAAGGCACGAACGCGCACGTTCACCCATGCCGTCGCCGACCTGCCCCGCAATGATCCCCTGGTGCAGCAGGTGATCGGCCAGCTCCTCAGCGCCGCCTTTGGCGCGCGGGCAACGGTCCTCGCCGCGGTCGACGAGCTCGCGCGGACGCTTGATGGCCGCCACCAGGATCCTCAACAGCTCGATGCCTCCGAGCTTGCTGCAGCGCAGGCACAGGTAACCGTCATCAAGCTCGTGCTCGACGCCGTGACCACCCTTTTCGAGGTCGGCGGCGCTTCCCTCAGTTCGGAGAAGCTCGCCATCGACCGGCACTGGCGCAACGCACGGACCATCGCTTCCCACAACCCTGTAATCTTCAAGCTCCGCGCAGTTGGCGGGTACGAGTTGAATGGCGAGACGCTTCCATATGCCTGGAGTGCCGGCGTTCGTTCCACACGACAACAGGGTAACTAGCACCCCGCCTTCTCGCGAGCTTCACGCGTCGAGACGATGACGCACGTCGAGATCCCGCCTTCGGCGCCGAGAACTTTTCCTTCAGGAGAACCACGTGTCCAACACCAACCGCAAAGTCGCGATCATTGGAGCAGGTCTTGCCGGGACGACGGCCGGACTTGGCCTCGTCAACGCGGGATTTGATGTCACCATTTACGGCGACCGAGACCGGTTATCGCTACGCAACGATGTGCCTCCCACGGGGACGGCTGTCTACTTTGGCAAATCCCTCGAATACGATGCCGAGGTCATCGAGGATCTCTATGACATCGGGACCAGCACCGGCATGAGCGTTCGGATCTTCTCCGGCATCGGCGAGGCTCGAACTCCCGTTATCGAGTTCGACCGTCCCTTTAACTATCGGGCGCAGGCCGTTGATACGCGGCTCCGTGCCGACGATCGCCTCGGTCGTTTCCTGGCGCGAGGCGGAAAATTCGTCGTGCGCCCGGTCACGCCCGAAGATCTGGATGCGATTGCGGCGGACGCCGACCTCACCCTCGTGGCGACAGGGAAGGGCGGCTTGTCGTCCCTATTCCCGGTTGATCCGGATCGCACCGTCTACACCGAGCCGCAGCGGCACCTGCTGCTCGCAACATTCAAGGAGCTGGATCGCGCCGATCATCAGTTTGCCTATCGCAGCTCGGACGGCGCCCGGCACAACTGGTTCAACATCCATGCCGATTTTGGCGAGACGTTCTTCGGCCCTTATCTGCACAAGGACCTCGGCGCCACGCGGGCGTTCATTGGGTTCGCCAAGCCCAGTAGCCCGTGGATCGACATCTTCAACACTGTAAAAGACGCTCAGAGCGCGCGTGACGCCGTGGTGAACCTGTTCGCGACCTATTTCCCGGAAGATGCGGGGCTGATCGATCAGCTGAAGCCCTTGCACGAGGATCCACACTCCTGGCTTCTCGGCGCGGTCTCACCGACGGCTCGACGCGCCGTCGCCCGCACCAAAAATGGACACGCTGTTGCAGCAATCGGAGATGCCGCAGTCTCCTTTGATCCGCTCGGCGGTCAGGGCGCGCAAAATGCAGTTGTCCAATCCGTGCTACTGATCCGCGCGCTCAAGGAGCACAAGGACAGGATCACCTACGAATGGCTGCAGGATCAATTCAACAAGCATTGGGACCATCGCGCCGAGGCCGCGACGGAAGTTACCCGGCTGCTTCTTGGCGATGAAAAATACGCAACGCATGCGGAGTTGCTGTTCCCGGCCGCTGCTGTCAACGCGACGGTCGGAAGCGCGTTCTTCGATTTTCTCTCGGAGCCGCAGCCGTTACTCGGTATTCAGAGCCGAGAGCAGATAATCAAGTTCATTTCGGATCTCGCGGGTGAGACAGCGGACAATGTCTTGGCACGGTTCAATCCACCGGAGCAACTTGCGCGCGCGCAAGCGGCCGAGCGTGCGTTCGTCTCATCATAAGCAACGGAGTTCACTACTTCGGCGATGATCGAAGCCTATGCCGAAGCCGAAAAGTCGGCAGCCTGCTTGATGCGTACGGGAGCAGACCGAAGGCCGTGCTCGACATCGAATTCAGCCGTCGGAACGACATTTTCGATAGCGTCAAGGCCCACGTCCTGGCACGGAAATGGACGGCAGCCGAGCTCGATGGACGGTTTCGTGCGTCAGCACTTGCCGAACGACGATCCTGACTGCCGCGCACCGCAATTTCGCAGAGAAATTGTTGCTCCTGATGGTGTAGTTGGCGAAACCGACCGGGCCGAGCGCGTTGTTCAGATTGTGATTGCCGAAGCGTCCGCCGCCCGAACACGCCGACATAGAAGCCGGACCGTCGTAGGCCGGTACCGCGACCGTGGGCGCCTTGGTGTAGACGGGACGATCTGCGCTCACGGCCGGCGCAGCGAGCAGCAACGCTCCGAGCGCCGCGGCAGTGAAGAGAATCTGCTTCATTGCGTGCCCCAAATTCCGATGAGGGAGCCGCGCGATCTTGTCGGCGCGGCGCCGCCTGTGGATCAGAAATGAATGATGATGTCTGCCGAACCGATCAGAGCGTCCTTCTTGGTGGGCGCAATGCCGAGGTTCGCGTTACCGTTGAATGCCGTGGCGTCGAGCCTGGTCGAGCTGGACCGTGTTCGGGTTGTAGTCGTAGGCCGCCGGCGAATTGCCGCCGCGCACGCTGTTGTTGCTGAGGTTGCCGCCGGCATTGATCCAACCGCAGAGGTTGTGGGCATCGTTCGTTCATCCACTGTCCCGCTGGCGTATTGCCGAGCGCCGCCATCAGCGGGCTGTCGACCGAGCCCGACCTCGTCACGCCGAAGCTCGTCGTGCCGCCATAGGGCCATTCGCTGAACGGCATTGGCGGCGTGCTCTGCGGCGTCGCCGGCCAGTCGGCACGCCGCGGCGCCGACGCTTTCGGATCGGACGGCGCGGTGTCGTGTCCCCACTCGAGCCGGTAGTAGTTAATGAAACGACTGAAGAAGTCGCTGGCCAGATAGCTGTCGAGGCAGGAGTAGTTCTTTGTACGCATCGCACATAGAGGTCGGCATCGTCAGCAATGGCGGATCGGCGTCAGCTGCGTGTGCTGCGCACGTGCACAAGGAGTCTGCGGAAGACTCCTCGTTTCGAGACATCGGCGCGTTGCAATACGAGAGATTTGCAGAAGGCAATGTCATTTCCGCCATAGCCGGGCCGGCATCATGCTCACGATCGATGCGCTGCTATCTTATTGCTATGCCGATCGTGGTGAACCGAGTCGACGATTTCTGCAGCTAGTCGTAAGCTTGCTGCATCGGGCGGAATAGTTCGCTTCGATCGAGATGGAGCGCTGCGATTCGTGGTAAGCGGTACGAAACGTACAAATGATATCGCTCTCAACAACACAGTTGACGACATCGACCTGAATTTCCTGCCGGCCGATCTCACGGCACAATGCCGCAATCTGATCGAGAGCTATCACGACATTCACGGCTACGCCTGCCTGCCCGACATGCTGTGGCGTGCCCGGCTCGGTCCGTTCATCGAACGCCATCATGAATTCCGGCAGCGGTTGCGCAAGGCATCGACCACGCGCAGCGCCAAGAAATCCAACCAGGGTTTTGTTGGGATCGCGACCGCGATCCTGTCGCTCGAGATATTAGCGAGCAGCTTCGCCGGCTGGAGCGCCCTCTATCCGGAGGCTGGCGCGAGGGCGCTCGCGGTCCTGAAGCGGCAATCCGGGGCTTCGCTGACCCCACTGATGGACTTCTATCTCTATCCACCCAAATACATCAGCTCAGCGGCCATCACCAAGTTGGCGCCGCCACGGGCCGGCCGGACAAGCGGGTCCGATCCTTACCGAACGTCGGAGCCGGATGTTTCGGGCGAGCAGCTCGCTCTCAGCCATGCCGACATAATGCTGCAGAATTCGGTTGGTGCAGCACTACTGCTTCAACGGCGCTGAACCCGCCTGCCAGCGTGATCCTGCGCCAGCGTCCGGCAAGTACCCGGTGGTCGTGGTCGGGCCGCTGTCGGTCGATCTTGCCAGCCAGACCGTCTCGCTCGACGATACCAGGGTCAAGCTGACGCGAAGGAATACCGACTGCTCCACGTGCTTGCGATGCATGTCGGATGGTGGTGACGCACAATCAGCTGCTGAAAGAGATCTGGACCGGCAACCAGCGCGACAACATCCAGTACCTGCGCATCCTCGTGCGCAAGCTGCGACAGAAGATCAAGGCCGATCCCAACCAGCCGCGCCTGCTGGTAACCGAATCCGGGGTTGGCTACTGGCTGGAGACCAGCGTGGCCGACTGATCGGCTCGGTGCCGGTCCCTCGGGGGCATATATAGAAAAACAATATGTCTCCGGCGTGGATGGCTCTGACTCGCGCACAAAAAGGGGCACGCGGAGGAATTCCTGATACAGCCTTTTCACATCCCGGGCCTTGTGGGTCGGTACTGGATGCTGATCGTTCGCGCTGTAGCCACCTTCGCGCTGATCGCCTGCAGAACCCGGGACCGGGCCTAACCGCCTCCCGCATAGCAGTCCCAGGGGCAAGGGACCTGTGTTCCGGGTTGGAGACCCGGTTTCACCGAGCGGCCTCTCGGTTTCCGCGGCGGTTGCTTGTGTCGGCACTGCTGAGGCGGCCAGCGCCGCCGCGCTTTTGATGACGCTGCGACGATTGAACGCTCGGTTGTGGGAATCGGTCTTCCAAGCGTGTGCGGAGACTGGTGACCTTAATGACGCGTTCGACGCCTGTAGACTAATCAGAACGCGCGCGCTGATATCCATCATGACCCGGAGCACCAACGCACGGCCGGAACCTACATAAGGTCACACGCCTACCACGCGTCGCGCAAGACGGCGCCCGTCGGGCCCGTCGGATGCGTACGATCATTCTGCAATGGACGAGGAACATATGGCGGATCGAAGTGCTATGAGCGCCCCGTCATTCGAACGTTTCCTTTCGAGGGAGCGGGTTCTTTCAGTCCGGTTGCATCACCGTTGCCGGCTCGGTCATGCGGTCGCTCACCGACCGCATCGGTCGGTGGAAAGATGCTGTCATATATCGCGCGAGCTTCGCGAATGAGGCGAAGCCGCTCGAGCTCGGATTTCGGAACGAATCCTGCGATCTCGGTCATTTTCGCTCCCCTTTAGGCGCAGCAAGCCTCAAAGCCTTGCCTGAGCAGGTCCTTTGGCAAGTCGCGCCCGATGAAAACGAGCCGTGTCTGGCGCGCCTCTTGGTCCTTCCAGGGACGCCGACTTCCGCCTTCAATGAGCATGTGCACGCTCTGAACGACAAATTGCCGATCGTCATCCTCGATCGATGCGATGCCCTTCATGCGAAGGATGTCCGGACCAAAGCGCTGTGTGACATCCTGAATCCAGGACACGAACCTGCCGGGCTTCATCGGTCGATCGGCGACCAGGGACAGGCTGCCGATCCCGTCGTCGTGTTCGTGCTTGTGTTCTTCGGTGAGGAATCCGGGCTCGACTTCGAGGATGCGCTCGAGATTGAAGGCGTCTTGCCCCAGTATCTGGGCGAGATCGATACCACAGCGCTCCGTTCTGTGAATCTTCGCATATGGGTTGATGTTTCGGATACGACGTTCGACTATTGCGAGCCCGTCCGCATCGAGAAGATCAACCTTGTTGATGAGAACGACGTCGGCGAACGCGAGTTGCTCCTGCGCTTCTGGTGCGCGGTCGATCTGTTCGAGGAGATGCCTGGCGTCCGCGACAGTGATGATGGCGTCGAGCTTCGTCTTGCGGCGGACGTCCTCGTCGACAAAGAACGTTTGCGCCACCGGCGCCGGATCTGCGAGCCCTGTCGTCTCGACGACAATGCCGTCGAAGGCTCGGCTGCGCCGCATCAGCCCTGCGATGATCCGGATGAGGTCACCGCGCACCGTGCAGCAGATGCAGCCGTTGTTCATCTCGAAAATCTCCTCGTCCGCGTCGACGATGAGATCGTTGTCGATACCGACCTCTCCGAATTCGTTCACGATCACCGCAAACCGCCTGCCGTGCGTCTCGGAGAGGATGCGGTTCAGAAGCGTCGTCTTGCCGGAGCCGAGATAGCCGGTCAGAACCGTGACGGGAATCCGAGGTGCAGCATCGGTCATGGGTTGTTATGTCCTTGCTCCTGTCATATGCAACGTTATAACATTACATCCAATCAGGGCGGATGCAAGGCAAAGATGTGCGGTCAGCCCCCGTCAGATGCGGGCGGTTCGGGGCTGAAGCACAAAAAAGAGAAAAAGACCGTCCGGGTTTCCATGAACTAAGCAATGCGGTGAGGCTCTGTTGTTCCAGCTGTGTCGTGACACCATGATCCATGCCGACGCTCGACGCCGGCTTCGATTCGATTTGGCCGGTCGACCGGCACACGACATCTCCGTGTGGCAGAAGGCCCGCTTTCGACAGCTTCGACGATTGACCTTGGTTGGCGTGGCAATGGCCTCGGCGATCTTGCCGGCTTCCGCGGAACAGCAAGCAACGAAACTAAAGGTGGTGGCGACATTTTCGATCCTCGGCGACTTCGCCAGGAACGTTGGCGGCGATTGGGTCGAGGTCACGACGCTGGTCGGTCCCAACGGCGACGTCCACGTCTATTCGCCCACGACCGCCGATGCGGAGGCGATCAGGAATGCCAGACTGGTGATCGTCAATGACCTCGGCCTGGAGGGCTGGCTACCGAGGCTCGTCAAATCATCCGGCAGCAGTGCGACCATCGTCGCCGCAACCGACGGCATCGTTCCGCGCAAGATGGCTACCGGCGAGATACCGAGTCGTGATCGTGGCGCAGGGTCAACCGACCCGCACGCCTGGCAATCCGTTGCGAACGCTGAGATCTATGTCACCAATATCCGCGATGCCATGGTAGCCGCCGATCCCGCCAATGCTGCAACGTACAGGGCCAATGCATCGACCTATCTGACCAAGCTGGAAGCGCTCGACCGCGACGTTCGCGAGGTGCTCGCGGCGTTCCCTGTCGAGCGGCGCAGGGTGATTTCAACTCACGATGCCTTTGGTTATTTCGCCGACGCCTACGACATCACGTTCGTGGCGCCCCAGGGCGTTTCGACCGAAACCGAGCCGAGCGCACGGGATATCGCAACCATCATCACGCAGATCAAGAAAGAGAAGATTCCAGCGGTCTTCCTGGAAAACATCAGCGATCCCAGACTGATGCGCCAGATTGCCTCCGAGACTGGAGCCGCGATCGGCGGAACGCTTTATTCGGATAGCCTGACGGCGAAGGATGGCGAGGCTCCGAGCTATATCGAGATGGTCAGGCACAATATCAGAACGATTGCGAGCGCCGTTGCGGACTAACGCGCTTGCCTCGCCGCGAGGTCCGGCGCTAACGGCTGAACACGCCGCGACGCTTGAACTAGCATGCAGACGCTTCGGCAGGAGAATTGAACCGGTGCGGTCAAGATCCGTCCTTCTGATCATCAATATCTTCAGCCTCGTCATCATCGTCATCGCCTTACTGGCGTCGCCACGGTCTTTTGCCGCGCAGCAATCATCGGATATTCCGGCTTGGCTGAGGGGACATGTCGGCGAAGGCGAAGGTCAAATCGCACAACTGGTCTTGCAGAGGGCACGCGCGCTTTACCAGCAAAAAGTGAGCCAAGGCGCGGTTAAGAATCCTTGCTATTTCGCGATGGACGCGACGCGTCCCAACGATTTAGGCGACGGCAAATTGGGGCGTCGGTTCTACGTTGTCTGCGAATCCGAGCGATCGTTTCGTGCAATTTCGGCGGGGCATGGCGGCGGTCGCGATTTGAAAGGCGTCGCGGATTTCGCAAACGGAAGACGCTGCGCGAAGAACTTCGGCAATGCGATGGATTCGAATCTAACGGCTGGCGGGGCCTACGTGACCGGCGAGACGAAGACGTCTTTCAAAGGCTACTACCGTGTTTCGGCGAAACAAGACGCGGTTCTGATACGCTCGTTCGTTCAATTTGATGGCGAGGGTGAAACCGCAAATGCCCGACAGCGCGAGATCGGCGGGCATCCGGCCGAGCTGTTGAGGAACGTCTGTCTTCGAAAAGATCCACGCAGTCCGTATGCAAATCACGAGGGGTACGTTCCTTTTGGAACACTGGAGGATTACGCTGGCGGCCGCAGCAACGGGTGTACCAGTTGGTCGCCATCGGACGCCGGCCAGATTATCGCGATGGTGAAGGATAACCCGACGACGCTTTACATTTATCCTGAGTCTGCCGACATCGAGGTCGTCGCGCGAGCAGTGGCGGCCGGCCGGTCGCTATCCGGCGTGGGACTATATTGGAACGCTTCCTGTTTGAACGAAATCCGCGCTCCGAAATTTTGGCGGAAGGAATCCCTCGAGCCTATCCTGGCTCAATACAAGAAGGATCATCCGGCACCGGCGCAACTGCCAACGCCGATATGCAAGGGGCGGTGAACTTGATGACTCGCCTCATCTGTTGGAGCTACCGCTCATCCCTTGCAACTCACCAGCGACATATTGCAACGCGAGCATCTCAGGATCACGGATTTGCAATTGTCGGTCTCAATCCCGATCGGATCATTTTCGACCACGCGCCCCTTCTTCCCTTCTTATTTCTCAATGCTGCCAAGGCGCAGCAATCGCCCCACCAGCGCTTACGGGCACAGGCCGCTTCCGGCTCACACCGCCCGGATGTCGCCTTTCGCGACCTTCAGGTCGACCTCGCGCAGCGCCGCGACACCGCCAAATGCCAGCGAGATTCCCAGCGGGCGCATAGTTTGTTACCGACGGGATAACAAGCGTCGTTCACTCGTCACCCGATAACATCGGGCCTCTTCCGGCGGCGATGTGCGCGATCTTCACATTCCTTGAATGATAGTTGTCTCCGTGGTGCCCCAATAGCATCGCTGGCTCCATCGTGCCGTTACAACGACTTTCTCGACGCTTATTCGGCTGGCGTGTCGCTACATCGCCAATCGTTTGATTTGGAGCACATGCCGCTCCGGGTTCATTCTTTGTTGCAATGTTCATTTAACTTGAATCATGTCGGCAACGCGCAGACCTGACCCAATTCGACCGCCTCGTAACTCCTCCCTCAGACGGCTCACCGCAAACTTCGTCGCGATTAGCGATCTCGATCGCTGTGGCAGCCGTTCGAATGCAGTGGGTTTCCGCTATTCCTTAGCAATGGTGCGGCGGGTTCGCCAAATTGTCAGATCGGAATAGCCTTATCCTATTTGACGAGCTATCCGGACAAGGGACGAACTATCGTGGGCGCGAATTGTGCAACACCAGGCTCGCAGACGCGACGAGCATGCCAATCCAGAAAGTTCCCCACCAGTACTTCACGATAGACCCTGGATGCTCGCCTCGACACAGTGAACGGGCGAGGTCGCATATGTCTGAACGACCAACGAGACAAAGCCCCGCCTCCGGGATCGAAAGATAGGCATACAGGACGACATCCCGGTAGGTGATCCACCACCAGACGATAGCGAACACCAAGACAACGATCCCGACCGACAGGAGATTCGCCGCCCTCCTCGCCACCTTTTGCCTCAGGTCGGAAGGCCGAGGGTTGCGAGAATGCTTCGGCGCAGCGTTACCAAATCCGGATCATCGCGATGTCTTGGATACGGCTTGTCGAACCGAAATTCGGCCTTGATGCGTGCCGGGCGATCACTAAGGACGATGATGCGTGACGAGAGCACCAGCGCCTCTTCGACATCGTGCGTGACCAGGAGTGCGGTGAAGCCGTTGTGCTGCCACAAACCCACTAGCTCCGCCTGCAATGTCAACCGGGTCAGCGAATCGAGCTTGCCTAGCGGTTCGTCAAGCAAGAGCAGCGCCGGGTCGTTGACAAGTGCGCGCGCCAGCGACGCTCGCTGTGCCATGCCGCCAGATAGCTGGTGAGGATAGGCACCGGCGAACCCCTCGAGCCCGACGAGTGCCAGCGCACTGTCGACACGTTTGTGCGCCTGTTTTAGCCGCCCGCGCGCTTCCAACCCGGTCGCCACGTTTTTCCATACGGAAGCCCATGGAAACAGCGTCGGATCCTGAAAGACCAGACCGCGCGATGGATCGGGATGTGTGATCGGGCGGCCATCTGCCAGGATGCTGCCGCTGGTCGGCTTCTCCAAGCCCGCGATCAACCGCAGCAATGTCGACTTTCCGCAGCCTGATGGTCCAAGCAGTGCGACGAAGTCGCCGGGCGCAATATTGAGATCGAGCGCCTCGATTACCGGAAGCTGCGCGCCGGCCAGGCTGAACTGATGGCTGACGGCATGGACGTCGATGGACATGCTGACGGACCTGACAACATCAGCCTGTGGCGAGGCGAGCGCTGCGATGGACATCAGATAAATCCCTCCTGCCAACTCAGCAGACGGTCCCGCACCACAAACAGCAGCCGGATGAGACCGGCGCACAATATCGCCATGATGATCAAGGCGGCATAGACATTCGCATAGCCGGAATAGGCGGTCTGAAACTGGATATACCAGCCGAGCCCGTATTTAGCGCCGAGCATTTCGGCCACGACCAGAACGGCAAATGAATAATACAGCGCCATGAACAGGCCGACAAAAACGTGCGGGGTCGAGGCTGGGATTGCCACCCTGCGGATCAGGTACCAGTCATCCGCACCAAGGATGCGGCCGACGTCGTAGAAGGTACGATTCACGGAATTGACCCCTGAAGCAGTCAGGATTGCGACCGGAATACCGGAAGCCAGCGCAACGATGAAGACGCTCGCGCCAAACGTGGTCGGGAAGAAATAAAAGGTACAGGGTATCCAGGCAGTCGCCGGAACCGGCCCGATCAGCTTCAGGAACGGCATGCCCCAATAACTGAAGCGCTTCGACCAGCCGAGCGCTACACCGGTTGCATAACCAACGAGGATGCCGGAGAGGAAGCCAAGCGTCCACAGGCGCATCGTATAGCCGATGCAGATCAAAAGGCGTTGGCCGTCGGTCACGTAAACGTTGAGCAGCCCGTGCGGCGGGGAGAAGAACGGCTTGGGGAGCCAACCGAACTTCGCGGTGGTCAACTCCCAGAGGGCGAGCCACACACCAACAGCGACAAACCAAGGCCCGTAATGCACGAGCAAGTCACGGGCGCCTCTGAGACGAGGTACAATCGGTGATAGAATGAGGAACATCGCCGCGATCCCACCGGTAATCGCAGCGAACAGGCCCGTGCTGCCCCATGGCACAACATCGGGAATCCCTATGGTGATCACCGCCGCCGTCGCCCATGCCAGCGCCGCCAGAAGACCCTCGCGCCACAGACCTGCAAAAAACGTCGCCGGCGCCAACAATAGTCGGCGGCCTATCTGGATCGTGTCAGTCACCGCAAGCCTCACGCCAACAGGTTGACCGTGACCCGCTCCGCAAAGGCCTTTGGGTCGGTCGTTGAATCTAGCACTTTAACGAGCTTCAGATCCTCTGCGGTGATGCGGATCTGATCGACCAGCGGCTGGCCGATCGGATGATCGTGATACACCAGCGAGCCGAGGATCTCGGTCAAGTCGGCGAGAGACAGACCAGCCGGTTTCAGGGTCTCGAAATACCACTTCGCCACTTCATCGGGATGATTGGCAGTGTATTCGTGCACCTCAATGTTAGCCTCAGCGAGCCGCCGAAGAGCGTCCTTGTTCGCGGCCAGAAATGGCCCGTTGGCACCGAGGACACAGCATGTATGCCCCTCGTATGCGCCGGTCTGAGTGTCCGCGAGCTTGATGAAATTGAACTTCTTCTCGATCGAATACGCCCACGGATCGAGATGCGCGGCAACGTCCGCCTCTCCCCTGTGGACTGCCTCGCCAACCAGATCGAAGGGGACGACCTTCCACGTGACCTCCGTTTCTGGATCGATGCCGGCCTTCGCTAGCGTGACCTGGAACGCGACCTTCGGGGGCGATACAACATCGTAGCTTGCGATGGTTTTCCCCTTGATCCCTGCAATGTCCCTGATGCCGGACGCCTGCGAGGCCAGCAACCGCTGGCATCCGCCGTGCGACCCCACGAACAGCTTGACATCGAAACCCTGCTCCAGCGGCTTGAGCCAGTCTCCAACAAGGCCGGCGCCCGCATCGGCCTTGCCTGTCGCCAGCGCTTGGATCAGAGTCTGGCCACTGGCGCCCTGATAAAACAATTCGACATCAAGATTGTGCTTGGCATACAGGCCCTTTGCTACTCCGAAACCTAGCGGAGAATGACACGCGGCCACCTCGGTCCAAGCGAGCCGAATCTTGGGTGCCGGCCCGGCCACTGCAGGTGAATAGATATTGTTTCCTACGAAGCCAGCCGATGCCGCCAGCCCTGCCATGCCGGTCGCCTTCAGAACTGTTCGGCGCGAAACATTGAGAGTCCTCAATCTGCTCATACCAACACTCCAATGCCTTACGGCCAATGGGCTTGCTCGGACCGAAGCGCTTCTTGCGCTGCGGGCGCAGAGAATGCGATCGATGTGGAATGATGCGTTCTTATCTCTTGAGTGTCGAGCCACGGTCAGAAATAACGATGCACGCTCTGCCGAGCGATGGCTCGGCATTCCGTTTGTTTCCGAGCTATTCTTGATAACAGTCCATTTTTTCCGCTTGCTTCGTGACTGTTCGCATTCAGCCCTGGCTTCGGCTCGCATCTCCCTGACGATGCATGTTTCGGGTCCGCCGAACCGGATAATGGATTTTCCAGGTGGACCAGCGGTCATCAACCCTCTCGGACGGATTGGCTCGCCTACGCGAGTTGGCGCCTCAACTGTCCATCGGCAAACAGCTGGCCCCTAGCCGCCGATATACGTAGAACTCCATTGTCCACGACTTGGAATGCGCTGTGCGATCGTTAGCCGCCACGGTATCGAACCGAACTACACGTACTTATTTTGCGAACGTTCTTGACCCGCGTCCAAGGAGGATGGCTCTATCAGCCGATCTGATTATTCGGCTTCAAGCAGCCTTTGCCTTGCATAAGGCACGCCAGGCCGCAGTCATGCCGCCCGTCAGACGACTTCTGTCCCGCCCGGACACCCCAACAGATCCACCGGATCGAGAGCTGAATGGAGAGTTGCCATGACCGATCAAGCCGAAGCGGGTTCTTCGTTGGACAACGAAATCGGAATTCTTGAACGGCGACAGATTGAGGCGGGCGTTATTGCGCCCATCTACGCCGTCATGTGCGAGCGCTTCGGTGAGGATCAGGCCAAAGCCGTTCTCGAGCTGGCGATCCGGCGCGCCGCCATCGCCGGCGGCAAGCATTTTGCCGCGCGCACCCCCGGCGGCACCAATATGCAGTCGTTTCGGGAGCTCCAGCCTCTCTGGACGAAGGACGATGCTCTGACGATCGAGGTCATCACGGCCACGGACGATCAATTCGACTTCAACGTCCATCGCTGTCGCTACGCCGAGACCTACCGTGAGATGGGCCTCGGTTCCATCGGCCATCTCCTATCGTGCAATCGGGACGGCTCGTTCTGCGAAGGTTACGACACGCGGCTCAAGTTGACGCGTACCCAGACGATCATGGCCGGCGCCGACCACTGCAACTTCCGTTATCGTCTTGAAGAGGACGAAGAGGCACCTGCCCCGGAGCAGCGCTAGTTCAGCACGACGGGCGTGACGCGCGCAAGTCGCGTCAGTCGATGCCCGATCGGAGCGTCTGAGCCAGATCATTCCGTGTAATTGCTAGACCCAGTTGTGAAGTGGAGGGTTCTTGCCATTGAGGCCATAGTTGCCGATCAGATGGTATTTCCAACGTACAGGATCGTGCAGCATGTGGGTACAGGCATTGCGCCGGTGGCGATCGAGGCTGAGGTTCGTACGGGCACTGCTCGCTCCACCGAACTACTGGATTCCGCGTTCGAAAGTGCCACTTTCCAGCTTGGAATATCGAAGTTCCCAAACCTATACTATCCCGAGATTATAGGAATGCCCCTCTGTTGGAGTGGACGGCTCTGAAATTGCATCGCGCTGCGTCAATCCCGGAGAACGTTGGCCTCAGCGCACAATTCCATCGGCTGCATATTGCAATCGACAATGCTGAGGGTGGAGCGGGCCACTCCAGTCTCGCGGAGGGAGCTCGGATTAGCTACGAACTAAAGAGCGGCCGTTCGGGCAAAAGTCTCCGCGGAAGAGCTCCGAGTTGGTAGACTCGTCGGTACGGACTCAATTCAACCAGCGTTGCTTGGGCAAATAGCCAAGAGGTTGCCAGGAGAACGGTGCCAGCGCTCTCCCTTCGTGAGATGAGATAAGATAGACTTCGTCAACAACGTCGAAATTCACAGCTCCATGTGTATGACCTCAATAGGCATGCCGCCGAGACCGTGAGAGAACGAGCCTCGGCCCACGCTTCGAAAGCCGCATTTTCGGTAGAAGCTTTCGGCGTTGATCGTCGCCTCAAGCCTGATTGGCCCACTATGGCCCAAGCGCGCTTGCGCTATACCCATCTCGAGCAACCGTCGGCTGAGTCCGACGCCTGCTAAATCGGGCAATATGAACAATCTGGTTACCTCGCTAGGCTCGACGTCGACAAATGCAACCACGACGTCTCCGCGCTGACACACGGTCATCCGTCCCTTGGCAATAAGGCCTTCGTAAAATACCGGCGTACGCTCACCCATCCAATTCTCGATTTGAGCCCGCGAGTAGGATGCGCCCGCAAGGCCAGCGATCGACGCCTTGGTGATGTTGAAAACCGTTTCCGCATCTTCCCGACGTGCGGGCCGAAAGGAAAAGTTGCCGTCGGCCATCATGAAAACCCGAATTCCGAATCGCTTCGTCTGCCTTTCAATCTGCGAAATCGCCGGGGCGCCAGTCAACAGTGCGCCTTAGCCGGTGGTGATGTTCCGATCCGCTGAGAGCGCGAAGTACCAGAGGCGCTAACGGCCCGACCAGCGAAGTTGAAACGATTGCCGACATCGGAACCGTCCGCCGAAGATCGACGTAAAATTCTTGAACGGCGACGCGTCGACGCGAGCATCATAGCGTCCATTTTTGCCGTTAACCGCGAGGCGTTCCGGCTCCGTCGCAAGATCACTGTGAGCTTCTTGCCTCAGGAAGTTGACATGACCTGATCGATGTAGAAGCTGCGCACGTTGGTGATGCCCTGCCCGCCTTACGCCAACGGCAACCGTGCTCCCACGGCTGTTCCAGTCCCGCCCGCACAATATCCCTGTTCGTTAGCTTGCTGTTCTAGCGCAGATTTTCGTCGTATTATTCTATATTGGGATGATTTTCTGCTTCTTGGCAAGTTTTCAGAGCTAAATCCACCTTAGGCTGGAGCGGATTATGCCCTACGACCGAACAGATGCCCGTATTCTCCAGATCGTGCAAAGGAATAACCGTCTAACCTCCGAGGCGATCGGCGAGATGGCGGGGCTTTCAGCCACCGCGTGTCAACGACGACTGAAGAGACTTCGTTCCGAAGGTATCATCGAGGCAGACGTCTCAATCGTTTCGCCGAAGGCAGCGGGAAGACCTATTCAAATGCTTGTGCTGGTGACCCTTGAGCGCGAGCGTTCAGACATCATCGACAGGTTGAAGAAGGCGATCAAAACGAACGATGAAATCGTCAATGGGTTTTATGTCACCGGCGATGCCGACTTTGTCCTGTACATGACCGCCCGCTCCATGGAAGATTATGAGCAGTTCACCCAGCAATTCTTTTACAAGAACCCAGACATTAAGGGTTTCAAGACGATGGTTATCCTGGACCGCGTAAAGGCCGGCTTTGCCATTCCAATCGAAGCTCCAGCCCAGGATTGATCAACCCCCCCCGCGACCACGAGAGTTGGGCATCTCACTGTCGGACCAATCGCGAGCGACGTCTCGAGACTACGTCCTCGTCGACTGCAACGCTCGTCATCCAGCCGACGGACGTCGGCGTTCGCGGCGAGTTCGAGAGGCCACCGTCGCAAAACAGCCACGGCATGGTTATCTGACGCCGCGAAGTCAGGACCTGTTAGCGAAGCCGACAGCCTTCCCGGTAAACCCAACTCCGACCGGCATCAACATCAGACCAAGATGACCACGGCAACATTTCCGATTGGATCGCCGCACAGCCAGCTCCCTGAAGCGCGCATCCTCGTGCTGCGTTCCAGCTCGCGCAGTTCGTCTGTCGCCGGTGATGCTCCATGCAGACTCGCATTCCGCCGCCATATCCATGTTGAATGTGTTAGCCGATCAGGACCCATAAGGCGGCTGCAGGATGCGGCCATCTTCGGCGGTCATCCGCCATCAGCGCCACCACCGAGACATTCCCCATAGGCTTCTCCTATGACCGACCCAAAAGTGCCTATTTGTCTGTCCGGGCAGCGCGCGTTACTCGTTAACAGTGTTCGGAGATCAGGGTCGGTGCGCGACGAAGAGCTTCAGCACGAAATGGTCGCGTGGTGTTGGCACCCGGCTCGTCTGCACGACGCAAGGCGCTATAGCCTTCACGCCGAGGACCAACGCAGAACTGAGCGTCCGATTCGCGGCAACCGACATTGAACCCTTGGGTTGAGGAGCGCGGTTTCGCCTGCGGCCGGATCGAACGCCTTAGAGGACGCAGGACACACCGATTGGATAGAGATCAATAGGTAAGCAACAGGGAGGTCGAATTCCGTCGAGTCACTCAAAAACGGTCATCAAATCAGAACAATGACAGAACCGTGACGCTCATCCGACGAGCAAGGTCGCCATCGCGCGGACGCTCGGAAGATGAAGACTGGGAGGAACTTAAATTGGATGGACAATTGCAGGCGTTGATGGACGCCATCGATCTCGCACGCGACGAGCGTTCCATTCGCAACGCGATCAAAAAGTTCACTGTCTCATCCGGCTTCGATCGCTATGCCTACATTCATATCAACGCCGATGATGTGGTCGCTTTGAGCGATTATCCCGCGGAATGGCAGAACCTCTATCTTGCAAAGCATTACACGATCATTGACCCTGTCGTAACGACCGCCAAACGCAGCATGCGGATGTTCGCCTGGTCGGCTGAGGAACGCGACGTGCGCAAAAGTTCGCGCGAGGTCAGGCAATTCTATTCCGAGGCGACTGACTTCGGCATTCGCTCCGGCGTTTCAATTCCGATCAAGACAAGCTATGGCCGCACCGCGATGATCACGCTCGCATCAGATCGTCGGCGGGTCGAGGTTCCGCCATGGGACCCGATGCAGGCGGCATTGGCGCTCGCCTACATTCATGTTCATCTCAGCCTGGCGTCTGCGTCGTCGTTCAAAACGGGGGATGTGACGTTGTCGACGCAGGAAGCGATTTCACTCAGCTGGTCATCATATGGCAAGTCGATGAACGTGATCGCCGACTTGCTTGGGATCAAGCCACGAACGGTCCAATTCTATCTGGATAACGCGCGCGACAAACTCGGCGCCAGCAACCTCCAGCACGCCGTCCGCATCGCCATGGAGAAAGAGTTGATCTAGATCCGGCGTGAGCGCCCCGGGGCAGCACTCACTCTCATGTTGGGTAATGCCCCGAGCGAGACAAAGACGGAAACCACGACGCCCACACCGGTGCGCGCTGATTCACGAAGTCTGCGAGTTTGCCGATTATCCGGCCGGTACCTTTGGAACGTAGCCGAGCCGATCGATCAGGTTGTTCAAAATAAGCTGGCGCGCCCGATGGTCGGCTTCCGCGTGTTCATGAATTCGTCGGAGTTCCGCCCGGCGTTCTGGGCCACAGTTTGTGTCAGTCTCTGCGGTTGCCCAGTCCAGTCGGGCCGTCTCGGCGAGCGCGACGCTAACCCGGTATTCGCGAATGGCGCCGACGGTTAAGTGTTCAATCTCCGGTTGCGTCATTCCGCCAAAGATGCGATCGAGATCGCAATTGAGCCCAATGCCGGGCGATTCATCATCCTTGATTGATACCACAACTCTCACACGGGCCTGGTCCGCGGTGCGCCCCCGCCGACGATAATCCTTTGATCCCTAGCCGGGGGTTGGAAACTGTGTCTAGACAGTCCTGCGACCTTTAGCACCGAGGCACCTGGACATACGTCACAGGCCCCCGGCCAATAGGTCAGAGGATCCTGATGCCGTCTCGGCCGGCACCAACCGCTAGACAGAGGTTTCCACACCTCCGGGCAGTGCGTACTGCCCTGTGATTCCTTATAGATCGATCGGGGGCCTGACGCCAGCCGTAGAGAATATGGCGAATTCAATCAAACCGGCTCAGTCTGAGCCGGCCAACAGCCGACCGAGATGAAAGGCGAGCCGGATGATTGACGGCGTGCGACACATGCAGATGAGCATCGGAAAAGAGTCCCCCGCGCCGGAACAGAGTTGGCTGGATCGCCGAGCGCCTGCATCTGAGCATTACGGAGCTGACGGGCGATAACGCTGCTTTGCAGCTCCCCTACACCGGGCCTGGCTGTCCAGCCCCCGATCGTCGCGTCCGGAGGTCGGCCTATTTCGGTTTGCTGACACCAATGCCGCTCAGATCGATCCGGATGCCCGCCTTGTTTGGATTGTCCGGCTCCTGCGGGGTCCCATTGACCGGACCGCTCGCGGACCTCGCCGCGTCATTCCCGTCCACGGGCTCGTCCCCAGAGTCGGGCTGAGGCTTGCGGGCTGGCAGGCTGCCGGGATCGGGCTCGTCGAATATATACCGCCCGTCGAAATAACCGGTCTTCCAGGCGTCGATGGCATCGCCGAACGCCTCGTCGACCGGTCCGCCATACCACTTCGTAACGATGCGATAGACTTTGCCGAAGAGTGCGGTTCCCATCCTGAGATTGGCACAGGCATCGACCAGATCTGGTTTGAGTTCGGCGACATCGTTGATGCCGAGTCCGGCCGGATATTGGGTTACGCCGACCCGGACCATAGCCTGACCGACGTAACGGCGGACCAACTCCATGGCGTCATCTGGCGTCTTGGGCGGTGCCACGAGGATGACGCGGTTTCCGGCGCGGATGGTGACGGCGAGCGGATCGGGCGATCCGACCGCGCCGATGAACTTCTCGATGATCGCAGGCTTCAGACCCGGATCGGCACATTGATGAATGGTGGCGGCATCGATCATGATGAACCCCTTCAGGTGTTGAACGAGAGCACGAGCGGCAGGGCGAACAGGCGCGCCCAGGCCTGTGTGCTCGCTCTCTGAATCGCGAGGACGTTGGTGCCGGCGGTCCACCAATCGTTACCGATCGCGACAAGCAGGTCGGGCGAATGGAGCATCGACTGCAGGACGGGCCAGACGAGTAACTGCTCGTAGCAGATCAGCGGCGCGACGCGCCGGCCGGCCGACTCCACGATGGGGCTGCCGAAGAACGTGGCTCTGGCGCCTCCGCCCTGCCCCGTCCATGCGAGCCAAGGTTGCCACATCGAGACCGGCACCGGCATTCGTTCGCCATAGAGCTGGCGTGCGCGGCCGGCGGCGATCTCCACCATGGCGTTCTCATAGCCTTCACGATCGACGATCGCCGCGCCGGCGATCACCGCGACGTCGGTGCCGCGAAGGCCGTCCGTCCAGAAGCCGCTCGTGGTCGGCGTCCACGGCCCGGCCGCGCTCTCGGGAAGCACGACAACGCGCGCTCCGGCGGCGCCAGCCTCGCGCACGCGCTGGAGAAGCGCCTTGGATTGATCGAGGTCGGGAGCCCGGCCGAGCGCACTCCCAAGCCTCGTATCGAGGCCAGCCCATCCGTCTGGTTGCGACGGCCGGGTCCAGTGCGCGGCCGACCAGGCCCAGAAGCTGGCCGCGACGATCGCCGCGATGGGCCACTTGCCGGTCGTCATGGTGAGCAGGATGGCTGCGGTCGCGCCCAGTCCCCACCATCCCCATCCGGGAAACAAAATGCCGGCCGCCGTGATCGGCTGCGCCCATCCGACGACCCCGAAAGGCGGCAGGCTCATCAAGATCGCCCCGAGCCCGAACCAAAGCGCCCTCTCCCAACCCGGCCGCCTTTGCCACAGCCCGGCGTGGACCAGGGTGAAGATCGCCGCCGCGCCGATCCACAAGGCGATGCCGACACCGAAATCTGTATCGTAGAAATTGACGACGCCGAGCGGCAGCCCGCGCGAAGCCGCAAGGAAATAGGCCGCGCTCACTGCCGCTGAGATCAACCGCGACGGCGCGAGCGCCCAAAGCGTCGGGAAGGCGCAGGCGAGCGGCAGAGCGAGTGGGTGACCGCACCAGGCAGCAGCCCCGACTGCAGCCGCGGCGCCGGCCATCGCCGCGCCGCGCCAGGGGCTATGGGCCGATGGCGAGGACCGGCCGGGCGAGGCCGAGAATGCCCGATGACGGGATCGGGCCAAAGTAGCGGGAATCATAGGAGCCTGCGAAGTCGGAGTGGAGATAGAGCTCGCCGGCGGGAATGACGCCACCGGCAAACGGCGCGAGAGGACGGCCGGCGGCGTCGGTATGCCGGACATCGGAATCGGGGAGCGGACGGCCGTCGATCGAGACGTGATCAGCCACATCGAGGCGTTGGCCGCCGATAGCGGCGACGGTCTTGATGAGGGGGCTTAAGCCCCCGGCGCAAAGTCCGCGCCGGAGGTAGCCGCGCGCAAAGGCGCGCTCGAACTCGGCCGTGTCCGGCGGACAGATGAAGACGAGATCGCCGACGGCGGCCTCACGATCCAGCGGCTCGATCCGCCAGAGCCCCCGCGGATAGCTCGGCGTCATGTTGATGCGCAGTCCGGCGCACCAGCCAGCGCCCGTGAAGGCAGCGACGAGTCCGGCGCCCGCCGCCAGGATCAGCAAGGGGAGGTGCCGAATGCTCATTTCAGGGTCTGCCCCGGGCTTTCGGTCAGACGCTGTGCCTCGGCCTGCTTGAGGGCCTGCGCGGCACGCTCCTGGGCGGCGAGTTGCTGTGCCGCACGCATCGCAGGCCAGGCTTCCGTGAGCTGGTCGCGACGCGCTGGATCCATGCCGGCCGCCGCCTTCTCGAAGGCCTGCCCCTTCGCCTCTCCGGCCGCGTTCGGCAGGAATGTGCGATCGCCAAAACGCTCTGCGACAGCCTTGTTGAAGCCGTCGATTTCCGCTTTCACCATCCGATCTGCGAGCGCGAATTCGAGCGCGCTGGGCAGGTCGTTGCGGTCGATGGCATCGCGCACGCGCTCGAGTACGCGACGCGCGTCGCGTGACAAGGCGGGGATGTCGATCCCAACACGCTGCCGGGTCGCGCGTTCCTCGGCTTCATGCTTGTGCTCGGCCTCGGCCCGAAGACGCAAGTAACGCTCGATGTCGCGCTTGAGCGCCGGCACATTGGCCTCGGCGCGCTGGCGCTCCTGTTTGTCGGCCTTGCCCGCCAGCAGGCCGGTCTTGCCGCGCAGCGCCCCGAATGAGTCCGGGCTCGAGGCGAGCAGGGCGAGCGTCGAAGTCGCCGCGGCGGAGTCCTTCAGCACGGCGTCGAAGTTCGTCGCGCGGAACGCGCGCTCGGGATTGACAAAGACCAGGCGGAAGCGAGTGGAGACTTGCTCCCACTGCTGCTTGATGGCGGGATCGGCGAGGATCCTGTCCTCGACGGTGTCGATGAGGGATTTCGGGAACGTCGTCACGGCGGCGACCATGGGCTTCTCCTCCTTGTGTGCGGTGCTGATGATGGGTTTGCGGCTGTCGATGAGGCCTAGTTTTTCGCCGAGCGCGCGCAATCGACGGCCGACGTCGGCAAGGCGCAGCTTCTGACGAACCGTCCAGCGCAGGCGGTCGTTCAAGAGCGTGCGCGCCACCTTGACGATGTGCAGTCCGCGGTTCGCGGCGAAACGCAGCGCATCGCGATAGAGACTGCCGCGTTCGTAATCGAGCGTAGTTTCCTTCGCCCGGCGCTGCGACAGGATCGGGATCAGGCCGCCTGCCCTCTGGAACGAACGCCGGCCGTAGTAGAGCGCCACATCCTCGCGATGGCGGGTTAGCGCGACATAAGTCAGGTGCTTGTCGAGGGACAGCGTTGCCAGCGCCTTGACCCGGTCGACCGTCGCTCCTTGCGCCTTATGCACGGTCGTCGCATAGCCGTGGTCGACATTGCGATAGAAGCGCTGATCGACCTCGACGCGGCGGCGGCCCTCGCCCTCACCGATCTCGGCGACCAGGCGCTCCGGCTCGGCGTCCACGACCTTGCCGATCATGCCGTTCTTGACGCCGAGCGAGCCCTCGTTCTTCAGGAAGACGATCTGGTCGCCCGGCGCAAACCTGCGCTCGCCATCCTCGGTCCGGAAGGCATATCCTGCTTCGACCAGACCGCGCTCGACGAGTTTAGCCCGCGCCATTTCGTTCAGCCCGCGGACGTCGCGGCGCAGATGCGCCAGGATCAATGTCGACTTGGACGGATCGTAGTCGCGATTCCAATCGGCGATCAGATTGTCGATCGCCTGTGCCTTCAACTCCGAGCCGAACAGACGTCCATGGTGACCATAGGCGGACAAGGCCTGCGCCGTCCGGCCACGGGCAAGATCGAGCGAGGCGTCACGCATCCATTGCTGGCGCTGGCGATAGATCGTTTCGAGTTCGGCATAGCCGATGCGCTCGACGATCGCGCGGAACGCCGCCCCCGCTTCGATCGGCTGGAGCTGCTCGGGATCGCCGACCAGGACGAGCTTCGCTCCTGCCTTTGATGCTGTTTCGACGAACAGCGCCATCTGCCGGGACGCGACCATGCCGGCCTCGTCCAGAACAAAAACCGTTCTATCATCGAGGCCATCGCGCCCGTTCTTCCAACGCAACTCCCACGAGGCCAGCGTGCGGGATTCGATGCCCGCCTCCTTCTCCAATCCCTCGGCCGCCTTGCCGGCCAAGGCGGCGCCAACGACCCGGTAGCCTGCGGCCTCCCACACCTCGCGCGCGCCCCGCATCATCGTGGTCTTGCCCGCCCCAGCACGGCCGACAACCGCCGCGATCCTCCCTCCGGACGCCAGATGCTCGATGGCGGTGCGCTGCTCGGCCGAGAGGTTGGCGTGCCGCGCGGACACGGCGGCGATGATTGGTGCATTCACCGCGAAATCCGCCCTGCCAGAGAGGTGAATCGCGCGCCGCGCCATCTCCGCTTCGAGCCGGATCAGCTCGCGTGTCGCGTATTTCGCCGGTACCCGCGCGCCGGTGGCGAAGTCGATGGTCTCGCTTTCCAGCCGCAGCGCATCCGGGCTTTGCAGCACCCGCGCCATCAACTGCTGGAAGGTTCCAACATCGTCGACATAGCGATGCAGGAGCTTGCCGACATCCCGCTCATCGAACACGCTCTTTTCCCGCGAAATCATGTCGAGCACGATCTCCGGACGGCGCTGGATTCGCCTGAGAGTTTCGGCGCGGTTCTCCTCGAAGACGCGCAGCCGTTCGAGGTCGGGATCGCGCCCCTCGCGCTCCGCCCGGCGCTGGATGGCCTTCGCCGCAACGCCGATATGGGTGGTCGGCGCGATATCGATCCCGCGCTCGGCGTAGGACCGCCCATCGACCCGAATCTCGTGACCGTTCAGGGCGAGATGCTGGTTCTGCAACTCGAGCCAGCCGTTGCGTTGCTCGAGGAACTCCTGTTTCTCGCCGGCCCAAAGCCGGTAGACGATCTTGCCGGACTTCATACGCAGCGGCTGCCCGTCCTCACCGATAACCGCGACCCGCTTTGGCCCGAATCCATCCTCAGTGAGAGGCCGCAGCGTCGTCATGAGGTGGACATGCGGATTGCCCGGCTCGTCATGATAGACCCAGTCCGCGACCTGTCCGCGCGACAGCACCTGTTCCGCCACGAACTGGCGCATCAGCGCGATGTTCTGCTCGGTCGTCAGTTCGACAGGAAGCGCGATGATGAACTCCTTGGCGAACTGCGCATCCGCGCGCTTTTCGAAGGCCTCGACCTTGTTCCAGAAGGCCTCCGACGCACCCGCGATGGAGCGATCGGCGATCATCGTCCGAAGCCAGGCGGGCGCGTTCGGCGGAACCTGAAATTCCTCGTGGATCATCCCGCCCTTGTTGGAATAGTCGACGGTTCGGCCCTCGGCCTCGAATTCCATCTTCGCGCAATGCCGGTAGGCGGCAGCCAGCACGGCGCTGCGGCCATCGCCGCGTCCGATGAGCTGGGGCGTGAAATGGGTGATGGCCACGGCTGGAGCGATCCCGAAACGAGTGAACATGCTGTTCGTCGGAACCGGCCGCCTACTCGAGGCGGGAAGCAGGACGTCGCGTCAGCGACGTATTACTGCGCCCTTGGAAGCCGCTCCTTCGGAACGGCGGGATGATCTTCCAAAGCGTCGGCTTCGCCGACCCCGTTAATTACCCGGGTCGCGCTTCGCGCTCTCCCTGGCTTTCTTGTCACGCGCTTCGCGCAGTTCGATGGGAAAGGTCTTCCGGAATGAAAAAGCCCTCGCGGCAAATCAGGGACGAAATCGCACGGCTCCAGGACCAGCTGAAGCAGGCTGAGACGCGGGAGGCCGAGCGCATCGGCCGCATCGCGCTCAAGGCCGGGATGGGAGAGATCGAAATCGAGGAAGGCGCGTTGCTGTCTGCGTTCGAGGAGATCGCGGGCCGGTTTCGCAAAGGCGGGAGCCGACCCGCCGAGGCGGCCACGGCCGTCCCGCCTGGCGCGTTTTCGGGCTTGGCTGAACAGGGCTGAACGCATGCGCCGCTCCGATGCCAATAACGCCCGCAAGAAGGACACACGGGAGAAGATCGAGCTCGGCGGCCTAATCGTGAAGGCCGGGCTGCGCTACGAGAAGCGCGCGCTGTTGCTCGGCATGCTGGTCGACGCCGCGGGCCGGGTGCGCGCGAGCGACGTCGAGCGAGAGCGCCTGAGCGCGATCGGAGCAAAGGCATTCGGCAATGAACGCAAATAGGGTCGCCCTCGCCATCGTCCCGTTCGCGCTCATGATCGGTGCGCTGATCGCACTGCGCGGGCACGAGCAATGGCTCGCGGATTTCGGTCGGACGCCGGCAGCGACGCTGATGCTGGGCAGGTGCGGGATCGCCCTGCCCTATCTCGGGGCTGCGGCCATCGGCATCATCGTCCTGTTCGCCAGCGCCGGCGCGCTCACCGTGCGGGCCGCCGGCTGGAGTGCCACAACGGCCGCAGCGGCGATTATCGCATTCGCGGTGTGGTTGGAAGCGAGCCGCCTGTTCGTTCTCTCAGCTCGTGTGCGGGACGGGTCGGTCCTTGCCTATGTCGACCCCGCCACGCTCATCGGCGGGCTCGCCGTTGCCGGATGCGGACTGTTCGCCCTGCGTGTGGCTTTGATGGGTAATGCCGCGTTCGCCGCGGCTGCGCCGCGCCGGGTCTTGGGCCAGCGGGCGATCCACGGCGATGCGCAATGGATGACCCTCGTCGAAGCGGCACGATTGTTTCCGGAGGCCGGCGGCATCGTTGTCGGCGAACGTTATCGCGTCGACAATGACGCCGTTGGGGACCAGGCCTTCAGTGCCCCAGCGCGCGCCAGCTGGGGCGCAGGTGGGCGCGCCCCGCTTCTGTGCTTCGAGGCCACCTGGGGCTCGACGCATGGCATCGTCTTCGCCGGATCGGGCGGCTTCAAGACGACCTCGGTGACCATTCCGACCGCGCTGAAATGGGGCGGCGCGCTCGTCGCGCTCGACCCTTCCAACGAGGTGGCGCCAATGGTGATCGAGCATCGCCGGCGGGCCGGGCGCGACGTCTTCGTGCTGGACTCCCATGTGGCTGAGGTCGGGTTCAACGCGCTGGATTGGATCGGCCGGTTCGGCGGCACCAAGGAGGAAGACATCGCGTCAGTCGCGTCGTGGATCACGACCGACGCGCCGCGCGCCCACTCGGTGCGCGACGATTTCTTCCGCGCCTCGGCCTTGCAATTGCTGACGGCGCTGATCGCGGATGTGTGCCTGTCTGGTCATACGGAAAAGAAGGATCAGCATCTGCGCCAGGTGCGCGCAAACCTGTCGGAGCCGGAGCCGAAGCTGCGCGAACGGCTGCAGGCGATCTACGACAACTCGCAGTCGAAATTCGTGAAGGAGAACGTCGCCGCCTTCGTCAACATGACGCCAGAAACCTTCAGCGGCGTCTATGCCAATGCGGTGAAGGAGACGCACTGGCTGTCCTATGAAAACTACGCGGCGCTGGTCTCGGGAAGCAGTTTCTCGACCGACGAGCTCGCGGCGGGAATGATGGATGTGTTCATCAATCTCGACCTGAAGACGCTGGAGAACCATCCCGGCCTGGCGCGGTTGATCATTGGGGCGCTGATGAATGCGATCTACAATCGCGGCGGCGAGGTATCGGGACGGACCCTGTTCCTGCTGGACGAGGTCGCGCGGCTTGGCTTCATGCGCATCCTCGAAACCGCGCGCGACGCCGGACGCAAATACGGCATCACCCTGCTCCTGCTGTTCCAATCGATCGGACAGATGCGGGAAGCCTATGGCGGACGCGATGCCGCCTCGAAATGGTTTGAGTCGGCGTCATGGATGTCGTTCAGTGCGATCAACGATCCGGAGACGGCCGACTACATCTCGCGCCGCTGCGGTGACACCACGGTCGAGGTGAGCCAGATCAGCCACAGTTCGCAAGCGTCGGGGTCGTCGCGCACCCGATCGCGCCAATTGTCACGACGTCCGCTGATCCTGCCGCACGAGATCACGCAAATGCGCAGCGATGAGCAGATCGTCTTCACACCCGGCAATGCGCCGCTGCGCTGCGGCCGGGCAATCTGGTTCCGACGCGCCGACATGAGCGCCTGCGTCGGGACGAACCGCTTCCAGGGTCAACGTGATGCGCGATGACCGACGTCGTGGACAGGTCGGCAAGGTGCGCGAGGACCATTCCTCGAGACGGCCGATCGATCCGGCAAGGCTCGGCCTGCGTGAGGATCGTCACCCGAATGGGCGGAGACCGCCTGCGGGCTCCGGGAGCGCCGCCTTGGCGGCGCGACTAGAGCCGTCCCCCGAAGGGGGCTCGCCCAAGTGTTTTTCCTAGACAGAAGCACCGCGGGCTAGCCAAGCGACCGTGACCCATCGATCGGCATATCCGCTCAAGACGACCGTCAGGGTAGACGTCCGCATTGAACGGAAGCGACAGCTCGCAGCTGAAGCGGTTCCCAAAAAGGAGGCAGAGTCACCGTCGAGGGCGACCCATGAGATCTGTGCTCGCTGGGGCCGTCTCATTCAGGGGGTTGGGTGCGTGCCCGGCTTTTGCCCACAACGGACTATCCGATCGGCTGATGTTCGCGATCACCGTGCTGCACAGGGACATGCTGGCGGAGACATTCCCCGTGTGCGGTAATGGGTGTCGTGTAATCTGCGTGGTCGGGGAGCATTCTCGCTCGTGACTGGCGTCAGGGACGAAGACCGGTACGGTCGCGAGCTGCGCACCGTGACGCGCGAGGGATCCTCTATCGGTGAGACCCGGCGACGGTAGGGTTCACGCGACCATGGGATCGAGCGCGGCGTCCCTTCGAGGTGATTGATGTATTAAGAAAATGAATCGAACCCCTTGATCGATTCATAGAAGTCATTGGACGTCACTTCCGAAGGAAGCCAGAATCCGTCCATGCTGAAACCCGAGCCAGGGCCGGTTCATCTTCGCCGCATCGATGCCGCGCGCAATATGCGGCGGTTCTATGTGCTGTCCATTCAGCCGACCTTGTTCGGGGGAATATCGTTGATCCGGAACTGGGGCCGGATCGGCACGAATGGCCAGACGATGGTGCAGACGTTTGATGGCAGCGACGAAGCGGGAGACGCATTCGAACGGCTGGAGCGCGCCAAGCGCAGGCGCGGATACGCTGCTGTGGAGGAGAAGGTCCGATAGTTCGTCAGTTTTCCGGGGATTGTGGCTCTGCCCGCGATATCGGCCCTACCCGTCCGGCGCCCTTCATGTCAGACGGGAGAAAATCACAGCAAGATGGAGCCGGTTCCATGGCCACCGCGAATGAAATCGCCGATAAAATCGCCGCCGAGAACAGCCTGACAAAGACACAGGGGAAAGCCATCGTCGACAGCGTATTCAAGGCTATCGCCGATGCAGCCGCGGGCGGGGCGGAGACGAGTATCGCCGGCTTTGGCAAGTTCAAGATCAAGGATACCCCTGCCCGCGAGGGCCGTAATCCGTCGACCGGCGCAACGATCGCGATCGCAGCGTCCAGGAAGCTGACCTTCACGCCAGCCAAGGCCATCAAGGACGCGCTCAACGGAGGATCGCGGCCCTAGCGGCGGTTGCACCGTCAGTCGGTAGATGAGGGGGCTTAAGCCCCCTCATCCTCAAGCGCGAGCGCTTCGTTGCGTTGCCGGATGAGGTCGGCCAGTTCGGCTTCGAGCGCCTTGCGCTCAGCGGGAGTGAATAGGCATTGCCGCAACTCGGCGCGCAGTTCCTCGATGACGTCGACGGTCATGAGCATGTCTCCGATTGATAAGGAAGAAGGCCCCGCCTTGCGGCGGAGCCCTCTGGCGTGAGCCTCAGTCCCGGTTCGGCCGGGACCAGATCAGCTGCAGGCCATCCTCGCCCTCCACCTCGATCAGGGTGGCGTAGATCGGAGCGGGGAAGCTCGGGTCGTCCAGCTTGATCGAGAGGTAGTCGCGGCCCTCGTTGGAGACCTTCTGCCAGGCGGCGCCCAGCTCGACATTGCCCGAGTAGATGCGGAAGTGGGGTCCCTTGTCGGAGGGGTTCTCGACGCGGGCCAGCTTGGCCTTGACGTTGAGGTTCAGGGTCTTGATGGCGCCGGAGAAACCGTTGCCCGTGGAGGTGAAGGTGCCGATGGTAGCCATTGTCTCATTCCTTTTGGTGTTCTCGGGCCGCGCCTATCGCGACCTCGATGGCGGTCGTGAGACCGGAGGCGATCGACCTGCACCCGAAGGGCCGAAACAAAGTGGAGGGCGGCCGGGAGCGACTTTCTTGAACCGCGAGGAATGGCGCGCAGCGCCAGGGGAAGAAAGTCGACGACGGACGTTGCGGGGACAAGATCGAGAGCCCGCGAAGCGGGATCGGCCTTCGGTCAGACCAGCCTCTATCGAGGACGCAGATGGGCGTGCCCGTCGTGAACGCACATGGAATGAAGACAGGCGCCTTTGGCCCACCGCATCACGAGGCAACGAGCGCAGCACATCGAGACGCAACCGTTCTCAACCAGGTCGGCGTTATAGCGTGTTCCCCGAGGCAACGAGACCGCTGATCTCTGCAATCTCGGGACTCCTGTCGAGGTCGCCGCCGCAAAGATCGACAACGAGACGCCGACGTTCCCGTGTGCTGGACGCCGCTTTCGCCGCGCCGAATCCATCCGCATGATCGTCGGCGGGTGCGGCAAGGCCGGCAATCAGGTCCGACCGCAAGCGCAAATGACATCCGCCAGAGGGATTCGCCGCAAGGCGGGTCTTCACCTTGGCGATCGGACGGGGCAGAGCGGCGTGCGCACCGCATCATCAGGTGATCAAGCAGGCCGCGGATTGCGGGAGAGAACGTACTGCGCTCCCACTCAACGGGTAGAGCATGGAGCATGAGGCGACGTTTCGTTCCGCGGATGCTGCCGCATGAAAGCGGCGATCGATGCCCGACGGCGTCCTTCCCTGCAAGTATCGTATTTGGGCGAAGGTCGGCGCCCGAAACGCTGTGGGAGGGGAACGGCAGGACGTGCGGGGCCATCGCGCAGAGGCTCGTAAACGGCGCTAGGATCCCAGCGCGCATTGGCGAACACGGGTCGGGGAGGGCTGAGTGCCCTCCCCTCAACGAGTCAAGCGCGCGACATCAGGCTGCATCCTGCTTGCGATCGTTCTGGGGCTGCAAGCTGTGGAGATAGGCAACGGCCCGCTGCGCATGGGCGGCGGCGGTGAAGATAGCTCGCCTGTCGTTGGAAAGAACGGTCAACCAGCTTGCCAAGTAAGCGGCGTGATCGGGCCTTGGCTCAAGCTCGGGAACGATGCCGAGATCGGCGCAGACCAGCGCGGAGCCTATTTCCGCGACGAGTTCTTCCCTCGCCCTGTCGCTGCGATCCTTCGCGTAGCGGTTGAGATCGCGACCAACGCGACGAGAATCCGCAGTCCAGTGAATATGCTCATGACTCAGGACCGCCACGTATGACGCTGCATCGCGGAAGCTCTCGAATATCGGCATCTGCACGTGATCGGTCGACGGCGAATAGAACGCCCGCGATCCGCCATGCCGGACCACGGAGCCGGTGTTGGCAAAGAAGCGATCGGCCTGCTCGATCCGAGCGACTGGATCGAGTACTGGCGTCGGCCGGTGATAATAGTGTTCCGGCAGACCGTCGACCTGCTCGACGTTGAACACGTTGTAGGCCTTGAGAAAAGGGATGTCCCGTTCGACCTCGCCGCCGTGATCGTCCGTCTCAGTTTTGGTGAACCGGCTTGCATAGATCACCGTCGAGCTCGTCTCGCCCTTGCGGACATGGCCGCCGAGTTCGATCGACTGCTTGAACGTCATCCAGATCGGCGACGTGAAGCCGCGCGCCAACCCCTCCGACCACAACAACAGGACGTTCATCCCCGTGTACGGCTCGCCGTTATGGCGCAGCGGACGGGTGATCCTGCCCTTGGCATTGCCGCTGCACCAGGGCTGCACCCAGGGCCGCACACCCTTTTGCAGATCGGCGACGATACGTTCAGTAATTCGCGCATAGACGTCAGCGCGTCCGTTTTCCTTATTCCTATTCATTTTCCAGAGCCTCCGTTTCAGAGGCCGCGCCCTTCGCGGCCGTCACGGCGGTCCGTTGCCGGGGAATTCAGGAGGACGGCGCACCCTCGGGCCGGAACGAAGTGGAGGGCGGCGAAGCCGCTGCGCCGGGCGCCGGCCCCGGCAGGACTGAGAGCCGGGACGGCCGCGAAGGGCGCAGAGACTTCCCTTCCTGTCCGCCTCTGGCCTTGCTTCCTTCCCCCATCAGAGACGGTCTCTATCTTGTTGCGTGTGGAGGACACGAAGCCGGCGGCGCGATGGCTGTTCGATTCGTCGAACGACAACGCAGGAGCTGTTTCCGCTGAGCCTACGTTCCGGGCGGTGCCGATAAACCTTCGCAATTCTGCGATTCGGCTCATCACAAGCGATTCTTTCCGGGGCGCCAAAGATTTGGCGTGTCGCTTCCTGGTGCGAACGACGGGGACAAAAGATAGCCTTGCGCGGCGGCACGCGCGATTCGGATGTGTCGCTGATTTCGATTGGCGCAGGGATCCATGGCTCAAGCGGCACACAGACTCGAACTGGCGGAGATCGAGCAATATCGCGCGATGCCGCACAACATCGAGGCCGAACAGGCGTTGCTCGGAGCAATCCTGATCAACAATGCCGCATTTTATCATGTGTCCGACTTCCTGAGGCCGGACCACTTCTTCGAGCCGCTTCACGGCACGATTTACGAGATCGCAAGCGGGTTGATCAGTGTGAACAAGACGGTCACCCCGATCACTATCAAGACCTTTCTTCCCGCCGATCTGGATATCGCCGGGTTGTCGCCATCCCAATATCTCGCCCGTCTCGCTGCGGAAGCGACCACGATCGTCAACGCAGCCGACTACGGGCGCACGATTTATGATCTCGCGCTACGGCGCGAGATCATAAATGTCGTAGACGACATGCGCAGTGCAGCCTTCGGCGTGGCCATCGATTCCCCGCCGGCGGAGCTCATCGAACGGGCCGAGCAATATGACGTCGCCGAGACCGGACGGTTCGGCGGAGGATTCGAGACCTTCGATTCGGCGCTCTCCCATGCCATCGACCGCGCGGCGCAAGCGTATCAGAGCGCCGGTAAACTCTCGGGCTTGCCGACCGGACTCAGGGACCTCGATGCGAGGATGGGCGGCTTGCAGCCATCCGATCTCATCATCCTCGCTGGTCGCCCGGGTATGGGTAAGACGGCGCTTGCGACCATTGTCACCTACAATGTCGCAAGTTCATATCAGCCTGCTGCGGCAGACGACGGCTCCCGGAAGGCTGCTGCCGGCGGGATCGTGGCGTTTTTCTCGCTCGAGATGTCGTCGGAGCAACTCGCCACGCGCGTCATATCCGAGCAAGCGGAGGTATCGTCATCAAGCATTCGTCGCGGCGTCATCGATGAACGGCAGTTCGAGCGGCTTGTCGACCGCCGCGATGGGATGCGGCGCACCCCGCTCTATATCGACCAGACCGGCGGCTTGAGCATTGGCCAGGTGGCGGCGCGCGCAAGGCGTTTGAAGCGGCAGCGCGGGCTCGATCTGATCGTGATCGACTATCTTCAACTGATGCAAGGCCGGACACAGCGCGCTGCGCAGAACCGCGTCCAAGAGCTCACCGAGATCACGACGGGCCTGAAGGCGCTGGCCAAGGAACTCAACGTGCCTATCATCGCACTCTCGCAACTCTCCCGTCTGGTCGAGAACCGGGAGGAGAAGCGGCCGCAGCTGTCGGACCTGCGAGAATCGGGTTCGATCGAGCAGGATGCGGACGTCGTGTTGTTTGTGTTTCGTGAAGAGTATTACCTGAAGAACAAGGAGCCGAGGCCGGGCACTGAGGAGCATCTGACATGGGAGGCCGATCTAGCGGCGGCACACGGCAAGGCGGAGATCATTATCGGCAAATAGCGTCACGGGCCCACTGGCACGGTGATGTTGTCGTTCCAGGGCGAGTTCACGCGCTTCGCCGATCTGGCGGATGATCGGGGATGAACAATTCGGTGCAAGAGCACGCGACATGACAAAGGCCGCTCGTTCGGAGCGGCCTTTGTCATGTCGGCGACGAGAGATAATTGGCGGGGCCGAAGCCCCGCCTGGGTAGTCAGCCGAACGCTGCCATCTGGAGCGTGGCCGCTTTGCGGTCGACGGTCTGACCGAGGTTCTCAACCGGGCGTTCAAAGGGCTTCCAGGCCTCGCCGACGACCTGCTCGTAGGCTGCAACGGCGCCTTCGGCCGCCATCCGCAGCGCGTGCGACTGCAGCGCCATGTCGGCGGCGAATTCCCGCTTGCGCTGCGCGGTGCTGTCGAAGCCGACCGGACCGTCGAGGTCCTCGTCGCGGGCGTCATTGGCGGCCTTGGCCGTGGCGTCGCGGGCTTCCGTCACCGCGCGGGAATAGAACTGGCCGGCCCCATGTGCGGAGCCGACATAGGCGCCGACGATGCGCTGAAGGTGGATCTGCATCGCCCGCTCGCCGAGGCCTCCGTTGAGGGCATCGGCGGTCTCGACGATCAGGCGCTCGTGGAGATGGCGGATGCCATCGCTGTCGAGGATGGGAAGGCCGAAGCTCTCGGAGATGAGGGTGGCCTGGGTGGCGTCCGGGCAGGCGAGCCGGACCATTTCGAGGTTGGCGCTCTTGCGGAGCTGGACGACCTTGGCGGGCTGGCGGGGAGTGCGAGCGGTCTTGGTCATGGGAACGTCCTTTCCTTCGGTTCTCCCGGAAGGCTTGGGCCGGCTCCTGCCGGTCCTCCCTTCGGGTGCGATCGGAAAAAACCGGCGGGATGACGGGCGCTTCCGGGTCCGGACCGCCAGATCGAGCGGAGCGGGTTTGCGCGCCAGCGGGGCCTTCAGGCCCTCGCGCAGCAAGCGGACCCGCTTTGCCGAGATCGGCGGTGACCCCGGCCGCAACGCGGCGCGACAGCGACCTGGAAGTGACCGGACGCCGGTTTACGAGCGCAACAAACCCGAGGGGAGATCCGGCGGACTGGAACGATGAAGAGGAGAACAGGAGGTAGGGACCTCCATGACCTGGCGCGATCCCATTCGTCGCCCCAGGTCGAGAGCGACGCGCGCGGCCACCTCGATGGACCTTTGCCCAGACCTCCGGCCGTCAGAGCTTGATGAGCTTCGCTATCTCGGCGCGGAAGGCCTTTTGGACATTCCTGACTAAAAATTCGACGAGACCACCGATGATCGTTGCCATGTCGCGGGCGATATCATGATCCACGGCGAAGATTCGGACAGGTCGAATCCGCCGAGTCTCCAGGACCCCCAGGATGAAGTTCGCGACATGACGCAACCGGCCGATGTCGCACCTCGCGATGTGGAGCAGGCGTTCGAACGCCGCGCGCGTGGCGTCATTCATGGTCGCACCACCTACGGCCCGCGCGATCGCAGCACAAGACGGCCGCGATGGCACGGGTCGACAGCATGTCCGCCCAAATCGTCGAGCCGGTCAGTGGAAAGTCCGCTACGTGTGCAGAACGCCGCGATGGCCGCATCCTGCCGCGCGAGCTTGCGGGACAGTGCGTCGATCTCCAGTTGGCGTTCCGCCGTGATTGCCGAAAGATGCGAGCGATACCGCTCGAGGAAGGCACTCGGGTCCGGCGCCCTGCCCGACCGATAACTGGCGCGTGTCGGCTTCAGCTGCGGGATCAGCGCCGTCATCCGCCGCGTGATCTGCCGGTTGATCAAGTCGAGCTGGCGCTGAATCTCCCGCCGCGCCTCCTGCATGCGGTGAAGGGGCGCCAGCCGATCCGCGGATGGGCTCATGTTGCCCTCCCGGGCTGCCAGCCGACGAAGTCCGATGGCCCGCCATAGACCTGGTGCCGGTTCGGATCGATGACGAAGCCAAAGCGTCTGACCTCATATTCGGCGGATGGAACCAGGAAGCGCCGCTCCTCCGTTCCAGCACCGCGCCTGCCGCCGGGCGTTGCAACGCACTCCACGAAGCCTTCGCAGCGACTTGAAGTGACCGCCGAGATCACGATCCAGTCGTTGGCATGTGCCAGCTCGAAGCTGCGGCGATCCTTCTCGTAGGACTCTCCCGGTACGAGCACGGTGCCGAAGATCGTCTCCCAGGCATCAGGCCATGAATCCTTGATCGTGCGTTCGGCGCAGCGGCGCTCGAACGTGGTGAAGAGATGCGGAAAGGTGATCGCGACGATCGCCCATTCTGAATCCTCCTCATACCAACCGCCCGTCGATCGCAGCGCGGGATGGACCTTGCGGTTTTCCTCGGCCGAGAGCTTGAAGCCTCCATGTCCGGCCGTCGAGTGTCGTTCAACGCCTTCGGCATAGACGGTCGCGCCCTGCGAGGCTCCCCAGGGCGTGTGGACACGCGAATACACCTCGACGCGGCCAAGCATCTTGTGCTCGCGCTGATGCTTGGCGTTCTCGAGCACGGCGGCGCGGAATGCCGCCTCGTCGGCGAGCTCGCCGGAATGGCCGTAGAAATCGCTACGCTTCCATTTGTCCATTGATCGAGGAATGCGCCAGGCGGTGGCGAGATAATGCCGGTCGTCGCGGCCGGGCGCCATCGCGAAAGCCGTCTCGCCGACAAGTGCGACGAGAAGGCCGTCAGCGCCGCGGCCGAAAGCGACTTCAGGAAATTCAGGCACGGTTTGGTTCTGGCGTGTGGGAGATGACGCATTCATGCTGCGGTCCTGTCCCTCGGTGACATGCGCGGACATCGTGTCCTCCGGTTTTTCGGATGTGCGGACCGCCGCCGGCTTGGCCGGCGGCGGCAGACGGTTCGGAACAAGGCGGCCGGCTGTTATTCAGCCGCCTCCCTGACCGCCTCGGCGTCATCCTCGGTCGGGTCATCGGCGATGCCCGCATTGTCCTCATGCACCTCGTCAGCGTCATCCGCGACCGTCGTGCTGGACGACAGCCATTCCGAAAGCTTCGTCGGGTCCGGTGCGAAGAGCGCCGCGGAGTGGACGAAGCGTCCGTCCTTGAAGTGCTCGGCGAGCGCGGCGCGGGTGTCCTTCGCACGCTGGCGCGGAAGGACCGGCGTGTCCTTGCACGATGCGTCCAACGCGGGGCGCGACAGGCACGAGAAAAAGTCCTCGGTGCCCATATTCGGCAGGAACTCGTCCGCGCCGATCGTCGCGCCGGCAATACGAGCAACGATGCCGCTGTTGGTGGCGTTCTCGCGGCACGAGAGCACGTCGATGAGCATGGCGCGCGCTGCAACGCGCAGCGTGTCCAGGTCGAAGGCGAGCTTGCCGTCGCTGTCGAACAACACCGCCGTGTGCATCGCCAGACGGCTATGACCGTTATGGAAACCGCCGCCTCCCAACGTGACGGAGACGTTCTGGCCGGCGAAGGCAAGGAGTAGCAGCGCCATCAACGTGTCGTCCTCGATCGGTGCGCGGTCGAGCGCTTCGCGCAGCGCGTCGGTCCGGTAATCGCCGATCATCTCGATACCCTTGCGCGTCACATCGGGACGGGATTTCGGCATCGCACCGGTGTCGTCCGATTCGATGTCCGAACCGGATGCGGCCCTGCTCTTCGGCTTCTTCGCTTCGGGCATGCGGTAATGCACCGTCTGCACACGACCCTCGCGGTCGAGATACATGGCAGCGCAATCGGACTTGGTCGGCTTACCGTGGACCCGCTCGGCCTTCGGCGGGAGCTTCACCTCGCCCCAGTTCGTGGTCTCGGCGATGACGCCCTTCTTTGGCAGGTTATTCGCCATCCACTCGTGCTGCGCGCCGAGAAAGGCTTCGACATCAGTGGTGTAGCGGCTGTCCTCGTCGGCCGGAGCAAACAGGTCCTCGACCCACTGGATTCCGTAAGCTTGCGCGAGCTCGTCGCCGAAGCTGGCGTGGCGGGCATACATGCGCGTCTTCTGCAGGCTCTGGGCGACACTCCACCAAGCCACCTGTGGGTCCGCCTTCGATGGCTTGTGCTTCTTCCAGACCTCCTTCTGTTCGTCGAGCGACGCGGCGGCGATGGTGCGAAGCTGCTGCTCGTTCGGCATATCGCCCTTGGCCATGTGGTCGAGCATGGCCGGCAGGACATTGGCGAGCAGGCGCAACTTCCTGATCTGACGAACCGAAAGCGCCAGCGCGACGCCGATCGCCTCCTCGGTCCAACCAAGCGCGACAAGGCGTTCGATCGAGCGCCATTGGTCAACCGGGTTGAGCGGCTCGACAGCGATGCTCTCGACCATCGAACGCATGGCGCCGTTATCGTTTGCCGGCTCGTCAACGAGCACATCGATTTCGGTGAGTCCCGCCGCGATCGCCTGCTTCACGCGACGATGCCCGGCATTGATGACAAAGCCATTGCCGCCGGCGCCTTCCGGCGTGATGAGGGGCGGCTGCACGATGCCGACGGCCTTGATCGTGGCCAGCAGCAGCGCGTCGGCCTGCGGGGTGGATTTGGTCTGGCGCAGACGGTCGCGGTTCTCCTTCAGCGCGCGCGGATCGATCTTCATGAGCTGCATGGGAATGACTCCTTTTGGGGTTGCGGACCGGCTCGACCGGCCCTTCTCGTCTTCTTTCCGAAGACATCCCCTCGACCCGCGGAGCGGACGGGCCGGTGCAACTGCGGCCGAGCATCCCCGCCCGGCAGGACCAGCAGGGCCAAAGCCCTGCGCAGGACGACGGGCTGGGATCGCGCAGGCGGCGGTTGAGCTTTAGCGCCGGCGGCCCGCCCGATCCGCGAGCGGGCCTTTCCTTTTTTCTCCTCTCAACCCCCTACCAGTTCGGCAGCGCGCACAGGACGATCGTGGGTGCCGGGTGTCTAAGCCGCGACGGCCCTCGCCTCGCCTGCGCCCTCGATGTCCGCGGCGAGCGTCTTCTCGATCTCGGCGAGTTGCTGGCGCTTGTCGGCGAGTTCACCGGCAAAGGCGAAGTTGCCGCCCTCGCGCGACTGATAGGCCGCAAGGCGCCGCTGTGCATCAGAAAGACGCTGCCGAAAGCGCTCCCGCTCCCCCTCGAAATCATCAAGCGCGTGCTCGAGGCGGGCGACCGCGCCAAGCGGCGTCACCGTGACCGGCAGCTCGATCTCGTATTCGGCGGCGGTGCGCAATAGCACGGTGGTGTAGCGATAGCCGTCGCGGCCAAAACGCTCGCCAGCATATACGAGATCAAAGCCCCCGATCGAGGCGATAACGGACTCGCCTTCCTGCTGAAGCTGGACGATGCTCAGAATCTCCTTCATCAGCGCGCGACCGGCCTCCTTACGTTCGGAATAGGGCCTGCCATTCACGCTCATCGCAAAGGCCTCGCCCGCCGTCGGCACAAGGCGCTCAATGTCCTGTCCGATCTCCGTGATGCGCCGGGTCGAGAACTCGATCTCGCACTCGGCGTCGCGAATCTGGCGGCAAACCGCATGCTGATCATCGACATGGGCGGCGCGAAGTCGTTCGAGCCGGGCGATGTCGGCCTCCAGCCCCGCCTTCTGCATCAGGCGCGGATCGCCCGAGGCGATCGCTTTGGCCATGGCAAACTGGTTCGCCTGTCCCTCGCCGAGATCTTCCAGCCGCCGAATCGAGGTGTCGCCCGAGAGCGCGGCCGCGATGAAGCGGGCCTTGCGCTCGTTGTTCTGCCACATCGTGGCATCGAGCGAGCCCTCGGTCGCGTAGGCGAAGATATCCACCTGGTCATGTTGATTGCCCTGCCGGACAATACGGCCCTCGCGCTGTTCGATCTGCGACGGCAACCAGGGCACGTCGAGGTGATGCAGCGCCTTCAGGCGCAACTGCGCATTGACCCCGGTGCCCATCGTGTCGGAGGAGCCGATCAGGAAGCGAACTTTCCCGGCGCGCACGTCGCTGAACAGACGCTGCTTCGCTTCGGACTTCTTATAGTCCTGCATGAAGGCGATTTCCGATGGCGGCACGCCCATGCGGATCAGTTCATCCCTGATCCAGCGATAGGCAGAGAAACCGCGGCTTTTCTCGACGCTGATCGTGCCGAGATCGGAGAAGATCATCTGCGCGGCGCCGGGACGCTCGAACGGCTTGCCGTCCGGGCGTACATAGGTGTTTTCCGCGGTCTCCCTCCAGATGCGGAAGGCGTTTGCGATCAGATTGTTGAGCTTGTTGTCGGGCTCATTATCATTGCCGGGTTCGACAAGCCGCAGGTCGATCGCCGCATGGCGACCGTCGGTGATGACGGAGAGCAGGATGTCGTCGCCGGGCTCCGGCGGCCGATCGCGCATCTCGATCGCCTTGATCCGCTGGTCGAGCAGCACCTGATAGCTCCTGAAGGCCGGCGATGGCTTGGAGGTCAGCATCTGGCGCCGGCCGGTCGAGAGTGCCGGCACCTTCACATATCGACGTAAGTCTTCCGGTACCACCACGTCCGCGAAGGAGCGGAACATGGCGATCAGCTCCGGCACGTTGACGAAGGTGGCGAAACGGGTGACCGGCTTGTATTTGCCGGAGGGCTGGAGCTCGAGCTCGGTCGAGACGTCGCCGAAGGTTGAGGCCCAGGCGTCGAACTCGTGTAGGCCGCGCTCGAGAAGCGCGGCGTAGCCGAGATAGCGCTGCACCGAGAACATCTCGCCCAACGTGTTGGTGATTGGCGTGCCGGAGGCGAGCACCAATGCCCGGCCGGGGTTCTTCGTCTCGATGAAGCGCGCCTTCACATAGAGGTCCCAGGCGCGCTGCGAGCCATTCGGATCGACACCCTTCAAGGTGCTCATATTGGTCGCGAAAGAGAGCTTCCTGAACTCCTGCGCCTCGTCGACGATGATCTGGTCGACGCCGATCTCGGAGATGGTCAGAAGTTCGTCTTTGCTGGTCGACAGCGATTCCAGCCGCTCCTTCAGGCCTTCCTTCAACCGTTCGAGCCGCTTGCGCGAGACACGGTCGTCGCTTTCGACCTTGGTCAGCAAGGTCTCGTACAGCTCCAGCTCGTCCTGGATCATCTGCTGCTCGAACGCCGAGGGTACAGCAATGAAACGGAATGCTGAGTGCGTGATGATGATTGCGTCCCATGTCGCCGTCGCTGCACGCGACAGGAAACGATGCCGCTTGTCCTTGGTAAAATTGGTCTCGTCGGCCACGAGGATGCGCGCGTTCGGATAGAGCGCGAGGAACTCGCGTGCCGCCTGCGCCAGGCAGTGACCCGGCACCACCAGCATCGCCTTGGCGATCAGGCCGAGCCGGCGCTGCTCCACGATAGCGGCTGCCATGGTCATGGTCTTGCCGGCGCCGACGGCGTGGGCGAGATAGGTCGACCCGGCCGACACGATGCGCCAGATGCCGCGCTTCTGATGCCCATAAAGAGTAAAGGCGCCAGAGGCGCCCGGGAGCTTCAGATGGGAGCCGTCGAAGGCTCTGGGCGCGATGTTGTTGAAGCGGTCGTTATAGAGGCGCGCCAGCCTGTTGGTCCGATCGGGATCGGACCAGATCCAGCGCTGGAAAGCGTCCTTGATCTTTTGCAGCTTCGTCTTCGCGGCCTCCGTGTCGACGACATTGAGCACGCGCCGCTCACTGTCGCCGTCCTTGATGATGTCGAAAATCTGCGGAACCCGGCTGTTCAGTGCATCCGCGAGCAGCTCCCCGGCATGCCGGCGATCCGTCCCCCATTCCGACGTGCCGGCCGCCATCCATGCGAGCTGGCGCGCCTCCACCGTCCAGGAGGCCAGTTCCGGCATGTGATGGATCTTGATCTCGGCATCCATCGTCTCCTTGACGAAAGCGACGATGTCGGCGGCCGGAATCCAGGGCGCGCCGAGCCGCGCGGTGATGTCGGAGGGGCTGAGATCTGCAGGCTGCACGGCCCGCAGCGCCGTGACGTTGCGCTCATAGGACGGATCGAGCGCGGTCGCCGCTTCCGCCACCTTCAGCTTGTCGCGGACATGGCCAGACAGATAACCGTCCGCCGTCTGCCACGATCCGTCCGCGGGATCGCGAAAGATGGCGCTGCCGAGTTCGGCGACGACGTCCTGGGCGCCACGATGCAAGAGCTCTGCGATGTGCTCGACGTCGACCCGGCCACGCTCATTGAGCACCACAGCCAGCGCATCCGCCGCGCTGGTGATCACCGGCGGCGCCGGCGGCGAGATCACGCGATCGGTGAAGATCGGGCCGGGTTTTGCGGTATTGGTCTCGAGGTCATAGTCCTCGATTGACGCCACCAGCCAGCAATCGGGATCGTCGAGGAAAGGCTGGATGTTGGGGCGGCGGTGCGTCTCGCGGACTTCGCCGGTCTCCTCGTCCTCGACCATGGAGACCGTGGTGAAATTGATCGGGCCGAAGTCGCGCACGAAGTTCGACCAGGCGATGCGCAGCCTGACCTGGGCCTCCTTCCAGGGCCGGTCGAACTCCTGCGCTTTCAGCACCTCGCGTACGGCATCGCGGATCGGGATCAGCTTCCTGATGATGCGGACATGTTTCTCCGGTACGCCGTCGCTACTGCGGCCCTGGCGGACCTTCACAGCGACAGGTCTGCCGTCAAGGATCTGCATCAGGCCGAGCGCTTTGTCGAAGAAATAGCTGCCCTCGCGCACATGCCGGTCGGACGGCAGATCGGCGCCGGCCGGATCGCCAGCGTCCTCCAGATCCAAGTCGATCAGATCCGGTTCGCCGTCGTAGATCGCTTCCGGAAGGAGAGCGATGACGGCCGTCAGCGCGATGTCGAGGTCCTCGCCATCGCGCTGACGGCATGTGTAGGTCTCGCCAAAGGGGCCGGAGGCGAGAGCGTGGGTGCCGAGCACATAGTCCGGATGGCCAGCGAACCAGCGGTTCACCCGAATGGAGCCTTCATCCTCGGTCGCGGGCCGGACGTCATCGACATCGAGCCAGGACCGGTCACCTTCCGCATCACCGATCTTGCGCTTTCGGAAGAACAGGATGTCGACGACGACGTCGGTACCTGCGCTGGCGCGGAAGCTGCCCTCGGGCAACCGGATCGCGGCGATCAGGTCGGCCGATTTGGCGATATGCTCGCGCGCCGACGCATCCGCCTTGTCCATCGTCCCCGAACTGGTCACGAAGGCGGCGAGCGCGCCGGGCTTCAGCAAATCGATCGCCCGCGCGATGAAGTAGTCGTGCAAGCGAAGGCCGAGAGACCGGTACGCACGATCCGATCGCACGGTGCGATCGGAAAACGGCGGATTGCCGATGGCGAGATCGAAGCTCGCCGGCAGCTCGGTGCGGGCGAAATCGGCGGCGATGATCCAGGCGCGCGGCTGCAACAGACGCACGATGCGGGCGGTGACCGGATCGAGCTCGATCCCGGTGACGTGCGAAATCTCGCGAAGTCCCTCCGGCATCAGCGCCGGAAACAGCCCCGTGCCGATGCCGGGCTCGAGTACGCGGCCGCCGTGCCAGCCGAGGCGCTGCAGTCCCGCCCAGATTGCGCGCACGATGAACTCGGGGGTGAAATGCGCGTACTGGGTGCAACGTGCGAGCGAGGCATGGTCGAGATCGGCGACCGCATCCTGCAGATCCTCGCCGATCGCCTCCCAGCCCTTGCGAAACTCGGCCTCGCCCGGACGTCGGAATACCGAGTTGGCGAGCTCGGACGCGCCGAACCCTGTGAAGCGGATTAGCTGCTCCTGCTCCGCAGGGGTCGCCGGCCGCTCATCGGCCTCGATGGCGGCGGCAAGCCGGATCGCCGCGATATTGTCGCGCGCGCGATCCTTCCAGCCCTTCGCCAGGCCGCGGTCGCTGGCGAGATGGAAGTTCGCGCCGCGTGTGCGGCGAGCAGATGACATAGAGACCGCGGCTGCCGCGACCCGCGTCGCGGGCGCCGGCGTCGATGGATCGGGATCGTCGTCGTCGTCCGGCTCGGCGGTAACGACGCCGGCGAATGCGGTGACGCCGAGGCCAAGGCCGGATGACAGCGCCGTGTTGCCGAAGAGGTCGAGGGTGAAGGGATCGTCTTGCGCCATGAGAATTTCTCCTTGTGATGAGGGCGCGTGCCGTCGTCCCGCCGAGTTGCCTCGGCGGGTGGTGCGGACGGTCACGTTGGATGGGGGACGGGAGGGGCTAGCGCACGATGCGCGACAGCGAGATGTCCGTCTCGCTCAGTTGCATGCGCAGATGCGTGTATCGAAAATCGCGATTGATGAGAGGGATGAGCCGCTCGGCCTCGATGAACTCGATGCCGTCATCGCCGCCGAAATGGCGGCGCTTGTAGTCGAACCAGTCCGGATTGCCGATCGGATGGCATTCCTCGGAATAGACCACAAGCGGGCGAGCGCCCTCACTGAGCTTGCCGTTCGACATAATGTAGACGCCGTTGTCCCCGACAAGCCAGAGGCCGGGCTTCTCGCCCTCACCAGGCTTGAGGCCGTAATAGGGATTGCGGAAACCGCCACTGGCAGCGGCGTCGGATTTTCCGCGCTCGATGACCGTGCGGACGGCGGGGATGGGAAACGTGAACATTACCACCTCCCTCACGCTGCGATCGCGTCAGGCAGGTGGCGCAGATGCACCGGCAGCTTCACGGCGATCTCCGCGTCGGTCAGCTGGTCGAGCAGCTTCAGCACGGTGCGGTGTTCGCCGCCGTAGATCAGTATCGTGCGCTCGCCGCGCAGATGCTCGGCCCAGCGTTCTCCGGCATAGCCGCGATAGTCGTCATGCGTGCTCGACCAGATGTGCTCGAGCCGCTCTTCGCGCGTCATTGCCTTCAGGGGCCGCGCTTCCCGTTCGATGATCGCTGCGCGCATCCGGTCCGGCGAGTTCTTGTCGCTAAGATCGCAATAACCGTGGAAGTAGCGTGGCTGGCCCTCGATCCTCAGCGCGAAGAACACGCCGGTGATGCTGCCGGTGAGGAATTCGCGCAACGCGAACATCTCAGCCTTCATCCAGAGTGGCGGCAGGATCTCGAACATATGGTCATGGTCGGCCTGGCCGATCTCGAACCATTCGCCGCAATAGAGAGCGCTGTCGTCATTCTCGGAGCGGTTCGGCCGCTGCGCGTGGCGATCAAACATGCGGAACATTTGCCGGCGGTCGGCGATGCCCTGATAGATCTTGCGGAACGGTGAGAGGGTCATGAGCGGGCTCCTTTCAGCCTCGTCGGGCTGAAGCGCGGCTCATCCTTCCGATTCCGCCATCGTCTTCAGCCCTTCCTGACCTCTCCTCCGCGGCCGCCTCTCCGACCGGCCGGGTCAAGGGCCGCGGTACGCGGGCGAAGCTTCACCCTTGACGCGGTCGGCGGGCATGCGGCAGCAGGGTTTTCGTTTCCCTCCTCTCCATCTTCATCTTGTTGCCGGGATGTACTTGTTCGTCCCAATCCTCGGCGGCAGGCCGTTGCCCGTCGACATGCACCGCCCACATGCTGCCATGCGTTCCTTCGCAATTCGTCATTACCGGATCACGGCACGGATAATGTCCGGCCGAAGCTTGTGATCACCTGATCAGTTCATCTACCGCTCGACCCCATCCATATCCACTGGCGAGAAACCGCCTGCCTTGTCACCCTCCGCTCTAACCCGATCCTGCGCAGTGCATCTCCTGGATTATCTCGATGTAGCTTCTTGAACTGGCTTGATGGGCCGATGTGTCGGTCGATCAGGCGTCGAAGTTCTTGCCTGAAGACCACGTTCAGCTCCCATCAGCACACCTGACGCGAAGCGTCTGCGGTGAATCGTGATTGTCAACGCGGCAATTTGCAGGCCACGTTTGCGGAACGTGAGTCGCAGGCTGGTCATCACCAGCCCGTATGATATGTGGACGGGCGGCGGCCTTGGCCAAAGCTCAGACACTTCGGGGCCGCTCTTTCGTCCATTCATTAGGGATTCTATGCCAAACTCCAAACAGAAGAAGCCACTCATTTCGACGGGAATACACCAAGGATGATCTGAAGGCGCTCAAGGCTCACTCGAAGGCCAAGACGCCGATCGCCAAGATCTCGAAGCAGATGAAGCGTACGGTGCCGGCGCTTCGGGCCAAGGCCCACCAGCTCGGCATCGGGCTCGGCCACCAGCGCTGAGCCCTCGGCAGCAGGGAGTAGCTGAAGATCGACACGAAGCGCTGGCTACAATTCGCAGGCGTCGACCTCCTCGTCCGGGAACTTCTCGGACTCGAGGTCGAGCCTATCCAGCGCCTCTTCAAGCTCTTCGGTGATCAGGACATAGTCTTCGAACGTGCTCGACGAGCTGATGTGCTTTTCGATCAGCCGCCGCAGCTCGACCCTGAACTGATGTTTACTGAAGGTCATTCGTCGCCTCCGTGCCGCCCAACGCCGGGCCTGGTCCCTTAATAGCGCGAAGCGCTCGTCTCCGGTTGGCGTGGACGGAAGCGGACCGCCACCCACCATATGGCACCGATGAGCACCAGCGGCGGCGCAATCACGATCGCAATAGTGATCTGTCTACGGGTGGTCTCCCTACCGCTTGACTGGCCTTTCTCGCAGCCTATTGAAAAGTGGCAAACGATTCCCCAAACGATTTGCCGGAGAATGGACAAAACCGGTTAAGGAGTGGAGTCCTTGGAAGCAATCCGTTCACAACCATTTTGGGGCCTATTGCACCGACTGGACAAGCCCGCCGCGTCCAAAACAGCCGTAGCGGGCTAATATAGAGGCCCAGCCTCCGGTGTCTCCGAAAGCGCCTATCGAAATGCGGACGTGAGCAGGCACATCGTCGCGATCGATGGTGCGCCAAGCCCACCGGCGTCCTCTCCTGCAGAAGTCCGGGACGGGTGAAAGACCGCAAACGCAGGATTCCGTCATGTATCGCTCTTTAGGCGATATTCGTACAGCGTCGGCTCGCCGTAAATAAAGGTGACTTCGCAGCGCTCGATATAGCGCTTGCACTCACCGCGTTTGCCCATCCGGACGTAGAATCGGCCACCCTTTTCCATCCGCCGAACGAAGTGCCTGCTACGGTTTCCGCGGAAAACGTCGCCGCTGTGCACCATGACCCTGTTGTGAAAGTGGATGTGCTTGTCCACCAGTGGGTGGTCCAAGGCCATCGTCACCGTCCGCATAGCCTTCGCAAGCTCGTCCAGTTCAACCATCGGCGTCCTCATACGACCAAATTTGCCGGATACTCTATTTTTGCAGCTGGTCATTCCAGTCCTCCGTCGCCGGCCGCAGGCGGTCATAGTCGCAGCCCACCTGCTGCGCGATGGCCGCGAGGCGATCGGCATAGACCTCTCCCTGCCGATTGTTATCGGTCGCCGCGACGAGCCGCGCACCAGGCCGCGCGCTCAGCGCTCGAATGGCGGCGGCCGTGGCCGGCGCCCAGCCGCCGCCGGTGCTCAGATAATGAGTATCCGGCCGCTGGTCTTCGATCGCCGCCAGGCTCATGGCGTCGATCGCGGCCTCGGTGATGCAGAGCCGGGTCGTGTCCGCCGGTCCGAAGCGGAACAGCACCTTGTCGCCGCCGCTGGCGAAGCCGCGCCATTGCGGACCGCGCTCTTCCCAGCCGGTGACCATGCCGTCATTGTCGAGATGCGCCGCCCACATGCTGCCGTGAGGGCCTTCGCGCAACCGGTCATGCCTAATTACAGCGTGGATGATGGCTTCCGGAATGCCGCGCTCGTCGCGCAGATATCGCCAGGTCAGCGACCCTCGCCGAGGCTTGCGCCGCGCGCGCCAGCGATCAGCAGCAGCAGCAGGATCGTGCACGCGGGATTCTCGGGACCAAATGGGCTCCGTTGGCACAAAGCCGACCAGGTCGGACACTCGCCGCAGCACTTCGGGAAACGCGATGCGGTCGAGATGCTCCACCAGCGAGAACACGTCGCCTCTGGCGTCGGACAGTGCGTCGAACCAGCCTCTTCCTTCATGGATCACGATGATGATGTCGCCGCCACGACGATATTTGACAGCTTTGCGCGTGCTCTCCTTCAGATCGATCGCAAATCCGGCCTTCTCGAGCACGGCGGCGCAAGCCACGCGATTCTTCAGCTCTTCGATATCCTTCTTTTCCATCTCCGATTCCCGGCGCTGCTGCACTGGGCCTTTCCCGCTTGAATTTCTCATTTCCCGCACTTTGCGGGACCCGCTCGCCCCTGCCGCGAAGAGCGAAGGGGGCAAGGGCGCGGCTGGCAATTGATGAATCTTACGGGGCACACGACGTCGTCGCGGCCGCCAGCCGCGGCGCAGCCTCCCTTGCGGCCGCCCGCTCGCGAGCGGCACCCAAGGGAAAACCCGGCTCAATGAGCCGGGCTGAACTGGTAGGGATCGTATTCGTGCATCACGAGGACATCGGCATCGTCGAGTTCGTCGCTCGGCATCACGCCGTATTCGCCGTCGACCTTGAAGAGCGTGACCGGGACCATCAGGGTGCGGGCGAGCTCGAAGGCGTTGGACTGGGCGAGGGAAAGATCGTGCGACATGTGAGGGCTCCATCGTGAGCGAGGCCGATCCCCGCTCGATGGCGTCCGTCAGTGTCCTCAACCGGCCGCGATCACCGCGCAGCCGAAGGCGCAGCGGCGGCATGCTCGCATAGCCGACCCCTTGCGGGTTGATCGTGGAAGGCCGGACGGAGGACCAGGAAAGCCATCCATGGAGAGCGGGGTCGGGGCTTGCTCCGAATGGTCAGCGCCCTCTCGCGCGTTTTTCCCCGGCCGCAATTCAGCGGCATCGCCCTCGGCTGTTGGTCCCGCATCACGGATCAGGTCAAAGCGAGGAAATGGGTTGGCGACGGCAAGTGATATCGGCGCTGCCGTTCAATTCGCCGGCGCCGCGGACATCCATTCAGCATCGGAAGCAGTAAGCGGCAACGATCGTCACCCGAAAGGCGGAGACGCTTTGCGGCTCCGGCCGCAAGCGCATGCTTGCGGGTAGAGCGTGACCGACCGGCAGGGAGGGGCCGCCCAACAATACTTCCCCGCCCGCTTCATCCGCTGGAATTGGTTTGGCAACGGGTGCTTTCGGGAGGAAATGAGAGCTATCGGACGCCACTGACCAAAGTTTGGATATAAATTTAGGCCAGAGCCGCGACTGGAGATCCTGACGGCCTTCACTCGCTTCCCATCAACGGTGTCCCGCAACGAGGCCCCTGCGTCAGGGACGGACGGCCCGGATGGGGAAGACCCATCAGGGGCTTCGGCGTAGCCAACAGCTCGGCCCGAAAGGGGGACATCTTTCCTAACTTTGAGAGAAATACGTTTCGACAACTAATAATTGACAAATATCGAGATATATAAAGTTTCCACTCACGTAAAATTTGAATTTATGCCATAATGTCCAGCATGAATGGACAAAAAACAAAAAAGCTAAAGTTGCTTCTGCAGGCGGTTCCCCCGGGGTTCCTCGTGGATACGGGCTGGATGAGCCGTCACGCCATCTCGCGGCAGTCCGTCTCCGGTTACGTCAAACAGGGTTGGCTCGAACCCGTGATGACGGGCCTGTACCGCCGTCCATTCATGCCGGACACGCCTCCGGAAGCGAGCATCGGATGGAAGATCCCTCTGCTCTCGGCCCTCTGGCTCATGCGGCACAGATTTCATGTCGGTGGGGCCAGTGCTCTCTCCCTGCGCGGCCATACGCACTATCTTTCGTTCGGCGGCGAATTCGCGCTCTATCTTTATGGCGCCGACGTTCCCGCATGGCTGTCGAAACTGCACACCGACGCACGCGTGGTGGTCAGGAGCAACGCCCTATTTGGTGATGATACCGTCGGCATCGAGAATTCCGATTTCAGCCTCTCGAATGACGATGACCCGGGGCTCGCGCAGAACCCGTGGCGCTGGCCGATACCGATGTCGTCCCCCGAACGTGCAATCCTCGAGATGCTCGACGAGCTCCCGAAAGGCGAGAGCTTCCACACGATCGACATGGTGTTCGAAAGCCTCGCCAATCTGCGCCCAAAACTGCTGAGGACGCTGCTGGCCCAGTGCCGAAGCGTGAAAACCAAGCGCCTCTTCTTCGTCTATGCCGACAAGCACAATCATGCCTGGCGCAGGCACATCGACAGCTCGGCGGTCGATCTCGGCAAGGGTGACCGGGCGTTAAGCCCAGGCGGCCGGCTCCACCCCGTGTACCGCGTCACGATTCCAAACGATCTCATGCCGAAGGAGCCCCCGCATGGCGCGTGAGCAATATATGCGGCAGGTCGAACTGCTGGTGCGGACCCTTCCCTTCATCGCCCGTCACAACGCCTTCGCGCTCAAGGGTGGGACGGCGATCAACCTCTTCTACCGGGACATGCCGCGGCTGTCGGTCGATATCGATCTCGTCTATCTCCCGATCGAGGATCGCGAGACGACGTTGAAAGGCATCGACGCGACGCTCGAACGCATTCGCGAGGATCTGCAGCGCAGTCTCCGCGGCGTCACAGTCCAGAGGATTGCGGGCGGCGGCAACAACGACACGCGTGTCCTCGTCCGGCAAGGCAACGCCGAGATCAAGATCGAGACGTCGCCCGTCGCGCGAGGAACGGTCCACACGCCGGAGATACGGCGTGTCAGTCAGTTGGTCGAAGAGACCTTCGGTTTTGCCGAGATGCAAGTCGTCTCGTTCGAAGATCTGTTCGGCGGAAAGCTGCATGCGGCGGTTGACCGCCAACATCCGCGCGATCTGTTTGACGTGAAGCTGCTCTACGAGAACGAAGGTCTGACTGACGCGCTGTTTCGCACGTTCCTCATTTACGTCGCCAGCTCCGGCCGGCCGCCGCACGAACTGGTCAAGCCTTCCTTAGCGATGCTCGACGAAGCCTTCGTGAAGGAGTTCCAAGGGATGACGATCGAAACCGTCCGCCTGGATGAATTGAAGGCAGTAAGACTGAAGCTGACGGCCAATCTCCTCGCGCGGCTAGACGAGAAGGCGATGCGCTTCTTGCTGTCGTTGCACGATGGCGAGCCGGACTTCGAGGCGATCGGCCTACCTCAGGCCGCAAAGCTCCCGGCCGTTCGCTGGAAGCTGCTCAACATCGCGAAGCTGAAGGAGCAGAACCCGGCGAAACATGTCGACCAGCGGCGAGAGATCGAGGACATACTCTCATAGCCTCGCATCCATTCGCGCCAGCCCATTTCGGACGGGAGTCCCCGATCATCGTTCAGCAAAGATAGTCAGGTCATTTACATGCCCCATCGTTCGGACCTATCGAAGCGAAAAGAGAACATCCCACGAGCGGTTTTGCCCGACATCGAACCGCGACGATGGTTGTTTTGGATGTGGGATAGATATGTGTATTGTGATGGTATTAGCTTTGTTGGCCAGCAACCGGACCGAAAACGACTAAAACCATCAGATGTAGAGATAGGTGACGTTCTGCTCTGTGTGGGGAAGCGTGGACTAATCTCGCACCTAATTCAAACAGCCACTCACGGCCCATTCACTCACGCCGCCATCGTGGGTAACTATAATTTAGCTCATGAGTCTATGCCCAGCGGCATCGGAACGCGTCCAATCCGAAAATACGTCGAGAACTATGAATATGTCGTCGTTCTCAGTCATCATTTTCTTCGAGAGAAAAGCTCACAGAAGAATCTAATCTTGTTCCTCGAAGGTCAGAAGGGCTCGTATGGTCTTCTCGCCGCTCTGCGCGCAACGATACAGGGCGGAATGTTGGCACGCAAAGCCGGCCGGCAACGTTCGTCCTATCGCCCAGTTACTCCTACATGCTCAGGATTTGTCCGCCGAGCGCTTGTCGCTTGTGGTGTTTGGGCCCTTGATCAAAATGCCGACCTCGCGACGCCGACTGATATCGCCAATGCGGCATGTTTTGCTGTGCGCGGTATTCTATCTGATCACTGGCCGATAGTGCCTCATCTCAAGGATTCGACTTTCTCACTCTATGATGTACGAGAGTGCCCAGCCCATAAGATTGACAAGACTACGAAGAGAAAGGGCCAAGTACAGGATGTTAACCCGACGTCCGACACCCTCGACCGCATCCCGTGACCCGGATCTAGCCCCCAAACAGTTCCGGGGCACCGGGTGTTCTCGAGGGAGAAGGCCTATGTCCGAAAATTGCTTCATATTTCGGACATCCTTCGGCTGTGACTGGATCGTACGCACTCATACCGACCGCGGCAATGATCGACGAGCTGGTGCGGAACTATGCGAACGTGACGTCAATGATCTTCGGCAACGCCCCTCGGTTCGAGCACGTCCTGACGTCAATGAAAGAGATCGAACGCACCCCTAATAGGGCACGATGATAGGATCAAGAAATTGTCTATGCGCATTGGGCGCTCGACATTTACGACTACGACGATAACGGCACACATGAGGTCGGGTTCGTGCCGCGTCCGCTGCGTCTGCCGGAAGAAAGGCTCAACGCCGACGAGGCCTCGGTCCATATCCTGAAGGACCGTCGGATCGACGCGATTGCCGTGCGTCATTAGAAAAAACCAGCCGAATGGAAGGCCGACTTCGCGGTCAATCGCAGCGACATTCCCACCTGCCAGCCTCCAATTGACCAAGCCGCGATGGTGAGACTGTAGGCCCATCTCGCATCCGCGCGCATAGGGCCAAACGTGGATTCAGGTTGCCCGCGCTGTAGAGTGAGTCCTTCAGAACCGAGGCGGCGAAGGCTGTCGGCGCGCCACGCTGCATGGGACCAGGCTTTGCCGGAAAGACGAACTTCAGCCCGTAGGTGATGAAGTCGCGCAGGTTCCTGCGATTGGGATCCGGGCGGCCGGTCATCCGGTCCTTGATTGCCATGGCTGATGCAAGGCTGCGCTTGATCGAGGCGGCGATTTCCGTTTTGCTGATTCCGAGGGAGGCCTCGAGGCCCCGCACCGAGTACGGGTCTTCGCCGTCCTTGCGGAAGGGATCTATCCCGGCTGCGCGCTCATAATCCTGCAAGCACACGAGCTTCAGCAGGACGACAATATCTTGGCTCTTCATGGTTCCGTGAGTGTCCTCCGTCCTAGGACTGAGGACAGTAAGCACGCTCATGGGCCCACATGTCAATTTATCCGGGCCATATCAACCCGTTACGACCTCGACGGGTCCAGTTCAAATCATGAGTTCTGCGGAAAGGAACCACACGTCCGAAGAATGCCGCATGGTTCGGACATGGACATCCTTGCTCTGACCGAACTTTGCATCATATTTCGGACATGCTTAATCGAGCGACCACAGACATCCGGCCGCGACTTGTTGCCCGCATCGAGATGACACCGACAGAGTATGGACACCCGGCGACTTCGCGGATCTCGGCAGCCGCGCGGCCGTCGACAAGACGTTGCAGCGCCTGGTCGCGGCTGGTGAGTTGCGCCGCATCGACCGCGGACTTTACGACCGGCCGCGAAGGAGCAACATCACAGGCAAGCTGACGGTCCCCGACTATCGCGCGGTCATCAGAGCTGTGGCGCGCCGCGACCAGGCCCGTGTCGTGGTCGATGGGATGACTGCCGCGAATGATCTCGGCCTCACCACGGCCGTGCCGGCACGCATCGAGGTTCTGGTCGACGCTCGCCTAAAGCCGATCAGGCTTGGAAAGCAGGTGATCCATTTCAAGTCGGCGGCACCCAGCCGTCTTTATTGGGCGGGACGTCCAGGCATGCGCGTCGTTCAGGCGCTCTATTGGATGCAGGACAAGATGGGCGGGGGATGACGATCGACGCGCGATAAAGAACAGCCTCAACAGGCTGTTCACCAACCCGCAGCATGGAAAGAAGATTCGCGACGATCTCCGTGCGGGTCTTTCAGCTATGCCGATCTGGATGCAGGACTTTCTCAGGCCCTTGCTCGAGCCTAACGACGCAGTGGAGGATCACTCGTGAGGAGCGCAACCTACAAGGAGCTCATCGCCGGCGCACCCGGCGAAATCTCGATCTGTTCTTGACGATCGCGAACCGGCTCGGACGAAAAACCAGCAAGACTCGACAGGCCACAATGATAGGATCAAGGCATGGCTGAGGCTCCAGAGAACATCCCGGTGCGACTGCCCGATCCCGCTTCGATCGAGACGGTTCTCGCACGTCTTCCGGCCGGTGCTGACGAAGCGGCGCTGGCCGCCGCGCTAACTGCCGCGTTCCCTGGTTTCTCATTTTCGACGGCGAACATCGACGATCAGTATTGGCGCGACAAGCGCTCGGTGATCGCCGCGGACGGAACACGGATCGCAGAATACCGGCCGTGGATGGAAGCCGAGCTTGCCAAGGACAACGGCGACATTCGCGCACTTTGGACTCGATTGCGCGAGAGCGGCCTTCAGATTTCGGAATGGCACGGCAACACCGTGTACGCCTTCGCGCCGACTGGATCGGGCGCGGCGGACTATGTGCAAATCCGTCTCGGCCGGGAAGTTGAATGGCGCGCCGGGCCGATCGCCAATCCGAAATACTGCCCTTGGAGCAAGGACGAACTACTCGATGCGTCGTGGATCACGCACGACGATATGCCCGACGACAGGGTTATCGCCGGCCCGCTTTTTCGGATGCTGGGGCACGCGGGCAGCAGCGTCGTCCATGTCCGGAGTTTCCTGACGCGGCGCGCGCGCCTCGAGCGCGAGAAGCGCGACGCGCAGCGGACGGAGATGGAGCGCCGCGTGGTGCGGGAAGTGACGCGGGAGGGCACGACCGAGACGCCGTTCCTGGAGTTGGTGCCGGACTGGTTCGACTACGTGCCACGGGAGATTCGTTTCTTCCAGGATTGGGAAGAATCCAGCGCTTCGGCCGAGCGTGTCTACGCGCACTGGGCGCTCGACATTTACGACTACGACGATAAATGCACGCGCGAAATCGGATTCGTGCCGCGCCCGTTGCATCTGCCGGAAGAAAGGTTCATCGCTGGCGACGCCTCGGTCCATATCCTGATGGATCGCGTCGAAGCCATCGACCGTGAGGCCGGGGTCCCATTTGGCTGGTTCTTCCTGATGACCCATGGTAACCGGGTTGAGCCAGAGGTTGGTCAAGCAATCGCCAAGGGCCTGCGTGACCAGCGCGTGGTCTTACCCGATCGGGACGCGCGCGTACTGCTGCGCTGGGCTGAACGATCTTACGGCTTCTGATAGGACCTCGGCACCGGTCAGAACCCGGTCGCACTCCAAGAATTTTCGCTGGTATCGATATCGCCGTGTTCGAGAGAGAATATGGGATGAAGGACGATCGCGCGCGCTTCGCACGGCACGCTAACCGACATCGCGGGGCCGCTTATGCCAAAATCACAATAGGTTAGTTTGCCACAGGCTAGCCGTGCCTCAGCAGTAGCTTGTAACCGCGTTTGCTCATCCACTTGGCTCTTGCAAGGTGCGTTTCGTACGCAAGCCTGGCACGATCAGGTTCGCCTTTGGGGTCGATGCGCAGCACGATTTCCACGACTTCTCGCCAGTCAGCGCCTTCAGCGTCAGCGTCCAGCATGCGCAGGTACGTTACCGCATGGTCGTGGTCATAGGGCGTGAGCATCTCCTCCGCCGGTGCGGTGGCAGCGACTTTTGGATCAGACGGAATCTCGCACATCGTGCTTTCCTCAACGGTTGCACCAACCGTCTATTGCACGGCATTTGGACCGATTGATGTCTCGGTGATCGGTGCTGAGGTACCACGCAATGGGGCATCGATTATTCCGCAGTGGAAACCGCTGTACGAAACGGACAATCGGTTCGACGAACCGCGGAAGAGCGCGGCATGCGCGAGCGCAATTCATTGATTTGGCGATCTTTCGCGTTGCGCCTCGCGGCCCCTTCTGTCCGGCCTGGCGCAGCATCGGTCTTCCATGTACGTTCTTGCTGACGGGCCGAGCCTAAGCTCACTGCTTGCCGCCAGGGATCACGATCGGCTTCCATGGCTGGGTCTCCCTAATCGAAGCAATCATGGCGTCGACGCTGTCAGCGAGCAGGGGAGACAACTTCGCCGTTGCGGCGTCACTGTTGGCGGCTACGTCCTCCAGAAACCGGATGATGAGGTCCTTGCTGACTATTTCCTTGTGATCGAGGAGCTTGATCAATCCTACGAGGGTGAGTTTCTGCACGAGCAGTCGCGCGAATATTTCGCTGTCCATCTTCAACTCCGATCTTGAGCGCGACAGGACAGTATCAGTCAGCACGACGGTTTAGCTATCGGCGTCGTTCGCGAGGACCACTTCCCGCGTCCGTCTCAAATAACGAGAAGAAAAAGGGGCCGTTCGAGCGGCCTTCCTCCTATAACCACGAGTGCGATGGCAATATTGTGAGTCGTTTGGACACGCCCGTTAACCGTACTTATGCTATTGAAAGGGCTTTAGACGCGTACTGGGAGTCGGGAGATCGCTTGCTCTGGCGCTAAAACACCGGAGGCTTGCATTATATGAATGGCTACTGCCTTTTACGATGCAGATGTGCTGGCTTAGGTCGCTTGGGTGATGTCTTCAGAGTGTCCGCATGGTTAGACGGCTCGGCAAAAAGCTCGGACGGCTGGACGCCGAGCTTTTCGGCGATGCTGTCAAGAACATCAATCGTCGGGTTTTTCGATTGCCGCTCAAGACCGGCCAAGTAGGAGCGGTCGATCCCGGCCGCGCGAGCCAATTTCTCTTGCGAAATACCGCGTTTCAGGCGGATCCGACGGACGTTCCAGGCCAGCAGCGCGCGAGGTTTCATGCGTCAGAGCATGCCATTCGTCCGGCCGGTTAAAACACTGGCTATAGTCCACCATTTAAAATCTAAATCCTCGTTGTCGCCGCTCAATGCCGCCGGCAGGACAGCAACCTGCAGAACAAGTTCGATATGGCGTGCCGGAAACATGATCGAACGTTGGGCGGCGAGGACCTCCTGCAACTGCACCCGGGCCGAGCGATCTAACGGAAAAAGACCAACAGCGCTCTTCAAATACGCGGCGGGTCACCCACTCCACATTCGCAAGGTACGCTTCGTACGATCGCCCAGGCGCAGTCAAGTTCGCGCAGCCGATCGATAATCGCAGCACGGCTTCCATCAGGTCGCGCTATTCAGTTTCTTCGTGTCCGCTACGCTGCGCGATCTTCCGAACATCCGGAACGTTTATGGCCCCATCAATTCGCGATGAGAACAGACCGAGCAAGTGCGAACGGAACGACTCCATGGCGTTCAACCCGAACGGTAGCCCGCTTTCTGTGACGGCAACGGCTGCAGTCATCCCATTATATCCTTCCAAAAATATTCTCCCGCAGCTTCCCTTTCGTCAACAAGCGACGGAAAGAACTTTGGGGGGCGGCGATCATCAATCGCCAAGAGCGCAAGATTCTGGCAGGGCGTGTATCGTTACTCTTCCAATACAGCCGTTAGCGCGCCTTGGCGGCGGTATTCACCACTTGCAGGTTATCGAACGCCTGGAAGAGGCGCGTATCCGGCATGAGGAGACCAAGAATGGGAGCATCATCTAGCGAGAAGCCCGAACTATTACGGTCAATGTTCCTGCGGCGCGTCAGGCCGTCATACAGATCCGCTACGTTCTTGACGAATTGGATCGAGAACGCATGCATCGCTTTCAGCGAGCGAAAGGATTCCCAAATATAAGAAGGGTGGTATTTGTCCGTGATATTGATGATTTCCACTCATGTCGTTCCGCACGCTGCTGCTTCGACTCGGTTAGAGACACCCCGACGGCTGTTCGACGACTCTCGAACAAGCCGAGTTGATTGGGGGCCTGAGGGTAAGTCGGCTCACGGCCGACCAGAAAGACGCGCTTCGCTTTTATCTCCGCGACTTCAGCGCGCTTTTCGGCGGCTAGAACTTCGAGGTCGGCGGCAATGGCGAGATAGTCATCCCGGGAGCTTCCGCGGTGGGCTCATCGGCTGTCTTGAGCGCGTCATTCCGCGCCTCCTCCAGTTGCCTAAGCTCGACCTCGAGCGCCAGCAGCTCCGCGTTGAGATCGTCCAGCGACATCAAGAGTGAGGGTTTTCTTTAGATTGCTCAGGAATGCGGTCTGGACGACGGTCACAAGGCGTAGCAAACGTTCTAGCTCCGCACGCTGCGGCGTCGCTGGTCGCGGCAGCGAGGCGAGTCCGGACGCTGTCTTCCTTCGCCGCGTACGTCGCGAATTTCTGCTCGACTTCATTGCGGGTCATTCCCCCGATGAGGCCGATGGCGGGGCAACGTCAACGTCAGCAGCACCTTGATTGCGCACTGCGCAGGCGGCTTCAATAGTCCCTAGAATACTGCAACGAAAGGTTTGCCGGAGCGCAACAGCGCTCGCGAGATAACCCAATACGATATATTCTGACCACCTCTAATCGCCCACCGGAACACGAAATCAACTTCCATGCCACTCATCCTGCTAACAGGCGCCGGCTTTAGCCGCAATTGGGGCGGCTGGCTCGCCAACGAGGTGTTCGAATATTTGCTTGGACAAGACGGCCTCCACCTGCGCACGCGTGAACTGCTTTGGGATCACAAGGAGCGCGGAACCGGATTTGAAGGCGTCTACCAAGCTCTCCCACCCGGATTGTACAGGCCGATCGATGGTTCTTTCTCGGTGACCGACCGCCATCAACCTTATTTCAAACTGCACGGATCGAGCAACTGGACGTTGCCGGATCGATCCGATCTGATGCTGATCATCGGCGGTAACAAGGTTACCGGGATCAACAGTTCTCCTCTGCTGTCGTGGTATCGTGAGCAGTTCAGAAAGCTGTTGCATGGCGCGAGGGTCGTCATCATCGGATACAGCTTCCAAGACGAGCACATCAACGATGACCTTATGAACGCAGCAAAGACCGGCGCGCGTTTCTTCGTTGTCGATCCGTCGGGTGTCGACATCATCGACAAGCGCAAGCTGGCACAAATTCCCCAACCGCGAGAGCCTCTGATGGAGACACTCATGAGGAATATCGATGGCGCCTCGCGACGTCCGCTTCGCTCGACCTTTGACGGCGATGAAATCGAGTGGCGCAAGCTGGATCATTTTATGACGGCGGATTCGCGGGGGTTGAGGCCCTGATCGAGGGTGATTTCTTTCGTGAATCCAAGGAAGCCGCTGCGCGACCTCTTCAAGCCTCTAATCTACTCAGGCAACGCGTCAACCAAGCGAGAAAGCGCCCTCTCCCCGGAAGCGGAAAGGGCTGTCGTGGTTCAGACGGCGGATTGCCGTTGCTTCGCTTCGAACAGTTCAACGATCGCGGTGTTGTCGGCACGCTGCTACGCATCGCCCCAGCACACAAGGTCATATTGCTGATGGTTTCGTGGGTATCGGTCGTCTGGGCTGTCCCCTCGACCAAGAGACCGTGAATCATAATTAGAAGATCTATGCAGTTAATTGAATCTGCGCTCAACGCTCACACGATGCAACAGATTTTTGTCGCTCATGCGGGCACTTGATCGATATCACGATTGGGCTCAAATCAACTGAAGCCGAGCAGGACGGTCCAATCTGAAATCGGATCTCGCCTGGTTCTGAGTGTGTTGATGGGATCTTCGTCTGCAAAGCCCAAGGCCATCCCGCAGAAGACCAATTCCTCGGCGGATAAGTCGAGCAATTCCGTTAGGGTTTTTGGGTAGCGTGACCAGTACTCCTGTGCACAGGTCGCCAGTCCTTCTTCGACCGCCAGGAGCATCATCGTCTGGATAAAGATACCGAGGTCCGCCCACTGCGGTGGGCCGAACCTTCGGTCGAGACAGAAAAACAGCCCGACAGGTGCGCCGAATAGCTGCCCGTTTCGAGCCAGATGCTGCAGCCGACCTGCCCGATCTTCCCTCGGAATGCCGATCACAGCATAGAGATCCTCGCCGTACTCCCAGCGTCGGCGCCGATAGGGGTCCCACAGCGAGTCTGGATAAATTTGATATTCCGGGGGCTCCCCAAGCGGATTTGCGCTCGCGCGCCTCTTGAGTTCATCGAGCGGGCTACCGGTGAGCGCGTAGACGCGCCATGGCTGGAGATTGCCTCCCGAAGGGGAGCGACGGGCCCTCTCCAGCAGCGAGCGCACCCGCTCTTTGGAAACTGGATCGGGCTTGAAGGAGCGGACCGACATGCGCCGCTCGAGGGCCTCGGAGACATTCATACGACCACCCATATTTCGGGCGCAAGAAAACTGTACCAGGCGCGCCACAATTTTCATGAAAGTTGTACCAGGCCTGTCCGCAGGGTCCTTCGTCGATGTAGGGCAACGAAAGGCGAATTTGCCAGCCACTTGACCGTCACGAGGCAGGACTTGCGGCAGTATCGCGCGGATCTTCTGACTTGCGCGAACGGATCATTTTGATCTTCTCTCCTGTGCCTTTCGCTTTTCTCAGAATCACCAGGAGCATTGATGCTGCCAACAGCGCAGCCAATTGGAACGCGCCGACCACGGCTGTCTTTGGGCTGATTTCCAGATGAATATCCTGCCACATCAACATTGCGAGTGGCGTTTTGGACGGCGAGCTCAAGAACATGCTCAAGACGAGATCGTCGAACCCGGCGAGGACGGCGAAGAGGAAAGCGCTGGACAATGCGGGAATGAGAAGTGGCAGCGTAACGGTCAAGAATGCTGCCATCGGGGTGGCTCCCAAACCGACTGCCGCTCGCTCGACATCGATGTCGCTGTTTTGCAGGGCAGCGGTCATGATAATGACCACGTAGGGAAATCCTAGCACGGTAAAGCCGAGCCAGAAACCAACGATGGTGCCGTTGAGATTTAGCGCAACGGCGAGGAAGAACAACCCGATACCAAGCACGATTTGCGGAAGAATCATCGGGACAATCGCAGCCAGCCACATGATCCTGCGTGCACGCAAGGCGCCTCTGGTTACCGAAATGCTATAAGCTGTCCCGACCAGCGATGCCGTGGAAGCGGAAAGTACGGCCATACTGAAGCTGAACACTGCGGCGTCGCGCCAGCGCTGGTCGCCGAGCAGGGAGTTAAACCAACGTGTAGAAAAGCCCGGAGGCGGGAAGACGAGATAGGGCGCATTGCTGAACGCAATCATGACGACGACGATCATTGGTGCCAGCAGGAACAGTAGTACCAAGGCGGAGAGGATCAGAAGACAAGGACTGGCGAGAAAAGCCATCGCGTCGCACAAATCGACGAGCGCCACCGCCACCTGATCGATACCCGTTCGCCGATACCAGGCAGCACCGCGCAGGCCGCTCCCGGTTCCTGCGGACCGCCATCGATCGTTCGCGGCCGGCCCCAGAGGAACGACGTTTCGGCGAAACAGGACCAAAAACCCGCTGACCCCAAAAAACAGTATGCACGCCAGGGCGGCGGCGAAATCGAAATCCGCCAACGTCGAGACGCGGACTTCAATCGCCTGGGCCACCAGGTAGTCGCCGGGGGCCCCGAGCATGGCTGGCGTGATGTAAAAGCCAAGGGCACACAAAAAGACCAGTGCGCAGCCCGCTGCCAATCCCGGACGCGAGAGCGGAAAGACGACCGTCCAGAAGACGGTCGCTGGGCCACCGCCAAGGCTCTGCGCAGCTTTGATCAACGCCGGATCAAGTCTCCGCAGGGCACCGTAGAGCGGCAGGATCATCATCGGCAGAAGGATGTGAACCATGCCGACATAGCTGCCAAAGCTGCTGAAGACCAGCGGCAGCGGCTCGCTCGTCAGCCCGATGGAAATGAGAAGCCGGTTTACAATGCCGGAGCTGCCGAGGATCGCGATCCAGCTATAGGACCGGATCAGGACGCTGGTCAGATAGGGAATCACCACCAGCATCATGATCGGAGCGGCATACCGACGGATCCGGGTCGCGACGAAATAGGCATAGGGATATCCCAACAACGCACACAGCCCGGTGACGGAAAACGCCATCCAGAGGGTCTTGAGGAAAATTCCAAAAAAGACCGGGGCACGAACGATCTGTGCGTATGCTTGAGTGCTCCAATGCCCTTGATGCCGCAGGCTCATCCAGACGACGATTGCCATTGGCAAGGCGTAGCCCGCCGCGAGAAGCGCAACGCCCGGCAGAGGGAGAGCTAGCCGTTTCACTTGTCTGCATCCCCTGCCGGAGAAATTGGCGATGCTAGCCTCCGGCGACCCACCGTTCCCACTCTACGATGGCACGTCGCAGGCCGGTTTCTCCGGTGGCATCCACCGCATTCCAGAAGGCATAATCCTGCACAATCTGCCGCTCTTTGAGCCCAGGCGCGGTAGGCATCAACTCTGCCCGCTGTTTCGAGAGGTGTTCGAAAGCGCGAGCGTTGGTGGGTCCATAGGTGATCAGCTCGGAGAATCTCGCCTGAGGCTCCGGGCGGCTCATATAGGCGATGTATTTCTGTGCGTTCTCGCTGCTCTCGGCTCCTTTTGGAACAGCCCAGGCGGCCCATTGCAGAATGCCCTGGTCCCAGCTCTTGCCAATCCTTGCCCCCTGATCGTTCGCGCCATCGATGCGCCCATTCCAGGCGCTACCAACCGTTGCCTGTCGATCGACCTGGAGCTGCACCGATTCAGCACCACTGGCCCACCACTTGACGACGTTGCTTCGCAGATTGTCGAGGCTGCGGAAGGCTCGCTTCCAGTCCAGCGGATAAAGCTTTTCGGGCGGAACGCCGTCGGCCAGCAGCGCGATCTCATAGGTTGCGCCATCTGCGGCATTGGTCCCGGCGGCAAGTGTCCGCCGTCCGGGAAAATCCCGCGAATTCCATAGATCGGCCCAAGTCGAAGGAGTCCGGCTCCCCAACTTCTCGGCTTCATACGCAATCAGCATCGAGTAGATCATCGCCGGTGCGTAGTTCGTCTCGGCCGCAACGACGTCATAACCCTCTCTGTCCTTGCCCGCCCAGAGGTCGTAGTCAATGGGAAGCAGCAGCTTGTCCTTCTCGAAGTTAGCGATCGCGCCTCCGGAGAGCAGAGCGACGTCGTGTTTTGGGGCCCCCGCCAGGACTGTCGCCAACTGCACGCCGGAGGCAACGCCTGGCTGATGAATGACCTTGATTCCGGTTTCCGCTTGGAAAGGTTCAGAGTAGGCCTTCAGCTGAGCGATCCCCATCGACCCGCCGCCGTCATGGACGACCACGGTGCCGCTGCCTTTCAACGTTGACCCCGCAATGGCTGGTGCCGGAAAGGTGAACCGCCCGCCGCCGGCCAGCGCCGCGCCGCCTAGAAATGTCCGTCGGGAGAGCTTAAGCGGCATGGGACTTCTCCTGATTTGCGACCGGCGATTGGTCAAATAGACGAACGGTGCCCGTACGGAAGCGTAGCGCGGCCACCTCGCCCGGCCGCCAGGCACGCTCGCGCGCGGGCTGTTCGGCGATCAACCGATGTCCGCCCGCCTCCACCAGCACTGTCTGGGTCGAGCCGCTGAAGGCTGTCTCGATGATGCGGCACGCTTGGCCACCCTCGCGCTCGAGGCCGAGCAGGACGTCCTCCGGACGAACTCCGGCCCTTGCGCCTGTTCTCGGACTGTCCGTGGCAAGCGCATGGGCCAGTTCCGTTGCGAATCCATCGACGCGCAGACTGCTGCCGGCAAGCGGCAGGAAATTCGTGCGGCCGATGAAGTCGGCAACAAATGCATCGGCCGGCTGATGATAAAGAGCTGCCGGCGTACCCACCTGACGAAGGCGGCCTTGATCAAGCAGCGCAATCCGATCTGCCATCGACATCGCCTCTTCCTGATCATGGGTGACGAGAATAACGGTGGTCCCGAGCTCTCTTTGAAGCAGCTTGAGTTCGAGCTGCATATGCTGCCGCAGCTTCCTGTCCAACGCACTCATCGGCTCGTCCATCAGAAGCACCGTCGGCCTTGAGATCGTCGCTCGCGCGATCGCGACGCGTTGCTGCTGGCCGCCGGACAGTTCGCCAATCGACCGCGCGCCAAGACCGGTCAGCTTGACGAGATCGAGTGCCGCCGCAACCCGCTGCCGGATTTCGAGGTCGGAACAGCCCCGTCGCCGCAGCGAATAGGCAAGATTCTCTGCGACGGTGAGATGGGGGAATAGCGCATAGCGTTGAAACACCATACCGATGCCGCGCCTGTGGGCCGGCACACGGTCGATGGCTTGTCTGCCGATCAGGATCTGGCCGCGGTCTGCAGATTCGAACCCGGCGATCGTCATCAGAGCGGTGGATTTCCCCGATCCGCTCGGACCAAGAATTGCGAGAAACTCTCCTGCCCGCACGGTAAGGGACAGATCATCGAGCGCGACCGTGGAGCCGTAGGTCTTGCTCAGCGAGCGAACCTCGACGCTTTGCCCATTGATGATGCTCATATCAGGCTCTCACGCGATGAGCGGAAGTGAATGATCAAGCGTCGAAAGACGCTCGGGTGCTTCATCGGTCACGATGAACGTCTCGCCCAGGCTCATCGCAAGGCCAGCTTCGCTGTCGAGAAGGATCATGTGCAGGAAGATCACCATACCCGGCGCAATGGATACTGGATTGCCTGCATAGGCCATTGGCCACTCCTTCCAGGTTGGTGGATAGGAATTTCCGAGGCTATAGCCGCATGCATTGAGTCTCGCGTGCTGGAATCCGTGGCGATCGAGTACCTCGGCGTGAGCATCGAACAAATCACCGAAAGTAGATCCCGGCTTCAGGCGCTGCTGGCAGGCGGAAAGCGCCTCAACCGCTGCGGCATACATGCGATGTTGCGTGGTGCTCGCCTGCCCGACCAACGCTGTTCGCATGAGGGCCACATGGTAGTGACGATATGCCGCCGCGAACTCCACCGTCACCTGATCGATCGCACCGATCGTTCCTTTGCCGGTGAAATAGCGACACTGCAGGGCGTTATCGCCGGCCCCGCAGACGAAACGTCCCGCCGCCGGATCGCCTCCCGCTTTGAGAACCGTGCCGTACAGTTCGGTCAGGATGTCGGACTCGGAATTTCCGGGTGCGCACTTGGCCCGTCCGTTTCGCCATGCCACATCGGCAATGCGGCCGGCCTCGCGAACATAGACTAGTTCGGCGGGAGACTTGATGAGACGCAGAGCCGAGATCAACTCCGACGCATCCTCCAGCTTTGCGTCCTTGGCAAAGGCGGCGTCCACCAACTTGCCGCGCTGCGCATTGAGCGTCGTGGCGCCATATTCAACACCTATCCGGCTGCCGAAGGCGAAGCGATCACGGATCTCGCCAAATAGCGTTTCTGCCGGATTTGCGCCATGCCGATCCACCCAGAGGCGCACATCGTCGATTGTCGACGTCAGCCGGGCCTGTCGGATGTCGGCAGAACGCGTCAGCAACACCATATCGCCGGCAGCACCGAACCATAGACACTGAAACTGAGAGTAACCGGATGTGTCATAGCCGGTGAGCCAATACATGCTCTCCTGTCGGAATATCAAAAGCCCCGACAGGCCAAGTCGGCTCAGCTCATTTTGCAGCCGCCGCTGTCGTGCCTCGTACTCGGAGCGCGTGAAGTGAAGCGCCATTTGATCCCCGCAATATGCCCGCCATTGTGAACTCCTCCCGATTCGTCTTGCCTGTCCGATTTCAGGCAAATCAAATCCGACTACTTACGCCCCGAAGCTCATCCCATCGATGGTATTTGGCCCGGATCGAAATCGACTAGGAGCACGAATGACAATTTTCGTGAACATCATGCCAAGCATGAGCGTCTCGTTTTTGCTTTGGTTGCTCGTATCCCACAAATCCTCCCATCGTCAGACCTACGACGCATCCGACCTCTGGCTGATGGCCCAACCCCGCTGATCATCTCGTGGTCCCCATTCTCAAGCCCAGTTATGAAGGGGCGGATTTCGTTCGTTCAGCACATAATTTCCGATCAAATGGTACTTCCAACGCACCGGATCATGCAGCGTATGCGTGCGCGCGTTGCGCCAATGCCGATCGAGGTTGAGGCTTGTGCGAGCACTGCTTGCGCCGCCAAATTCGAATAGCTTGGATGAAGCAAACAGCGCCGTGTCATTTGCCAGCACCTTTGCCTCGGCAACCGCCACGGAGGCGCGCGCAACATCCGCCTCGTCATGATGCTCCCTCATACTATCCGTGATGCGAGCTGCCCGCTCCACCATCGCGCCGGCCGCGTGCACCCTGATTTGCAGATCCCCGAGCGCGGCGATCGTATGAGGGTCATCCTGCGGTCGCTCCACTCCACTGTCGATCCAGGGACGCGACGCCGCGCGCGCAAGCCGTACCGCCTCCGCAAAGGAAGCGCGCGCAATTCCGAGGTCGATCGCGGCATGCAACAGTTGAGCAAAGGGACCGCTCAAGCTTGGGCTGGAAAACGATTTGTGACGCTCCACGACATGCGCTGGATTGACCGCAACATCCTCGGCAATCACCGTGCCGCTTGCCGACGTTCGTTGTCCGAATCCGTTCCAGTCGTCGACGACGGATAAACCGACGGCATCGCGCTCGACATAGGCATAAACGATATTGCCGTCATCGTCGACGCCGGAGATGGGTATCCAGTCCGCAAACAAGGCGTTGGTGCAATAGACCTTATGGGCGTTCAGCCTGAGGCCCTTCGCCGTTCGGCTGATGCGGCTGCGGATATCCTGCACATCCCTTCCGCCGGCTTCGGCGAATGCATTGCCGATCACCTTACCTCGTAACACTTCAGCGAAGAAAAAGCGCTTCTGCTCCTCGGTGCCGATGCGATTGAGGTTCTCGAGCAACAGGTAGTTGTTCTGCGGAAGCTGCCCAATCGACGGATCAGCCTCCGAAATGGTCACCACCACCTCGACGATGGTTTCGAACGAAACCCCGGCTCCCCCGAATTCGGGCCGGATGCCGATGCCCCACAATCCGCTTTGTACAAATTGCCTGACCTCCTCGTGCGGCAGGCGGCGTTCACTGTCGCGTTCGGACGCGCCGGCGGCCAACGCCGGGGCAAGCTCCCGCGCAACGGTCAGCGCTTCCTCGGACGTACGGATTACGCGAGCCGCAGCGTACGAGGAGGCACGATCCAAATGCATGACGGAAGACGCTATATTCATGGCGGTTGCTACCTTTCAAACGGCCGCGCCGACGTCGCCAGGCCAACGAGAAACTCAAAGATCACGTGAGCGCAGAGAAACGCGGCAAGACCTGCGGCGTCGTGGGGCGGGCTGACGCAATTGATGTCGATTGCGACAATGTTCAGGCGGCGGAGCAGCCGTACGATCTGCAAGCCCTCACGCACAGTCACGCCATCCCAACTGGGTGTGATGACGCCAGGCGCCGCCGACGGATCGAAGAAATCCATATCCCAGCAAACATAGACGGGACGACCGGCGAGCCGACGGCTCACTTCGTCGAATACCGCCGTAATACCCCGATCCAGGAGCTCCGCGACCGTTATGAGCTGATAGCCAAGTTGGCGAGCATGCGCATAAAGCCCCTTTGAGGAGACCGGACCGCGCAGCCCGATATGGAACGATGCCGTCGGGTCAAGCAGCCGCGCCTCAACGGCCCGATGGAAGGCTGCCGGTCCAATATTTCCGGTCAGCGGATAGGCATCAGTGTGTGCATCCAAATGCACGACCGCGAGCTCCGGATAGCGGCGTGACACCGCGCGGAGCAGAGGCAGCGTGACGCTGCCGTCCCCTCCAATCATCACTGGAACCGCATTCGTGTTGACGAGAGTGCCGGCGAACACGGCGATAGCCCGCTGGGAGGCGTCGAGGTCACCGTGCTGCACGCGTACGTCCCCGACGTCGACCAGTCCGAGCGCGGCCACGACGTCACAATCGGTGTCGGGATCTACCGCGCGCAACTGGATCGACTGTTCGCGAACGCTCTGGGGGCCAAGCCGCGAGCCCAGGCGCGAGGCGTGCTGTCCGGCATCGAACGGAAGTCCGGCGATGACGGCTCGCGATGACCGCGGTACGCGAGTGACGAACGGCGCGCCCATGAAGGTGAGCGGCGCTGCGGCGTCAATTGGAGCCTCGTCCGCCATGCTCATGACGCGAGCGCGTCGAGATAGCGGTTCTGGACTTCGAAATAGTTTCTGGCGTACCACTCGGCATCGGTCGCCACCTGACGTGCGAGGTTTTCGGGCGAACCGGGATTTTGCTGCTGCAGTTCGGCTGGAACAAGCTTGTTCGCGGCCGGATTGATCGGTCCCCAGCCCAGCCGCGCGAGCAGCGCCACCTGAAGCGCCGGATCTTGCGACAGCGCCACCCAGCGCCATGCATCCTTGGCGTTCTTCGTCCCTTTCAGAACGTTCCACGCAGCAATCAAGAGAATGGCCTCATTGAAGTGATAATTAACCCGCCCCTTCGTGTCCTCCTTCACGCCTTGCGCCCGCGTATTCCAGAGGCTGCCGACCGAGACCTCGCCCGATCGGAGCAACTGCTGGGCCTCGGACGTGTTGCTGTAGAAGATCGTGTCCTTCTTGATCGCGCGGATCTTCTCCAGTCCGCGATCGACATCCAGCGGGTACAGCTTGTCCCGTTCAACGCCGTCCGCCAGCAGGGCCGATTCCAGCACACCCTCGACATTGTTGCGCAACGCACGCCGTCCCTTGAACTTCTGGATGTCCCAGAAATCTTTCCAGGTTCGCGGCGGTGCCGAACTACACTGCGCGCTATCGTAAGTGATGACGAAAGAGAAGAAGTACGAGCCGACGCCCCATTCGGTACGAAACTGGCTTGGCACCGCGTTGAGGTCCACAATGGAATCATCGACTTTTTCCAACAGGCCTTGGCGACCGAGCTCAAGCGCGGACAGGAGGTTGCGGTCGGCCACGTCCCAGGCAATATTGCCTGACTCGACCATTGCCTTGATCTTTCCAGGCGTGGGGCCCGTCGTGTCAAATGCGACACGGTTGCCCGGATAGCGCTTGACGAACTCTGCCGCGAGGACGTCGCGCTGGGCGGGCAGCGCGTCGCCACCCCAATTGGCAACCACAAGCTCGTTCTGCTGCGCAATCGCAGAAGATGAGAAGGTCAGCGAGCCTGCACCGATGCCCAGTGCTGACAAGAGCTGGAGAAAGTGGCGGCGATGGACAGTCTTGCCTTGTGTCACCATCCGGAGCGACCGTTCGAGGTTCTGCATATAATCGGCATCTTGCGAAAAATCAGGCATCACATCTCCTTTCAATTCAAGCGGACCTCTTGGCATCTGACAGCAAAAGGACGGGCGCGGCGTAACGACAGGGCTAAAAGCACCAGCAATGTTGCGGCCAACGCCAGAGTGCCCAACGCTGCAACGATGGGACCAACATTGAGGAAGAGGCTCTGCCAGATTTGCTTCGGCAACGTGTTGACGTTGCGGCTCGTGATAAACAGCGTCACAACGATCTCGTCCCAGGACGTAACAAACGCGAGCACAAAGCCTGCCGCAGTGCCATAACGAATCTGCGGCAACAGCGCCTTCAAGAGCGCTTGGATCGGCGAAGCCCCAAAGCTGCGGGCGAGTTGCATCGTTGCCGGATTCACCGAGGATAACGCGGCGGAAATCGAGAGTATGGCAAACGGCAGGCCCTTGATCGCATGAACGAGTATCGTTCCCGTGAAGCTGTCGAACAGCCCCACGATCGACAGGGCGCGATGGTAGGCAACGGCGTGAACGATCCCGGGCACGATCAGTGGTCCGAGCATCAGTACCCGCAGGAAGCGAACCGCCCCGCCCTGTCGCTGCCATGCACCGAGGCAGAATGCGAGACCGAGCAGGACGGCAAGGCTTGCAGCCGGAAACGCAATGCTGAGGCTATGCAGTAGGCTATCGCGCCATGTCGGGTCGCCGAATAGGCGCTGATAGTGCAGCGTGGACAAGCCATTGTGCGGTAGCGACAGGAAGCGCGTGGCGCTGAACGACATCGGCACGATCGCGAGCAGCGGTAGCACGAGGAATGCTGCCACCAGAAGGGCCATGTACCGCGCGGGCCCGAACGGAACCGCGATTACGGGTGATCGCGCGCTCATGTCTTCGGCTTGGCCGTGGCCAGGTCTAGCAGGTAGCTAAAACGCCATACCAGCCCGCCTGTGACGAGGAGGAGCAATGTGCTCAGCGTCGTTGCGATATCCCAGCGCAGTGTTTCCGTCACCTGGACGGATATGAATTCCGCCACCATGACGGTCTTGCCACCGCCCAGAATGGCGGGCGTCAAATAGAAGCCCAGCGACATGATCGAAGTAATGAACGCCGCGGCTGCCAGCCCGGGACGCGAAAGTGGCAAAAAGATGCGAACGAAAGCTTGGAGGCGACTTGCACCCAGCGACCGCGCCACTCCCGGCAGAGCTCCCTCGATCTGCGCCATCTGGGCGTAGATCGGCAGGATCGCGTAAGGCAACATGTAGTGCACCATGCCCAGCACGACGCCGAATGTATTGCGCACCATCGACAAGGGGTGATGCAGCCAGCCCCAGTGCAGCAGGATGTTGTTGGCGATTCCGCCGGGCGCAAGCAAGGCTATCCATGCGTAGTTTCGGACAAGCACGGAGATCCATAAAGGCAGCAGCACACTGGTAAGCATGAGTCTTCGCGCCGCCGGACTGGCCTGTACCAACCCGTAGGCAGTCACGTATGCCAGGAGCAGCGTAATGCCGACAGTCAGGCAACTGATCCAAAGAGTGTTTCCGACGACCGAACGAACCGTTGGGTTCGCAAGGACAGCCAGATAATTTCCAAATCCAGGCTTCGGCACCAGAAGGCTCAAGCCGACCACCCACGCCAACGGAACGAGGTAAGACACCACAAGCACACAAGCGGAGCCGACCAGCATCCAATCTTGGATGGACCGATCGCGCACGGATGCCACCGGAAGGCAGGGGCGCGGCAGCCCCTTCAGTACCGTCAGCGCAGAGCTCATGCCGCCAGCTCCGACGAAATCGCGGCGAGTTGGGACGGACGCGCATCGCCGTTAGGCAAACACCAGAGCCGTTCGCTGTCGAAGACCAGCCAAACGTCTTCGCCGGCCCCTGTGGGCAATGTGGCGGTAGCAGGCAACGTGACCGACAAGGTGTCATCACCGACAGCAACGACAACGTCAGTCGACGATCCCAGAAAAGTCCGGCTGACGACTTTCCCACGAATTCGGTCGTCGGAATGCGAGGCTCCGCTTCGAACCGCGTCAAGGGTGATGTTCTCGGGACGAACCGCAAGAATGCAGGGACCGGCGGGCGGCGGAACCGCTCCAGGCCTCGCCGCAATCCTGTGGCCGTGCCAGTAAAACTGGATCCGGCCGTCGGCCCCGACGAGCACGGTCGCTTTCAGCAAATTATTCTTGCCGAGAAAGCTCGCAACAAAACGGCTGGCTGGGCGGTCGTAAATCGCGCGGGGCGAACCAATCTGCTCGGCCCGGCCTCGATTCAAAACAACGATGCGGTCGGACAGGGCGAGCGCTTCCTGCTGGTCGTGCGTGACATGGATGAACGTTGTCCCCACCTGCCGATGAAGCCGAACAAGTTCAGCTTGTAAGTCGCGCCGCAACGACGCGTCGAGCGCGCTCATCGGCTCGTCCAGCAACAACAGATCTGGCTCGAAGGACAGTGCGCGTGCCAACGCGACGCGTTGCTGCTGCCCGCCGGAAAGATGCATTGGAAGGCGGTTGCCCACGCCTTCAATTTGCAGGAGCTCCATTACCTCCTGAACACGGTTGTCGATGCGTGTTCCGAGGGTACGGCGGACCCGCAATGGGAAGGCGATGTTTTCATAGGCCGTCAAATGAGGAAAAAGGCCGTAGCCTTGTGGCACGACGCCAAACTTGCGCTTTTCCGGCGGGAGACGCGTGATATCGGCCCCGTTCAGATGGACACAGCCGCGGTCCGGCGCGGTGAAGCCAGCGAGAACTGCAAGCAGCGTCGACTTGCCTGATCCGGATGGTCCCAGCAATGTCAAGAACTCGCCCCGAGCAACGTCGAGCGAAATCGCCTCCAACGCATTCAGCTCGCCGTAGCGCTTGCTGACGCCATCAAGTTTGAGGCAATTCGGTGACATCACGACTCGCTCGCCTTCGTGCGCGGGTCCGACCGAAAGCATGACCGAGGCGACATTCGGATGATCTCGAAATGAATAGGGTTGGCTCAAGAAGCGCCAATGATGTTGTCGCCGATGCGTAATGTCGAGGGCTGCAAGGAAAAAGCGATGAACCCACCACGCTCAGGCTGCGAACACGTTTTCTGTTTCGCGTTTAATCCATTCTTGGAAATGCCGTTGCGTATCGTGCCGCGACAAATGCTGAGTTCAGCGGACCCGACGTAGCAATCGTGTCGACGGAAGGCTGCTCTCGCCGCCACGTGCACGACTACGTTCACGAGCTCGGTCGTTGCATGCCGCCCGTTATGATGACGCCTCATCGCGATCAGCCAAACAGAATGGCATGATATTCACGACAAATGTCATCCCTGCCACTGGCCAGCGCGTATGCGCGCGAACGATCATTCATTACTGTAGGCACACCATTGTCTTTCGATGCTGGCGTCGCCTGAGCCGCAACCTCGAAATCAAGCTCACGAGGAGTACATCTATGAAACTGAGGCTTTTGCGCAATGCCACCCTAAAACTAGAAGTGGCCGGTCGCACGGTCTTGATCGATCCTTTCTTTGCGCCGAGGCACAGTCGGCCTGCAAATGCTGGGCGATCGCGGAATCCGCTGGTCGATCTCCCGACCAGCACCGATGACATTCTCGACGGCGTCGAGCTTGTTATCGTTTCCCATCTACACTCGGATCATTTCGATTCCGTCGCTCAGTCCCTGGTGCCGAAGCAACTGCCGCTGATCAGCCAGCCGGGCGACGAGGACAAGATTCGCTCCTTCGGCTTCGAGAACGTGACGCCACTGACCGACACTATTGATTGGCAAGGCATCAGGCTGACGCGGCGCGACGGACAGCACGGTTTCGGCCCCGTTATCAAGAAGATGGGCCCCGTGATTGGCTTCAGCATCGAAGCTTCGCGCGAACCGACGCTCTACTGGTCGGGCGATACGGTTTTTTATCCGCCCGTCGAAGCGACGATACGCGACACCCGGCCCGACATCATTGTCATCCATCCCTGTGGCGCTCTGTGGGAGGGCGAGCAGATCGCAATGGACGCCGAGCAGGCTGTTGCGGTGTGTAACGCCGCGCCTGAAGCCATTGTCGTCGCAACTCATCTCGATTCGCTGGACCATGCAACGGTCGGCCGCGCCGATCTGCGACAGCATGCGCTCACCCGCGGAATATCTGCCGCGCAACTCCGTATCCCCGACGACGGGCAGACCCTGGAATTCGGCGCCACCATCGGGGCCCGCCATGCCGCAGCAAGCTAACTGGAGCTTGCGGTCGCGCCGATAGTTTCGCAGGCGTACTGCGGGCGTCGGCTTTTGCGGGGAGCCGCCGTACTTCAAACCGCTTCGAGAGGCCCACGTTCTTCGAGCGAAGGTTCAAATGCCTCCCATGCCTTTATGGCCGCATCGCGCTTGCCGCACACATAGGCCATCGCGGTAGCTCCCTCGACAAGAAGCATGATCTGGGTTGCCAATCGCTTGGATGACGCAATTCCCTGGTCGGTCAGGACAGACGCAATATATCGTTCCATGTCACGCTTGTAACGAAGCACGACGCGACGGACTGCAGAATTCCCGTCGTGAATTTCGCCCGCAACGTTGTTGAACACGCAACCTTCAAAATTGGCACGGCGAAACCATTGATCATGCCAAAGGAATATCGCCCTCACCTTGCCGCGCGGGGAGCGGCTCTTGTCAACAAACGCCTTTAGGGACTGCATCGAGCGTCGAGCGCACTCCTCGAGCGCTTCAACGATCAGAGACTCCTTGGATCCGAACTGATTGTACATCGTCATCTTCGTGACGCCGGATTCCGCGATGATGCGCTCGATGCCGATGGCTTGAATGCCTTCGAGCTCGAACAGGCGGATGGCCGTCTCCAGGATTTTTTGTCTCTTCGACTGCATTAGACAAGAACGGATGAGTTTCACTAGCTCAAGACTAGAGTAAGAATGCGCCGGACGCCATAGCAGGCCAGGTCCGTCTTTTAGTATCCTGCGTCGGGGTTTCGCATGCGCCCCGCAGGCAGCGGGACACGCTAGGGCGAGGCACTCTTAAGGCTATGCGGTTCTCGCGGTCGGTAGCTACGGCGCTTTTCCGGGACGGCCTTCTGAAAGCAGGCCCGATAGCGCGTTGGGCTCGTCGCAAGGTGCGCACGAAAATGGTGGCGCAGCGTATCGACCGAGCCAAATCCTGACATCTCGGCAACCTGTTCGATAGAGACCCGCGTATCCTCGAGCAGCGTCTTCGCATGGTTCATCCGCTCGAGCGTGATCCACTCTCCCGGCATAGTGCCTGTTGCATCCATGAACCGCCGGATGAAAGTCCGGCGCGACATGCGCGCCCGCTCTGCCAGCCTCTCGATCGTCAGGTCTTCTTCGAGATTCTGCGTGATCCAGACCAGAAGCTCACCCATAGCATTGCGCACCGGCCGGGTGCGACGCGGAATGTACTGGGCCTGGCCTCCCTCCCGATGCGCCGGAACGACCAATCGGCGCGCAACATCGTTGGCGACGCGGGTCCCGAAATCACGCTCGACGATGTGAATACAAAGATCCAATCCGGCGGCACGGCCCGCAGAACTCAGGATGTCCCCATCGTCCACGTATAGGACGCGGGAATCGACTTCAATATCCGGATACTTTCGCTTGAGCGCTTCGGCCTGAGCCCAATGCACCGCTGCGCGACGTCCCGACAACAGGCCCGTTGCCGCCAGCACGAACACACCCGCACAGATCGTCGCAATCCTCGTGCCGCGGGCATGCGCCGCCTTCAGGCGCTGAAGAATGTTGCGCGGAGGCAGCGCGTCGATATCCTGCCATCCGGGCACGATCACGGTCCCTGCGTCGTTCAGCGCGTCCAGCCCTCTGCTGGCTTTGATTTGAACGCTGCACGAACTCGATGTCGCGCCGCGCTTTTGATCGCCGCAGACCGCCACATCGTACCAGCCGGGCCCCATGTTGGGCAGACCAAACACCTCCATGGCGATTCCTAACTCGAAGGTATTGACCCCGTCATAGGTCAGAATGGCAATCTTCGGAGAGTTCATGCCCGGCACTCCGGTTGACACGATGTTCATGATATTCGGCATTTGTGCCAGTGGTCAACCAAGCAACGCCGCGTCAGGATCGTCCGCAGATGTGTTGCTCAACGCTGAACGCGTAGCGCCGTGATGCGGCGCACATTTACGCGTGACCAACGCTCGGCGCTACGCATAACGCCCGCTGATGAACTGCAAAATCCGCCACACATCCGGCGTCGTCCCTAATCGAAAGTATTCGCAGACGCCATACGAGCAGCAATCTGACGAACACCGCATCCAGGGGAGCTCCCAATGACACTCGCGTCGACCGACCAGAATGCAGCCCAGGGACAGCTCGTCGCTGTTGGGCTTGTCGAAGCTCAAGGCGAGCCTCGACGTGACCGCTGGTTCTCGCTGGCAGTGCTGGTGTCAGGGATATTCATGACGACCCTCGACCTGTTCATCGTCAACGTCGCGCTGGAGCGCATCCGGCAGAACCTGCATGCGAGTCCCGCTGATTTGCAGTTGGTGATGGTTGCTTACAGCGCGGCCTACGGCGTGTTTCTCATGAACTGCGCACGCCTCGGCGATCTGTTTGGCCGAAAGCGGCTGTTTCTGATCGGAACTTGCGTATTCACGGTCGCATCGGCCCTGTGCGGCGCGGCACCATCAGCTGCATTCCTCGTCACAGCGAGGGTCCTGCAAGGGATCGGCGCAGCGCTCCTGATGCCGCAGGTCCTGGCGACCATCCGCGTGTTGTTCGAGGGCGAAGCGCGGCCAAAAGCCTTTAGCATCATGGGTATCGTCCAGGGCCTCGCTTCGCCGATCGCCCAGATCGGCGGAGGCCTGCTCGTCACCTACGATCTGTTTGGCCTCGGCTGGCGCCTGGTCTTCCTGATCAACGTGCCAGTTGGTCTCGCAATGCTCCTGCTCGGCTCGATGTGGATCATCGAAACCCGTGCCCCGGTTCCTGCTCGATTGGACATCAAGGGAGCAATCATCCTTGCCTCGGGTCTGCTAGCCCTGTTCGTGCCGTTCCTCGAAGGCCAGGATCGCGGCTGGCCATGGTGGTCGATCGTCCTTCCCCTCAGTTCGGTGGCCATCTTCTATCTGTTTGCACGCTTCGAGGCCGCACTCGTCCGTCGGGGTCAAGTACCGATATTCGATATCACCATGCTGTCCAATCACCGGCTGCTCGCCGGCGTGATCGGAGTATTCTTGTTCTTTGCTTCTATCAGCTCGTTTTTCCTGTCGCTGACGCTGCTCTTGCAAGCAGGTCTCGGCTACACCCCGCTTGTCGCTGGACTGATCTTCACTCCGACCGCGCTCGCATTCATCACCGCCGCGCGTCTCAGTCCCGCTATCGTGCGGCAAATGGGCGGCCGATCCCTGCTACTCGGTGTCGGCGCCTTTTTCATCGGTCTCACTCTATCCGTGCTCGTCGCTTTCTTCGTTCCGACCAGCGCGCCGTTGTTGGTGGCTTCATTGATCTTCAATGGCTTCGGCCAAGGCCTGACCATTCCACTCGCGCTCAACGCCAATCTCTCCACGGTTCCCGACGCGCAGGCCGGCATGGCCTCCGGTATGGTCGGTACCATGCAGACACTGGGAGCAGCATTTGGCGTAGCGATCGTCGGCGTGATTTTCTTCGCCGATTTGTCGGAACCGCTTGCGCTCACGCTGGAGGCAAGGGCCCACCACTACGGACACGCTCTGGGCACGGCGACCTATTTCAATTTATTCGCCACGGCGCTGAGCGCGCTTTGCTTTCTCTATCTCATCCGTACGAAGCGTACCTAAGCGCAAGCCAGCGGCAAGCGCGCAAGAGCCGTTGTCATCGCAATCGGCGATGTGAGCGCGCGACCTATGTGACATTCATCATTTGAAATTGCGTCACCTACTTTTGTCGCGCAGCTGATTCACGACAATGCAGCAATACGCTGTCCGATTGGACCTCGGCGCTGTTCACCCGCGTGAGCGACAAAGAACATTCATGCTCTACCAGCATAGGCTTGCAGCATTAGAGGCGCAGCGAAGCACGGCATGATTGAAGCAATATTGCAATCTTCCTTTGATTGACTATCGTGCCTTGACTCTGAGCATCGCTCTCAGCAGATTAGACTGACCGGTCTATCTAGATCACTTCAGAACGGCCGAGCGGGGCCGCAAACATATCTCTCATCAACTCGAACTACGGATGGGCCGGCGGCACCGCTTTGGCCGCCGCCCGGCTTGCTATGCAACGATAGGATGGCCGATGCAAAGTTGGTTGGCTCAAACAATCCAAGCCCGACGCCCGGCGCGCGGTGCGCAACGCCGAGCAATCAGGCTCATGCCCGCCGGATGATCGGCGAAACCTTCTGCCGCGCCGTCCACTAGCACCGGACATCTCACCACAATCACGTTCGACTCCCCTGGAAACAGCGAAAGGGACTATTAATGAATCGTCTCAATGACGCCTTCCCTGCCGTCGACAATGTCGCGACCGCGCCTCCGATTCTCGAGGCAGACCGGCTGGATGCGATTGACAGGCTTCGGGACTATCTGCGCTCCGAGCGAACCGCGGTCCTGGACATCTTGACCGAAACGGCAACGTTCCAAGCGGCTGAAGCCGAGATCCAGGCCTCTGAACGCGCGTTGTCGGGCGCTGCGGATGAAGTGATCAACAATCGCCCGAAGACTCTGAATCATCTCGCCGCGTTTATGCCGTCCAATGTTCTGCTCTACTCCTACGTGCTGTACGCTGTCGTGCCATCACTCTACATCCGCAAGATCTCGCTGCGGCCGTCGAGCTATGTAAAAGAGCCGATGGAGCGTCTGCACCGACTGCTCGCGCCGCGGCACCGACTGCCGATTGATGTTGTGAACTACGAGCAGAAAGTCTTCGTCGAACGGGTTGCGCGGGACGCGGATGTCGTGGTGTTCACCGGAACGTTCGGAAATTCGGAGAAACTGCGAAAGTCGCTGCCACGCGAGCAGCTCTTCGTCTTCTTTGGCCAAGGAGTTAACCCATTCATCGTTGGCCCCAAGGCGGACTTCGACAAGGCGATCCGCGATCTGATCCAAGTCCGGCTGTTCAACTCGGGGCAGGACTGCATGGGTCCCGACGCGATTTTCGTGCCGAGAACCCACAGCACCCTCTTTCTTGAACGGCTTCAACTTGCCCTGGAGAAGCTGAAATTCGGATCGCGCAAACATGCCGATGCCGATTATGGGCCGCTGTTCTACGGTTCGGCGCTGGACGAAATCTCCAAATACCTGCTGGAGAACGAGCGGCGGATCGTCCACGGCGGTGCCGTGAGATACTCCACGCGGCACGTGGAGCCCACGGTTATTTTCAGTTCGTTGCACAATCGTGCCGACATTGTCGAGTTCTTTGGGCCGATCTTCAACGTCATCGCATACGACACCCCCGAGGACCTCGTTCGCGAGCTATCGCTCGACATCTATACTGAACGCGCGCTGGGCGCGAGCGTTTACGCCGTGCCGGAAATAGAGGATTTCCTGCGCAAGCGGCACATGGTGTCCGTCGACTGCACGCTTTTCGACATCGAAGACGGCAATACGCCGTTCGGTGGTTACGGCCGGATGGCCAACTACGCATGGCGCAACGGCGACCTTCGTATCGAGCCGATTCTGCTGTCCCAGACCATCGCCCGCATGGTGGGGCAACGACCATGAGTCAGGCGCTAACGGCGTGGACCGAGGTCGCCCGGTTCATCGAAGCTTCCGGCACCAATCCGGTGTTCGGAATTCCGGGCGATGACCTGAGCATTCTGAGGGCACTGGAGGGGCGCAACATCACCTTCGTCGTCGCCAAGGACCAGCGCAATGCGATGTTCATGGCGACAGGCTATGCGCTGGCTGCGCGCAAGCTCGGCATCTGCATCGTAGGTAAAGGACCGGCTGTCACCAACACGTTGACCGGTGTGCTGGAAAGCCGTGCTTCGTGCGCGCCTGTGGTGCTGCTCGCCGTCGGCACGGCGCGCCATCGCCTCGGCGCGCGCGCGTTCCAGGAGTTCGATCAGATCGCGGTGGTCAGGCCGCTGGTAAAGTGGGCGTACCGAGTCGAGCACGCGAGCCAGCTTCAGTGGGCGATCCAGCGGGCGGCCTTCATTGCCACGAACGATAGCCCCGGGCCGACCTATGTCGAAATTCCGGAAGACCTCGCCGACGTCCCGGCGACGGACGTCGCCTACGATCCGCCGATCCGGCATCATCCCTATCTGTCTGCCTCGGCTGCCGCGGAGGTCCAGAGGTTCATCCGACGCTTGGCACGACCGCTCTTCCTGCTCGGTGGCGGCGCACTCGATGGAAGCAGGACGGTCGGCTACGACGAATTGGCGGCCAGAGTCGGCGCTGCGGTGTTCACCACCGCGTCGGGCCGCGGCGCGGTCAACGAGCAGCATCCGCTGTTCTGCGGCCTGGCCGGCCTCTATACGGCAAAGCCGCTGCGCGAGCTGTGGGAGCACTGTGACGGCCTGGTGAGCTTCGGTAGTCGTCTGGAGGAGACAGCCACGCTGCTGCTGGATTCCAAGCGCCTCCACGGACGCGTACTCCAGATCAATATCACCAGCGAGGAGATGTCGACGGCATATTCCGGCCCGAAGATCGTCGCGTCGTGCGATGGCATCACCGACCGGCTGTTGCAGGATGATGATTTCGGCAGTCGGCCAGCTTGGCTGGAGCAGATCCGGCGCAGCAAGGCCATCAGCTTCGAGACACGAACGGCCTCCCTCAAAGAAGTCAGGCAGACTGACGCCGTTTCCCTGCCGGCGGTGATGGATCAACTCGAAGCCGCACTGCCGCACGATAGCATTCTGGTGCAGGAGAATGGTCTGCTCGACATGTGGTCGTATTTCTATCCCTCGTTCGCGCTCGGCTGCGACCAGCGATCCATCGTCCCGAGCGAACAGACCAGCCTTGGCTTCGGGGTCGCCGCGGCGATCGGCGCAAAGGCTGCGAGGCCCGATCGGCCGGTCGTCGCGCTGGTGGGCGACGGGGCCTTCAATATCGCTCGCGCCGATCTGTTCACATCGATCCATTACGGCCTGCCCGTCACCTACATCGTTCTCAACAACCAGGGTTTCGGCTGGCTGGAATATCAGTGGCGCAAGCATGGCTTCGAGAACACGAGATTCGGGCTGGAGAGCAGCTTCGCCACGATCGCGCGAGGCGTCGCGCACCTGCCCGTGGAGAATATCGAAAGGTTTCGCGGCCAACTCGCCGCGGCGCTCGAGCGCAACAGCCAAGGACAGACCGCGATCGTGGACGTGCGTGTGACCAGCCTCCAGCCCGCGCCGGGTGTGGAGGACTTTGAAAGCACCTAACCCGGTCTGAGGAGCAAGGATATGGCAAGGACAGCGAACACCGATTACCCGTTCTCTAATGTCCATAGCTGCCGGATTCATCCGGGCATCGGGATCGCGCACGTAGGTAACAGCCCAGACAGCTTCTACGTCGCCGCGGATACTCCCGAGGGGACCAGAGATGCCCCCGCCGGCGGCTACAAGGATACGAACGGTCGCGTCCGGCGGCAGGCTGCTCTTTTCAGGCTCTACGGCTACGACAAAGATGGCAACAATCTCGGCGAGCTACCGTTAAGGTCAGCCAACGGCGAACCCGCCGTCGAAGTCGAATGGAGCGCTCATCTCGTCAACAAGAAAGGCGCTGCACATCGGTTTCAAGACGGCCTTGTAAGCAACGCGCCGACGCGGCTGCGCAACAGTAACGGCGCTTCCCATCACTATCCCGACACGCGCAGCCCCGACGAGCGCGCGGAGCTGATCATCGACCCTGGCGTACGGGCCATCTCTTCCTCGGGTGCATCTGACAATCCACGATTCGACACCGGCGCGTTTCTCGGCGTGCCCGTTTACCTTGGCGAGCTCCAGGTGGACGATGGTGGGCGGCTGCTCGTGCTTGGCGGGCTCGGGCGGGCGGGATCTACGATTCCGGATAATCCGATTGGCGCAGACGCGCGAAGCACCGACTACTGGGCTAACAACGATTACTGGTATGATGACGTCTCTGACGGTCCGGTGTCGGCGGCCGTCATGCTGCCTGACGGACGTCGGATCGACGTATCCGATCCCAAGGATGCGGCTTGGGTGGTGGTGGGGCCACCGAACTTTGCTCCTCCTATTGATGCACTGGTCACCCTCCACGATGTGGCAGAGGAGATCGCCATCAACGCCGGATGGCTGAGCGAAAGGGCCGAAGCCGACAACGAGCGTCTGCAGTCGTTGCTCTCCCGCATGGACAGCATCGGTTGGGTCAGTAATGACGCCCGCAGAGGCCATCGATTCTCGTTCGCACATTGTCAGCCCGGCACTGAGCGCGCCCGCATTTTCGCCATGCTGCGCGATCCGACGGCAGAAGGCGGTGTGGCCATCAAGCAAGCGACCGCGCGGTATATGCCGCCGCTCTATGGCGATCGAGGGCCCGGCCAACCCGGCGTCCCTGCGAGTTGGTTCTCGCTGCTACCGCGGCAATATCGTCTGCTAGAGAAATGGAAGCAGGCGACTGCCGCCACTTCGGAAGCCGCGGATCAGCCGCCACGGACTTCCGCTGGCCAGACGCCGGACGAGCGCGTGAGCGAGTTGCAGCGTATCGTGTTGGACCGGGCAGTCGGCGGTCCTTTTGCCCCTGGGGTCGAAGTCGGCCAGCGGGCAAAGGATCCCGCCACCTATGCCGGCGCCTTTCGGATCAACCGCGGCCCGATCAAGGCCGGTGATCTGACGTCCAGCCTGAGCTTACCCTGGCAAGCCGGGCTCTTTCTGCGCCGCGAAAACTGGTGGCCTTCCGCGCGGCCTGACGACGTCATTCCGCAGGACGTCTTCGACGAGGTCAATTCATTGTGGCAGCCGGGAGGCAAAAGCGTCCGCGAAGGCCTGGAAGGGCGCGTGAAGTGGGACCGGGGCCTGGGTGTTAGCACGCTGTTGCGCCGACCCTGGCAGAATCCCGCTGCGACACGCGATGATCCGCGAGACGCGGCGCGCCGCGGCGCCGACGACATGGTGCGCTATTGGCACGAGCTCGGTTTCGTGCAGCGGATCCGAGCCGCCAGCGGCGAGGATGTCTATGTCGAGACGGAGCGCCTGCCTTACGCGGGCATGGACATCCGTTACCTGTTCCATGCACTGCTCAATCTGGAGAACCACCGCGGCTGCGTCGGCAAGGCGCAGGAGTATGTGGAGAGCGTCCTGCAAGCGGCACGCGACGTGCAGAAGTTGCCGAGCGCGTTCAACTTCATGAACAACGTGCGGCCCTTCCGGTACTCAGAAGAAGTGTTCGAAGCGCGCATGAAGGACATCTATGACGACTGTATGGAGTTCGGCCTGACCCAGAACGGAAGGCCCTACAACGCTGCGAACGAAGAGCACAACCCCTACTTTGCGACCCGTGAAAACGTCATCGAGCGGATCAAGCAGCTTACGCCATTCAATTTCCTTGATGGCGCCTGGCTGCGCAATGTGCACCGCATGGGACCGATGGATGAGGTGAATTCGACGCTGTTCTCGATCTTCAACGAAGAGCTTGGCGACGGCGAGGTCTCGCAGAATCACGCAAACGTCTACCGCGACCTCTGCCACTCCTTCGGCTTCTATCCGGCACCCGTTGCAAGTACTGCGTTCGCCTTCGATCCTCAATTTCTCGACGCCGCCTTCGAGAGCGCCACATTTCAACTTGGAATCTCGGAGTTTCCGAGCCTGTACTATCCCGAGATCATTGGCATGACGCTCTGGCTCGAGTGGACGGCACTCGAACTGCACCGTGCCGCATCAATCATCGAGAATGTTGGCCTCAGCTCTAAGTTCCACCGTCTCCATATCGCCATCGACAACGCCGAGGATGGACACGCGGGACAAATCCTCCGAGCGGTGAAGATCTATCTCCACAATGTCAAGCTGCATGGCGGAGAGGAAGCGGTGCAAGAGCAATGGTCCCGCATCTGGGACGGTTACGTTGCTTACGCACTTACCTTCGCCATCCTCATGCAGCAGATCATCCATATCCTCAGAGAACCGCGTACCGTCGAGGATCAGCTCCTCCAGCTGATTGGCGCGAAGAAGCTCTACGGACAATATAACCACGGCACCAAGAAGCTGGGCAGCGTACCGATCAACCAGTTCTTCAACGATCCGAAAGCATTCCTCGATGGCCTGATCGAACATGGGTACATCGTACCCGGCAATCCCGACGCGAGCCGCTTCTTCAAACTGCTCGAGTTCGACGGGGCTATGTTCCGCGTATTCAACGATGCCGAAATCAAGCTGTGGCGCGACTGGGTGCAGGATGAAGCGCCATCGTTCAAGCGGCGAGACCGACAGCGGCCAAAATCCTTGGACGAACGCCGCCTTGATGAGGCGTGCCGAACCAAATTCAAATTCGTGGAGCAGATCGCCGATGAGCGGTTTAGCGGCCTGCGGCAGACCGCGTCGCCGCGTCGGGTATTTCTCTGGCTTGACGCTATCGACAAGACTCGCGCAAGAACCGGAAATGGGGCCTCGCCCCACAGCGAGGTGGATCAGGCCCGCGCAGTCGTCACGAAATACGATAACTGGCTTGCCTGGGCGATGGTGCGCTCCGTCTATCACATGACGACTCAACTGCGCGTCACTGATCGGCAGGCCGGGCAGGACGCTCTCGTGAGCGGTCTATTGAGCATCCGGGACGCGTCCGACTTTTCGACGGCCGCGGCGCGCTTTCTCCAATCGCTCAAGGGAAAGCTCGCTAGTTCAACGAATGGAGAAGTGCTGTCCGAGCTGGAAGCCAGCCCGTTCGGTCAACTTTTAGATGCGATCCCGCCGGGCGGCGATGGCAACACCATTCGCGCGTTGTTGTCGGCCTGGATCGGACAAGGCATGCCGCTGCCGAACGTCGCCGACAAGAACCCTAAAGCTCTACGGCTGGAAGCAACCGTTGAGGAGGAGGAGTTTCATCCAACAGGTATAGCTCTCGGATACGGTGCAGTGCATTAGGACCAAACGCAACCTAGTCGCGAACGGCAGCGCGGCTCATTGCCGCCGGGCACCTTCCATGACGTTCGCGCCGCCAGTTTCGACCGCCCATTCGTAGATGAGTACCAGGACTGTTCGATCCGCCAGCACGCACCTCGTCCGGTCGGGTGCGGCTGCCGCGCCGCTAATCTTGGGCGGCCCCTCTCCCTTATCGAGAAAGCGGCCGTCAGATTTGAAGCGCGGTCACTTCCCCATTCGACATGCGCTGGACGCCAAGGCATGCTTCTGCCGGCCGTCCGTACAGCTCTGGCGCGGCCCATCAGACCGATGATGCTGATCGCTATTGTCGAGCTGCGCCGCTGTCTTGGCTTCACGGTTAGATCGCCAGCGCGCCACCTCACCGCGTTCACGCACTGTGCCATCGAGTGGTGTGATACGGGGGCGCTTTTTAGCCCCGACGTCGGCGCAGCGCATTTGCGTAAGTTTGGGTCGCCGCGATGAGCGCCTCGACGCCGCGCTTTGAACGAGCGCGATTGGGCTTGGCGAGCTCCTGCAGAAGGAGGCCGTCCATTCCCGCCAGCATGAAACGGGCAATCGTCCTGCATTCCTCAAGTGAGAGCCCGCCTTCGCGCTCAGGAATCTTTCTGAGAAACTCGACATAAGGCTGCACATAAGCATCATATTGCCGCTCGGCCAACCAGTCGGCATCCTCACGAAGCGCGTAGAGCGTTAGTTCGTATTGAATGAGTTGCAACGGACGTGTGCTCATCAACATTCGCCATACGACCTGCAACAATTGGTCGATGCACTCGTTGATATCTGTGACGCTCTCCAGGTGAGCTCGCTGCCAGGAAACCATTTCTTCGATCAGCGCTTCGAGGACTGCGAATAGTAACGCGCTCTTGCTGTCGAAATGATAGTGCAACGTCGATAGTTCAACCCCGGATTCTGCCGCGATTTTTCGCGTTGTGATTCCGGCGACGCCCGCTTCTGACAACGCTCGAATCGCGCCCTCGATGATCTGCGTGCGCGTTCTATCGCTTTTCGTTCGCGCCATTTACTTAGCTTCTTCTGTTGGGATAACTTTGGATCAGGTAGGTGTCATAAGCTTTCAGGAGCGAATGTCCTGCTTCCAGACGGTAAGGCGCCGTTCCAGCGCGACGAGACCCCAATTGCTGAGGATGCCCAGCAACGCGACAAGAATGACACCGACGTAGAGAAGATGAATGCTCAGCAAGTACTGCGCGTTGACAATGAGGTAGCCGAGGCCGCTGGTCGCGCCCACCATCTCGGAAACAACGAGCATCAGGAAAGAATAAGTCGCCGCAAGCCGCGCTCCCGTGATGATCGAGGGGACGGCCGAGGGCAGCACAACTTTGAGAAAGATTTGCCAATCCGGCAGACCAACCGAGCGAGCATATTTGACCAACGCCGGATCAGCCTCACGAACACCGTTGACCGTCGCAAGCAGGATCGGCCACACTACCACCCAATAGATGATGACAACGTTGGTCGCGTAGCCAATGCCGAAGAACAGGATGAAGGCCGGAAACAGCGAGACGGGATTTGTCTGTCGCAGAAGTTGCAGCAGCGGGTTCAGATAGGCTTCCAGTGACCGGTACCAACCCAGCAGGAGGCCAAGTGGTATGGCAGTGACAACACCGAGCGCGAAGCCACCCGCGGCTCTCTCGACGCTCACGAGGATTTGCGGCAGCAGCTTACCGGCCCACGCGTATTCAGCACCTCGCACGATGACTTCGGAAAACGGCGGCAGGAAGGTCCGATTGATCAGACCGAAGCGAGGAGCCAGCTCCCATAGGGCCAGAAAGATCAAGATGGCGATCGAGTTTCTGATGGCAGGCTCGATGGCGCGCCAAGCCGATTGAGTGATCGATGTCCAAACGAAACCACCAGGGGAAGCCATAACGCCCGGCTCCTTACGATGAACTAGCATTTTTCCTCCACTGCCCTTCCCTCCTACCCGCGGCCATTGAAGCTTAGCAGATGATCCATTTACGTCTATAATTCCATCGAGCGGCCCTTCGATCGGAGCGCTGGCTCGTGTCGCAAGAGGTACGATGCCGACATCAGCTCACCTGCCTCGGGAATCGCGACTCCCGATGTGCTTGCGGGACTGAGCCCTGCCTCAGATCGGCAACTTACGTGATCCGCTCACGGCAGCTTGCCCTGCTAACGGATCATCACACATTCACCCGAGGAGCAAGACGTTGGCCGCGCAGACCATCGGCCAGCAATGTGTCCCTCGCGAGAGGAGGCGAAAATGTCAGTCCCGCGTTGCCGACGTCCAGCGTAGTCGCGGGCCGGGCAAACTCTCCCAACCCAACCAAACAATCCGCCGCCCCGCCATTCAATCGGTGCAGCACCGGCAGGGCTGGGCTACACATACACCGGCGGGGTTGCTCCGAACCATTCTGGCTTTGAGCTCTCCAATTGTGTTGCGATCTGCAACAGCAGATCTTCCCGGCCCCATTTGGCATGCAGCAGAACGCCGATGGGAAGTCCTTCGTGGTCGAGCCCGGCCGGTACGGAGATGCTTGGCATTCCCGTTTCATTTCCTGGCATCAAATAGCGGCAGGCGTCGCAAAGCCGGGCGACCCAGGGCTCAAGCTCTTGATCTCTGAGAAGCGAATAGGGCCCGTTCGCTTTCTGAGGTCGAATTGCAAAGGTGGGGGTTAGGAGCAGATCAAACCCGCTCATGAACCGCCCGAACTCGCGGGTGACTTGATTGTTGCGCTCCATGATTCGCCAAATATCGAATTTGTCGTATCGCTCTGCCGCCAAATAGTGCCGATAGACCATCGGAGTCAGATATCGCTCGAGGTCCTTCTCGTTGATGCCGCGTTTCTCGGCGTGTTTGCGAAGCTGTGCGCGGCTCGAGATCCACGTCGCAACATGCCCCTCCCACAAGGCCTCCCAATCGCAAATCAGGGCATCGTCGATCTCTTCAACGGCGTGGCCGAACTTATCCAGTACCGTCCCAACTGCTCGAACACGTTCCGATACTTCGCTATCCGTATCCGTACCGCGGCCCCAGCGGCCAGTCGAAAGGCCAATCCGGAGCTTGCCGGGCTCGCGAGAAGCCAATTCCAGGTAAGAGCCAACGGGCGGCGCGATCGGTATGAACGTCCCGCCTTCGGGTATGCGTGTGATCAAGTCGTAGGTGACAGCCGTATCGCGGACGGTGCGGGTGATCACACCATCGATGGTAAGCCTGCTGATATATTCGCTTTCTGCAAGCGGCCGCGCCACTCGCCCGCGGGACGCCTTGAGCCCCACCAACCCCGAGAACGACGCTGGAATGCGGGTGGATCCCCCGCCATCCGACGACGTCCCGATAGGAACGATGCCAGCAGCCACGGCGGCGGCAGACCCTCCCGATGAGCCGCCTGGTGTGCGCTCCAAATTCCAGGGGTTTCGGGTCACCATGACCTTGCCCAAATAATCAGTCGTGGTGTCAAACGACATCCCGAATTCCGGCGTGGTCGAGCGCCCGATCGGGATCAATCCGGCGCTCAGGAAGTTCTCAACTACCGGATCAGTCGCCGTTACCACGTTGTCCCGGTAGAGCTTCGATCCGTACTCTTGTGTGCGTCCCTTGAGTCCCAAGCCGATATCTTTCAGGAGCATGGGCACGCCATAGAGCTTGCCGGCTCTATCGGGGCCATCGACATCGGCGTTTTCAAGGCTATTTTCATAGACTTCAATAACCGCGCCGAGCTGCGGATTAAGGCGCTCAATCGCCGCAGCCGCCTGCGCCACAATCTCGCGAACGGACACCTCTTTCGCTCTGATCAGCTCGGCAAGGGCGATGGCATCGTGCTTGCCCCACTCTGCCCAACTCATTGCAAGCCTGTTTGACGCCGCCATTCATCGCCTCCGCGGGACATCTGCAATCGGAATTGTGGTTTCCAGTGCTTGCATCGCCAAGCTCGTTCCAGTTCGTCGGGGATTGAAGCGAGGTGCGCTCATCGCCAGCGAGTGGCAGCACAACAGCGCTCCCGGCACGAGCAATGTCAGCGAGTTCTCGTGCCATTATCACTTTCCTTGCGACCACCTCTCGGGCAAGCGCGTCGAATGAGAAGCGCCTAGTAAACGCGACGAGAACAATCGATTCAATCGTACATCCTGTCACCCGACCGACGAAATGGCTTGATCAAAGACGTCAACCATCACGTCGACGTGCTCCTTCTTTAAAGTAAGTGGCGGCGAGATGATGAAGGTGTCGGCGACATTGCGCAAGAGCACGCCGTTTTCGACGCAGCGCTCCCAGATTCTTGCTCCGAAGCGTTCGCTGAGATCAAACGAGCGCTTGCTCTCCTTGTCGGCGACCAATTCGATGCCGATCATCAACCCCTTGCCGCGAACGTCGCCGATGTGAGGATGACGTGTCGCCATCTCCTTTAGGCGATCGAGAAAATAGGCGCCAACCTCTTTGGCGTTGCTCGCAAGGTCCTCCTGTTCGACGATCCGCAAGTTGGCAATCGCGGCGGCACAGGCAAGCGGGTGGCCAGCATAGGTGTTGCCATGCATGAAGGCGCGCGGCGTGTATTCGCTGTCATCTTCCGTTTCAAACGCCTGAGCAACCCGTTCATTAATCATGGTGGCGCCCAGAGGAACATAGCCGCTATTGATCCCCTTGGCGAAGGTCATGACGTCAGGCGCTACGCCGAAGGCTCGACAGCCAAACATACTGCCCGAGCGCCCGAAGCCTGTGACCACCTCATCGGAGATGAGAAGCACACCGTGCCTGTCGCAGACTTGCCGTACCAGCGGCCAGAAATTCGGCGGCGGCACAACGACGCCGCCCGCCCCCTGGATCGGCTCTGCGATGAATGCGGCGACGCTGCCGGCCCCTTGATAGATGATCTCTCGCTCCAGAAGGTCCGCACAGCGCCGACCCAACTCGGCCGTATCCGAGGTGAACGGATTGCGGTAAAGATGCGGACTCTCGACCTGATAAAAACCGGGCAGCAACGGCTCGTATTGCTCCCGATGAGCCGCTCGGCCGTTCAGTGACAAGGCGCCGAGCGTGACACCATGATAGGCGAGCCGCAGAGAGATGAATTTGAACCGCTCGGGATGGCCAGAGAGGCGCCAATACTGCCGAGCGAGCTTGATTGCCGCCTCGACGGCCTCGGATCCGCCGGACGAGAAGAACACGCGCCGCATGCCCTCCTTCTCGGCGAGCCGGCACATAAGCTCGGCAAGCTCGACGGGCGGCAATGTGGTGGTGCCGCCAAACATCGAATAGTAGCTTAGCTTTTCGAGCTGGTCGACGATGGCTTGCTTTATCTCAGGCCGCCCGTGTCCGACGTTGACGTTCCAGAGTCCTCCTTGCCCGTCGAGATAGCTCTTTCCGCGTTCATCGAAGACGTAGACGCCGTCACCTCGCTCGAGGCAGAGTGGCGGATTTTTTGCCATGAAAGAAGCATTGGCGAACGGATAGACGAGATTGCTTGTGAGCCGATCATTGGAGAGGGGTCTAGCGCTGCCCATTGGTGACACTCCGTCTGTGGCCGACTGCCGTTGCTTCAGGACTCCTTTGAAAATAGCCAGCGAGACGATACTCGGTCAATCGACCGAATTTGGTCGATCGACCTTTTTTCGCTTGTGTCTGCAAGCGGAGATGTTACGATCTTTGGTCGACGCGGAAGGATGCGCAAAAGTGTTCTACGATTCCGCGACACGGCAGCAGCCTTCTGTCTCTATCGTGGAGAAAACCATGCGCCTGTCCTTGGTCTCATTATCCTTGAAGCATTTCGTATCCGTCGCCGCGCTCGTGATCGTCGCCGCAGCGGGAATGGAGGCAATGACGCCCGCGAGCGCCGCTGAGGAGTTGAAGACCGTCAAGGTCTTCTTTCCGCCCCTGAACGTCGGTTGGACGCGTGGCTTTGAGCTGATCGAAGTGGCCCGCGCGCAGGGCTATTTCAAGAAGTACGGTCTGGACGCTCAACTCGCCGCCGTGCCCTGGGCCCAGTTTTCGGTTGCGCTCGACAGCGGCTCGGTCGATTTTGCGCCCTTCGCTGACTATGCTTATTTGGTCAATGCCCGCGACAAGGGACTGAAGGCAAAGGTGATTGTGTCATCGTCCCTGCCGTTTAATCCCGAAGCGGCGGGCGGCCAGGCTCTTGTTGTGCGCGCAGACGGTCCGATCAGGAAGGCGCAAGACTTGAAGGGCAAGAAGATCGGCACAGAGTATCCAAGCTTTTCAGGCGCTTGGTACGCGCTCGACTGGCTCGCGAAAAACGGCGTGGCCAAGGACGAGGTTCAGATCGTTCCGGTGCCGGATCCGCAACTGCAACAGGTGCTCGATCAGGGCGGGGTTGATGCAATCATCGCCTATGCACCCCTTTATATCTCGCTCGAGCGAAGCGGCTACCGATCTCTGTTTTCTGTTGCCGATATCGCCGGGCGGTTGATCGCCCGGGGCGGCACGATGGCATCCGACAAATTTGTCAGTGAGCATCCCGACCTCGTCCGCGCCTATGTCTCCGCCATCGCGGACGCTGCCGAATGGGCGAATGCCCATCCCGGCGACGTGATCAAGCTCGGCCTCGACAATGGGCGGCTTGAGCAGCAATACTTACCCGATCTCTACACCAAGAACGGCAGCAAGGATTACAGCGCCCTGCGCTGGTCGAAGTATGCACTAAATGATGATACGGACGTCGCCTTCTGGCTAAAACTCGTTGAAGACGCTGGAATTGTGCCGCCCGGCAAATACAAGCCGAGCGACTTTTATACAAACGAGTTCAACCCGCACGTCAAGGAAAGCGCCACGGCCAAGTAAGCTTTTCATTGCCGGTCCTCTTCGGGGTCGTCAGCGGAAGTCGCGCCAATTGTTCGACCTCCGCTGATCGTCACTGCAAACGGCTGACAAGGACAACCGCATGAGCGGCGCCATCGAGCTCCAGAGCGTGGGCAAGATTTTTGAACCCAGGTCAGCGTCTCGCTGCTCCGGGGACACGGCTTTCGTTGCGCTAGAGGACGTCAATCTGCAGATCAAGGCAGGCGAGTTTTTCGTAATCGTCGGCCCGAGCGGCTGTGGAAAATCGACGTTGCTTGACCTGCTCAGCGGGCTGACTTTGCCGACGAGCGGCCGCATTCTCATCGGCGGCGCGCCCGTCACAGGCCCAGCGTTAGATCGGGGGGTTGTTTTTCAGCAATACGCGCTTTTCCCGTGGCGTACCGCGCTCAAGAACGTCGAGTTCGGGCTGGAAGCCAAAGGGATCGCCCAACGCAAACGCGCTGACATTGCTATGCGCTTCCTCGCCATGGTGGGTCTTGCAGAGTTCGCGGAGCGATATCCGCATGAGCTTTCGGGCGGTATGAAGCAGCGCGTGGCGATCGCGCGCAGCCTCGCTTACGATCCCGATGTGCTTCTAATGGATGAGCCGTTCGCCGCACTTGATGCGCAGACCCGCGAAACGCTTCAGGGCGAACTCGTTCGCATTTGGGAGGAATCCGGCAAGACCATCGTTTTCATCACGCACGGGATCGATGAAGCGATCTATCTCGGCCAGCGCGTTGCGGTTATGACGTCCCGTCCGGGGCGGATCAAGAAGGTGATCGACACGTCCTTGCAATCGCGTTCCTGCGAGAACGACGTTCGCGGCACGCCTGAATTCGCCCGCTTGCGTCAGGAAATCTGGACCCTGCTGCGAGACGAGGTTCACCAGGCCGAAGTTTCCGAGCGCTTTCGTCTTTCGGCCAGTAGCGCTCCTGCCTAGGAGGAACTGTTTCTTTCGGCAGCGCCAAGCAGGTCCGCAAATTGCCGCCAAGCCGCTGATGCTTGTCAGCGTTGGCCATACAGTTCAACCACTAAGGGGCCGCGCGCGTTCGACCGCGCTGGTCTTGCTCGAAAGCTCAATATGTCCATCATCGGAGTTGTTCCTTGACCATCGCTACGAAAGCCGACGTGGGGACCGGATCCTTGTCCCAATCTGGCCGGATCATAAAGGCTGAGTGCATACTCGTTGCTGTGCCGTTTCAGTTGGACGCAAAGCCAGTTTGGGCGTTCACAAGCGCGCCCGCGAATACTTTCGATACGTTGTTTGTGCGACTGGAAACAGACACCGGTCTCGTCGGCTGGGGCGAGGCCTTCTCACGTACAGAGGACCGCTCGCTCAAGAATCTTATCGAAACCCGCATCTTGCCGCTGGTTATTGGTGAAGAGGCACGCCGTATCGGCAAAATCAAACACAAGCTCGAGTACGGCTTGCAGAATTTCGGACGTGTCGGACCAACCATGTACGCGATCTCGGCGATCGATATTGCGCTGTGGGATATCGCAGGCAAGGCCGCCGGCGCGCCCTTGGTTGATTTGCTTGGCGGGCCTTTCGGGAATGAAGTTGAGGTCTACGCCAGCCTTTTGCGCTACGACAGCGAGGAGGGTGTCGCTGCCGCCGTCCGGCGAGCTATTGCGGAGGGATATAGCTACATCAAGCTGCACGAGATCAGGTATCGGGAGATCGCGGCGGCATGCGCGGCCGCGGCCGGCCACGCAACTGTCATGCTCGACGTGAACTGCCCCTGGTCGGTGGCCGAGGCGCTGGCGATGGATGCGCGGCTCGCCGGACTTGACCTTCTCTGGCTTGAGGAGCCGGTCTGGCCCCCGGACAATTATCGTGGCCTTGCGAGAGTACGCGCTGCGAGGCACCACCGCATTGCGGCGGGCGAGAATGCCGGCTCGCTGCAGGATTTCGTCGCGATGGCAGACGCTGGCGCTATCGACATAGCTCAGCCCGACGTCGCGAAGACTGGTGGCGTTACCGAGCTGATGAAGATTGCAGCCTTTTGCGAGGCAAGCGCGATCGAATTTGTGCCCCATTGTGCGCTATTCGGCCCCGGACAGATTGCCACCCTTCACATCAACGCCGCTCAGCGCACCATACCATTTCTTGAGCGACTTTACTGTCAGTTCGAGGCCGAACTCTATAATGGCGCAACACTACCAGTCCACGGCAAGCTCACCGTCCCAACCGCACCTGGTCTTGGTATAGAGCCGGACCCAACCGTGATCGACCGCTACCGCGTCATCTGACGAGAGTCGTCTCCTGGTCTTCGGCACTAGGGTTTCGGCATTTTTCTTGCTGTCGACGCGTAGAATAGCAAGAGGCGAATCGGCCCCTCCTTGTTGAGCGCCGTTCCGCCGCGGAAGCGAAGCTCTTTGCGCAGGAATGGGTCGTTGAGGAGCTCGACCGGCGCCCGCGCGATGATAAGGTCCTGCTCGATTTGCCGCTGCTCTGCCCACGGGGCATGCTTTGACCAAGCGATGATGTTCTGAGCGGGGATCATTCATCGATGTCCAGATAACGCCGCACAATCACGCGCCAACGCTCGTTGCGCTCGACAGGCGTGCGGCGCGCCGTCCCATCCTTTCGACGCTCCGGTTCGAGCGTGACCCAGGGCATCGCTCCTTCTTCCAAGAGCCGATCGTGAAGCGGGTTGGCGCGCTCGGCGTGACCGAGCCGATCAAGCAGATAGCCGAGCCTCTGGCCGCAAGCGCGCTCGAAATGCGCCGACATGGCCGCCAGCTTTTGACCATCAATGCTTTCCGCGAGGTCCGTCATGACGGTCGCGACAGCATCGATGCCGCCCGCCGCGTGCATGTAACGGAAGAGGTCAAGCGCCGTCAGTTCGGGCCCTGAAATTTTCATGCTGCCCGTATCCGTCTTTCGATCGACGACACCCTCACGGACGCTTTCCAGGTCTTTGCGGAAATAGAACGCGACCCAAGAGCGCCCCGCCCGGATCATGCGGAGTTGCTTGTCAGTCACGACTTGGAATTCCATGACGGCATGATGCGTAGCGCCGTGCAGCTCAGCCGCCTTGAGCAGACCTACATAGTAGGAACGCTGCTCGTGCCGCATCAGCGCGTCGATGTACCAGGGGGGCGGTGGTGCCTCCCAGTTCATGAATTGCGGCGGGACGGCCACATAGAAACCGTGCCGGGGATTGAACAGCATGTGGCGTTTTTGAAGCCGCGCGGCGGCTTTGAGGAAGGCACCCTCCGTGACGCCGAGGGCTGCGATGGCCTCGGCGCGCGTGAATGTGATGCGCCCCTCCGACTGGAGGGACGTAACGAAATTTGGGAGGCTGGAACTGCCTTGTAGCATCATATTCAAAAATAGGTTATAAACGTCCATTTTTCAATATGAGACTCCATTGATCCATACGATGTATGCAAATTTCGCCCAAAAATGTCCATTTTACAATATAATACTAATAAGCGAGGACCTCGCCTATGACGGCCGCCCCCGTCACGCGCCGATTTGCCTTCGGCGCCGTGCTCTACGACAGCGCTGATTTCGTCCCCACCGGCGCTAAGCTGGTCGCGGCGACCTTGTCCTCTTTGTGGAGCTGAGCGGCATGGGCCAACCCACAAGATCATCCCGCACGCGAATCGGCTCCCCGGTCGAGTCCGCTTTGGGATGGAGCTATCTATCGCGAGAGGCGCTCGCCCGCGCCAAGGCGCAGATGGATGAAGAATCCATGGGCGTGCGCGATGAGATCGGCTTTCTGACGATCCATCAGCGTTATGCCGATCGCTTTTTTCCGGGCACATCGGTGCTGCATACCCGCGCCCGCTATGCCATCTTCGTGCCCTGGCTGTTCGAGGATCTGGCGGGACTTACGGGGCTGGCCGCTGTAAGGGCTTTGCGCGAACGCGAACGGGAGCTTGCTGGACGGCTGAAAGACGCAAAGGAATCCCAGGTGATCGGCAGCCGTGTCTATCCCAAACCGTCAAGCCAGCCGCCATCGACCGTGTATTGGAATGCGCTCGCGGCGTGGGGGATATTGCGTCCGCGTCCGGACGGACGGACGATTTCGCGAGCGCAAGCGCATCGGTTGCTGAAGAGCGCGGGCGCAGCGACTGATGACGATGGGCAGCCGCTCCTCAGGTCAGAGCCGCCATTCGCGTCTCTGCCCGACAGGCCGGACAGTTGGCATGGCGGTCCCATCACCCTACGGCTTACGGCCGCGGAAGCGGCATTTCTTCGCGAGCGGCTCGCTCAGTTGCGCCGGAATGGCGGCCATGAGCTGTCTCTCCTTGCGCGGCTGGTCCGGACCGAGGTTGCGGCACCATCAGCTATGTGGGCCGACGAGACTCGTGCGATCGCCAACTCTGATCAAGCATCGCTTGTTCGGGCGCAGCAGGCCGCAAGCCTCGCCGCCGTCGGCCGCGCCGTCTACGACGCGGTTCTCGAACAAATCGTCGAGGCGAACGACAAGCGGGAGACCTCGACCCGACATCGCGACCACTTGGCCACCATTGTCGAAGAGCACGGGTCCATTTCAGCCAAGCTCGATGTCGACGCGCTCGAGGCGGACATTGGCGTGCTACCATCCAGATTGCGCGCAGTCCTAACTGCCACAAAGGCGTGGATCGCGGCCAAATCGGAAAATCCCGGCTCGCTCTTCGATGTATATGCTGCGGCCGAAGCTCGTAAAGGGCCGCGCGCCCGGCTTGCGCCGACGCCCAACGGCCGCGCGCGGCGCCTTGAATGGTCGAGCGACGAACACGGTCTTGCAGGGCCTCTCCACTATCGATGGGAGCAGGTCAGCACGCTCCTCAATGATCTGGCGGACGCAAGATGAGCGGACCTGTCGATAGTTGGCCGGCGCTCTCGTTCCTCGAAGGCTTGCGCCCACGGCCGGATGAGAGCGTCGAGCTGGCGCTGCTGGCCTCCTATTCGGCGGATCTGGGATCGATTGGTGCTACCCTGCTCGCCCTGGTGGGGAAGGACACCGACGCCGGCCGAGGCAGCCCGTCCGATTTCGCCGACGCGGTCGAGCGACTACGTGGGAAGGTGCGCATTATCATCCAGCGCGGCCGCCTCGCGAAGGTGCGCAAGACACCGCGTATCGCGGCGGTGCTGGATCAGTTCGTGCGCGAAGTCGATTTCGATGAGGCGACGCACAGCTGGCAGCCCAAGGCCGCGCTGGTCCGAACGCGCGGAGCCGATGGCGAAATCGGCTGGCGGCTCTGGATTGGGAGCCGAAATCTAACTGAATGCGTGAATCGTGACATCGGGCTTTTGCTTGTTTCTGGCGCGAAAGGCGGCGCTCCGGTTCTCGGTGCGGAGGAGCTGGCGCGGGCCCTGGCTGAACGGGCCGCACTCAAGGCGCAACGCCCCGCCTCGCTGGCGGCGGCCGTTGCAAAGGTGGCTTGGCGGCCACCGTCGGGTGTGCGCGTGGAGCGGATTCTCTGGTCGGCCGGATCGGGCGGTCAGACCGTTCCCGTCCCGCCGGCAGAAACGGATGAAGTCGTGGTGGTGAGCCCCTTCGTCGACAAGAATTTCCTTTCGCGACAGGCGCCGCCGCAGGCGACGAAGTCAACGCGGCGGCGGCTCCTGACGACAATGCGCGAGATCGAGCGGATCGGTCCGTCTCTGGCGGTATTCGACGATCTGTTGGCGTTGGACGCGCCTGACTATCCAATTGGCGATCCCGAGCCTGATCCGCAGAGCGCGTTGCCCACTCCTGACAGCGGCGGCGCCGAAGACGAGGAAGAAGAGGTCGGCCGCGGTCTACATGCGAAGTTGCTGTTTATGCGATCCGGGCAGAAGCGTCGGCTCTGGCTTGGAAGTGCGAACGCCACCATGCGCGCCTGGACCGGGCGCAATGCCGAGGTAACGGTCGAACTACTCGTGACTGAGCAGGTCGAGAAAGGACTGAGAGCGCTTCTCGATTCAGCCCGGCTGGTTAAAGCGCCCAGCATCGAACATTCGCCGGATGCGGTAGCCCTGGAAGAGGAAGCGCTCGAACGAGCACGTGCCCAGGTCGCCGCGCGATGGGCGGCGCAGCTCAGCATCGACGATACGGGAGCGCGGCTCACCCATCGTTCCAGTGTCCATCCCGGGGGCCCTCATCCTGATGAGTCAGACATCGTACTTGAGGTGGGCACGCTTCACGGCGAGCTCATAGCCTGGCCCGCCCAACAAGTCGTGGTGGAGCTGGGGCCCGTCGCTCCCGCCGAGCGGAGCGAGTTCGTTCGCTTGCGCGTCAGCCGCGGTGGGAAAGGCCTGTCGTGGCTGCAGCGCGCGCCAGCGGAGCCGCCTTTCGGAGAGGATCGCGACCGCACAGCGTTCGTGCACTTTCTAGGCGCAAGAGGCTTCCTCATGTGGCTGGCCGGATTGTTGGCGGACGACGGGCGCGAGGGTGAAGGCGACTGGACGAATGACGAGCCGCAGCAACGAGCGGGCACGGTAACGAATCCCACGCTCGATTCCTCATTGCCAACGCTCGAAGAAATGTTGGCGGCATGGGCGCGCGACCCGAACAAGTTCCTGGAGATCGAGCGGCGGGTTTCTCAATATCTGCCAGCCGTACTTGAGCAGGCTAAACAGGAGGAGCCGCAAACCGCGGAGATGCTGGAGCGCTTTGATGATCTGTGGCGCAAGCTCCGGAGCGGGCTCGGCCTCGCTGAGATCAAGGACAAGCGTCGGTGAGTGCGCCAAAACCATTCCAAGAGGCCGCCGTCGATGCGGCGCTTGCGATCTTCGCAGCACCCGGAGGCCGTCGGCGCTTTCTGGTTGCCGATGAGGTCGGTCTCGGAAAAACGGTCGTGGCGAAGGAGCTTGCTCGCCGCATGTCCGATGATGGCTGCCGGCCCTTCGTCATCTGCTATATAGCCAATGGTCACGCGGTTTCGCATCAGAACAAGGGACGTGTCGTCGGGTTTCTTGGCGATGCACAGCGCAAGGCCGCAACCGCCACACCGGATCGGCTTTCGCTGATTGCGGTTGCAAAGCGGCCGGACAATCCGGTTCTGATTTACGCGTTGACCCCGGCAACGTCCTTTCCGGGTGCACGAGCACGCCTGACCGGAGGACGCAAAGAAGAGCGGGCATTCCTTAAGGTCTTGCTCGAGCAAGCATACCCCGCTTTCGCCCGCGATCTTGATCCCGACATATTGCGGCTGAGCGCACGTGGGTCGTGGGATTGGGCGGTGGCGGACGCGGAGACGAAATTCGCAACCTCGCCACCTCATCTGCGACAGCAGTTCCGCGACGCGCTGGCGGCGGAATTTGGTGAGCCGGTACGCACGATGCTCGATCTAGCCGTGCACGGCGACGCCGAGCGGTGTTAATGGCTGCGACGAACCGCGCATAAACGGCGCAGTCTCGGTGGGGCGCGTATGCGCGTTGCCGGCCAGCCCCGGGCGAGCCGAGTGGGTTGCCGTCAAGGTGGGTGGTCAAAACGGCGCCGGCGGCGACCAACATGGCGACGCGGCAGGACCGAGAGGCGCACAAGCGCCGACGCCGATCGCGAACAACGATGACAGAGTTCGAGGTGAGGTGCGTTACCGCGAGGTGGATCGCTCGAAGCAGTGTTGACTATGGACAAACGGCGCTCTGACCTGGTCACCAAAGGACCATGGTCCGTCACGTATCGCCGTCGAGCGCGATACCGGCGGTTCCGATCGGCGTGCATAGCCCGGCCACGGTCAGTTGCCTGATAGCGCCGCCGGGCCTCCCTACGCCGCTCACGCCGTGCTTCCTGTGCGCAGGCCCCGAAGCAGTAAATCTGACCGCGATCGCATCGGCGGCAGACAAGAACCTGAACCCGGCAACGGGAGCACAAAAATAACCTGCAGATGCCATCAGAGCATTCCGAGTGGCACGCTTTGCGTGCTCGTACTGTCGCTGCGTTTTGCAACATCCGCACCGCGACCTGCTCAAGAACCTCTTGCATGGAAGCCATCGACCCTCGGTGGGAGGATGGCTGGGCCGGTCGCCGCTGTAAAGGCTGGCCTACGGCCACCGCCTTCGGCGGCTGGCGGCCTTGACAACGGCGGCCAGCCCAGCCGTCGTTGGCCACCATCGGTTCGACGACTTAGACCGCCCGGATGCTCTGCCCGCGCACGATGTCGCCAGATTTACGCGGTTCTCGAAAGCCATCGACAAGCGGAAAATCAAAGCCCTCAAGCCCACGACCTTCGTTGGCCGCCTTCGACGCGCGCTGGCGCTGGCGACGCTGCGCCAGCAACCGCCCAATCTCGTTATTCTGGATGAGTTTCAACGTTACCGGCAGCTTCTGGACGAGAAAGACGCTGATCCGCTTCTCAAGGCGCTGCTGGATCCCGAAGGCTCGACCACCCCGCCGGCGATCCTGCTACTCAGCGCGACACCCTATCCGCATCTGACCACTCGGTGGGAGGAAGCACGCGGCGCGCTCGCTCACGCCGAACTTCTGAAATTGATCGATTTCCTCGGCGGTCCTGATGTGCGCGACCGTGCGAGGAAGCTCTTCTCGGATTTCGGCGACAAGCTACGTGACATTGCGGCGCATGCTGATGCGAGCCATCCGGAGCTGAAGAATGAGGTGGCCGAAGCCGGCCGGCTCAGAGACGAGCTGCGCAAGCTGCTGAATCCCGTGATGTCGCGCACCGAACGAGACAGCGTGGCCTCAATAGATCCGCTGGCAGGAACTCAATTCCTCCATGCCGATCCGTCGCCCGAGGACTTTCAGGTGTACCGCCATTTGGCTGACAGTTTCGCCGAACGGGTGCGCTATGAGGCGCTGCCGTACTGGTCGTCGGTTCCGCTGCCGGCCCAATCTCTGGGTCCCCGGTACGCGGCCTGGAAGGGCGCCAATATCAAGGCTGCGCCGAAGCTCATCCGGATCACGCGCGAGCGCCGCAACAAGCTCGATGCGCCGGCCGCGTGGCCTGACGCAAAGCTTCGCGCTCTGAGCAGCGTAGCTCCACCCAAACTGCTGGCGTTGCCGTGGGTTGCCCCGTCGCTTCCCTGGTGGCCGCTCGGCGGAGACTGGAAAAACGCGGCGGCCGAGCCCAAGCTCCTGATGTTCAGCCGCTTCCGCGCAACGCCGCCCAGTGTCGCCGCACCGCTCAGCTTTGGCGTCGAGGCCCACTGCCTCCCCCGAAAACATGGCGGCTATGAAAAGGCCTATAGGCGCCGGCGCTTCAAGCTGGCCGCCGTTCCCGGACCTGTGATGGCGGCCTTCCATCCTTCGCCATGGCTGATCCGTAACACGGACCCACTCGCGAAAGCCGGGGCGACGCTCGGCGCCGTCCGTAAAGAGGCCCGTCGGCAGATTCTCGCCGCATTGCCAAAAGGGATCGTCGAACGAGACACCGTCAAAGCCCGGCGAAGGCACAGATCGATTGCACCGATCTTGGCCTCGATTGAACGCTTCGCCGGTGTCGCGGAGCTGTCCGCCTCAGCGTGGACGAGCGCAATCGGCGACGATCGTGCTGCGCAGGCCGCTGTCCAGAAATGGCGGCAAGGGCAGCCGGTCGATCGACTCTCTCCAGCCGAGCTTTCGGACCTCGTGGACTATGCGATCGGAGCGCCGGGTGTCGCGCTGGGCCGGGCCCTGCTGCGGCATGACCCGACAATGCTCGATCCCGCGCGCTACTCCGAACTGGTGCAACTTAGTTGGCAGGGGCTTCGCGCCTATCTCGACAATCCGGTGATCCTGTCATCGTTGCCGGGAAAGAGTGCGGTCGACCAGGTCATGGGTGCGGTCGTCGATGGCGGTTTCGAAAGCGTTCTCGACGAGCACTTCTGGCTCCGCGCGCAGAACCTGCAAGAGGGGGCGATTGGACTTGCCAAGGACTTGCAATCATCTCTCGGACTTCGCGCCGGCGGCTTCAGCTTCCATGGCATCGGCGGACCTCCGCATAAGATTCCCGTGCGCTGCCATGTTGCCGTGCCCTTTGGAGACGCCGAAACCGAACCCGTCATCAAAGTGGATGGTGGCGTGGCGGAAGCCACTCCGGTTCGCCCCGACGAAGTGCGCCGAAGCTTCAACACACCTTTTTGGCCGCATGTCCTTGCCACGACGTCGGTTGGGCAGGAGGGACTGGATTTTCACCCATGGTGCTCACATGTTGTTCATTGGGATCTCTCCTCCAATCCGCTCGACCTCGAGCAACGTGAAGGTCGCGTCCAGCGCTACGCGGGACTGTCGGTTAGGCGAAGGTTATCCGCGGAATTGCGCGACGAAATATTGAAAGATCCCGCCTTGGGCGACGCCTCACCGTGGCGATGCGTACAAAGACATGCGGAGCGTTTCGTCGATGCCAGCGGCCTCCGTCCTTGGTGGGTGCTCGACGGAGCCGAAATCCGCCGCCACGTCTTCGAGCGCCCCTTTGGACGGGACATTGCTCGATTCGCCCAACTTCGCGAGCAGCGCATGATCTATCGGCTGGCCCTTGGACAGCCCAATCAGGAGGATTTCATCGACGTGTTGTCGCGCGGGGGCGAGGCAACCCGCACGCTGTTGCAGCCACTCATCCTTGATTTGTCTGCGATGGGTCTTCGAACGAAGGCAATCCATGCCTCGGGTGTTGGTCAGAGCCCGATATCGATCGCCTCTCCTCCGGTCAGGGTGGGCGAAGATATGTCTGCGCGGCCGCCGCCGGCCGAGGAGACGACCATCGATCGAGCGATGCCTGACCGCACCGCTCAAACGTTTTAATGTTCCCGCGATGCGGCGATCGCCAGCGGGCTACCGCCGCCATAAGCGGAAGCCTGTCTTTATCAGTAGGCCGCGGCAAAAATTAATCCACTGCTTCGAGGCGTCTTACAACGCTGTTTCCCGAACTTGGATGGAGTGCTGGCGTGAAGCGGAAGTTTGAAAGATTAGCCGCAGGTAGGACAGGGCATAGATCAAAGCTCCGACGCCGAAAAGTAACCACAAAATGGGCTGCCAAAACGGTACGTAGGTGAGATTTCCGTCGTAACGATAGGCCGTCTTGAGAACGTCCGGAAGGCCATTCGCGGGCCAGAAATGCGCCCATACGCCAATCTTCTGCTTGCAATTCTCAGGACAGCTGAAGTTGCCATCGGCCGCGAAGTAGAAATTGCCGTGCAGAAATGTCCCTTCGAGGATGCCAAGACCGATAAGGGGCAGCGCGACGAATTAGATCAGAGACCAGATCGCGACCATGCGGGCCTTATCCGATATCAGTCCGAGATCGGATTTGGTGACCACCCTATCGAACCAGGCCCCGCCCGTATGCCGCCTCGCAAAGGCCTTGGCCCACCACAAGGACCAGACACAGAGCGTAGCAACGACGGGAACACCGAGAAGAGCGACAGCATGAGCGTTGAGCGAAGACCAATCCAGACCAAGGATTTCGAGAATCTTGCCCGCTCCGGACTTCGCGCCGCGTGTCAGAAGAAATAGCGCAACGGTGCCTGAAAGCGTAAGCCGCGACGCCTTGCTCCACTGTTCGCGAAGCATTGCGTCCGGGCTTTTTTTATCGGCCATGTAATCAAGCCCCCCTAGACTAGAAGCCCAGAGCTTTCCCGAGCTTCCTTATTTCATTGTTCGGGCCTGGCCCGTGCACAATATCGTGTGCGGCATTGTCGAGGGTTTTCCTAATTTCGTTGTTCGGTCCGGGCCCATGTTCAAGATCGTGGAGCGCATTCGTAAAGGCCTTGACGATCTCATTGTTCTTGCCGAACTCCGCGCCTCCGAACAGAACTTTCATATCCGGATCGACCGATGGGCATGCTGAGGCTGCGCGTGCTGCTGCCTTGACGCTGTCAGCCAATGCGCGACGTTGAGCTATGATTTCCGGCGGCAGCTCTGCCTCGTCGACTGAATTCATGTCGAGCTTGGCGCTCACGATGTAGCCGTTTTGGGTGGCCATCGCGTCCGTTATATGGACCACATATTCGATCGCCTCGTGGGCCGGAGTGACCGTGATGCCATGGTGGTCCGGCTTCGGACTTCTGAGACCGGCACGGCGAGGGAGATCGTCCATAACGAGATTGGGTTCGCCGAGTGTCGGCGGGACCGGCATGGTCCATCGCACCCCGACTTTGACGAGATCGACTTTGACAGGCCCCATCTCGAGCCGTCCATCCGTGGTCACGTCCGCAGTCAACGTATCGCAAGGCATCGTAGCGCCGAGTGACAGAACTGGATGCCCGTCCACGTTCTTGGTAGTCAGCTCGACCGTGCCCGCTACATGCTTTCCGGTTTCTCCCTCCAACCCGAGGACGGTCCCCATGTTCACCACTGGTTTGACATGCGCGTGAACCTTGGCGTGCAAGTCCATGCGCAAATCGGTAGCAAGCGCCACTCCCTTGCCTGGCATCCACACCGCACTCGGCGGCCCAACGTTCATGGTCGCATTGATATCGGTGGCATCGGGCAGTTCGAGCAGGATGGTCTCATTGTCCACGAGGTGCCCCGTTACGCTGGTTGAGTGGACAACGACAGTCCGGTTCACTTGCGGGAGCGTGCTCAGTTTACTGATAAAGCCAACCAAAGCCTTTCCGCTAAGGAAAAAGGCGAAGTCGCTTTTTTGCTCCCAGTCTTTGGTTGCGCCTGAGATGTGCTCCCGCAACGTAGCGATCCGTGTTTCAAGTTCTGCAGGCTGTAGATCAGGAACGGCAGGCGGGCTCACGGGAGCCTGACCGGGGGCTGAGGTCGCGGCCAGAAGCCATACACCCGAGTGTAGAAACACGGGCGCAGAAAACGAGAAGCGCTGCTCCAGGACCTCGCCGGGCAAGCTCACACTCAGCACAACGGTACCGTCGGGGGCCTTGATGGTTGTATCGCTTTTGAACCCTGTGTTGAAGCTGATGCGGTCTTCGAACGGGACCGCGACGGTAAGATGATTGTCGAGAGCGATCATCAGGCCGGAAGAGATCGCCTCCGATAGAAAATTCCGGCCGCGAATATCGAGGAAACCCCAATCGAACTGCGGCTCCGCCTTCGTGACGCCAACTGCGAATTCAGCCGTCGCAGTCGGCCTGTCGTCGGCTTGGGGTACAATGCCGCGAAACGAAATATTACCTTCCAGTTTCAGATTCACCGCGCGACCGCGCCGTGGGCTTGCGACATTTATGTCGACGATAGCTCCCGTGAGCCCAAGGCCGGGCTGGACTCGCGCATTTTCCACCGTAACCACCAGATCGCCGAGTGTGGATTTGATTGGACTGATCGTCGTGCCGGCGAGTTGCATGAGCGCCTTGTCGATGACTGCATTTGAGAAAAATACCGCTGCGTCGGCATCTTGCGGCTGATGCGTCTGGGCGAGCGTTTGATCGGTAAGCGTCAGAGCTACCCAGTCCGCCGCCGCTCGCTCGTGAATGACGTAGTCGTGCCTGTAGGTCCCCCAGCTGGCAGCGACAGCGACAAGCGCGACGATAAGCAGGCCTACAAGCAGACGTCCGGCACGCATCATTTCTCTCCGCGGACTGTTTATCGTTCCTCACCGTCCAGCACCAAGCTAACCGCTCATTGCGACATCACAATATCGGAAGTTGCGGAGGAACGCCTGACGATTTCAATGAAGTACTGAAAGCGCGCCGACCGACCTGCCCACTGATCAAACCCGCGTGGGGTGGGCGTCCAAGCGATGATGGTTGTCAGCGCGTTGAGTCCGTTTGGGGGTCATTCGCGACAGAGCCGGACCAGCAGCAAGTCCGGCGATGTCCGTTATGCCGCCGGAAGCGGAAGTAAATTCAGAGCATTAGGTAGTGGTCGCCGCCGACGAAGATGGGCACACCAACGAAGGCGTCCCATGCGAATGAGCCTGCCCGCGCGCAAATTCATGCTGATATCGGATTGACCGCCCAAATCGTCAGCGTCATCGAGGGTCGCCGACCTCTGCCCAATAGAGGCGGTCCTGCTCGGCCTTCAGCTCTTCGAGAGATACCGGGATCGGATGGAGGTCGACATTGTACATCGGCAACGGCCAATGCCGGTACAGTACATTGACATGATCCTGGTTCGCGGATTCGCCCGGCAAACCTTCGGCAATCAGTCGAGCCACAAGTTGCTCGGTTAGGCGTTCGGCGTCTTGCAGACTCTCCTTTTCCTGAAACTCAAGCTGCCCCCAAACCTCTGATGTGGCTTGCAGCCCCGCTACCGTGAACATTCCGCAGGCGGCCATCGCGTCGACAACCCGCACAACGGACGGCATGCGCGACCGGAAGGCGCTTGGGTGGACGACGGGTGCATTCCAGACCGGCGTGCCATCCTCGTAGGCCTCGACGTCCGCGTAGAGCTTGCTCTCTCGCTGATAGATGGCGGAGTTCGGCATGATGAACTCGCCCATCGTCCCTTCGAGATCATGGGCCTTGCGCAGCGGCTCGACGGCTTTACGGAGGTCCGCGACATCAATGGACCACCAGTCGGACAGCTGGGCGTAAATCAGCCGTTCGAGGTGTCCATAAAACCTGCCAACCAATTTGTTCACCTTGCCTGCGATCCGCTTCTCAGGGCAGCGGATGATATCGAGCAGGATGAGAATCTTCGCCGCCTCCTCTTTAGCGAATCCCGCAAGTACCTCGGCTTCTCGCGGCTTTTCTCGCAGTTCAGCAGACGCGGACCAAAATCCCTTCGCGCTGGCGTGAATAATCGGAAGCCCCTCTGCGATGAAAGCAAGCCGATCGGTGGCCGACATTTGGCAAATGCGGCTAGCCTGTCTCTGTCCAATCTGCAGCTTTTTCATCATCGTCCTGGTCTTCGTCCTGTGCCGGCAAGGAATCCGGAAACTCACCTGCCAACATCTTATCTTTACTGAGCAGGCCGGCGTCCTCCAGCGCTTCCATATCCGGAAGATCGCGCAGCGTCTCCAGGCCGAAGTGCGACAGGAAGCCCTTGGTCGTCACGTAGGTGTAGGGCGCGCCAAGTTGCGGGCTGCGCGGGCCACTCGCGATAAACCCTAATCCGCGCAGACGGGCGATAGTATCGCGGCTGACCTCCTTGCCGAAGAAGGATGACAATTCGCTGCGATTGATCGGCTGGTAATAGGCGATGCAGGCGAGTATCAGCGCTTCGGTCTGTGACAACGCCTTGTCGCCGCCGGCAGTGCCGCTCGCCGAGCGGATCGCCTCGGCGAAGTTTTTCCGGGTGCGGTGCTGCCAGCCGCCCGCGACGGAGACGAGCTCGTAGGGCCGGCCGCGGAGCTCCTCGCGGATATCGCCGATGATGAGATCGAGGTTGCAGTCGCGGCCGACGACGCGCGTCAGGACCTCGCGCGTCACGGGCTCGGGCGAGGCGAAGATCACGGCCTCGACCCGGCCCATCCATTCGCGCCAGCGCAGCTCCGGCGGCAGGTCGGCCAATTCGGTGTCGAGATCCGCTTTCGATCGCGCGCGCCGTCCCATGTCAGAGCCCGTAGAGTCGGAAGGTCGGACGGCCGGTGAGCTCGCGCACCGCGCCGAGCGACACCAGTCGCTCGAATAGCCGTCGCGTGCTGCGATCGCTCGACGTCTTGCCGGCGCCAGCGGGCTGGGCATCTTCCATCATGAGGATCCCCACCATCCTGTCGGCGTCGCGACCGCGCAGCTTCGGCGCTGCGGCCAGCAGCCGGTTGGCGCGTCGCACGAGGTCGGCATAGAGCTCCGATGCGGCTGCGGCAGCGCGTGCATAGGCCTCGGCGCAGGCCGCCAGCCAGGCGTCGTCGATGCCGCCCGGTCTGCCCGCAGCGCGCAGATCGGCCCGGCTGACCTGGCCGGCGATCAGCGGCACCGCCATCGGCCATTTCAGGCGATGGGCGAGGACGACGTCGGCCAGCCACAGCGCCAGCGGCTCGCTGTGCGGGATGAAGCGCATGCTCGCTGCAGCAATTTCCGCCGCCGCCGCGACGGCGTTCCCGTTACCTGCCGCCAGCTTCGCCGCGGCGGTGACGACGTCCTCGAGCGCGTCGTTGAAGCCCAGCTCGAACATGATTGAGCAGGAAATCATCCAATCATCAGGCGCCATGGCAGCGCGCTCGCCGAGATACCGCCAGGCCTTGAGGAGGCGCCCGCCCGGACCGAGCTCATCGATCTCGCGGCGCAGATACCAGGCGTCGCGCAACGCCGCCTCGTCTTCGGTGCGCCCGCCATGGCGGGCGAGGACAGCGGCGTTGGCCAGCGATAGGCGATGCCGCCAGAGCAGGCCGAGCGGGTGCTCGCTGCGCGCGATCGGATGGATCCCAGCAAGCGCGGCGCCGGCAAAAAACATCGCATCATCAACCACTTCGGCTGGTCCGATCTGCCGGGCCCATCCCGGAAAGGGCGGGAAGGTCGGCGGGGGCTCAGGGATGATTCGCGCACGCGAGGGCATGGCTGAATCTAACCCGGCGCGGCGCTTACAACCAGCTATCCGCCCAAAACCGCCGCGGTTGTCGACAATTTAAAACGAATGATAATGTTGCCTTATCGTTCGTTTTTGCCATTATTAGAGGATGCCCGTTTTCAGCGCTCAGACGATCGAAAATCACCCGCAATCGGGCTCCTGGCCGCCTCTTGGCTTGGCCTCCGAAACTACAGGCAGCGTTTCGTGGGCGTCGGCAGACGGCCCCCGTCTAGAGACGTCCGGCCGCCCGCAACGCATCGGCGAAGGTCGTAAGCGGCGCAACGAGTGTAAGCGGCTGATCCGCCAGCGGCTCTGCGCCAAAGCCGCGGTACCATTGTGCCGCCCGCTCGTTCTTGGCCTCAATGACCATCAGGACGCCGCCGATCTCGTCCGTCACCCGCAGGCAGCGCAAAGCGGCCGCCAGCAGGAGCTGGCCGCCCAGCCCCCCGCCCGCGACCGTCTTGTCGACCGCGAGCCTCGCCAGCAGAAATCCGGGCACCTTATGGCGCGCCAGGCCCTTGGTCATGGCGGGCGGCACGGCGTCATGCGCGACCGACGCCGGCGCAAGGCTGTAGAAGCCGAGGACCTTGTTCGGCGTATCATTGGCGATCGCGCAATACGTCTTGACCGCGTTCTGCTCATGCCCCTGTCGGGCATAGCGCAGCAGGAAGGTGTTCAGCGCGTCATCGCCGCAGTCGAAGGCTTTCCGATCATGGCTCTTGGCGATCGGCTCCTCGTGCCAGGCGGGAAACGTCACAGGTCTTTGGGCAGACTGGATGCGGCCGCGCGCAGCTTGGCGTTCGCCTTGGGCGGATTGTCCAGGAGGTCGAGGATGCGCGCAAAATCGCGTTCCGACACCTTGACCACATCGGCGTCGGCAATGACGGCGTCCGCTTCGCGGAGCGCCGACTGCGTCACAAAACTGGTCAGATCGGTATGGCGTAGCGCAGCCGCGCGCATCAGCCGGGCTTTCACCTCTGGCTTGATCCGCAGATTCATGCGGTTGGTGTCATCGACGGCAACGCGCGCCATGGCTCAAATCCATTCCTTGTGCAGCCAGAATATGTACATGAGGCAGCAGGACAAATCAATACCGTACACACACAATATGTACGGAGAGGAAGCATGACTATGACCGACACCGAAAACGAGGATCTTCCCGACATCGTCGCCCCCGTTCGGGACATCGTCGAGGCCCCCTCCCCTGCCCTGCCAGCGCATCTGGAACGGCTCGCCGATCGCGCCCGCGATTATGTCGACGCCGCAAGCTCGGCCAACACGCGTCGGGCCTACACCTCCGACTGGAAGCATTTTTCCACCTGGTGCCGGCGCCAGGGCCTGGAGGTGCTTCTGCCCTCCCCGCAGACGGTCGGGCTTTACATCACCGCCTGCGCTTCGGGCGCCGCGACGGCCGATCGCCAGGCGAATTCGGTCGCCACGATCGAGCGCCGGCTCTCGGCGCTGAGCTGGAATTATGCGCAGCGCGGGACGCCGCTGGACCGCACGGACCGGCACATCGCGACCGTGCTCGCCGGCATCCGCAACACCCATGGCGCCCCGCCCCGGCAGAAGGAAGCGGTCTTGCCGGAAGACGTCATCGCCATGCTCGAGACCCTCAATCGCGGCACGCTGCGGGGCTTAAGGGATCGCGCCATGCTGCTGGTCGGCTTCGCCGGCGGCCTGCGGCGCTCGGAAATCGTAGGCTTAGATTGCGGCCGCGACCAGACCGAGGACGGCCGTGGCTGGGTCGAAATCTTCAAAAAGGGCATGCTCGTCACCCTGCGGGGGAAAACCGGCTGGCGCGAAGTCGAGATCGGACGCGGCTCGTCGGACGCGACCTGCCCCGTCGTCGCCCTGCAGACCTGGCTGAAACTGGCCCGAATCGGCCACGGGCCACTGTTTCGCCGGGTCACCGGCCAGGGCAAGGATGTTGGTCCGGACCGGCTGGCCGATCAGCAGGTCGCCCGGCTGGTCAAACGCGCGGCGCTCGCCGCTGGTGTGCGCGCCGACCTGCCCGAAGGCGAACGGGAGGAGAAATTCGCCGGACATTCGCTGCGCGCTGGCCTCGCCACCTCGGCCGAGGTCGACGAGCGCTATGTGCAGAAGCAGCTTGGCCACGCCAGCGCGGAGCGAACCCGCGGCTACCAACGGCGGCGCGACCGGTTCCGGGTCAATCTCACCAGGGCCGCGGGCCTCTGACGCCCCGTCCCTGCCCTCGCCTTAGAAATCCCACGGCAAAATCAATTCGAGCCCTGTCGAGCCAAAATCAGGGAGATTCCGCGTGGCCAATCGACCGCCCTTGACGCCGGCGATGGCTGCAATCATTCCGTCGGGCGCCGCATGGGTTGTCCGCGGCGCGTGGCCTCCCCCATAATGTCGCCATACGCCAACGCGGCCTCTTCCGTCAGGCCGAAGATCCGATCAGCGAAGCGTTGGCGCCAATCCAACAAGCCACGTTCCAGGTCGCTCTGCGCGTTGATCGGGCCTGATTTTTTGGATTCCGAACGCGATCTCGGCGATTGTGACCGTGGGAAGTGCAAGCTCTGCATCGTGCCGGACGAGCCAAGCGATAACGGCGTCGTCGGGCGACTTCCTCAAAGTCTCAGAGATCACATTGGTGTCGAGGAAGATCAAAGTTCGGGTCCAGTACAGGGTCGTCGGCCCTCGCGGATGATCGCTTCAAGGTCGATATCCACATCGGCGCTGGACTTAAGACGGGCGTAGAACGCCGCCGGTGGTTCGCGCCCGGCCGCACGTTCCTCGTAAGCTTCGAGCGCACGCTCGACGACATCCGCGATCGAACGGTTTTCCCGACGCGCAAGGCGATGGGCAAGATCTCGTGCCTTGGCACTGCGGACTGAGAGTTGCGGTTCGGCCATGTACGACTCCTTCTTGAAGTATCTAGGCAGGAAGGGCTTGCCATCAAGCTGGCAGCTGGTGGCTAGCCAGCTTAGCTTGCACCTACGAATTCAGGCTCGGTCGACGCGGCAACTCGGGCGACGCACGCATATTTCTCATCACCTCACCCATCGCCATTCCGAGCTCGTCCTGGGCGTCGTTCAGTCCGACATGGCCTGTGTAAGCCGCGAGCGCCGCGAATTTCAGTGCGGCTAACATCGCCGCTTCGCTGCCCAGCTCCCGCGAGACCTGCTTTGCCGGATGCTTCTCCAGGACGGAAACAGCCGACTGTGTGATCGCTTGCCTGAGCTCGTCGATCAGATCGTCGAACGCAGCAAGCTCAAGCTCGTCTGCCGTGCGGCTCGGCCGCGGCACAAGCGGGGCGTTTCGGACGGCTAGCGTCACTTCGCCGACCACCTCGTCCACCAAGTCAACGATCTCGCCGGCGCGCGCATCGAGCTCGTGCCATGGGATACATCGTGTCCCGAGGCCCTCCTGCGCGCGATGCTCGGCCGGGGTCCGTGCCGCGATGCGGGCATTGATCGTGAGACCGGAGCGATCATCGCCAAAGATCGTCATGATCCGCACCCGAGCCGGGCGATCACTGAGGCCGCGCAGCTCCTCGGCCCGTTCGAGCGCGGCCGCGATTGCGTCGCCGACGGATGTCGTGTCTCCAGTCAAATCGCCCTCCCCGATCTCTGCCCGAAAACCGTAGCCGAGTCGTCTCCGGCGACGGAGTCATTCCTGGCGCTATCTAGTCATTTCGGCCGCCTGGCCAGCGAGGCGCGCAATTCGGCGCTGGCTTGGAAGGCGCCGGCTTGCGTGGGGCTCCCGGGCTCGAAGCTGGCGGGACCGCTACCCGTCGGCGGAGGGGTTGGCTTCGATCCGTCGAGTTTGGCGCGCAACAAGGCCATGATCATCGGCCAGACCGAGAATTTCCCAGCCTTGGCGCGGTCGGTCAGGCTGCGCAGATAGCCGCCGGCGCTGCTGATCTGATCCGCTTTCTGATGGATCGCGGCCAGTGTAATCGCGGCTTGCTGGTCGCCGAGCACCTCCCGCGCGTCGTGCCAGGCGCTCGGGCTGATCCCCAGCATCGGCCGGGCAAGCTCGGCGGCGGCCAGCAAATCCCTCCAGTGCCGGATCTCGCCGCCTTTGATCAGCCAGCGCATGTTCGGGCAGGCATCCAGCACGATCCCTAAGGGGAGCTCACGCTTCGGCAGGCTCCGGAGGTTATGGTTAACGGCAGTGCTGCCGCCCGCTTCATCTTCGTTTGCTAGGCTACTTTCAGATTCAGATGGAAGATCTGGGTTTGAATTCTGTATGTGGCAACCAGAATGGGACTCATTGGCGTCCGGATTCTGTGTTTTTGCGAAAGTTTCCAACAGGTCGCGGATCTCGCGCCAGAGTGTTTCCATCTCGCCACCGATGCTCTCCAGGAGCTGCCGTGGTGCAGTCCGAGGAATCCGCCCGGCGATCCCTTGGTAAGCCTGCAGAAACCGCTTCCAGTTTCCCGGCACGCCCTCCTGAACGCCGGCTTCGATCATCTTCACGATGTCCCGGCGCAGGATCGTCAGGCGCTCTTTAGCTACGCGGAACGCCTTCTTCTCAGCCTGGACGGTTTCCGCGAGCGTCTTGTACTCCTCGGCGCGGGTCACGATCGGCGCCAGGTCAAATCCATAGGCCTGCTCGATTTCTCCGCCATGCCCTTTGCGCGCAAAGCGCTTGCCGTTCGGGCTGTCCCTTCGAATGATCAGACCGCAGCCGACCAGGACGGCGAGATGCCGGCGTAGCGTCGTCGGCGGCATCCCGTTGGCCCGTGCCATCAACTGCTCGTTGGAGGGCCAGACGATCAACTCGCTGTCGGCCTCGAGCGCGGTCTCGGGATGGAATGACAACAGCGCGTGCAGAATCGTCAGCGCGCGGTCGGTCGCGCCGAGAACCTGACGCGCCTCCTTGATGTGCTGAAAGACATGCCATTTGTGAACAATGGCCGTCTCCGGCTTTGCCTTCGCGGCCAGCTGGCTTGAAATCATTCCAAGCGTCATCGGCCGCCGCCCAAAGGGCGTCGTTGATATGGATTGCGTCATGGTTGTGTCTTTCAGCTTTTAGGCAAAGCGAAAGTGCTCACCAAAAACGGTGCCCAACGCCTCGAAGAGGCTCTTGACTGTGATTCGCGGAAGTGAGATTCTCGTTGTCGCCAAACACACGAGAGGGGCTTCCGGGACACTGTTTCGGGGGCCTTTCTTTTTACCGCATGCTACCTCTGTGGTTGTTGCGCCATCGTCCGGCTTCGGCCGAGGCCTCCGCCCTTCCCGCCACCCAACCAAACCTTGTCAGCTGACAAGGTAGGGCCGAGTGCCGAAAATCACTCAGTGCCCTCTCGGGCAAAAAATCTCTCCACCAGTCCCGGCAGCTCTTCCTCCAGGAAAGTGCCAAATCCAGATGCATGCTCCTCGACGACCATGAGCTTGATGTCTCCTTTTGCGAAGGTCGCCTTCCCCAGCACCTCACCCCCAAGGCTCCGAAGCTCGAGCTCGCTTCGCGAGCGCGCTGCTGGCTGTTTTAGAGCGGCAAGGACAAGCTTGAATCGATCGTCCGAGGTCAGCCCCGAAACCTTGTCAGCTGACAAGGTTTTGCGTACCCGACCCAACGCCGCTGGGTCTTCGCCAATTGCAGCCGCGAACGCAACCCAGCGGGGGCGGCCCGCTTTCGGCGCCCGGCCTATCGCCTCGATCACCTCGATCGGGACGGCTCGGCAGACCGCCCTGAGGCGAGCGAGTTCCGGATCGTCGATCGAAAGAGCGGCTCGGATGTCGCGTGGCTTGATCCCGGCCTGATCCATTCGCCACGTGAAAAGGGCGCGCTCGATCCAGCTCAGATCCTGACGCGCCGCGTTCTCGATTCCCTGAGCGACGACAAGTTCGCTGTCCGACAGCGCGACAACCGTGGCCTTGACTTTGATTCCAAGATCCAAAGCCGCCCGCCAGCGCCGATGGCCATAGACGACTTGGTACCGGCCATCGGCAGTCGGATGCCGGCGGACCTGGATCGGCACCTTCTGGCCTTCTTCGGCGATGAGTTTCTTGAGCGCCTCGAAATCGACTTGGCTGTCGTCGGGCAACCGGTCCGGGAAAGGCGAGGGGTCGATCAAGGAGGGGTCAAGCTCCGAGCCGCCGCCGGCGTCGACCAGCGCCTGGAGCCGGTCACGGTCTCCTCGCAACTCGGCCAAAGAACGCTGTGTTGCTCCAATCACCCCGGCTCCAACACGGGCCGGAGGCTGGATCGGCGTATCTGCGCGAGGGGAGGGAGAAGGGCTGCTCGGCGCCGTCTCGGGCTTGGAGAAGGAGCCGAAGTTGGCGAGGATCGATCGACCTGAAGTACGCTTATTGTTCATGCGCGCCCCCAAGCCTGAGTGATCAGTGCAAGGATCTGATCATTGACCGCATCAATGGACTCCCGTGCGCGCTTGGTGGTCGCGGCCGAGATGTTGCCCGGTTCCAGTTCATAGAGAGTACGCTTCGCCAAACCAGCGGTCTCGATGGCCGAGCTGGCGATCGCGGTTGCTGTCAGCACGTCTTCGGCGAACAGGTGCCGAAGCATGGTCACGACCCGGACTTGAGATTGGTCGAAGGGATCGTGTCGGGTCACGACGTAGCGAAGGAAATCCTGCTTCATCGTCGCGCCAGCTTCGCGGATCACCGATATGAGGTCTCCCATCATCAGCAGGAACTGGCTCATCGACATGACATCGAGCATTGCTGGGTGGACCGTCACGAGGAGCCCTGTGGCCGCGTAGATGGCCCCCAACGTCAGGAAACCGAGCGAGGGCGGGGTGTCGAGGATGATGACATCGTAGACGTCTTCGACCTCCGCCAATGCGAGGCGCAATCGTTCGAAAAAGATACTCTCGGAGTCCGCCTGTTGCTTCGACAAATACCGCGGCGTCTCGTGCTCGTACTCCATGACCTCGATATTTCCGGGGATGAGGTCGATCCCTGTGAAATAGGTCGGCCGGATGATGTCAGCTATGGGTCGACGCTCGTCGTCATACCGCAGGGCCGCATAGATGGTTTCGTTCTGCCGGACGTCGATCTCCGGCTGCGCACCGAACATGGCCGACAATGACGCTTGGGGATCGAGATCGATGGCAAGGACGCGGTAGCCTTGCAGGGCCAGGTAGTGCGCAAGGTGCGCGCTCGTTGTTGTCTTGGCACTGCCGCCTTTGAAATTCGCAACCGCCAGAACCTGCAGATGTTCGCCGACCCCGCGGTGAGGCAAGAACCTCAAAGCGTCCGCAGGACGCTGAGAGGCAAACAGTTCACGTAGTTCATTGATCTGCGCGAGCGTGTAGGCGCGATGGTTGTTCTCCAGCCGAGCAGGGAGGGGGCCTTTCCCTTCGTTCGACATCAACTTGAGCGTTGATTCCGGAATCGAGGTCAGCTTCGAGACCTCGTGGGTCATAAAATGCCGTAGGCTTTTCTGAGCGTCCGGGGGATACATCTGCTGGCGCCTGGCCTGCAGGTGTTCAGAAAGCATTCCCGCGTGCCGAATAATCCTGTCTGCGGGATCTTCAATTTGGGTGCTGATCTGGGCCTGTGCTGCCATTGCCGATTCATTCCTTCGTTGTCGGCCAGTAGGCGATTTATCGCCCTTTGCCCGCTAAAACTAGGTCACGATTCTCGGCTTTCGTCCAGTCCCTTAAGGTTAACAGATACTTAACGGAGGCTTCGCATCGCGTCGCTCAAACCGCTGCTTCGTCGGGATTCGTTCAATGTTATTGTGGGCTTATCTTGCATACCCAAGCCGGTACGAAGGCGTTTTGTCTCCCGTTAATCTTACAGACAGGCATGCTCGTTTGCCCCGTGGTTTGGATGGATGACAGAAGAGGTTCGACACTCAAAGTGCGACTCACCACGATTCGCGACCGCGTCCTCTGACCAACCTCCGTGCCCAGCGAGCGTGACCCAATGAGCTTCGGGCCGGGCCGGAATCGCTTATATGCGGGTCGATGTCCGGACGGACGACGAGTGGCATCGATCATATCGACAAGGAGTAACCATCGGTGTGAGTGATCTATGCAGAAACCTGCGTCGCTGTGGCAGAATCTAAATGCGTGTTAGCTTCCGACTCGGCGAATCTTGTTAAGGCTATCAAGATCTTGCAGCCCCTCTATCTGATTCCCGATCCGCTGCCCTGGGACCAGCTCGCCAGCCCGCTCACCACTGCTGAGGATGCGCTCGCGCGGCTAGACGAGCGGCTCGCCAAAAGTCCGATCCGCGACGGCTGGATCGCACGGACTCACTTCACAGACGCTTGTGCGAGTTTGTGGCTGGAAGGCGAGCTCGTCCATCTCGAGGATCTCGTTCTCCACGACGCGCATATGGACGTGCGCGCACCAACCCATGAGCTCACCCGCGCGCGCGCCGTGCTGCAAACGCGCCGGCGTATCGCCGCGGCCAAGCCCGACTGGGCACTGTCGACGGCCGGTGTTGCCAGTCTCTGCGGACGAGGAGGAAACGGCGACCGGGAAGAAGCGATCGACATAGAGGGCCGTGAGCCCGGCTCTGGTCAGGATGAATCAGCAGACATTGAGGTTATCTCGTTCGTCGGTGCCAGCGAGGCCGATGAGAGGCTCGCGGCCACCTTTGCCGCGGTTGATGCCGCGATCACGAACGCCGACCGGACTCTCGCGCGCGAAACGCGCAATCCGCACCTCACCCGCCTGGACAGCGATCCGCTCGTCTACGATCTGGACTGGGACGAGGGCGCCCGTTTCAACGAGTGGCGCGCGATCGTCGAGGCCTGCCGCTCCCGGCCGCCGACCTTGGCGGCGGCCATCGCGCTGGACGCCTGGGGCGCAATTCAACCGCTGCAGCATATGCCCTGGCTCGGCCAGCTGCTGGCCGCAGCGCTGTTGCGGGACCGTGGCAAGGCGCAATGCCATCTGCCCTGTCTGCACAACGGCCTCAAAGCCATCCCGCGCGAGCGGCGGCGACCGCGCGATGCGGCAGGCCGACTCGCCGTCCAGCTCGAGGCGATCGCGGCCGCGGCCAGGGCAGGGCTGAAAGACCACGACCGCTGGCTGACGGCTCGCACCCTGCTCGTCCGCAAGCTCGCCGGTCGCCGGTCCACCTCCCGGTTGCCGGCGCTTCTTGATTACGTGCTGACGCGACCGATCGTTTCGACAGCTATGATCGCACAGGAACTCGGCGTCACACCCCGCGCCGCTCAGAACCTCGTTGCGGAACTCGGCCTGCGCGAGGCGACCGGGCGCGGGACGTATCGGGCGTGGGGGATTCTATAGGGCGGTCGGCTCAGTGCGGCGTGGCCAGGTGGTGTTTATGATAGCTGGTCCGGACCGGTCGGCACCAGATCCCTGACATCGGGAGATAGAGCGGAGCTTTCTGCAAGGCCGCGAAGATCAACGCGATGGCCAAAATTCAGCTATCCAAACTTGCCCCGCCCTGTGGCATTGTTGTCACGATCGGAGGGAACGCAATGCCAAACCGGATTCCGCTCGACCCCAAGCTGCGGAAGGCCTTCAACGCGACGCCGAATGAGGCACGAAGCAAGGCGGAGCTCGATGCATGGTGGGATCGTCCTTACGGTCTCACTTTGTCGGACGGCCGCATCGAGGTGCGGTGCCTGAATGGCGGGGCGTGGGACCGTTCGACCCATCTCGGCGTCGCGGACGATTACGATGCGGCCTGCGCTTTGGCCGAAGCGAAACAAGCCGAATGGCTGAGGTTCCGTGAGCGCCCCTGCGTCCAATTTGATGTAGATCAGGTCGTGGTGATACGGCAGGCACAGCGGCCAGACGAAGCGCCGCAGCAGTTGGCAGCGTTCCCCACGGCGGACGCGGCAAATGACTACCTGCGAGCCAACTACCCCAAAGCGTAGCCGCCGTGATAGCCCGGTCTCGACCGGAATGGCGCGAGCGTCGGCGCCTTGGTCCGGAGCTCGGACGGCGCGAGGCGACAGGGCGAGGAAGCAACCTTCGATTTTTCAGTGCCGCGCGAAAATCCGTAGAGGGCTCGCCGGCGTCCCTCAGGAGTGAGATCATCCTTATTGGAGAATAGCCGTGCGGTGTGGTGAATGTCGCGCGAGCGGCCGGCGGTTCCGACACCGAAGACTGCATCGAGAAAATGCGGGCGGAAGATCGCTGAGGCTGCCCTCACGACAGGCGGCTTCGAGAACCTGGAACTGGTTTCCCTGAGCGCTCGCCGCGGGAGCGTTAAGCATCTGAGTTAGCAGGCGCCTCTGCATCAGTCGGATTCTGCGACGGCAAGGGTGCCGCGCAAAGGCAGGGGGGCGTCGCCAGTTTCGGCGATAGCCAACATCAGCCCCCGTTAATTCTACAGGGGACATGAACCCGCGCTCGATGCTGACTTGCCTCCGTTCACCAGAACGCGACGGAGGATTCGGCGAATGCAGGCAATTGCGATTGATGCCAACGAACACGGCGGATTGGGGTCTCTGCTCGATGAGATGCATCAGTTGCGCGCCCGGGTGTTTGCCGATCGGCTCGGTTGGCGCGTAAAGATCGAGTACGGCCGCGAGCGCGACGAATACGACAAGCTCAACCCGACCTACATCCTGGCCCTAACGGACCGCGGCGACGTCGCCGGCTGTGCCCGTCTGCTTCCGACCACGGGCCCCACCATGTTGTCGCAGACCTTCCCGCAACTGCTCCCGGGCGGCCAGCTACGGGGCAAATCTACCGCCGTTGAGAGTTCGCGCTTTTGCGTCGACACGCGAGGCGAGGGCAGGGGAGGCCGATTCCTGCACGAGGCGACGCTGACGATGTTCGCGGGGATCATCGAGTGGTCGATGTCGAACGGCTTCGACGAGATCGCCACGGCAACGGATGTGCGGCTCGAACGCATCCTGCAACGGGCGGGCTGGCCGATGACGCGCCTTGGCGGCGTGGAGCTCATCGGCGAGACCATGAGCGTCGCTGGGATCCTGCCGGCCGACCAGGTAAGCCTCGAACGGGTCTGCCCGCCTGGCTATCGGTCCGACCTGCGGCGCCCTCAGCGCGCCGCTGCGTGAGCGATGGCGGGCGATTGCCATGACCGAACTTCGTTCGCACCCGCGGCTTGTCCGCAAACTCCAGGACGCCCTCGGCGACCAGATCTGCGCCGCGCTCGAGGATCCGGCGGTCGTCGAGGTGATGCTTAATCCGGATGGGCAGCTGTTCATCGAACGACTCGCCCACGGGATGACCGCGGCCGGCAGCATGCCGGCCGCGACCGCCGAAATCATTATCGGCAGCGTCGCACACGCGCTGCAATCGGAAGCTGACGACGAGCGCCCGATCATTTCAGGGGAACTGCCGATCGGCGGCCATCGCTTCGAAGGATTGCTGCCGCCCGTCGTCGGCGCCCCCACCTTCACGATCCGAAAGCGCGCTTCGCGTCTCTTCGACCTCGAGGATTACGTGACGCAGGGCATAATGACGGCCGACCAGCTCGCGGTCATCCGCAACGCCATCGCCTCGCGCCTGAACATCGTCGTGTCTGGGGGCACCGGCTCGGGCAAGACCACACTCGCCAATGCGGTGATCGCGGCGATCGTCGCGCACGCACCTGAGCACCGCCTGGTCATTCTCGAAGACACGGCCGAGATCCAGTGCGCCGCTGAAAACGCCGTATCGCTTCACACGAGCGACACAGTCGATATGGCGCGCTTGCTCAAGAGCACGATGCGCCTACGACCCGATCGCATCATCGTCGGAGAGGTGCGCGACGGCGCGGCGCTCACGCTGCTCAAGGCGTGGAACACCGGCCACCCGGGCGGCATCACCACGATCCACGCCAACAGCGCTCTGTCCGCGTTGCGCCGTCTCGAGCAGCTCACGGCCGAGGTCAGTCAACAGCCCATGCGCGAGGTCATCGGGGAGGCGGTCGATCTGATCGTCTCGATCGAGCGAACGGATCGCGGCCGACAAGTCCGCGACGTGCTGCATGTCGAGAGCTTCTCGGCGGGCCAATACCAAACTCAATCCTACGTCCCAAAGGAGGAGCCCGATGTCGCGTAAACACATAGTGATTGTAGGCGCCGGCAGCCTGCTGCTCGCACTCGTGATGTCGGACGCCTGCTTTGCCTCCACCAGCGGCGGCGGCAATCTTCCTTGGGAGAGTCCGCTCCAGCAGATTCAACAATCGATCACCGGCCCGGTGGCCGGATTCATCGCGCTTGCCGCCGTAGCCGTTGCCGGCGGCATGTTGATTTTCGGCGGCGAGCTCAACGATTTCGCACGGCGCCTCATGTACGTGGTGCTCGTCGCCGGCATCCTTCTTGGCGCCACACAGATCGTCGCCTTGTTCGGGGCAAGCGGCGCCTCGATCGGCGATGTCGCACGTACGGCGCCGAGCACAGATAGGGCAGGGAACCCCAATCATGGCTGAGGTCGGTGCCAATCTCAGACGTAGTCGCATCCATCGCGCGCTGTCGCGGCCGAACCTGCTGTTCGGCGCTGACCGCGAACTCGTGCTGTTGACAGGCCTTGCCGCCGTCATCCTGATCTTCGTCGTGCTCACCTGGTACGCCGCAATCCTGGGCGTGGCGATCTGGATCGTTGTCGTGGCGGCGCTACGGATGATGGCGAAGGCCGACCCGATGATGCGGCGGGTCTATGCCCGTCACATCTCCTACCGGCCTCACTACCGGGCGACCTCGACGCCCTGGCGCCGTTACTGAGGTCCGCTCATGGTCGCGCTACGCTCCTTCCGTCACTCTGGCCCATCCTTCGCCGATCTCGTGCCTTATGCCGGGCTCGTTGCGAACGGGATCGTGCTGTTGAAAGACGGCTCGCTGATGGCGGGCTGGTATTTTGCCGGGCCTGACTCGGAGAGTTCGACGGATGCCGAACGCAATGAGGTCTCGCGCCAGATCAACACGATCCTTGCGCGCCTTGGTTCCGGCTGGATGATCCAGGTCGAGGCGGTGCGGGTGCCGACCACAGATTATCCGGCGCGGGAGGACTGCCATTTTCCCGATCCGGTGACGCGGGCGATCGATGACGAACGCCGCAGCCGGTTCGAGCAGGAGAGGGGACATTTCGAGAGCCGCCACGCGATCATCCTGTCCTGGCGGCCGCCCGAGCGGCGGCGCGCGGGCTTGGCCCGCTACATCTATTCCGATGCCGAGAGCCGATCGGCCTCCTATGCTGATACGGCGATCGAAAGCTTCCGCACTTCGATCCGCGAAGTCGAGCAGTATCTCGCAAGCGTCCTGTCCATCCGGCGCATGGAAACGCGCGAGATCGATGAGCGCGATGGCACGCGCATGGCGCGCTACGATGAACTGTTCCAGTTCATCCGCTTCTGCATCACCGGTGAGAATCACCCGATCCGCTTGCCGGATATCCCGATGTATCTCGACTGGCTGGCCACGGCGGAGCTCCAGCACGGCCTGTCGCTGATGGTCGAGAACCGCTTTCTCGGCGTGGTCGCGATCGACGGATTCCCAGCGGAGAGCTGGCCGGGAATCCTCAATTCCCTTGATCTGATGCCGCTGACCTACCGGTGGTCGTCGCGCTTCATGTTCCTCGACGACCAGGACGCGCGGCAGAAGCTCGAGCGCACCCGGAAGAAGTGGCAGCAGAAGGTCCGCCCCTTCATCGACCAGCTGTTCCAGACGCAAAGCCGATCGATCGATCAGGATGCGGCCGCCATGGTGGCCGAGGCCGAGGATGCGATCGCGGAAGCCTCTTCGCAACTCGTCGCCTATGGCTATTACACGCCGGTCATCGTGCTGTTCGACGAGAGCAGCGCGCGCCTGCAGGAGAAGGCGGAAGCCGTCCGTCGTCTGATCCAGGCCGAAGGCTTTGGCGCGCGCATCGAAACGCTGAACGCGACGGAGGCTTTCCTCGGCAGCCTGCCCGGCAATTGGTACGCCAACATCCGCGAGCCGCTCATCAACACGCGCAACCTCGCTGACCTGATCCCGCTCAACTCGGTATGGTCGGGCAATCCGATCGCGCCTTGCCCGTTCTATCCACCTAGCTCGCCGCCATTGATGCAGGTCGCATCCGGCTCCACACCCTTCCGGCTGAACCTTCACGTCGATGACGTCGGCCACACCTTGGTGTTCGGACCGACAGGCTCCGGCAAGTCGACATTGCTCGCGCTGATCGCAGCGCAGTTTCGGCGTTATGCCGGCGCGCAGATCTTCGCCTTCGACAAGGGCCGTTCAATGATGCCGCTGACGCTGGCTGCCGGCGGCGACCACTACGAGATCGGCGGTGATGAGGTGGACGGCGCGGCCGCGCTCGCGTTTTGTCCGTTGTCAGACTTGTCGACGGACACCGATCGCGCCTGGGCAGCGGAATGGGTCGAGACGCTGGTCGCCGTGCAGGGCGTCGTGATCACGCCCGATCATCGCAACGCCATCTCGCGGCAGGTCGGCCTGATGGCCGAGGCGCGCGGACGATCGCTCTCGGATTTTGTGTCGGGCGTGCAGATGCGCGAGATCAAGGACGCGCTGCATCACTACACCGTCGACGGTCCGATGGGTCAATTGCTCGATGCCGAGAGGGACGGCCTGCAACTCGGGTCGTTCCAGACCTTCGAGATCGAGCAGCTGATGAACATGGGCGAGCGCAACCTCGTCCCGGTCCTGACCTACCTGTTCCGGCGAATCGAGAAACGGCTGTCTGGCGCGCCGAGCCTGATCATCCTCGACGAGGCCTGGCTGATGCTCGGCCATCCCGTCTTCCGCGACAAGATCCGCGAATGGCTGAAGGTCCTGCGCAAGGCCAATTGCGCGGTGCTGCTCGCCACCCAATCGATCTCGGATGCCGAGCGCTCCGGCATCATCGACGTGCTGAAGGAAAGCTGCCCGACGAAGATTTGCCTGCCGAACGGCGGGGCGCGCGAGCCCGGCACGCGCGAGTTCTACGAGCGTATCGGCTTTAACGAACGGCAGATCGAGATCGTCGCGACGGCGGTTCCCAAGCGCGAATACTACGTCGCTTCGCCGGAGGGCCGTCGCCTCTTCAACATGGCGCTCGGCCCTGTCGCGCTCTCCTTCGTCGGTGCGTCCGGCAAGGAAGACCTGAAGCGCATCCTGGCGCTGAAGAAGACCGCGGCCAATTGGCCCGTTCACTGGCTCAAGGAAAGGGGTATCGGCCATGCCGAGACGCTTCTCGCCGATTTGTAAGGCGGCCATCATCGCCACGACGATCGGATCGATAGCAACCAGTCCGTCGTTCGCTGGCTCCTCTGTAGGAGGAGTTGGCGGTGCGACCGAGTTCACGCAGCTTCTTAACAACGGACAGTTGATCCAGCTCGCTGGTCAATCCGCTCAACAGATCAACAACCAGATTCAACAGATTTCGCAGCTCGCCCAGCAGATCCAGAACCAGCTGAGGATCTACGAGAACATGCTGCAGAACACAGCCCAGTTGCCCTCGCATGTCTGGGGGCAGGTGGAGGGCGATCTCAAGCAGCTCCAGAACATCGTCAACCAGGGCCAGGGAATGGCCTTCTCGATGGGCAACATCGATGATGTCCTCAAGCAGCGCTTCCAGAGCTATTCGCAGTTCAAGACCAATCTCCCGAATGGGGCGAGCTTCACCTCCACGTACCAGAACTGGTCGGCGACGAACCGCGACACGATTTCGAGCACGTTGCAGGCGGCGGGCCTCACCTCCCAGCAATTCGCGACCGAGAACTCGACGATGGCGCAACTCAAGATGGCCTCGGAGAGCTCGGATGGTCAGATGAAGGCGCTGCAAGTCGGCCATGAGATCGCCGCGCAAGAAGTCGCCCAGATGCAGAAGCTGCGCGGTCTCATCGCACAGCAGACCACGATGATGGGGACATGGTTTCAGTCCTCGCAGGCAAGCAAGGACCTGTCGCAGGCGCGCCGGGAGCAATTCTTCAACGCGACCGCGCCGGCCACCTCCGGCGGCCAGACCATGGAGCCGCGTTGGTGAGATCGTCCACAATCATCATCGTCGTCATCGCGATCGGCGCCTGCGCCGCAGGGGCCTGGGTATTCTTCGCGCGGCGGGGTCCGGTGGCGGGACAAGGGACCGAGTCGCGCGCCAGCGACTTCTTCAAGCCTACGCAGGACTACAAGACGTCGGGCGGCCAACAGATGAAACCGCGTTGGTAGGGGAAGGGGGCAGGGGGTGCGTGGGATCAAATCGGGGCTCGTTCTGATCGTTGCGATCGGCATCGTCGTTGCTGCGCATCCTGCCTTGGCGCAGCAGGACGGCAGTGTTCTCACGACGGTGGAAAATTCGGTGACGACGGCCGCCAAGGGCTGGCAGACGACCGTCATGCAGGCGGCGAAGTCGCTGTTTTGGATCCTCGCCGGCATCGAGGTCGGAATTGCCGCGGTCTGGCTCGCCATTCAGACCGCAACCCTCGATGCCTGGTTCGCCGAGATGGTGCGGCGGATCATGTTCATCGGCTTCTTCGCCTTCGTGCTCGACCAAGGGTTCACCTTCGCGAAAGCGGTCGTCGACAGTCTCTATCAGATCGGTGCTGGCGGCGGCTCGGCCTCGCCCGCGGATGTGTTCAACGCGGGTCTCAAGGTCGCCTCTGCAATGTCGCAGAACGCGCAGTTTGGCCTCTTCCAGGACAATGCGCTCGCGATCGCCTCGGTATTCGCCATGGTAATCGTGGTGATCGCCTTCTCGCTGGTCGCGGCGATCTTCGTCGCGGTGATGGTCGAGATGTATGTCGGCTTGCTCGCCGGCATGATCATGCTCGGTCTCGGCGGCTCGTCCTTCACCAAGGACTTTGCCATCCGCTATCTCGTCTACGCCTTCTCCGTCGGCATGAAGCTGATGGCGCTGGTGATGATCGCCAAGATTGGTTCCGACGCCTTGCTGAACCTCGCCAACCAGACCGGCACCGGCAACGATGCCTTCGTCGGGACGCTGGCGATCGGCGGCATCTCCGTCGTCGTCTTCATCATCTCGATGTACGTGCCGAGCATCGTGCAAGGCGTCGTGCAGGGCGTCTCCGTCGGCAGCGGCATGGAAGTGGTGAAGCATGCGGGGCAGGCGGCGAGCTTCGCGGCCGGCAGCGCTGCGCTCGCCATGGGAGGTGCGCGGGCAGGGGCGGCCGGGTTCAGTTCCGCACGCGCCGACGGCGCCTCGTTTGGCGCGGCCGCCCTCAAGGCGATGACGCAAGGCATCGGCACAGCGGGCGGCGCGCTCGCCTCCGCCGCACGCGACCAGGCCATCGGTGCGCCGGGCTCGTTCGGCACGTCGACGCTCGGCCTCGCCAACGCCAAGCTCGATCAACGGGTCGCCCAGAAGAAATCAACCGGAAAGACCTGAACGGGGCGACCGACAGATGATGAATGGAGATGCTTTCCCGAATGCCCACGCGTAATCCGTCCGATAATCTCTATCTCGCCGCCCGTCAGGAATGGAACGAGCGCTACGGCTCCTATGTGAAGGCGGCAGCGGCCTGGCGCACCGTCGGCATCGTCGCCATGGTCATGGCCGTGATCGGCTTCGCCTATGCGTTGTTCCAGAGCACGCAGGTCAAGCTCGTCCCATACATCGTCGAGGTCGACAAGCTTGGGACCGCCTTGAGCGCCGGCTATCCGCAGCAGATCGAATATGCGGATCCGCGCGTAGTGCGCGCGACGCTCGGAAGCTTCGTGTCGAACTTCCGATCGGTGACACCAGATGCGGTCGTCCAGAAGCAATATATCGATCGGACGTATGCGCTGCTGCGGACCTCCGATCCCGCCACGCAAAAGATCAATGACTGGTTCCGGAGCAACTCGCCCTTCGAGAAGGCGAAGACGACGACGGTCGCGGTCGAGGTCAACAACATCGTCGCCCTGTCGAACCAGTCCTATCAGGTCGACTGGACCGAATTTGAACGCGACAGGAAGGGAAAGGAAACCGGCGAGCACCGCTTTCGCGGCGTCGCCACTGTCACGCTGACTCCACCCCAGGACGAGCAGACCATCCGGCTGAATCCGATCGGCCTTTACCTCCGTGATTTCGACTGGACGGCGCAACTATGAAAGGGGCGGGGACACCGATGCACCCAAATATGACCAGAGTTCATCCATGCATTGTTTTGGGGGCATCCGCCTTCGGCTTGCTTCTTGCCAATGTCAGTGCGCACGCGCAGGCGATGAACGCCAAGGAACGAAAGGGCACGAGTATCTCGAGCCAGTGGCGCGCATCGACCGGCCTTGTGACGCGCGGAACGGACGGCAAGGTCGTCTTCCTGTACGGCGAGGTCCAGCCCTCCGTCGTCTGCTCGCCGCTCGAGGTCTGCGACATCGAGCTCGAGGCCGGCGAGGTCGTGCGCGATGTGCTGGTTGGCGACACCGTACGCTGGAAGGTCGAACCGGCGACCTCTGGAGCGGTCGGCGGGCAAGCCATCCACCTGATCGTCAAACCGTCGGAGCCGGGACTCGCCACCTCGATGGTGGTGACGACCTCGCGGCGGACCTATCACATCCAGCTCAAGTCGAATGCGACCCAATACATGGCGCGCGTCGGCTTCGAGTATCCGGAGGATGTCGGCAGGCGGCTCGCGGACGTCAACGCGCGCATTGGCGCCGACACAATTCCGGGCGCCGGCGTTCCCGCCGAGCAGTTGAGCTTCGCCTACAGCGTGAGCGGCAGCGCGTCTTGGCGGCCGACGCGCGTCTACAGCGACGGCGTGAAGACCTACATCCAGTTTCCGTCCTCGCTATCGGGTCAGGATGCGCCGGTCCTCTTCGTAGTTTCGGGCGGTCAGAACCGCATCGTCAACTACCGGTTGAAGGACGACATGATGGTGGTCGACTATCAGATCGACACCGCCATTCTGGTCTCCGGCGTTGGCTTCTGGAACCAGGACAAGGTGACAATCCGGAGGGGAGGCTGATGATGCGCTCGATCTCCTCGATGCGTCGGCTCGTCCTTATCTCCCTGCTCGACCTGCCGCTCGCAGGATGTGCGTCGTTCAGCGGCGGCACCCTGGTTTCGAGTTCGGCGCCGCCCGAGCTGTCCGGCGCCGCGGCTTCTGCAATCGCCGGCGACATGGTGACGAAATTCGCCGAGCAGGTCGGTCCTGGCACAGGCACGATCATCCTGAAGCGAGACGGTTCGCCCTTCGGCCAGGCTCTGGAAACATCGCTCAAGAGCTGGGGATATGCGGTTGCCACCGATCAAAAGACCAGTGCCAAGAAGACCATTCCACTCGCCTATGTGATCGAAGCCTACAATGGTCAGGTCCTGGCGCGCTTGTCGACGGGCGACGTCGAACTCGGCCGCGCCTATGCCGCGACGGCCGCTGGAGCGTCGCCGGCCAGCCCTCTCTCCGTCATGCAGCGCGGTTAGGAGAGGGCGGTCATGGCGCAATCCCTGAAGCTTGGCGGTGCTCCGGAGGACGCGGAGGGCAGAGGGATCCGGCGCCTCAACCGGCTGCCGATCATCGTCGCCATCGTGCTGGTGATCGTGTTCTTCGCCGTCATTTTTTACGGCCTGACGTCGCGCGGACTGTATTTCCGTCGCGAGGCCGGCATCGACAGCGCCTCTTCCAACCCGGCCTCGACCTATGCCGATCAACTCAAGAAAGGCGTCTCCAACGGCATCATTGGCGACCAACAGGAGGCACAGACGTTCCAGCCATCGCCGGCGCAGCCTGAAACCCAAAAGCCGGCAAAGAATCCCTTCGGCCGCCAGCCGACGGAGGCACCGGCCGGCTCGCAACTCGAGCCGGAAGCGCTGTGGCGGGCGCGCCTCGAGCGGGAGGCCCATGAACAATATTTGAGGGAGCAGCAGCGCCAGCGCATGGCCCGCGTGCAGGCCAACGGCGCGGCCTACGATTCTCCGCTCGCCATCAATGTCAGCAAGCTGCAGACATCAAGCGCACCCGTGAGCAATGCATCGCCATCGACGACGACACCACGCGGTTCTACAGGCGGAGCGGCAGACCTTTATGCGGCAGCGCTTCGCGCAGGCTTCGGCACGCAGAACATCGATCCGAACGGGCAAACGGCGAAAGAGGATTTCTTCAACGCAGACCTCAAGAAGCTCGGTTACCTCCCCAACAAGGTGGTCGCGCCGACATCCGCCTACGAATTGAAACGTGGCTCCGTCATTCCAGCGACGCTGATCACCGGCATCAATTCCGATCTTCCCGGTCGCATCACGGCCCAGGTCAGCCAGAACGTCTATGACAGCGCCACAGGCCATCAGTTGCTGATCCCGCAGGGCGCCAAACTCCTGGGACGGTACGATTCCAAGATTTCGTTCGGGCAAAGCCGCATCCTTGTCGTCTGGACTGACATCATCTTCCCGAACGGCTCGACGCTCCAGATCGGAGGCATGGCGGGCACGGACTCGGAAGGCTATGGTGGCTTCAATGATCAAGTCGACAATCATTATTTCCAGGTATTCGGCTCCGCGATCCTGATTGCCGCGATCGGCGCTGGCATCGATATGTCGGTGCCGGCGAGTTCGCCGTACGGATATCGGCAAACGCCTTCAGATGCCGCACGAAACAGCTTTGCCGAGACGTTTGGCCGCGTCGCCGAACAGACCATCAGCAAGAACCTGAACGTCCAGCCCACATTAGAGATTCGTCCCGGTTATGTGTTCAACGTCCTCGTCGACCAGGATATGGTCTTTCCCGGCGCCTATCGCAGATAAACGATGAACGACAAAACCGGCTGACGAGTTAGCACTGACTGATCGCGTTTGGGTGATCGAGCAACTTGTCGCCGAGAAAAGCGATGCCTGTAGCACTTGTCAGCAGGATATCTGACCGTCATCGCTAACGCATCACGTCCCGCGATGCCGATCATTGCCGAACTCAACCGGCGCTCTCTCGCAGTCTATCCGAGATCAGCCTTCCGGAGCGCTGCGACGAGAGAACAGTGACAGCGACCTGCTCCTGAATTTTCATCCAGCGGCAGTTAGAGTCTCTGTGGTTTTGCAGCGAGACCGAACTTTGGACCATCCAGAATTAGAGGTTTGCGCCTGTCACGTTGGCGGGCTGGTTGCGCCGACGTTGTTTTGCAGCAAAATCGGCGGTCGATTGCCAATCGCCCCGTGGGCCTTTCTTCATTATAATATCTGCGCCAATCCTCCACTTTTTGCTGGGCGTTTGCGTAAGTACTGAGAAATCGTGCTGGCAATTGTTGTTAGTGGAAGTGGATCACACATTTCGAGGTGTTTGCATGGGATAGTGGTCTGCTCAATTTTGCCGCGAACGTAAGGCTCCCAAGTGCTTATAGCGGCTTGGCTGTGGTCATTCTCGCCCGATGCGGTGAAAATGAGAACATCGCCGACGTAGTCTTTAGGTACAAACTGATCGGCTAGAAGTCCGTTATTTTTCCATACTGCGATCAAGCGATTCAATTGATCATCGGTTAGGTGAGCAAAATGAGTACTGGCTCTCATTTGAAGCACGGCAGCCTTCTCGTAGTCTGGATGCAATTTTGCTATGCGATCGTGGTTGCTGTCTTCCACACGATAGGTGTCTAATAGGGCAATTAGTCCTACCTCTTTTCCTAGGCTTTGAAGGGTAACTGCGACCTCGTAGGCAACTATGCCACCAAATGACCACCCAAGCAGATGGTAGGGGCCGTCTGTTTGGATACGAAGAATTTCGCGGGCGTGAAGCTCGACCATTTCGGTAAGAGAGTTGGCTAGGATATCATCGGGATCCAAGCCGGGAGATTGCAGTCCAAAGATGGAGTAGTCCGACAGTGAACTGCCCGCAAGACCTGCATAACATCGGCTTATTCCAGCCGAGGGAGGAAAGCAGAAGATCGATTTGTTTCGTGGACGCTTGCAGATCGTAAGCGTGCCTCCCATTTGGCTATTGAAGCGCTTGTCGAATAGCTGCTCGGATAGGCGGGCAACGCTCGGAGCATCGAATAGGGTGCGGACACCAATCTCGATACCGAGGGTCGAGCGGATATGGTTAGTTAGCCGGGCTGCTAACATGGAGTGACCGCCAAGATCAAAGAAGCTATCGTCAATGCTGACCCGCTCGAGGCCGAGCACTTCGGCGAACAGCCCGGCCAGGATCTTTTCTTGCGGCGTCCGCGGCGGCCGGATGTTCTCCGGCACGAACTCCGGTGCCGGCAGCGCCTGTCGATCAAGTTTTCCGCTTAGAGTTGTTGGTAGGTCGTCCAGCACCACGATGGCTGACGGCACCATGTAGTCCGGCAACGCCTCGGAGAGACCCCGCCGCAGTGCGACCGGGTCAACTGTCGCCTCCGGTCTCGGCACCACATAGGCGACCAGCTGCTTCTGGCCGGGCCGGTCCTCACGGACGATGACCTTGGCGTTGGCCACGTCGGGATCGCGCGCCAGAAGCGCCTCGATCTCCCCAGGCTCGATCCGGTAGCCGCGGATCTTCACCTGGTCGTCCGATCGGCCAATAAACTCAACAAGGCCATCGGGGCGCTGGCGGCAGAGATCGCCGGTGCGATACAAACGTTTGCCCGGCGTCCCATAGGGATCGGGGACAAACTGTTCGGCCGTCAGGGCCGGACGGTTGAGGTAGCCTCTAGCTACGCTGTCCCCGCCGATACAAAGCTCGCCTACGGCGCCGACTGGAACGAGATTGCAATCCTCATCCATCAGATAGGCGGTCCGCCCGGGATAGGGGCGGCCGATTGGCACGATCGAGGAGTAGCTGATCGCGTTGATGACGAGTGCCCGCTCGCAGGCCGCTTCGAGCCGATCGCGCTCGTAGCGCCGTGCCAGGGCGATGATCCCCATGGCGGAGCGATAACCCTGCTCGGGATGCGGGCGCTCACGCATCATCCGCTCGACCAGAGTGGCGGTGTTGACGCCGATCCGCGCTGCCATCTTGATCAAGCTCGCCGGCGTCATATTGGCATAACGCTGATGGGCCTTGGGCATGTGCTCGTTCACGGTGACATGGCCGCTGCGCTGAGAGCGGCGCACATGGCTGGCGACACGCGTGTGATCCTGGAAGATCTCGACGGCTCGATAGGTGAGCCGGACGTCCACCCGACGGCCGATCAGCCGGTGCGAGACCGAGTAAAAGGTCTTGTCGACTTCGACGTGATAATCGGGGTGGACCTTCGCCGTTTTCCACTCGGCGTATTCGAACGGCTCGCCCGGCAGCGGCGTCAACGCAGCGCGCTCGATCTCCTCGAACAGCTGCCGGCGGGATTTGCCGATATGGCGCATCGGCCGATGGTTCAACTCCTCCAGCAGACCGGCGATCGCAGTATTGAGATCGGTCAGGTTGAAGAACCGCCGATGGCGCAGCCGTGCCAGAATCCAGCGCTCGACAATCAGCACCGCGCCTTCAACCTTGCCCTTGTCGCGCGGCTTGCGGCTGCGGGTCGGCAAAATCGTCGTGTCGTAGTGCTCGGCCATGGCGGCAAAGGTTTGGTTGAGCGTCGGCTCGAACCACAACGCCTTGACGACCCCGGCCTTCAGATTGTCGCAGACGATCGCCTTGGGAACTCCGCCGAAGTACGACAAGGCTCGGGTCTGGCCTTCGATCCAATCTGGTAGTCGCTGACCGAAGCTCCCCATAGCGAAGATCAGCGACGAGGCCCCGAGCACCGCGACAAATATCTGCGCCTGACGGATCTCGCCGGTTTGCGGATCGATCACCTCCACCGTCGGACCGGCATAGTCGGTCTGCATCACTGCACCCGCCGCGTGGCGATGACGGAAGGTCGGGTTCGCCCAGCGCCGATAGGCGTCAAACTTCTCGCAGAACCACATGTAACCATAGGCCGTCGGGATGCGCCGTCCGGTATTCCTGCCACAGCAGCGTCAGCGTCACGCCCTTGCGCTTGAGCTCCTGCGCCACCCGTGGCCACTCAGGCTCGCTCAAATCCTGCGGGGGGCGCCCGACCCGCCGGAACAAGGCTCGCTGCAAGGCCGCCTCGCTCTCGTAAATCGGCGGCAGCGGCCAGCTCAAACCCGCTTCACGCGCTCGCAGCAGGTAGGTGGCAACCGAACTCTTGCTGATCTGCAGCCGTTCCGAGATCTCCCGAACCGACAGGTCCTGCTCGTACGTCAGCCTCAGGATCGATCGTAGGTCCTTCACAGTGGTTCGTTTCGCTTGCTTCCGTCTCGGCATTGCCCCTCTCAAACTCAGCTTGAGAGAGAACATTGCCTGAACGGCGCTCCCGAAAACCAACCTCCCGCAACTGTCCGCGATTTAGCGGAATCCCTGTCCCGGAATTACTGAAATCGCTGTCCGCGAATTAGCGAAATTGCTGTCCGGAAATTGCCGAAACACGCAGAAATCTTGTGTTCACCATTCGCTTGAGACAACATGGGAGAAGGCGGGCACGAGTAATTCCAGGATTGCAAGTCGATGGTCATGAATCTCCGGCAGATGGAGATTTTCCGTGCTGTTATGAGAGAAGGCTCGATTACGGGAGCGGCGAAGGCACTGAATATCTCGCAACCGTCAATCAGCGAAATCATTCGCAATGCCGAGGCTCGTTGTGGTCTACAATTTTTCGTGCGCGAAAAGGGCCGATTGAGACCGACGCCAAATGCATCACGTCTCATAGACGACATCGATGCGGTGTTTCATCAGGTTACGAAGGTGAATCGGGTCATAGAATCCCTTCGATCTGACCGCGACGTCACCCTTATTTTGGGATGCACCTACTCATTATCGCTATCACTCGCGCCAAAAATAATCTCGTTTCTCCATTCGCTCGAGCCCAAGCTGAAGCTGCACATTATGGTGGAGCGCCGGGTGGAGAGCGCGAATAAAGTGGGCTCTGGATCGATTGATGCTGCCATCAGCTTTCTCGCAGAGACTTATTCAAACGTGGAAATCATTACGCTGACAACGGCAGCAGCGCGTTTCATTTGCCCGAAGTCACACCCACTCGCGCAAAGAAAGTCCGTATCCGTGAAAGATTTGCGAAAGGAGCGCTTCGTCGGCTATTTTCCGTTTCTTCAGCTGCGCAAGCGGATCGATGCTTTTTTTGGGGCGCATGGCTTTCCATTCAACCCGGCAATCGAAGTCGAACAAATTGCGCAGGCTTGGCATCTGGTCCGATCGGGCGAGGGAGTTGCGATCGTCGATCCCTTCTGTGATCTTCAAGTGTTTTTTCCGGAGATCGTTTCTCTTGCGCTGCGTGACGCGCCTCGCATTCCCCTACAGCTGCTCGTCAAGAAAGGAAGAAACCTCACTCCGACATTGTCTTTGCTGGCCTCGAAATTCACAGAACTTGCCCAGACGTCCTCCGGTGAAATGCCATAGAAGCACCGTCGAGTGGTCGGTAGACACCAACATCGAGGCGGTTGGTCGGACGTTTAACCGAGTTTCCCTTAAGAAGCAGGCGAGCGCGGTTTGAGCGTGGCCTACCGAAATTAGGCAGCGAGAAGCGCCTTCAGACCGAGCGCCAAATCCTCTTTGAGGTCGTCCGGATCTTCAAGACCAACATGAAGCCGAACGGTCATATCACGGCGATTTGCAGGGGCGCATCTGCGCGTATATCGGGCGGGCAACACCAGGCTTTCAAATCCGCCCCAGCTTGCTCCGATGCCGAACAACCGCAGACCATTGATGAATCTCTCGACCGCCTGCTTGTTGTCGATATCAAACGCGACGCCAAACACGCTAGACGCACCGGTGAAATCACGCTGCCATAAAGAATAACCACGGTCGCCAGGCAAAGCGGGATAGACGACTTCCCGGACGCCGGGCTGCTTTTGCAGCCAGCTCGCGACGTTCAAACAACTGGCTTGCTGATGTCGCAGCCGCAAGGTCAGCGTGCGACGTCCGCGCAATGCGAGATAGCAGTCGTCAGGGCTTGTGCTGAAGCCGAAATCGGCAACCCGCTCGCGGACCGGAGACCACCACTTCTCTGAGGTTGCGATAACGCCCATTAGAATATCGCTGTGGCCGTTCAGGTATTTAGTTGCTGCTTGAATTGAGATGTCGACGCCGTGCCCCATCGCATCAAAAAATACGGGCGTTGCCCACGTATTATCCAGGATCAGCGGGACGCCATTGCCTTGCCCAACTTTCACTAAGGCAGGGATATCCATGACTTCGAATGTCATGGAGCCAGGACTTTCACAAACGATGGCCTGTGTATTGGATCGGACAAGATGCTGCAGCTCAGAACCTGTCATGGGGTCAAAGTACTCGACCTCTACGCCCCCTTTAACCAAAGGACCGTCGCAAAACGAGCGAGGGGGCCCGTAGACGGAGTCGGCAACCAGCAAGTGACCACCGGGACTTACCACTGCGCCGAGCGAGGCAGTCACCGCCGCAAGGCCCGACGGGACTACGATGGCTCTGAAACACTGTTCAAGGGAGGTCAGTGCCTTTTCCAATTGGAAGAGCGTTTCCGTACCATAGACGCCATATCGAAGCCGGCTGACGCGGTCTGTTGACGCCAAATCGTAGCTGGCCATGTCTTCAAACAGGATGGTCGAGGCACGCATCACGGGTGGACTTACTGGGCCCGCTGCGGGGCGCCCTGCGTGGGCGAGCCGTGTGTCGAGCTTCATTCGCTACCGAACCTTCATCTAGATTGGATCTATCAGGAAATGCCACACTCGAGGGGCAAATGTCTCTGCAGGTGATGTTCTCGTGCACATTCCGCGTTGTTCCGCTTCTCATCCTTGGGAACGGCCGGCGACGCCCGATTGATGGTGTGCATGCGACCTCAATCGCTCCTCACCTGGTGATCGGTGCGCGGCGGCGATCAGGGTGAGACTTCAGCGACAATCAAGGTGAGACTGCGCCGATGGGGGCGGACCGAAGGGAGGGCGTAGCCCGACCGGAGGACCGTCCCCATCGGCGTCGCGCGTTTTTGGACCCGTCTGGCGGCCGGGTGCGGCTGGTGCAAGCTGTTGATTCGTCTCGACAAGAGGGAATCGATGCCTTGCCTGGCCTCCACATCACCGACCACCAGATGAGGCTGTACATGACCTACCGACAGACACTGTCCCCCGAGGCCGCCGCGGCCAAGGCGGGGTTCTCGAAGGCAAGCGCGTATCGAATCGAGGGCGATTGTCGCCCGCCATCGCAGAAGAAGACGCCGAGGGGCCGGCGCCGGTCCGATCCGCTCGCGCAGTATTGGGAGGCCGAGATCGTTCCGATCCTGAAGGCTGCGCCCGGCATCCGCGTGATCGGCGTGCTGGACGAGCTGCGCCGACGGCATCATGACCTGAACCCGAACATCCGCCGCACGCTGGAGCGGCGCATCAACGCCTGGCGGGCGCTCAACGGCCCCGAACAGGACGTGATCTTCCGCCAGCAGCACGAGCCCGGCCGCCTGGGTCTGTCCGACTTCACCGACGTGAGCGCGCTCGGTATTACCATCGCGGGTGAGCCGCTCGGTCACCGGCTCTATCACTTCCGGTTGGCGTTCTCCGGCTTCGAGCATGCCCATGTCGTGCTCGGCGGCGAAAGCTTCGTCGCCCTGGCGGAGGGCTTGCAGAACGCGCTGTGGGCGCTTGGCGGCGTGCCGCGGGAGCATCGCAGCGACAGCCTGTCGGCAGCGTTCCGCAATCTGGCCGCCGACGCACGGGAGGATCTGACGCAGCGCTACGCCGGGCTGATGGGCCACTATGGCATGGCGCCAACGCGCAACAATGCGGGCATCGCACATGAGAACGGCTCGATCGAGAGCGCGCACGGCCATCTCAAGCGGGCACTGGAAGATGCGCTGTTGCTGCGGGGGACGCGCGACTTCGCCAGTCTCGATGCGTACCGGGCTTTTGTCGACGAGATTGTCGGCCGGCGCAACGCCAACCTCGCCAAGCCGATCGCGCTCGAGAAGGAGGCATTGGCGCCGCTGCCAAAAGGCCGCACGACCGACTTCGAGGAGAAAGTGATCCCGGTGACGTCGTCAGGCGGCTTCATCCTGCGGCGCGTGTTCTACACCGTGCCTTCAAGATTGATCGGCCATCGCCTGCGTGTGCGCATCTTCGACGACCGGCTCGAATGCTTCCTTGGCGTCACACCGGTCGTGACGCTGCGGCGCGGTCGGCCTGTGTCCGAGAGCCAGGGCGGTCATGTCGTGGATTACCGGCATGTCATCCATGCCCTGCGGCGCAAGCCGATGGCGCTCCTCAATCTCGTTTATCGCGACCAACTCTTCCCGCGTGCAGCTTACAAACGTCTGTTCGAGACCTTGCGGGAGCATGGTGATGACCGGCGCGCCTGCAAGGTGACGGTCGAGCTTCTGGCGCTGGCTCACGAGCGCGCCTGCGAAGCAGACCTCGCCGAGGCGATCGCGATGGATCTGGACGCCGGACAGTTACCCGATCTTGCCGCGCTGCGCGACCGCTTCCGGCCCGAGGCGGCCTCGATCCCGCGTGTCGCCGTCAAGCTGGCGCCGCTCGACGTCTACGATGAACTCGCCTCCGTCAGCGTCATGTCGGGCCGCTCGAACCTGGGAGAGGCAGCATGACCGGTATCGCTACCTCCGTCGATGCTGCCCGTGTCGAGCTGCTTCTCAATGAGCTCCGCCTGCCGGGCGTCAAGGCGATCTGGCCGAAGCTCGCCGCACAGTCGGACAAGGAAGGGTGGCCTGCCGCCCGCTTCCTCGCCGCCCTTGCCGAGCACGAGGCCGCCGATCGCACCCGCCGTCGGATCGAGCGACACATGGTGGAAGCGCGTTTGCCCGCCGGCAAGACGCTCGCAACCTTCGACTTCGAAAGCGTGCCGATGCTATCAAAGGCACAGGCGATGGCGCTCGCCGCCGGCGACGCCTGGTTGAAGGCCGGCGCCAATTTGCTCTTGTTCGGTCCACCGGGCGGCGGCAAGACCCATCTCGGCGCGGCGATCGGCCTGGCTCTCGTCGAGAACGGTTGGCGCGTTCTCTTCGCGCGAACCACTGATCTGGTGCAACGGTTGCAGGTCGCGCGGCGCGAGCTGGCGCTGGAGTCCGCGATCGCCAAACTCGATCGCTATGACCTCCTGATCCTCGACGACATCACATATGTGAGCAAGGATCAGGCGGAAACCAGTGTGTTGTTCGAGTTGATCGCCGCCCGCTACGAACGACGCTCGCTGCTGATCACGGCCAATCAGCCATTTGGCGAATGGGGGCGTATCTTCCCGGACCACGCAATGACGTTGGCTGCCATCGATCGTTTGGTCCACCACGCCACGATCCTCGAGATGAACGTCGAAAGTTACCGTCGAAAAGTTGCCCTCGATCGCAAGCGCGGTCCAGGCCGGCCGCCTGTTCACACTACCCCAAACGAACTCGACAAGACTTTAATTGACGCTGGCAGCGCCGCTTGATTGTCGCGCAGCGTCAATCAACGCTTGCCAAGTCGACGGCCAGCGTCAATTATCTCCTGACTCGGCCGCCTCGTCTCATCTTGATTGACGGGCCGCTCTCATCCTGATTGTCGCGCTATAGTGATCGGGACCAACTGTTCGGAATTGCCTGACCGGCGGCGTGTAATCCAGTGGGAAGAACGTGCTTCTGGGCTCTTTGTCCGTGAGCGATACCGAACGGCGAGGCACAGTCGGATTGGCAACGGGAACGGCCGAAAGGAGACGGCGGGTATAGGGATGACCTGGCGTCGAGAAGACAGCGCTTCTGCTCCCTATCTCAACGATCTCTCCAAGATACATGACCGCGACGCGGTGGCTGATGCGCTCAACGATCGCCATGTCATGAGAAATGAAACGCATCGATAAGTTGCGTCGCGCCTGCAGCTCAAGCAAGAGGTTCACAATCTGAGCTTTGATTGACACATCGAGGGCAGACACCGATTCGTCGGCAATGATGACTTTCGGACGGGACGGCTATGGCGCGGGCGATGCAAATGCGTTGACGCTGTCCGCCGGAAAACTCGTGCGGATACCGGCTTGCCGCGGCGCGATCCAGCCCAACCTCCTCAAGTAGTTCTCCAACGCTGTGACGGATCTCTGCGCCGCTACCGGTTCCGTTGACAATGAGCGGTTCCGCAATCGACTCGCCCACCTTTAGTCGTGGATTTAAGCTCGCAAACGGGTCTTGGAATACCATCTGAATGACCCGCCGCCGCTCACGCAACTCGGACGCGTTGACGCCCATCAACTCTTGACCGCATAATTTTATTGATCCGGAGTCCGGCTCGACGAGACGCATAATTGAGCGGCTTGTGCTCGATTTGCCGCATCCCGACTCGCCGACCAATGAAAGCGTTTCACCAGATCTGATGGAAAAGGAGACGTCCTCAACCGCGTGCACGCGCCCGACAGCGCATGACAACAAGCCCTTGCGAACGACGAAGCGCGTGGTTAGATCGCGCACCTCCAGAACCGGGGGCCCATCGTCCTCAGCTAGCAGGGCGCTCGGATTCAGACACGGCCGTTCGGCGCCGGTTACGTCAAAAGGCTCAGGAAACGGCTTGCCGGTCATCGCGCCAAGCTTTGGCACAGACGAGATTAGCGCTCGTGTATAGTCGTGCTTCGGTTCTGCAAAAATCTTTGTTGTTGGCCCCACTTCAACGCCGTTACCGCGAAACATGACGAGCGTACGGTCCGCGACCTCTGCAATAACACCCATGTCGTGCGTGATGAAGATAACGGCCATACCTTCTTCGCGCTGAATGGCACGAATAAGGTCAATGATCTCGGCTTGAACCGTAACGTCCAGAGCAGTCGTCGGCTCGTCAGCGATCAGCAGCTTCGGCCCGCAAGCCAGAGCCATGGCGATCATGACTCTCTGACGCATACCGCCGGAGAATTTATGCGGATAGTCTGTCAGGCGGCTTCGCGCCGCTGGAATCCTCACTCGCTCAAGCAGCTCCACCGCCTGGTGCCTGGCCTTCCGACCACTGATGCCTCTGTGGATGCGCAAAGCTTCCGATATCTGATAACCGATACTAGAGCATTTTCCACATGATGTGGATCATTTGGTGTATCCAGCATGCCTAAAGTAGTTGGCACACATCTGCGGCGCAAACGACTTGACGAGTTTGCCGATGAGTTTGAGCAGGGCTTGGACCGTGCGGGTGGCGCCTTTGCGCAGCGCAGCTTTCAACCGGGAGAAGGCCTGTTCGATTGGATTGAGGTCGGGCGAGTAGGCCGGCAGATAACGCACGCGGGCGCCGACAGCCTCGATCGCCTCGCGGACACCGGCGATCTTGTGAGTGCGCAAGTTGTCCATGAAGACGATGTCGCCCTTGCGCAAGGTCGGCGCCAGGACTTGCTCGACATAAGCCAGGAACGAGGGCCCATCCATTGCACCGTCGATGACATAGGGCGCCGTGAGGCCATCGATGCGCAGCGCGGCGACAAGCGTCAGCGTCTTCCAGTGACCATGGGGCACGCCAGAGACGAGGCGCTCACCGCGAGGAGAGCGCCCATAGTGCCGGACCATCTTCGTCGTGACCGCAGTCTCGTCGATAAAGATGAGGCGCGGTGCACGCAGCTTGGGCTGCTCGGCTTTCAGCGCGGCACGCTCGGCAGCGACGTCAGGTCGATCCTGCTCGGCGGCGTGCAGTGTTTTTTTTGAAGGTGATGCTGTGACGGTCGAAGAAACGCCAGATCGAACCGATGCCGGCCTTTTGCTTTCTCTGAGAGCGCAGACGCGCGCGGATCTCCTCGAGCGTCAGGTCCGGCTCCGCGGCGATCAGCTCGATCAGCCACTGCTTGTGCTGCTCCAACGGCGAGCGGCTGTGCCCGGTGCCGGGCTTGGCCTCAACGTTTCCGGTCTTCCTCCAACGATCCATCCATCGGATCGTAGTCGAAGCGCCGAGATTGAGAATGCGCGCAGCCTCACGTGCGCTTTCGCCGGACCTCAACAAGCTCAACCGCACGCACCCTGAGGTCCTTGGAGTATCCCTTCGCCATCGCATGCCCCGCATGTTGTCGCGGGCAACACCGAATCTGATTTGCGTGCCCGTGGGAATCCCCTTTGACTGTTCCGATTCACCTCAACTGGAAACCGCTCTAAGGACAGGGTTTAAGGACGTCATCGGCTCTTGGAACATCATGGCGATCTCGTCGCCACGTACTTTAGCCATCTCCTTCTCTGGTAGAGCCAGCAGGTCCCGCTGACCGAAGAGTGCTTTTCCTTTGATAGTCGCCGTCCTCGGCGAGACGAGCCGCATGATCGAGAGCGACGTTACGCTCTTGCCACTCCCGGATTCTCCCACGAGCCCGAGTGTTTCCCCAGCTTGCAGATCAAAGGACAGATCACGGATGACGGTACGCCAACCGTCTGTTGTTTTGACGCTTACCGTCAGGCCTTGAACTGAAAGCAGCGGAGACCGATCAGTGGTGTCTTCGTGGGAGCGGACCAAAAGGCTCATTCTTTTTCGATCGTTTGAGGAAGCGGTCGCCGGTTTTGTTTGAGGCGGCGAGGGTTCTTTATTGACACATCAGTGTGTCCCAGCACGTGGATCAAGCAGGTCACGAACGCCATCGCCGAGCAGATTCACCGCCAGAACTGTGACCGACAGGAACGCGGCGGGAAAAAAGATAATCAGAGGTTGAACAAGCCAAAGCGTCCGACCGCCAGCCATTATATTGCCCCAAGACGGAATGGTCGGGGGAACGCCGGCTCCGATGAACGACAGAATGGATTCGACAACCATGGCGCTGGCGCAGACATAGGACGATTGAACCATAAGTGCCGGAAGTGCATTTGGGACGATATGTTTGAGGACAATTCGAAGGTGGAACACGCCGATCGACATCGATGCCTCGATGTAAGGTTGTTCGCGTAACGATAGAATCGTGCCGCGTACGAGACGCGCCGTTCGTGGTATCTCGGCTAGGCTGATAGCCAGCACCACGCTGCCCAACGAGCGGTTCCAGAGTGCCATGAGGGCGATCGCCAACAGCACGGACGGAATCGCCATCATGGCATCAACGAAGCGCATGATCAGACCGTCCAGCCGCGGGACAGAGCCGGACAGAAGGCCCAGAGCGAGTCCAAGAATACCGCTGATGGCAGCAACCGACATGCCCACGACCAGCGAAACCCGGGCGCCGTAGATCACACGAGAATAGACGTCCCGGCCGACCATATCCGTTCCGAACCAGTGCACAGCGCTCGGGGGCTTTAGGCGGTCCATTGGGGCGAAGACGGTGGGATCCGTTGTTCCCAAGACAGGTGCCAAGAGCGCGCAAGCGATCGTTAGCGAGAGGAGGCCGCCCCCTATGACGATCAGCTTATGCCGTCGCCATGAACGCATTGGCCTGCTTTCAAGTTGAATCATCTTGGAGGACACTGTCATCGATAACGGATCCGCGGGTCGACCAACACATACGAGATATCGATGATCAGATTGACGATCACATACGCGAACGAGAAGACCAGGACCACTCCTTGGATGATCGGGTAGTCGCGCATGGCGATTGCATCGAGAGTCAGGCGACCAAGGCCTGGAATGGCGAACACGGTCTCGGTCACCACGGCACCTCCAATCAAGAGAGCCACGCCAATTCCAATGACGGTGATGATCGGAACGCCAGCATTCTTCAAGGCATGAACGAACAGAATCGCGGATCGACTTGCGCCTTTGGCGCGCGCAGTTCGGATATAATCCTGCCCCAAGACCTCAAGCATAGACGCACGTGTTACGCGAGCGATAAGGGCAATGTATACAGTTGAGAGAGTGAGCGAAGGGAGGATGAGGTTGCGAAGCCAGGGCCACACGCCCTCCGTTATGTCCTTGTACCCTTGAACAGGAAGCCACTGTAGCTGCCGCGAAAATATGTACGCGAGAATATAGCCGAAAACAAAGACCGGAACTGAAAAGCCGATCACGGACAAGCCGACGACCATCCGATCGATCCAACCTCCCGCGCGCCATGCGGCGGCGACGCCGAGAGGAACAGCGATCAGCACTGAAATTATCATTGTTATCAGCATCAACGACATTGTCGCTCCAAGCCGGTCCAGAATTAGGCCGGTGACGGACGCTCCGTTGAACACGGAATGACCAAGGTCGCCGTGAAGAATGTGCCAGAACCACTCTGCAAATCGAACCAAGAACGGTCGGTCAAGGCCCAGCATCTCTCGGACGTGTCGGATTTCCTCAGGGCTCGCACGATCGCCGGCAATGACAACCGCAGGATCACCTGGCGCCACATAGAGGATCGAAAAGACGATGAATCCCACGAGAACGAGGACCGGAACAGCAGAGACCAGTCGACGCACGATTTGACTGATCATATCAGGCTCCCCTTGTATGAGGCCTTGAGACTGTCGGCTATCTTCTCTGCCATCATCAGGACCGGAACGTTGATATTGGCGCAGGGGATCGTCGGCATGAGCGACGCGTCGCAAACGATTAGTCCATCCACGCCGTATACGCGGCCATCGGAAGCGGTCACCGCCATCCGGTCGTCCGGTGATCCCATTCGAGCCGTTCCGCAGGGATGCCAGACACCGCCAACGTTATGCTTGAGGAATTCGTCCAGCTCGTGATCATCGTTCAAGAGCCGGGCCAGTGATGGCGTATCCCCTTGGATGACGCACACCAGCTGCCGACGAACAAGATCGCTGCGATCGATAAGAGGCGCTGCGAAATCGGTGATCATGCGATTTCGGAGGCTCGGAGCCAGCAGCTTCTTTATTCGTGCCGAGAAAGTTGATGGCACGGCAGCCCAGACGACGTTCGCAAGCCTTGGGTGCGTCACAGCTCTGGCGGACAGCCGAAAGGCGTCGGCCAGACGGCGCAGATCTCGGACGTCCGAAAGCATTTTAAACTCAATCTGAGCCGGCGTTCGGCCGTCGGCGGAGCGCAGCCGCACGTGGCCAGTGGAATATGACTTGTTGACCCATGAGAACAGGTTGGCAAGCTGGCCGCCGACGGCATGCCAGCCTGCGCGGGCGACGATGCCGGTGTGCATGTCGCCGGCGGGCGTGCCTTCAAGAGCGGACGTCCATCGAAGCAGACTTTGAATGTGATAATTCTCGCCGGCCGGCAGACGCGCTTCCGGAGCGATGAGCGCGGTCACACCGATGGAGGGATGTTCCATCAGGTTTCTGCCAACACCGGGCCGATCGGCCGCGACTTTAAGGCCCAGATTAACGAGATCTGCCCCTGGACCAATCCCCGAACGCAACAGGAGTGTCGGCGTTTGGAGCGCACCGGCACAGACGATGGTCTCGTGCGCGCGTATGATCTGAAGGTTTCCGCCTTCATCCATAAATTCGACTCCGGTCACCGCGCCGTGGGAGGCGATGAGTCGGGTCGCGAGCGTATTGCAACGGATCTCGAGCTGCGGCCTTCGTCTCACTTCGTCGCGCAGATAGGTCGTTGCGGTCGTGGCGCGGTGCCCGGCACTATCGAGGTTGACGGCGGTCGGGTAGATACCGTCCTGCCAGATCCCGTTCTGATCTTGTCTTCTCTGGTATCCAAATGATGAAAAAGCGTCATGGATGGCCTGGGTAAAGCCAGAGAAGCTTGCAGGATCGATATGAGTGATAGGCCATGGACCGTCGGTCCCGTGCAGGGCACCATCGCTCGAATATATCGCCTCCGTTTCGAGTTTACGAAAATAGGGTAGGACGTCGTCCCAGCCCCACCCGCTGGCGCCGGCGTCCCGCCATTGATTGTAGTCGTCCGGTGATCCGCGGTTCGATCCGATGCCGTTGATCAGCGAGCCGCCACCCAAGCCTCGAGCCTGTTCATAGGGGGTTTCTGATCGATTCGAGCGCCGAGCCTCTCCCGTAAGCCTGACCGTCAAACCTTCCCAGGTGAGATGTCTGTCGAAGTACGCGCGGCCCGGGTAGGGTGACCTCACGTGCGGAGGAAGTGTCTCCTCATCGAAACTAGATCCAGCTTCGATGAGGAGAATACGAAGGCCGTGGACCTCGCTCAGCCGCGACGCGATGACCGCGCCTGCCGAGCCGCCGCCAATGACCAGATAATCGTAAATGGGACCGTTCCCTGCCATGGTCTTCCTGTCCGAACGAACGGTCTGCGTTCGTCGCAATCATTTCTCGACGTTCCAGAACACCGGCATCGGGGTATTGAGGAAACCCTTCAGGCTCTTCTTGAAGGCGATCGGCGAAAAGAACTTGCCAAGCGGCACAACTGGAAGGTTCGCCGCTGAAAGCTTCTGAAGTGTGTCAATCGAGCTTTTAGCGGCCTCTACCATCAGGGTGGATCGCGTTGTTATCAGGAAGACATCGATGTCGATACTACATTTCAGGCGACCGCTGACAAGGCTGAGCCAGGACGAGGTCGCGGCCGAAGCGGACCTGACCAGGCAAACTATTGTCCGGCTGGAACAAGACACATCTTCGGCTCAAGAGCGCACGCTCCGCAACGTGCGACCAGTGTTCGAGGCGCGGGGCGTTCAGTTCTTGTTCCGCGATGGTCTGGGGGTAGGCATCTTTCAATTACCCACATTTGACGTCGGATTTGAGCGAGGCGCGGCGGGCGAAACCTTGAATCGGTAGAATCTGTTGTGATTCCTTGTTGAGCACCTGATTCGGAAGCGCGGGGTGCTCGATGGGCTTGGTGAAGGGACGCACGGGGGCGCGTGCTCAGCGATTGACGACTGGTATCGAGACGTGGGTTGATCAGGAAGTTGCGGGATGCGAGTTTAAGGATGAGCGGCTTGGTCGCCGGTTCTGCAAATTGCTCGCACAAATCGGGAGCGACATGGGTCAAAGCATCCCGTTGGTTTGTCAGGATTGGGCCAACACGAAGGCCGCCTATCGCTTCCTCTCCAACGAACGGGTCAACGAGGCGGATATTCTTTGCGGTCATTTCGAGGCGACGCGCGGGCGCGTAGCGGCGACGGAGGGACCGATCCTCGTCCTCCATGACACGACGGACTTCAGCTTCAAGCGCGAGAAGCCGGACCTGATCGGCTTTACGGGCAAGACGGCAGGACGCACACAGTGCGGCATCCTGATGCATTCGAGTCTCGCCGTAACGACCGAGGGGCTTCCGCTCGGACTGTCGGCAATCAAGTTCTGGACCCGCAAGAAGTTCAAGGGGACGACGGCGCTGAAGCGAAAGATCAATCCGACACGAGTGCCGATCGAGCAGAAGGAGAGCATCCGCTGGCTCGAGAATTTACGGCAATCGACCGACCTTCTCGCTGCCCCTGAACGACGCGTTCATATTGGTGATCGCGAGAGCGACATCTATGAGCTGTTTTGCCTGGCCGAGGAGGTTGGAACGCATTTTTTGGTGCGAACCTGTGTTGATCGGCTTGCCGGGGACGGCAATCATACAATTGCCGACGAAATGGACGAGGTTACGATCAAGGGTCTGCATCGGATCAAGGTCAAGGACGACAAAGGCGATCCCGACGACGCCGTTCTTGAGATCAGGTACCGCAAGATATGCGTCCTGCCGCCGATCGGCAAACAGACGAAATATCCCGCACTCACTCTGACCGTGATCCATGCTCAAGAGCGGGGAAGGCCGAAGCGGCGAAAGAAAATCGAGTGGAAGCTCCTCACCGATCTCCCGGTCCGATCGCGCAAGGATGCCATCAAGAAGATCGAATGGTACGCGTTGAGGTGGAAGATCGAAGTCTTCCATAAGATCCTCAAATCTGGCTGCAAAGCAGAGGACTCAAAATTGCGAACTGCTGAGCGTCTGGTCAATCTGGTCGCGGTCTTCTGCATTGTGAGTTGGCGCGTCTTCTGGATGACGATGCTCAATCGCTCCTCACCGAATGCCGTACCGCAACGGCGCTGACGGATCCCGAAATCAGGCTTCTTGATCATTTTGTGAAAGACGGATTGCTCTCGACGAAGCACGCTCTCGCACTATGTCGTCAAGATCGCGCGGCTCGGAGGATATTTAGGCCGAGCCACCGATCCGCCTCCAGGAAATACCGTGATCTGGCGCGGACTATCGCGGCTGACCGACATCGAACTGGGAGCTGCGATCGAGGCAACAATTATGGGTAATTGAAAGCAAGCTGAGGCCGTCAGGCGGCGTGGTTCCATGGCATAAGCGCGTCGATTTGGCTGCTCGGCCAGCCGTTGGCTATTCGCGAGTCATCGAGGGCACGCGGCAATCGCTCGCGATCGGCTTCGGCGGCGCCGGCCGCGACACCACCCGTTGACGCCGGATCCGCCCAGAACATGTAGGACCGCAAGACAGCCTTCCTCAACGCCTCGACGGACAAGCGCACGGTCAGTCCGGACCGGCTCGAGGCCAAGGTCTCGCCTTATGTTGTGCAGGCGGGCACCGTGATCCCGGCGGCGCTCATCACGGGCTTCCGCTCCGATCTGCCCGGGCTGATCAGCGCGCAGATTACCGAAGCGGTCTATGATCGCCCGTCCGGCAAATATCTTCTGATCCCGCAAGGTGCGAAGCTGATCGGCCAGTATGATAGTTCCGTCGCGTTCGGCCAGAGCCGAATTCTCCTGGTCTGGACCCGCATCATCATGCCCGACGGCAACTCGATCGTGCTGGAGCGCCAGCCCGGCGCCGACACCGGTGGTTATGCTGGACTCGAGGACAAGGTCGACAACCATTGGGGCATGCCGTTCAAGGCCGCCGTTCTCTCGACGCTGCTCAGCGTCGGAGCCGAGGCGGGCACGAACCAGAATGAGAACAACCTTGTTCAGGCGATCCGCAGCGGCGCGTCCAACAGCGTCAGCCAGACCAGGCCGCAGATCGTGCAGCGCCAGCTCAACATCCAGCCGACGCTGACCATCCGGCCAGGTTTCCCGGTGCGTGTCATTATCACGCGCGACTTGGTGCTGGCGCCCTACGCGAAGGGAGGAGGGCCGTGACGAAGCTTGAGCTTGGACCACTCGAAGACGACAAGCCGGTAAAGCTCACGATCGAGCTGCCGGCGGCAGTCGTCAGGGATCTCAAAAGCTATGCCGAGATCCTGACGCGTAGCGGAGCAGCGACGACACCGACCGAACCCGCTAAATTGATCGCGCCGATGATCGAGCGTTTCATGGCAACCGATCGCGCCTTTGCCAAGGCATGGCGAAATGCTGCTCAGCCCGCACCTGGATCAGCCGAGAGGTCCGGATAGCGCTCGCGAAGCAGGTCGAGGAGCGGACGCAGCGATGGATTGCAGTTTGTCCGCTGCCAGTAGGCGCGGAAGCTCAACCGGGTCGGACCGTCGCCATCATGCACCTCGCGGAAGGTGACGCCCGGATAGGCCGCACCGGTCGCACCCTCGAATGCCAGCAGGATACCCCAGCCCGCGCCGACCAAGGTGAGGAGGCGGTCGAGCGCCACATCATGCCGAAGCAGCCGGCAAGGATCGGACCCTCCCATTTTGCTGATGAAGAGCTCGTGGAATTCCGATGCCGGGCCGCGCTGTGACAATAGAAGCGCTTCCTCCCTCAGTTCGCCCCAGTGCACCACATCACGTTCTGTCAGCGGACGGTTTTTGGGGAGAGCGACGACAACACGTTCGCTCCAGAGCAATAATGACTTGTCGCTCCAGCTTGGGATAGGTTCGGCCACGAAGGCGATGTCAATCGCCGAGCTGGCGAGGTCAGAGATCAGGTGGTCTCTCGAGCCGTCGACCAGATGCGTCTCGACATCGGGGAAGCGGTGCCGGTGGTCGAGGAGGGTGGCCCGGAGATTGCCGGTTGAAAATGAAACGTTGACTCCGATGGTCAATCGACCGCATTCGCCGCGCGAACGGCTCTTGACACGAACCGTGATCGCTTCCGTCTCATCCACGATGCGCCGGGCGGCATCGAGGAATTGCTGTCCCTCGATGGTCGGTCGCGTGCCGCCGTTGGTGCACTCGAAGAGAATGACGCCCAGTTTGTATTCGAGATTGCGCAGGCGGCGACTAAGCGTCGACTGCTTGATTCTGAGCGTCTCTGCCGCTTGGCGCAAGCTCCGGTGTTGGGACGCGATAATTGCCCAGCGCAGTTCTCGCAATTCCACTGGCACGGTTGAAACCTGGTGAGTTGCCGACGACTAGAGTCTTCCCTATCGTAGAGATTGGCCACGGAGGCACCAGTCATAGACTTGCCACGAGCGCCGGTGTGGGGCTGTTCGATCAGCGTCAGGACCTCGGCGTCGAGGAGCTCGCCGCCGCGGCCATTCGCCAGGCCTTCCTTTCTCGGCAGATCGTTCCAGGAAACTGTTTATCGAGCGACGATCAATCGATCTTGTCGGACTGGGGTAGATGCAGTCCATGCAAAAGTCGTGATCGTTGGAATCACAGCAAGAGCAGTCTAACTGCATTTTTGGTACAACACAGTGCGATAAAATTCGTCGTGGCGCTTTATGACTTCCTCGATAGTAAATTTGAGGACTCTCCCTTTGCGTCAAGGACGACGCTGTCGCATTGAACACGCAGAATTTAGGTAGGTGCGTCCGCCAGTCGTCGGGGTCTTGAGAACTGCGCTGTTTCCCGACTTCGATCCGCCGCCGCTCGCTGCCTTGAATTTTTAAACCAGATGGGTGCACTTAAACGCTCCGCGAGCATATAGATCAAGATCGTGATGCTATCGATGCTCTGACAACTCTCCGACACTGCTGTGCGCATGCCGTCACTAGCTTGATAGCAGACTTATTCCACCTCTTTGATGATTTTTGGCGTATCGGGGAGCGGGCTGCACGTGCACTTGGATTTCGACGGTTCGCGTATTTTGGATGGCGCTCCTTCGCACCTCTTCTGATTTCGTCATACCCAAAGTAACTGGACCGACTATTATTTCGGTGAAGGCTACCAAGATGTTGATCCGGTCCTACATCGCGCGCCTGGCGCCAGTGCCTCGCATGGGCATCTCGCGGCGGGACGATGGAAGAGCTAGGCGTAATTCTCGATATCAGGTCAGGAGCCGTAAAGTTTCATCTGGATAGTGCGCAGAAGATTCTGGCTGCTTCACGCTGTCGCGCTGCCCGTTCGTCTCGGCCTGTTGCCATAGCGGCGGGATCCGTGTGACGCAATTGTTAGCCGCGATCAAAATTCCAAAGAGTTGTGACGCCCTCCGGGACACGGATGAGTGCCGCTGCACGCGGCTGCATCGACTCGTGCTTATGCCGCCCAGTGTGTGAACTTGATTGTTAAAAATGCAAAGCCAAGGATGTACGCGAATGCCGTCGACCGGTCGAAATTTGGGCAAACAGATATAGTTGAACGCGTACTCCTGCTGAAGTTCGAGGAGTAGCACTGCGCAGCGCGACGTACGGAGCGGGTCTACGTAGTGGACTCTCAATCATGAACGGATACCGAGCCGATCAGGCAGGGGGATAGGTTCCTCTTGTCACGTTGGATTGACTGCATTGGCTTGCAAAATCGAACAGCTGACCGCGAAAAAATGAACGAATCTACGAACACCCAACGTTGATCTGTGCGAGAGACTATGCGTTGAATGAGTGCGGGCATTGGCCGAAGAAACGTTGGGCGGGTTCATGTCTGGAAATGCCGCTGGTTTGGTGGCCGATAATCGGTATGTCGCTTCGTCTAGCCTGAAATTCGACTATGCAGGTGTATCACCCTCCGTTGAGACGTTCTTGCGTAGTCAGGCCAATCGTATTCGTAGGCAATGTGCCAGCTCGATAATTCAAATCGGCAAAGCGCTTCTCGAAGTACACGCGCGACAAACCGTTGATCGCGGCCGTCGAAGGCTGCGCCTATGGTGGAGGCTTTGGCCTGGCTCTGCTGGCAGATCTGATCGTTGCAGGCGATACCGCGCGCTTCTGCATGTCCTTTGCCCGGGTAGGCCTTGTCCCCGACTCCGCGTCGCTTTACACATTGCCGCGCGTCGACGGCGCGCAGCGCGCCAAGGAGTCATCGTGACAGAGGTTGTCGCCGCAGGCCACGCCCTGGCCTCGTGCACTGTACTTGGCCGCGACCCTATCGCAAGCCTCCTCGACGGCGACGGCGCTCACCAAGACCGCGATCAACAACTCACTCTCATCGGACCTGCGTTCGTTGCTGGAGTTCGAGGCTGCAGCGCAGTGCGTGGCCTTCTGCTCCGACTTCCACCGCCAAGCCGTCGCACGGTTCCTCGCCAAACAGCCCAGTCAATTCCGCTGGCCGCCGTCAAAGGAGACGGCCAAGTGAATGGATGTTCCGGGCCTCTGTCGGGCATCGAGGTGCGCGATCTCGCGACCGTGTTCATGGGGCCCTTGACCAAGCAGATGATGGGCGACGTTGGCGCCAACCTCATCAAGGTGGAGGCGCCCAGTGCAGAGGCAACGCAGGGCGCGAACGGGGCCGTTCGGGATGGGAGGCTTCCTTAATGCGCACAATCAGGATCGGATCGGGTGCGGGTTATTCCGGCGATCGTATTGAGCCCGCGGTCGAACTCGCCGAAAAGGGCGAGCTCGACTACCTGGTTTTCGAGTGCCTCGCCGAGCGGACCATCGCCCTGGCGCAACAGGTCCGGATGAAGGATCCACAAAGTGGCTTCGACCCCTTGCTGGTCGCTCGCATGCAAGCCGTTCTGCCGATCTGCCACGCGAATAGGATTCGGGTTGTCACCAATATGGGCGCGGCCAATCCCGTCGGTGCGGCGGAGGCGACGCGGGAGGTCGCCCGCCAGCTCGGCCTGCATGGGCTGAAGATCGCCGCGGTGACCGGAGACGATGTCCTGGCGACAGCACGCGCAAGCGATCTGACGCTGGAAGATGGGAGCAAGCTCTCTGCGCTCGGGAACCGGATCGTGTCGGTCAACGCCTATACCGGCGCAAGGCCGATCGCCGAAGCTTTGGCGAGCGGCGCGGATGTCGTGATCACGGGTCGGGCGGCCGATCCCGCCCTGTTTCTGGGGCCGCTCGTCCACGAGTTCGGCTGGACCCTGGACGATTGGGACCTGCTCGGCAAGGGCACGGTGGCAGGTCACTTGCTGGAATGCGCGGGCCAGATCACCGGCGGTTATTTCGCCGATCCCGGGCCGAAGGATATTCCGGGCCTCGCGCGACTCGGATTTCCGATCGGCGAGGTGCGCGAGGACGGCGAACTGGTCGTCACCAAGGTGGAAGGCTCGGGTGGCCGCGTGACGCCCGCCACGGTGAAAGAGCAACTCCTCTACGAGATTCATGATCCGGCCTTGTACTATCAGCCGGACGTCATCGCGGATTTTTCTCAAGTGCGCGTCGAGGAGATCGGGCTTGATCGCGTCCGCGTGACGGGCGGCCGCGGCAAACCGAAAACGGGATTCCTCAAGGCATCAGTTGGTTACATCGACAGCTATATCGGCGAGGGGCAGATGTCTTATGCAGGTCCAGGCGCTGTCGAGCGCGGCCGCCTGGCGCTCGAGATTGTGCGCGAGCGGCTCGACATCATCGGCGTTCAGTCCACCGAACGGCGCTTCGACCTGATCGGCGTCAATGCGATGCACGGCGACGAACTTTCACAGAGCCGCGAGCCCTACGAGGTGCGCGCACGCGTCGTCGGCCGCACCGGAAGCCTGGCCGAAGCGATCAAGATTGGCAATGAGGTCGAGACGCTTGGCACGAACGGGCCCGCCGCTGGCGGAGGCGCCTGGAAATCGGCGCGCGAAGTCGTCGCGGTTGCCGCGACGCTGGTGCCCGAAGGCGCGGCGCAGCCGAACATTTCCATCCTGGAGGCTTGAGCGATGAAACTGCGCGCACTCGCCCATTCGCGCACCGGCGACAAGGGCGATACCTCCAACATTTCCGTCATCGCGTTCCGGGACGAGGACTACCCCTTCCTGTGCGCGCACGTCACGGCAGAGCGGGTGAAAGAGCACTTTCGCGAGATCGTGAAGGGTGAGGTGATCCGCTACGAACTGCCGGCAATCTCGGCGCTGAACTTCGTACTCAGAGGGGCGCTGGGCGGCGGCGTGACGCGCTCCCTTGCCCTCGACGGTCACGGAAAGGGCCTTAGCTCCGCCTTGCTTGACCTCGAATTGCCGAAGCGAGGCACAAGGGAGGGCGCATGAAAAGCCAAAAACTGGTTTTGGGGTGTATGACCCGCGTCCTGCGGGCCGGCAAGTCCTTGCAGGCAGCCGGCGCACCTTAAGGCTGAAGAGTGGCTCGTACGACACACGAAACCTCCATTGACCCAATGAATGACAAAGACACGGATGGCAAGACATGAGGAAAGATGAGACTGCCGGCCCGCTGGCCGGTGTGAAGGTTGTGGACATCACAGCGGTATTCATGGGGCCCTCGGCCACGCAGATGCTGGCCGACCTCGGCGCCGACGTGATCAAGGTGGAGTCGAAAGGGGGGGACAGCACACGTGGCATCGGCCCGTGCGGCGGCCAGAAAATGGGGCCGCTCTTCCTGGGGTTGAACCGCAATAAGCGCAGCATTGTGCTGGACCTGAAGGCGCCGGCGGGGCTCGAGGCTCTGCTGCGCCTTGTAAAGGATGCAGACCTGCTGGCGTACAACGTGCGTCCCCGGGCCATGAAGCGCCTCGGGCTGGACTATGAGTCGCTGGCGAAGATCAATCCGCGCCTGGTCTACGTCGGCATGTTCGGCTTCTCCCAGCGTGGCCGCTATGCACCGCAGGCAGCGTTCGACGACCTGATCCAGGCCGCGACCGCACTGCCGCTCGCCGTCTCGATGGGGAGCGGCGACATTCCGCGCTATCTACCCCTCACTATCGCCGACCGGTCGGTTGGTCTCTATGCGTTCGGCGTGATTTGCGCCGCGCTCTATTCCCAGGCGCGCACCGGGAAGGGGCAGCGCGTGGATGTGCCAATGTTCGAGACCATGGTGCCCTATGTGATGGGCGACCATCTCTATGGTGAGACCTTCATTCCGGCCAAGGACGGTTTCGGTTACCCGCGCCTGCTTTCGCGGGAGCGCCGCCCGTACAAGACAAAGGACGGGCATGTGTGCTGCCTGATCTATCACGATCACCATTGGCGCGCCTTCCTCAAGGTGATCGGCAAGCCTGACCTGTATGACGCCGATCCGCGCTTTGCCACCATCACCACCCGCACCGCGCATATCACCGATCTATATTCCATGGTCAGCGACGAACTGGCCAAGCGCACCACGGACGAGTGGCGTACGGCGCTGAGGGACGCGGACATACCGGTCTTCCCGATGCACACCTTCGAGTCCCTGCTCGAAGATCCGCATCTGAAGGACGTCGGCTTCTTCACCGAGTCCGATCATCCCGCCGTCGGCCGTATCCGCGAGATGGCGGTGCCGAGCGAATGGCACGGCACACCGCCGCAGATGCGCCGCCATGCGCCCCGCCTGGGCGAACATAGCCGGGATGTGCTGCGCGAAGCTGGCTACGATGATGCCGCCATCGATGTGATGATGGCGTCGGGTGTGTCGACGGAAGCTGGCGCGGCATAACAACCAGAGATCGACGCGAGAGGCCAATATGGATGAAGAACTCCTGAGCGACGTGCGCGGCGCGGTCCTCTATCTGACCATCAATCGACCAGAGCGCCGCAACGCGGTGAATCCGACAGTGCTCGCGGGGCTGCGTGATGGCATCGAGAGCGCCAATAGCGACGGCAACATACGCGCCGTGGTTATCACTGGTGCGGGAGACCGGGCCTTCTGCGCCGGTGCCGATTTACAAACGGGAAAGTCGTTCGCATTCGACTATTCCGAGCCCTATCAGGGCTTGGCTGATCTATTCCGCTGTGCCCGCAGGTCGACAGTGCCGCTGATCGCCCGTGTTAACGGCGCCTGCATGGCTGGGGGCATGGGACTGATGGCTATGTGCGATATGGCGGTGGCCAGCGAGCACGCAATTTTTGGACTGCCTGAAGTCAAGGTAGGCGTGTTCCCGGCACAAGTGCTCAGCGTGCTGCAGTGCCTGGTACCGCGCCGGGTGCTTAACGAGCTGTGCCTGTGTGGCGAGCCGCTCTCCGCCCGGGATGCCTTGTCCGCTGGGCTAATCAATCACGTCAGCGACGATCTCGACGCCAACCTCGACTGGTTGTTGGGCCGTTTGCTGAACAAGTCGCCTGCGGCTGTTCGACGTGGTCTCTACACCCTCAAGCATTCGGAGGACATGCCTTTTGAACAGTCGATGGCCTTCAACGAAAGCCAGATCGGACTGCTCGCGGTGACAGAAGATGCACGCGAAGGTCAATTGGCCTTCCGCGAGAAACGCCAGCCCAATTGGACGGGCAAATAAGGAGGATACATCGATGAGCGGGAAAACGGTACGCATCGGCGGTGCCTCAGGCTTCTGGGGTGACAGCAGCGTCGGTGCGCCGCAACTGGTCCGCCATGGCGACATCAATTATCTGGTGTTTGACTACCTGGCGGAGCTGACCATGTCGATTCTCGCGGCAGCCCGGCTGCGCAAGCCAGAACTTGGCTATGCCACCGACTTCGTGACGGTCACGATGAAGAGTCTGCTTCCGGAGATCGCCGCGCGCGGCATCCGCGTTATCAGCAACGCAGGTGGCATGAACCCGCAAGGCTGCGCGCAGGCCGTCGCGGAGCTGGCTAAAGAATACGGCCTGAGCTTGCGAATCGCCGTGGTGGAAGGCGACGATGTAATGCCGCTGCTACCCACGTTGCGAGAAGCCGGCGTGCGCGACCTGCAGAAGGGCCGCCCGCTGCCGGACAAGGTAGTCAGCGCCAACGCCTATTTGGGCGCGCTGCCGATCAAGCAGGCGCTCGACCAGGGCGCACAGATCGTCATTACGGGGCGTTGCGTGGACAGCGCCGTCACGATCGGCGCGCTGATGCACGAGTTTGGCTGGCAACGAGATGACTACGACCGCTTGGCGCAGGGTACCCTGGCCGGTCACATCATCGAGTGCGGCTGCCAGGCCACGGGCGGCCTGCATACCGACTGGGAAAGCGTGCCAGACTGGCCCAACATCGGCTATCCGGTGGTGGAATGCCGGGCCGACGGGACTTTCCTGGTGGGCAAACCGCCAGCGACAGGTGGATTGGTCAATACTGCAACTGTCGGCGAGCAGGTGCTCTATGAGATCCACGACCCTTCTGCTTATCTGCTGCCGGACGTGACGTGCGACTTCACGCAGGTCAGGCTGCGGCAAGCTGGCCCGAACCTGGTGGAAGTGAGCGGCGCACGGGGGCGTGCGCCTGGCGGCGCCTACAAGGTCAGCGCCACCTTCGTCGAGGGCTATCGCTGCGACGCGCAGCTTACCATCGTCGGCATTGATGCGGCGGCCAAGGCGGAGCGTACGGCTGCGGCGATACTAGAGCGTACGCGCAAGCTCTTCGAAGAAAATGGCTGGGGCGACTACACGCGCACTCGGATCGAAGCGCTCGGTGCAGAGTCTTGTTTTGGGCCGCACGCTGCCACGCGTCACACCCGCGAAGCAGTGATGCGCTTGGCCGTGATGCATTCCCAAAAGGCGGCGTTGGAATTGTTTGCCCGCGAAATTGCAGCGACGGGAACGAGCTGGTCGCCCGGCACGACCGGAATGGGTGGTCGCTCCCGCCCGTCGCCATCGATCCGGCAGTATGCCCTTCTGCTCGACAAGGGCGCGCTGGCCCCAACAGTTGTCATGGACGGCGTGCGCACGGCAGTGTCGATTCCGACGGGCGGGCCGGCGATTCCTGAGCCGGCATCTACGCCGGCGCAGGTTACGCACGAAAGCGCCAGCCAGCCCACGCAAGACACCGTTGAAGTTCCCCTAATCCGCCTCGCCTACGGTCGCAGCGGCGACAAGGGCGATACCTCCAACATCGGGCTCATCGCACGCCGGCCGGAATATTTGCCTCTTCTCCGCGCTGAGGTAACCGCGGCGCGCGTCGCCGAATGGCTGGGTCATCTGGTGGAAGGGCCTGTGACCCGCTACGACCTGCCCGGCTTCGATGCAATGAACTTTGTTTGTGAGTCAGCCCTCGATGGCGGCGGCATGGCATCGCTGCGCAATGACTCACTCGGCAAAGGCATGGCACAGATTCTGTTGACGATGCCGGTGCGGGTACCGCGAGGCGTATTGTCATGACCACGGGGTCCGGCGAATGCGGCCAGGCAACGACGGTGGCGCGCTTCCCGACGTCGCCTCCAGCGTCGTCACCCGCTGTCGCCAACCGGCGAGCATACAGAAGATCGCTTCGGGCGCACCGCTGGCCGTTCAGGACAAGCGTCGGACTCTTAGCGGTGGCCTTGCCGATGAAGTGCGCGGCGCTCGAGCGTGAACTGAACTGTCAGTTAGCGCACATAGGCAGCGCCGACTTCCGGGAGGGCATCAAGGCCGCGGCCGAACGCCGCGAGCCGGCGCTTGCCGGCCAGTGAGCTCCACCCAAAGGACAGGAAACACCCGATGACCGACGCCACAACCGTTACTGCCACTGCGTCCGTTCCAGAGGGGCCGCTTACGGCGTTATCGACCTGAGCCGCGTCTTTGCGGGACTGTGGTGCGCGCAGATCCTGGCCGAACATCGCGCTGACGTGATCAAGGTCGAAGTGCCTGCAGGCGACGAAACCCGCGATTTGGGCGCCAAGCTGCCTGGTGACCGGTCGAGCTACCGCGGGAGCCCAGGTATGACGGCGGGCGAGCAGGAAATTCTGTGCGACCTGCGCGCGGCGACGCCCCGCGCGGCATAGACCCAATACAGGGAGACGAGTATGTCACCGCATCGACGTTCACAGGCTGGCCGACGAGGCCAAGTTCAACCAGTTTCACGCCACCGTCCTGGCTTGGATCTTCTTGATCGTCGTGCTGGATGGCTACGACCTCGCCGTTTCGGGGATCGCCTTGCCGGGCATCATGAAGGAGATGGGTGTCGAAGCCACCAAGGCAGGGTTCATGGTGAGCTCCGCGTTGTTCGGCATGATGTTCGGCGCGATGGGCCTCGGCGTGCTCGGCGACAAGCTTGGCCGCCGCTGGGGCATTGCGCTCTGCGCTCTGCGTGCTGCTGTTCAGCGCCTTTACCGCAGCTGCGGGATTCGCCCGTGATCCAATCACCTTCAGCGTGCTGCGGTTCATCGCGGGCCTCGGTATCGGTGGTGTATTGCCGCTGTGTGTCGCGCACCTGACCGAATACGCGCCGGCCGGCGTCCGTGCGCGCCTCGTCACGATCGCGGCGGTCGGCTATTCGGTCGGCGGCGACATTTCGGCGCTGCTCGGCAAGGCGCTCCTGGGATCCTATGGCTGGCAAGCGGTGTTCTTCGCTGCCGGTGCGCCGATCGTGCTGATCCCGTTCATTTTGAGATTCGTTCCTGAGTTGCTGCAGTTCCTGCTCAAGAAAAAGCGCGATGCCGAGGTGCGCCGGATCGTCGGCAAACTTGCGCCCGGCCTGCAGTTGCAGGCGCAGGAGCAGGAGCAGGAGCAGTTTGTTGTCCCGCACGAAGACGAGGCGGCGCCGATCGGCAGGCTGTTCGAGGGCGGCCGCGCATTTAGCACGCTGATGGATTCTGCAGTCCAACAAGAACAGGAGATAGCGTGACGTCATCCTACGTACGACGGGCCGCCGATGCAGTCGTCTATTCGCCGGCGAACCATACGGGCATCGCCAATCAGCGCATCATCAGCAGGGAAACCGTCGGTGCATCCAGGATCGAAGTACTGATCGGCACCATCGCACCAGGGCACGGGGCGCTGCCGCATGCCCATCCCAATCTGGAGCAAGCTAGTTACGTGTTTTCTGGAAAAGGCCTTGCCCAGACGCCGGGCAAGCAGCAGATGCTGGACGCGGGTGGCTGGAGCTTCAGCCCCTTGGGCGTCTTTCATCGCTTTGAAGTCACGAGCGACGTGCCGGTGCGGCTCATGGTGATCTATGCGCCGCCATACAGCGAGAACCCGAATGCCGCCGTCGTCGTAACCGGCCTGGACGATCAACGTTGGCAGGCCGGTGCGAGCGGAGACGATATCAAGGACATCGAAGCCGCCGCTCTGCCTTACTACCGGCACGCACTCGCAAAGCCGATTGTGACAGGCCGAACCGTCAACGCCCGTTTTCTTGAGATTCATGACGTGGAAATCGCAGCCGATGGCGGTGTTGCGCCGCACTCGCTGCCGGAAATAGAGCAGGTTCTTTTTGTGAAGAACGGAGCCATCCGAGGACGGATCAACGGACAGGAGTTCGCTGCGGTCGCACAGGAATGGGTCTTCGTACCCGAAGGCGCGGAGTTCAGTTTCGATGCCGACCGCGCATCCTGCGGGATTTTCGTCATCCGTGCAGGCGACCCTCTGCAGGGCCAAGAGCTTGGCGCAGGTCGCTCAGGCCTTGGCCGATCATAACTCGGGGCGTGTCATTGCCGGTCACTCACCGGTTGAGACCGCACGCACGCCGGCACCGTTACCGGCGCCGCTGTACTTCGAGCGGGTCGCCCCATTCGTTGGAAGTGACCAGAGCAAAAACAACCACCAGGGAATCAGGAGACATTCATGGAGCAAGGACCAATGTTGGAGGTTGCGGCAACACATCGTTCGCAGGCGTTGCCCGCGGAGACTGCCGGACTGACTGGATCGCAGATCAAGATGCTCGGCATCGCGATGCTGGGAGGTGCGTTTGAATACTACGAGTTCATCGTCTTCGGATTCATGGTTCCAACGCTCAGCCAGGTGTTTTTCTCCGATTCAACCGAGCGATGGCTGAGCATCCTGCAGACGCTCGCGGTCTTCGCCGTGGGCTACCTCGTCAGACCCATCGGAGGGATCATCCTTTCGTCGCTGGGCGATCGATTGGGCCGCAAGCGCATGTTCATGGTCACCTTGGTTCTGATGGCCACACCCACGTTGTTTGTCGGCCTGCTCCCCACCTATGCGCAGATCGGCGCGTTTGCGCCGTTGCTGCTGCTTGTATGCCGGCTGTGCCAAGGTCTGGCAATGGGCGCGGAAATCCCTTCGGCACTGACGTTCGTCGTTGAGCATGTGCCCGAGCGTCGCAGCGGATTGGCCATCGGGCTCATGGGTTCCGGGTTGTCAGCCGGCCTGCTGCTCGGGATCATGGTGGTGTCCGTGGTCAGTCACGCGTTCTCCAAAGATGAGATCCTGGCTTATGCATGGCGGGCACCGTTTGTGCTGGGCGGCGTATGCGGCCTGCTATCGGTCGCGTTGCGGAGATTCGCACACGAAACACCGGTTTTTGCCGAGATGGCCGCTCGCAAAAGCTTGAATAAGGCCATGCCGCTACGAGGAATCTTGACGACGGCCCGCTGGGAACTGCTGATCGGCCTGCTCGCGAGCCTAATCGGCAACGGGATTGTCCAAACAGCAATTCTGTTCCCTACCACATACTTTCAGACGGAGATGCATTTTTCCGCAGCGACCGTGCATACAGCCCAAGCGGCATTGATTGCGGTGAGCATTTTTTCGCTACCGTTGAGTGGCTGGATGATGGATCGATTCAGCTGGACCACATGTATCGCCGTCACGGCAACCGTGCTTGTTGCAGCCCTGGTCAACGTCTATGCCGCGCCGACGGAGCATAACATTCTCGTCAATATGGCGCTGATGGGCATTCCCGGCGCGCTGCCGATCATGTTGAACAATCACACGGTCGGCGTGTTTCCTGCCCAGATCCGGATCACGGGGATTGCGGCCGCACACAATATCGCCACTGCGGTCGCAGGCGGAACGCTGCCGATCCTGATGGGATTGCTGGCTCACTTCGATCCACGCGCCTTGATCTATGTTCCTGCCGCCTTTGCCATCATCGCGCTCGCAATCACGCCAGTCGCGACTCGATATCGCAAGCCGCTGGCGTTCCAAGCGTGAAAGGCCATCGCCAACTTGAGCTAAGGGCCATTTGCCGCGCCGCAAATCCAGAGAGAGAGGACATGATACCCGTTACCGTAAATAGGCTTGTGATTGTCTCGGCGGCACCACTTTCGCTCATTGCCGCAACCACGGGCGGCGCCCTTGCACAGAAGAAATACGACACCGGCGCCAGCGACACCGAGATCAAGATCGGCAATATCATGCCCTATAATCCTTCACACGGTTGCCTATGATGGACGCCCGTTACATCTTTGAGCGTGGGTGGCGTATCGGACGTGGAACCTTTCGCGTTGAAGCAGGCCATTACCATCCTGTTCGGACCGGCCGCCATTAGCATTGCATCGCCGCTGCCTCGCGCGGCCTCGCCGTTCGGCCTGGAATACCCGTCCTATCGACTGTTCATCATGGCGATCTCGACCGCGCTCGTGGTCGCTACCTTACCTCTTGCTCTATGCCACTTCGATTGGTCTCCAAATCAGGGGCGTGATCGCCAATCGTGCAATGGCGGCTTCACTCGGGATCAATACCCGCCTGATGGACCGTGCGATCTTCGCCATCGGTGCCGGCCTCGCGGCGATCTCAGGCGCCGTCATGGCGCCGATCATGAGTGTCGATCCTCAAATGGGTGTTGGCTTTCTAATCCCGGCGTTCCTCGCCATTCTAGAGCATTTTCCACATGATGTGGATCATCTGGTGTATCCAGCATGCCTAAAGTAGTTGGCACACATCTGCGGCGCAAACGACTTGACGAGTTTGCCGATGAGTTTGAGCAGGGCTTGGACCGTGCGGGTGGCGCCTTTGCGCAGCGCAGCTTTCAACCGGGAGAAGGCCTGTTCGATTGGATTGAGGTCGGGCGAGTAGGCCGGCAGATAACGCACGCGGGCGCCGACAGCCTCGATCGCCTCGCGGACACCGGCGATCTTGTGAGTGCGCAAGTTGTCCATGAAGACGATGTCGCCCTTGCGCAAGGTCGGCGCCAGGACTTGCTCGACATAAGCCAGGAACGAGGGCCCATCCATTGCACCGTCGATGACATAGGGCGCCGTGAGGCCATCGATGCGCAGCGCGGCGACAAGCGTCAGCGTCTTCCAGTGACCATGGGGCACGCCAGAGACGAGGCGCTCACCGCGAGGAGAGCGCCCATAGTGCCGGACCATCTTCGTCGTGACCGCAGTCTCGTCGATAAAGATGAGGCGCGGTGCACGCAGCTTGGGCTGCTCGGCTTTCAGCGCGGCACGCTCGGCAGCGACGTCAGGTCGATCCTGCTCGGCGGCGTGCAGTGTTTTTTTTGAAGGTGATGCTGTGACGGTCGAAGAAACGCCAGATCGAACCGATGCCGGCCTTTTGCTTTCTCTGAGAGCGCAGACGCGCGCGGATCTCCTCGAGCGTCAGGTCCGGCTCCGCGGCGATCAGCTCGATCAGCCACTGCTTGTGCTGCTCCAACGGCGAGCGGCTGTGCCCGGTGCCGGGCTTGGCCTCAACGTTTCCGGTCTTCCTCCAACGATCCATCCATCGGATCGTAGTCGAAGCGCCGAGATTGAGAATGCGCGCAGCCTCACGTGCGCTTTCGCCGGACTCAACAAGCTCAACCGCACGCACCCTGAGGTCCTTGGAGTATCCCTTCGCCATCGCATGCCCCGCATGTTGTCGCGGGCAACACCGAATCTGATTTGCGTGCCCGTGGGAATCCCCTTTGACTGTTCCGATTCACCTCAACTGGAAACCGCTCTAGTTGGAGGTCTCAATTCTCTGGTGGGCACCATTCTCGGTGCGGGCGTTATCGGAGGGGCGACGACCGTCGTCTCGAGTTTCATGTCGCAGGCGTTTGCGCAAATCGCGGTGTTCGGTCTTGCGATCGCAATTATACGGCTGTTTTCCAATGGCCTTTCGAAAAGGAATCGCTGAATGGCCGCACGCCGATCGCTGCTCCTGACGGCAGCCGTCTGGCTCGCATTCCTGCTGGCACCCGCGTTGCTGGATGAGTGGCGGATCAGTCAGATGGCTCAGCTCGTGACCTACGGGCTCTTCGCAATGAGCCTCGCCCTGATCTGGGGGCAAGCGGGCATTCTCTGTTTCGGACAAGCGATCTTTTTCGGTGTCGGAGCTTACATTGTGGCGCTGGTAACACTGGGTAAGATGCCCGCCGTCGGCGACAGTCAATGGACCGACCTCTTGTTGGCCGTCGCCGGCGGTGGAATCGTGGCGCTGTTGCTCGGATTGTTCATGTTCGGCGGCCAGGGCCTGACAGGCGCGCATTTCGCTGTCGTGACGTTATGCGCCTCCGTCATCGCCGAGGTGGGTGCCAGACGATGGGACTTCATCGGCGGCTTCAATGGTCTGTTGGCGTGCCGCCACTCGTTTGGCCAGTCCCATGGCAGGACATGTATTTGCGCGGGGGCGAAACTTACTTGCTAATTCTCGTGCTGACCTTCGGCGCGTATCTGTTCCTTCAGTGGCCGAGCCGGACCCCACTAGGCACGTTGACGATGGCGATCCGGAGCAATGAGAACCGCACGCGGTTCTTCGGTTCCAATGTGACCAGCCTGAAGTTGTTCCTCTTCGTCGTATCGGCGATGCTGGCATCACTCGTTCGGTTTTGTGTCGCCACCGCTGGTCGGTTTTGCGCTATCGACCGAAGTGTTGATCTGGGTTGCCGTGGGCGGGCGCGACGTCTTATTGGGGGCGCTGATAGGAGCGATGCTGGCGCGCTCGGTCGAAAACGCGCTTTCCGATACACTCGGCAGCTACTGGTTACTGTGCACGGGACTCTTGTTTGTCGTTGTGGTGGTGTTTGCGCCGCAAGGGTTGTTCGGCAGGCTGCTATGCTTGCAAACGCCACCGAACGAACCGCACTAAACTGGAGCTGCGGCGTGCCGGACAATCTGGGCCGGAGCTGCGCTGTCCATTGCCTCCCTCTTCGCGTCTCGCGTGGTCGCATTCTTGGACTCTCTGGCGCGATCTCTGCGACGGTAACGAGTGATACCCGCTGCTGCACTACCGTGCTCGGGAAGTCCCCAACACATGGTGCAGAATTGCCAGTGCGCGGATGGGGCGCTGAATATTCGACATCGCCGTCGTTGAAGACGATCCCGCATTCGAGGTGACCATGGCGCGGCGTGCCGGCGCTTTTGCGGTCGGCGTCTCGACGGGCGTCGCAGGTCGCGACGCGTTCTGCCATTGCGCACGGGTCCGGCTGCCGAAAATCTCCGCGAACAGCGCCCGCCTCTCCTCGGGCGGGGCCATGCTGGTCAGCCAAGACCGTGGCCAGATAAAGCCAGCCCTGGTCGATCTCGACGTAGGTGATGTCGGCGAGCCAGATCTGGTTGGGCGCGGTGGCGATGAAGTTGCGCTTGAGCAGGTTCGGGGCGATCGGGAAGTCGTGACAGCTGTCGGTGGTCCGCACCCGTCGTGGCGTCGCCATGAGGGCCCTGATACCGTGGCGGCGCATCAACCGCTCGATGCGACCACGGCTCGCCCCGCGGCCCCGAGCCTTCAACTCGACATGGATACGCGGGCTGCCATAACGCCCGCGGGTGTCACGGTAGACCCGCCTGATGTCGTCGACGAGGTCACGATTGGCGGCAGATCGTCGGCTCTCCGGGCGCGAGCGCCAAGCATAATAGCCGGCCGGCGAGACGCCGAGCACGTCGCACAGGAGCGCCACCGGATAATCGGCGCGGCGATCTTCGATGAAGGGGAATCTCATGTCCGTGTTCCAGCAAAGATCGCGATCGGTTTAAAATGTCGCGCTCCATGCGCAACCGCTCTTTCTTTTGCTGCAAGCGCGCGCTCTCTGCCGCGTGGTCCACCGACGGCAGCGTCGCCTGCATTGTGGGGCGCCGCGTCGCCGCCGTCAGCTCCAGCCGCGCCCCGCGCTGCTCCACCCACCGCCGCAGCACGGAATCGCGCAGGCCAAGCTCCTTGGCAACAGATCCGATCGAGCGCCCGCTCGACGCTACAAGATCAACCGCTTGCCGCTTGTACGGGATTGCGTTAGCTGGCCCGGGCGATGGCGAAGGACACCAAGCCTAGCAACGTCGCTGTGGACCAGCTCATAGGGACGATTTACGCACTTTACTCAAAAAATGCCGGCCGATTCTAAAAGTCACTGACACTCGACCTTGCTAGCGGTTTTCGGCAAGCGTATTTGATCTCATGTTGGCGCGACATGCATGACTCGCTGCGGCGCCAAGTGCACCTTGCCGCCTTTTTCGAAGAGGGTTGCTTGCCATGACCGGATATGTCGCTCGCCATTGATTTTCTCCCCCAGCTTTTGGCCGGCCTTGCATTCGCCGGCGCCGTAGTCTGGTTGATAACCCGAAATGCGAGCAGTCGCTCCGTCCGAAATGCTGAGTGCCGGCAGGTCGCCGGGCTGACCATTGTCGACGTTGCGATGGTCGACAGTCGGCGTAGCCTCGTTCTGATACGTCGCGATAGTACTGAGCATCTACTGTTGATCGGAGGCCCAAACGACATCGTAATCGAGTCTAGCATCGCACGCCTTACGTTGTCTGGCGAGAGCCGACCAAGTGAAGTACAACGATTATCGGAAGCTACGCCACTTCCCAACGTCTTCTATTGGGATGATGTTGCCGCTATTGGTTCCGAAAGCGAACCGGCATCGTCAGCGTTGCAATCAGGTAAGACCGAGTTGCACGGCCAGTCGCGGGCTGTCGCCGAGAGCGGTGCCGCTGATCCGCAGGTGAGCGACGGACTTGCAAGCCTTGCCCAGGAGCCGATGGTGCATTCCAAGCCTCCCGGGTCAGGACACGAACCTCTAACCGACCACAGTGCCGCAGGGGCGCGAACCTCCCACACCCCGATCGCTCAGTTCCGCTGCATATCTTCCGATATTGCTGTCCCTCCGTCGCAGAGCAAGGATCAGATACCGCCAGTCAGCTTAGATGATGCGGTTCTCGACGAGCTCGAAAGCGGAATCATCAAGTTGGTCAAGCGCCTTAGCGCGATGCGGTGAGCCTCCGAACGCTGTATACATGCTTTGCCGTCGGAAGAACGTCGGGCTTCCATCGGGTTGAGGCAAGCGCTTTGGCTTGCCTGACCTATCAAAGAGATGTGCTGACCGGACCGAACGCCGAAACGCAATGCCAGATTCGTGCGGAGCTCTCCCGAGGCGCAACACCGCAGAAGTAGCTGATGATACTGCGTCGATCCGCCGCCAAGGCCGGGTCCCTCGCGGGAACGATCGTAAGCGTAGCTCTGCGGCCCTTTTGAATGGCGCTTGACGCCTATTTTGTTCGCGTGGCGCGTCGCCGCGGTTTCCATGTGTCGGACAACGCGTTGACGGCGGCTTCGAGCGCCTTCCGATCGACGACGTTGGGATCGAACCGCTCCGGGCCCCAGAGGCGCATATGTTCGTGCTCTGGATGGTGGGGTCGCCGATGGCTTCGAGGTATTCGGCATAGCCTGGCGCACCGCCGACGTCTTCCGGAGGACAACGACCGGCGGCCTCGAGCAGGAAGGGAAGCCCCTCCGTCGTGGTGTTCTCGAACCATTTTTCGAGCTTGATCACATGGTCCCAGCTGTCGCCGAAGTCATAGAGATATGGATCGTCTTGGCGCCGGTCTCTCGAACGATATCGCAAAGCCGCGCTTTGCGGGCGTCCATGGGCTGGTGGCCGTAATCGTTGTGGGGATCAGGAATCCCCCAACGGACCTCACCAGCGAAGAACTCGAAGAGGTGACTGTTCGTCCAGCCGAATGCCTCCTGAAGCGTCAGGTGCAACCGATCAAGGCGCAGGGTGAGCGGCACGACAAGGCGACGCATCACCTCCGGCTTCACATCCTTGAGGGTCACCTTGATCCGGACCGCGGTGTGTTCAGGCTCATGCCGCCAGCCTCGGATCGTGTGCATGCATCGTGTAGATCGACGCCCAGGGAAGCAGTTCGTCCAATCGCGCCGCAGGCCAACCATTGACGAGCTTGGCGAGAACGTCAGCGAGCCAGTGCTCGGCACTGACGCCATTGAGCTTACAGGTCTCAATGAGCGAAGCCAGCAATGCCCAATTCTCGGCACCTTCGTCGCAACCGGCAAAGAGGGAGTTCTTGGCATTGAGCTTGATCGGCCGCATCGCTCGCTCGACCGCATTGGTGTGTGCCTTGCAAGGCGCACTGTTCTCCCTGGTGTAAACCCAGGCCGGCAAACTCTCGCTCCAGCCGGAAGTATTCGGGGCGGGTCAGGAGGCGACGAATGACCTGAAGCACTCCGAAAATGTGCCCTTTCGAGGGTCGACGGTCCGCGCGGGCCGCAACGTGAGTGAACATTGAGCAGGCCTCGAAATGTCGTTGTGGGAGCCGACCCGCCATTCTAACGGGGAAAGCCGATGCCGTGGGGGAAGCGAGCGAGAAACGCACCCCAAGGTCCCACCGGGGTAGTGATGGCAGCACGCGCGGGACATGGACAGTGAGCAACAAGGGAAGTCTGCCGCCGTGGATGGGCGCAAGCCTGTATCCAACGGCAAACCCGTGAGGGGCAGTGCCGGCGATGGCAGATGGCGGATGGGTTCGTATTACCGGTGATGTCGGGTAACGCCGACGGAGGAAAGGGACCCTGACTCGATCCATGCGAGAACGACAGTTGAGAACACGGCGATTGGTGATGAACCTAGCAACACCGGAAATATCTGTTCAGAAACTTCAAACCTCGCTGCAGGCGAAAGCTAAGGCTGAACTATCGATTTTACTCTCTTTGGGACAAAGTCTGCAGACTGGATGTGCTGGAAGAAGCCTACAGGCGCTGCCGCGGAAATCGGGGCGCTCCTGGGGTGGACGACGTCACATTTGCTCAGATCGAAACCGAGGGACGCGAGCGATGGCTGGAAAATGTCAGAGAGGAGCTGATGTCGGGCAACTACCGACCACAGCCCCTGCTGAGGGTATGGATACCGAAGAGTAATGGCGGACGTCGACCGCTTAGCATTCCAACCGTAAAAGACCGGACGGTCATGACGGCAGCGATGCTGGTGATCGGCGCCATCTTCGAAGCGGACCTGCTGGACAACCAGTATGGCTTCCGTCCGAAACTGGACGCCAAGATGGCGGTGCGCCGCGTGTTCTGGCACATCAGAGACCATCGACGATCGGAGATCGTCGACGCGGATTTGAGGGATTACTTCACCTCGATTCCGCATGCACCACTGGTGAAATGCCTCACACGCAGGATCGCCGACGGTCGGCTCCTCTCAATGATCAAAGACTGGCTGACAGTCGCGGTCATCGAGAGAGACGGTCGGCGAACCACAAGGACGGCGGAGGCCCGTACGAAGAAAAGAGGAACCCCACAAGGCTCACCTTTGAGCCCGCTGTTGGCGAATCTCTACTTTCGTCGGTTCCTGCTGGCTTGGCGCAAACACGGACACCAAGACCAACTCGATGCGCATATCGTGAATTACGCGGATGACTTCGTGATTTGCTGCCGCCCAGGTTCGTCCGAGATGGCAATGACGCGAATGGAGACGCTAATGAGCAGGCTCGGGCTGGAGGTGAACGAGACCAAGACGCGTCTCGCCCGTATCCCGGAGGATAGCGTAACATTCCTCGGGTATACGATCGGACGCTTCTATGGAAAGGGAGGTCAAGCGTTCCTTGGTACAAGACCTTCCAAGAAAGCCGTTCGACGATTGCTCAGACAGATCCATGAGCGCACGACACGTCAGTGGTATCCGGACACACCGGAGAACACAGTCGCTGTCATCAACCGCTTTCTACGCGGTTGGTGCGGCTACTTCGACCAAGGGCCAGTGGTGGAAACTTACAACCTCATTCGGCAATACGTCGATCGCCGTCTGCGACATTGGTTGGTTCAGCGCACCGGGGCGCGCGGACGGGGCTTCAACCGTTACTCGCAGGAGTTCCTGCATGAAACGCTTGGCCTCTACCGCCTCCCCAGAGCACGTGCCGACATGCCGAGAGCGAAGGCTTGATAGATCGAGAGAAAGCCGGGTGCGGGAAATCCGCACGCCCGGTTTGACGAGCGGCGACTGGAAACGGAGCCATGGTCCGAAATGAGGCACCGGCGCATCAGCGAAAGCTGCCGGCCAACCGCAACTCCTCGGAACCTGTAGCCACCGCGCCAGTCGTCGACTCTACCCATCTCGATGCGCCCGTCATCAAGGTAGAACGTCAGGCCGTCCCAATGACGCAGCGCGTAACGCAGGGCCTTCGCCGTGTCGCTCTTCTGCGCAAGGTGAGCAAGCTTGGCCTCAAACCACTGCTTCAAGGCTGCAGCCAGAGGCCGGGCATGCGCTTGTCGCCCCGCGCGGCGCTCGTCCGCAGATCGGCCGCGGGGTGCCTTCTCGACCGCGTAAAGCTGGGCGATGCGCTCAAGGGCCTCGCGGGCAACCGGAGCTGGCGCCGGCGCAGCCTCCCGCTCGATCTTCACAAACTGGCGCCGCAGATGCGACCAGCAGAAGGCGAGCGTCCCGGACAGGGCGTCCGCACGCGTCTCTCGGGTCATGGTCTTGTAAGCCTGATAGCCGTCGCAGTGGATGATGCCGCGATAGCCCTCAAGCAGCCGCAAGCCATGAACGGCGCCACGGCCCGGTGCATAGGCATAGATCACCCCAGGCGGATCAGGTCCGGCCCAAGGCCTGTCATCGCGTGACAGCGCCCAGAAGTAGCCGGTTTTTGTTCTGCCGCGCCCCGGATCCAGCACCGGCGCCGGGGTCTCATCGACACAGAGCTTCGAAGAGGCCAGCAGAAGCTGGCGCAGACGATGCCACAAGGGCTTCAATTCCTGGGCGGCGTAGCCGACCCAAAAGGCGAGCGTGGAACGGTCGATGGCGATACCGTGCGTCGCCAGCATCTGCACCTGGCGGTAAAGCGGCAAATGCCAATGATACTTGGCATCGATGACATGCGCGACCAGTCGCTCGGTAGGCAATCCTCCCCTGATCAGTCGCTCGGGCGCGGCGTGCTGGAGGACGACGCCATGACAGGCGCGGCAGGCCAGCTTGGGCCGGCGGGTGACGATGACGCGATACCGCGCCGGCACGACGTCCAGCCTCTGGCTCTCATCGTGGCCGATCTCAAAGAGATCGCCTTTGCAGGACGGACAGCAGGTTGCAGCCGGCATCAGCGTTTCGACAATGCGTGGCAAATGCTCCGGAAGCTGACCACGGTTGGCTCTGCGCTTGGCAGTTCTCTTCTCGCGGGCTCTGGGATTGGCGCGATCCTCAGCGGCTTCGAGAGCCGCGACGGCCTCTTCGATGTCCTCCAGAACAAGCTGTAGCTGATCAGCGTCCAGCTTTTCCGAGGACCGACCGAACTGCGCATCCTTCGCAAGCTTGAGCAACCGCTCGAGCCTGGCGCAGCGATCCAGCAGAGCCGCGGCAAAGGCACGCAACTCGGCGGGATCGCTCGGCAGCTCATCAGGCAAATCACTCACGGGCCCGAGTCTGCCATGCTTCGCGCCCCGATGCAGCGAAGATTTTATGTCCTACGCAAGCGCTTTCGGCTGCAGGATCCGAGGCGCGTGCATCCGCGTCCAATCCATGCCGGCCAGAAGCGCGGACAGCTGGGCGGCATTCATCCGCATCACGCCGGTCACGATGGGAGGCCATTTGAAGCCGCTGCCATCGAGCCGCTTCCAATACATCACAAGGCCGCTGCCATCCCAGACGACAATCTTCACTCGATCGGCGCGCTTCGCACGGAACACCACCGCCACGCCCTTCATCGGGTCATGGCCCAGCGTCTCCTTCGCCAACAGCGCCAAGCCCTCCGCACCTTTTCTGAAGTCCACAGGTTGCGTCGCCACGTAAATCATCAGGCTCGCGGGCGGCGTCAGCATGAACGTGTCCGTCGAAGCGCCAAGAACACATCACTCAACACAGCAAGGCCAGGCGTCCCTCGCACCTCCACTCGTGCCCCCTGCAGTTCAACCGTCAGAACGGCTGCTTCCGGTTCCGGCGACCCGGTGGGCTCTGCGGCCGCCGGTAGCGCCAATTCCGACACCACCGGCACGAACGACAGCGTGTCCGCCGAAGCCGGCAGCACCAACTGGCCCAAACGCGCCCGGCGCCGCCAGTCATGCACCTGCTGGGGCCGGCACCTATGGCGACGGGCGACGTCTGTGACAACCGCCCCCGGCTCGAGGCTTTCTGCGGCAATCTGTGCCTTCAAATCATCCGGCCAGCGCTTTCGACCTGCGCCTGCGTACACTTCGATACGCGGTGACAACGGTCGTCTTATGTCGTCAGAATGGTCGTCCATTGTGAGCCCCCTTCCAGAAGATGACTCTTCTAGCGGTGCTCTCAAGACTCCGCACAAACAATCCAAAGGGCCTCGACGCCACGCTTACGAACGATCACCGCTGCTTTGGAGATTAACTGTCGGAGGGCACCGCCCTCAGGTCGGTATCCGTCCGGTGGACACTTCGCCGGATGCGTACTCAGGTCGGCGAAGAACTCGAGAAAAGTTTGAGCTTTCGATGAAGGGTTTCAGCACCGCACTGGCGTCTTGCCACACTCGCCGCTCGACCCGCGGTGGCGCGCTGGGCCACTAGGTCGTGCGGAACTCGATGTTCATTCCTGCAGGAGGTGAGCTTCAGAGACGCGAGTCCAACAGCAGACCCATGGCCGGCTCTTCAAACCCAAACACCGAAACGACTGCAAAGGGGGGATGTCCCGCTCGCTGTTGAACTACGTCGGGCCGACGTTGCCGGAATGAATGTTACGCGGCGAACGTGACGTGGGCAACGGGCTTGATCGTCAGTCATGCGATCGTGGTGAGCTTGAAGGGCCGCCCGCAGAATCGACAATTGCTTATGCGCCTTCAATCGTCGGAAGCCTTTGTTGGCCTCGATCATGCCGGCACCTCTATCTTACCGCCGTGGAAACCGATCCGACCTCGCGTTCGGCCCCAACGATGCGCCCGCCTTCGTCGACAAGATGAGTGGCCTCCACATCAAGGTCCAGGAGTGCGTCGAAGCGTGGCAAGGACGGGATCGGTACAGAGAACACAGGAGAATGTGAATCCGCTTCGCTCTTCTTCTGGCGTCAGTGTCGATATCCCCCAGGCACATTGAAGGAGGGACCACGTTGGTTAAATCGTGAGAATTTGATCTAAACTTGAGTGAATTGAACAACGAGTTATCAGCTACGACAAGTGGGTACAGGACGAACGCACAAACTTCCGCTCCGATCTCAAAGCGTCCCTCCCAGTCTTGCTTTGAATGCGTCACACGGCGATGAACGCAGGGAATACATGGAAGCTCTATTGTTGAGTTGCATCGATTGTGACAACAGTGTCTTGGTGAGGGGAACGAATCTGGGCCCCGACACTTGGAGAAAGTTCTACTGTCGGACATGCCGATCCGTCGGCGCACGCGGCCGGAATATCATGATAGAGCGGGTCGACATCCTACGACAGCGATCGCTATCAGCCACGCAAAACGACATGGCCGTGCGGATCCGACCATGACAACCGGTTTCACGAATGGATGATCGGCCGTCCAGTCAAACCCCAGCTTGGGGTCGGGGGACAATGTATCTTGGAACTGTTGCAACGATAGCGGACAACGATGAGAACGCGTGGTGAGCAGGCGACGATTTCACAAGCTGCAAACACCGCTTCCCTTGGGGTATATCATTGCCCTGGGTCACAGCCTCGGGCGTACAGAAGCTCCCGAACGGCGAAGGTGATCTCCCACTCCTCAGTGTCGCTGTGTAGTGATCTGAGGCCGGCAAACTGAACCATTTTTGGCTAACGTTTTCGCTGCCGAATCCCCTCAGCTGGGAGGAGCGAAAGACGATGAGGGCCTCGACGTTTTCGGACGCCCAGAAGGCGTTCATCCTGAAGCAGGGCAACGATGGGGTTCCTGTTGCGGAGATCTGCCGCAAGGTCGGGATCAGCCAGGCTGACCTACTTCAGTTGGAAGAAGAAGTGTAACGGACTGCTGCCGAGCTGCCGACAGAGATGCTGCGGTTGAAGCAACTCGAGGGTAAGCGGCAAGGAGACCTTTCAATTACCCATAATTGTTGCCTCGATCGCAGCTCCAAGTTCGATGTCGGTCAGCCGCGATAGTCCGCGCCAGATCACGGTATTTCCTGGAGGCGGATCGTTGGCTCGGGCCAAATATCCTCCGAGCCGCGCGATCTTGACGACATAGTGCGAGAGCGTGCTTCGTCGAGAGCAATCCGTCTTTCACAAAATGATCAAGAAGCCTGATTTCGGGATCCGTCAGCGCCGTTTGCGGTACGGCATTCGGTGAGGAGCGATTGAGCATCGTCATCCAGAAGACGCGCCAACTCACAATGCAGAAGACCGCGACCAGATTGACCAGACGCTCAGCAGTTCGCAATTTTGAGTCCTCTGCTTTGCAGCCAGATTTGAGGATCTTATGGAAGACTTCGATCTTCCACCTCAACGCGTACCATTCGATCTTCTTGATGGCATCCTTGCGCGATCGGACCGGGAGATCGGTGAGGAGCTTCCACTCGATTTTCTTTCGCCGCTTCGGCCTTCCCCGCTCTTGAGCATGGATCACGGTCAGAGTGAGTGCGGGATATTTCGTCTGTTTGCCGATCGGCGGCAGGACGCATATCTTGCGGTACCTGATCTCAAGAACGGCGTCGTCGGGATCGCCTTTGTCGTCCTTGACCTTGATCCGATGCAGACCCTTGATCGTAACCTCGTCCATTTCGTCGGCAATTGTATGATTGCCGTCCCCGGCAAGCCGATCAACACAGGTTCGCACCAAAAAATGCGTTCCAACCTCCTCGGCCAGGCAAAACAGCTCATAGATGTCGCTCTCGCGATCACCAATATGAACGCGTCGTTCAGGGGCAGCGAGAAGGTCGGTCGATTGCCGTAAATTCTCGAGCCAGCGGATGCTCTCCTTCTGCTCGATCGGCACTCGTGTCGGATTGATCTTTCGCTTCAGCGCCGTCGTCCCCTTGAACTTCTTGCGGGTCCAGAACTTGATTGCCGACAGTCCGAGCGGAAGCCCCTCGGTCGTTACGGCGAGACTCGAATGCATCAGGATGCCGCACTGTGTGCGTCCTGCCGTCTTGCCCGTAAAGCCGATCAGGTCCGGCTTCTCGCGCTTGAAGCTGAAGTCCGTCGTGTCATGGAGGACGAGGATCGGTCCCTCCGTCGCCGCTACGCGCCCGCGCGTCGCCTCGAAATGACCGCAAAGAATATCCGCCTCGTTGACCCGTTCGTTGGAGAGGAAGCGATAGGCGGCCTTCGTGTTGGCCCAATCCTGACAAACCAACGGGATGCTTTGACCCATGTCGCTCCCGATTTGTGCGAGCAATTTGCAGAACCGGCGACCAAGCCGCTCATCCTTAAACTCGCATCCCGCAACTTCCTGATCAACCCACGTCTCGATACCAGTCGTCAATCGCTGAGCACGCGCCCCCGTGCGTCCCTTCACCAAGCCCATCGAGCACCCCGCGCTTCCGAATCAGGTGCTCAACAAGGAATCACAACAGATTCTACCGATTCAAGGTTTCGCCCGCGGCGCCTCGCTCAAATCCAACGTCAAATGTGGGTAATCGAAAGCTCAGCTTGCCGCTTACACTCGAGGAGGAACCCGCTTGCGTGATATCGAAGCGATCGTTCCGGTCGTCGGCAAGGCTTGCCAAGATCTTGAGTTCGCAGCTGTCTGCTCGCAGACACTTTCGTGGTTCAACCTAGATTAATAGATGCAACTCGTTCCACGAGCATGCACCTCGCCATGTTGCGTCAATCTTAGGCTTAGGTAATATCCGGTCAGATTGCTGTAGGCGATTTCAGGCAACGGCTAGTCCGAACATCCACCGGCAACGATCCCCAGATTGCGAATGTCCGCCCTAACCGACTCCAGGAATTTGCTGACCCGGGACTTCAGGCAAGCGCATTTTCTGAACAGTGCACGTGCAGAATTGGGCACCTGGCGACGAGGCGGGATGACTCGTTGGCACTGCTGCTCGTCGGCGATGTTCCAGGCAACTTCCTGCGTTCCTTGGGACGCCTCGGTCACTTTTTTCTGGTTCTCACCAGCTGTTTTTGCCCTCCTATTACCGCTGAACCTGCGCGCCAACTTCCTGAATGGCAAGCACAGAGTAGCGAGTCTCCTCGCCGCCTTTCCATAGGCTGATATCGGCACTGGGCGTCTCCCGTCGTGCTATCTCACCGTGCTGGCGATGGCCTATATTCTGGCCGCAATTCCGTGCCTGCACTTCAAGCCGCCCGTGTCTCTGAGCGTGATGGTGGTGAGGCGACAATTGCCGATGCGGCGTCTCCCGCCATATGTCGCCGCTCGGGCATCTTCGGTGTCGTTCTGATCATTGCGCTGGGCTCGACGGCCATCCGCACTACAATTCGGTTCGCGTGCTCTCGATCGGAGCTGTGCTGACAGGCCGTGGCGTTGATTCCACTGACGAACACGTCGCTCAATTCCGTCCCTTCAGTTTATCCGGTGTTCCTGATGGCAGACAGCGAGTTTGAGCGACTTGCTCAGACCGCTGGTTAGCAGCGCTGTCGTGCGATTGCGGAGGCATCGTGCGACCTGAGAAGGAGGACCAACGATCCTGACAGTTGCACTGGCGCAACAGCAGGCCGCGCTTCAGGGCCTTGATGTCCCTTGGACAAGAAATGTTCGAATTCGAAATATGCGGACCGATGATTCAAGTATATTATAGCACTTTCATTGAAATTCACTAATGCACGCCTTGCACGGCATTTGCTTCTTGCAGGCGCGGACATGTAAGAGCACGACATGTCAGCAAATTTCACCAAGTGAGTTTATGCAGGAGGGTTGTTGAAATTACTTTGACTCAAGTTTTCGGTCGCCATGGCAGTGTGGCGGTTTCCTTGAACTAAGGCACGTTCGCGGCTCCCGCAGGACAGGTCAATCTTCTGATCCCGTAAACACCGATTATTGGCGCGCGGTCCGCCCTCGCTCCGCTAAAATCGCGAGAAACCCGTGAGACCACTTTGATGCCGTCATCTGTTTCCAACAAGATCGCGCTCTTCATCGACGGAGCCAATCTTTTCGCTACTGCGAAGACGCTCGGCTTCGACATCGATTACAAACGTCTTCTCAAGGAATTCCAAGGTCGCGGCATTTTGCTCCGCGCCTTCTATTACACGGCGATCATCGAGGATCAGGAGTATTCGTCGATCCGCCCGTTGATCGACTGGCTCGACTACAACGGCTATACGGTCGTCACGAAGGCGACCAAGGAGTTCATCGACGCCAGCGGCCGTCGCAAGGTGAAGGGCAACATGGACATCGAGCTCGCGGTCGATGCCATGGAACTTGCCGAGCACATTGATCAGATGATTCTATTCTCCGGCGACGGCGACTTCCGCTCACTGGTCGAGGCGGTGCAGAGCCGAGGCGTCCGCGTCACCGTGATCTCCACCATCGCCAGCCAGCCGCCGATGATCGCCGACGAACTGCGCCGTCAGGCCGACGTCTTCACCGACCTCGTCGAGCTGCAATCCAAACTTGGCCGCGATCCGTCCGAACGTCCGGCCCCGCGCGAACCCCGCGAACCGCGTCACCACTCCCCGCAATTCCTGCAGCGCGCGACCACTACGATGGCCCCATAGGCATCCGGTAACCATCTCGGCGAGTAGTCTCGCGGTCCTTAATCAGCTGCTCGCTCTGCCCACGGCTCGTCACCCTTCGCATGACGGCCCGCGCGTGCGAGCCGGGCTGGTTCAATTCGTGGATTCGCTTGGATTGCCGGATCAGCGACTGTGAGCTGTGCGCCGCCGCAGATGCCGCGGAGATCAACACCTGTCCGCAGTTTCTGCTCAGATCGCACTTAGTTGCAGCTTCTCCGACTGCGCCCATTTATCGACGGTCTTGGAGCTGGCTCTGGAAGCGACACCCTCAACCTACAGGCGGCGACGCAGATAACACGTTGAATGGCAGAGCTTGGATGAAGCGCCGTTCTACTGAGGCCGGCATCGCCGATCTGTGCGCCCGACGGAGGGGGCCGGGACGCGCCGCCAGAACCGCGTGGTCCGAAATGGTGACCGATTTCAAACAAGACTGACCGATTATCAAGGCATCCTGAATGAGGGTGTGCTCGACGTTACAGCAGTCGCATCTCCACGACAGCGGTCACATGAGGATGCTGCCTCCACGAGCCTCCGCAGCAGCCTGCGGCTATCGGGCGTCGCTGGAGCCAGGTACAGATGGTGACGGCGCACAGTACCTCCCGCGCCAGTAACTCGAATGAAATTGGTAGAGGCGCGGATGCGTAAAGTGACATGTAACGACGGGAAAATGCGGGAGTGGCTCGTTCGGGCCGCGACAGGAATGGTCGGCGGCGCCTTACTGTCCGCAATCAGCGGGCCGGCACTGGCAAATAACGAATGCGGCACACCGTCGGGAAGTTCAATCACTTGCCGTGGGACAAGCTATTCATCGGGCATTTGGTATGGCGTGGCTTGGCAGTTTCCAATTTATTATCCGTCTGGCGCAACGCCGCCAGCGCCGACGCCGTCCTGGAGGGTACGTCCACAGTTCCCGAATGGATTCACGCTCGTTCTCGACAACCCCCAAATGGTGGTGGGACCTGACGCTCCGAGGGATTTTCATTATAAAATGCCTGAGATATTTCTCATGGATTCTACGCCGGCCCCTTTAGTGGTCGATGTCAGGAACGTGCAGTCGATCGGCGGTACCGGGCCTGGCGTCGGGCGTGGGATTCATGTGGCCAACGACGGCACGGGCGCGGCAACGATCTATTTCCGAAACGGCACGCTCATCTCGAACAACCCCTACCAACCGGAGCTGGGATTGTGGGCCACGAATGATGCAGGTCTCCAACTCAACCCAGCGAATCATAGCGATACGTCAATTTATATTCTGGGTGGAACAATCACAAGCTTGAGTCATGGCGCATTGTCCGAGAATTGGGGGCGGGGCGGGGATGCTATTATCGACATGTCCGCTGGAACGGTGGCCACGCAGAACGCCGGGGCCAACGGCCTTTACGCTCTTATCCTGGATTCCCAATCGACAGGCGCGGCGCGGGTGACGCTGTCGGGAGGCAGCGTGACGTCCAGGGGCGGCAGCGGCCTTGTTGCTCAGACGCCCGGCCTCGGCGCGGCGCTGGTGACGATCTCGGGCGGGACCGTCAGCGCGCAGGGAAGCAACGGCCACGGCGCCTTCGCCACCATCACCAATGCGGCGAACGCGAAGGACGCCACCATCACCCTGACGGTCGGCTCCGTGACGGCCACGGGCACGGGCGGCAACGGCCTCAACGCCACCACCGCCGGCACCGGCAATGCCGTGGTCACGGCAGGCGCCGGGACAACGATCGTCTCGCAACGGGGTGTCGGCATCAACGCCGTCTCGAACCGCGGCAACGTCGTCGTCACATCCAACGGCACCGTCACCGGTGCCACCGGCATTCGCGGCAGCGCCCCCGCCGGCACCGTGACCATCACCACCGCCGGCGCCACCACGGGCACCGCCGGCAGCGCCATTCAGGTCGACGGCGCGTTACGGGCGACCGTCAACAATTCCGGCAACGCGACGACCTCGAGCCTGACCGCCGCCGTGGTCGATGTGCGCGCCACCAACGGGACAATCATCAACAACCAGGCGGGCGGGCAGATCAGCGGTGCCAGCGACCTGGCCATCCTCAGCCATTCCGGCACCACCGTCATCAACAATAACGGCACCATCATCGGCTACGTCACGCTGCTGGGCAGCAACAACGTCTTCAACAACAACTCGCCCAATTCCTTCGACACGCGCGACTATGTCAACGGCGTGCAGCATGTCGCCGTCTCGCAGATCAATGGCGACTTCAACAACAACGCCAATGGCGTCCTGCGGCTGCTCTATGTCGACCGGCCGCAGAGCGTCGACAATACCGGGGCCTACCAGCCGGCCGGCAGCCTGCTGCCGACGCCCACCAACGGCGTTGCCCAGGGGCAGCTGCTGGGCGTCAGGACGTTCGACAACCGCGGGATCATCACGCTCCAGGGGGCCGACACCGGGGCGGGGCGCCCGATCGCCGGCGACGCGCTCGTGATTACCGGCGGCACACGTCCCGGTACTGACGGCGGCGGCGTCTTCATCTCCGACGGCGGCGGTCTGAGACTAGACACCGTCCTGAACGCCGGTGGCCCTCAGAGCCTGAGCGACGTGCTCGTTGTGGACTCGACGCGCCTTGGCTCCGGCGGCGCGACCCGGATCAGCGTCGCCAACGCCGGCGGCGCGGGCGCGCCGACGCTAGGCAACGGCATCATGCTCGTCGATGTCCTGAACAAAAACGCGTCCGCGCCCGACGTCTTTGTGCTCAACGGGCAGTACACGACCAAGGACGGCCGGCCGGCCGTGGTCGCCGGGGCCTATGGCTACACGCTTTTCCACGGTGGCGTCGGCGGCAGTGCGGCGGATGGCAACTGGTACCTGCGCTCGCAACTCGTTCCGCCCAATCCAGTCCCGCCCCCCCCAGCCAGTCCCGCCTCCCACGCCGCCGACAGTGCCTCCCGCGCCGACAGTGCCTCCCGCGCCGACAGTGCCTCCAGCAGCGGCGTACCAGCCCCTCTACCAGCCGACAGTGCCGGTGGCTGAGGCCTATCCGCAGGTGCTGCTCGGCCTGATTGGCCTGCCAACGCTGCAGCAGCGGGTGGGCAATCGTTACTGGTGCGACGACCGGGAAAGAAGAGACGCGGCCGACGCCTCCGATCGGACGGCCCGTCCGTTCGGTTGCGAGAAGGATCCCACCATCGAGGGGGGTGGCTTCTGGCTCCGCACGGAGGGACGCCATGATCATGTCCAGCCAGCCCTCTCGACGGCGAGCGTGAACCGCGACGTGGACCAATGGCAGGTTCAGGCAGGCGTCGATGGGCTTCTTTATGAATCCACCTTTGGCGATCGCCTGATCCTCGGCGTGACTGGCCAGTACGGCAATGCCAGCGCCAGGCTGGTCTCGCCGCACGCCGACGGCTCCATCAATGCCGATGCCTATGGCATCGGTCCGACCCTGACCTGGTATGGCCGCCATGGCTTCTATGTCGATGCCCAGGGACGGGCGACCTGGTTCAACAGCAATCTGTGGTCCGATCAGGCCGGCCTCATCGCCCACAACAACACCGGCTTCGGTTACGCGTTCTCGCTCGAGATGGGCCAAGACCTGCACATCGCCAGGAGCTGGACGGTCACGCCGCAGGCGCAGCTGATCTATTCCTCCGTGACATTCGATGGCTTTACCGACCGGTTCGGGGCGAGGGTCTCGCCCGACAAGGGCGACAGCCTCCGTGCCCGGTTCGGCATCTCGGCCGGCTGGGAGAAGGCGTGGAAGGACACGCATGGCAACGCCGAACGCCTCAAGCTCTATGGCATCGCCAATCTCTATGCCGAGTTCCTGGGGGGGACCCGGGTGAGCGTGGCCGAGACGTGGTTTGTCAGCCGCAACGCCTCCTCGACCGGGGAGCTCGGGTTGGGCGGGACCTATGATTGGGGGGACAACAAATACTCCCTCTATGGCGAGGTCGCCGCCTCCACGAGCCTCGGCAACTTCGGCAGCAGCTACGGCAATCGCGGCATTGCTGGGGCCAGGTACAGATGGTGACTGCACACAGGATCGCCCGCGCGAGTCGGACGCGTCCGCTCCGTCAGTGCGCGCGTCAACTCCACCGCTCACCTCGATGGTGGTGACGCTGTCGTGGGATGCCGCCCTTGGGCTTTGTCACCGGCCAGACCATTCCGGTCAACGGCGGCCACTCTTTCGCACTGTGATCGCTGTGACCAACCTCATCCGCTGATTTGCTAGATAAGGACGCCTTTGGATGACGATGACCGACCAACTCAAAGACTTCAAGCCCGCTGCAATCGACAAGGAGCGGCTGCGCCTGAAGTATCAGGAGGAGCGCAACAAGCGGCTGCGTCCTGACGGCAACGACCAGTATCTCCAGATCAGGGACCAGCTCGCGCATTATCTCGACGATCCCTACACGCCGGTCGTTGAGCGCGCGCCGAAGACTGATCACGTCACCTTCGCCTTCATCGGCGGCGGCTTTGCCGGGCTCGCCACCGCGGCGCGGCTGACCGAGGCCGGCGTCAAGGATGTCCGCATTGTCGAGAAGGGCGGCGATTTCGGCGGCACATGGTACTGGAACCGATATCCCGGCGCGCAATGCGACACCGCGTCGATGGTCTACATGCCGCTGCTCGAAGAGACCGGCCACATGCCGACGGAGAAATACGCGCATGCGCCCGAAATCCTGGCGCATTGCCAGCGGATCGGCCGGCAGTTCAATCTCTACGACAATGCGCTGTTCCACACCGAGGTGACGAGCCTCGATTGGGACGCCGCGCAATCGCGCTGGATCATCCGCACCACGCGAGGCGACGCCTTCACCGCGCAATATGTCGGCATCGGCACCGGTCCGCTGCACGTGCCGAAGCTGCCCGGCATTCCCGGCATCGAGCGCTTCAAGGGCCACTCGTTCCACACCAGCCGTTGGGATTACGACTACACCGGCGGCGATCCCAGGGGCGCCTTGATGAATAAGCTTGCCGACAAGCGCGTCGGTATCATCGGCACCGGCGCGACGTCGGTGCAGTGCATCCCGCATCTCGCGCGCGCCTGCAAGGAGCTCTACGTGTTCCAGCGCACGCCGTCGTCGGTCGACGTGCGCGGCAACGGCCCGATCGATCCCGACTGGTTTGCCGAGATCGCGACGCCGGGCTGGCAACAGCGCTGGCTGGAGAATTTCACCGCCAACCAGGCCGGTGGATCGGCCGAGGAGGATCTGGTGCAGGACGGCTGGACCGACCTGTCGAAGCGGATTCGCGCCAAGGTCATGCTGCTGCCGCGCGAGCAGCGGACCCTGGAAAACATGCGGGCCGCCTTCGAGGATTCCGACTTCGAGAAGATGGAGGAAATCCGCAACCGGGTCGACGCCATCGTAGCCGATCCCGAGACGGCGAAAAACCTCAAGGCCTGGTACGGCCAGCTCTGCAAGCGGCCATGCTTCCACGACGCCTATCTCCAGGCCTTCAACACGCCGGGCACGCATCTGGTCGATACCGACGGCAAGGGCGTCCAGGAGATTACTGAGAACGGGATCGTCGTTGCGGGCAAGGAATACACGCTCGACTGCATCATCTATGCGTCGGGATTCGAGGTCGGTACCGAATACAAGCGGCGCGCGGGCTTCGATCTGACCGGCCGCGATGGCGTCAAGCTGTCGGAGCATTGGGCCGAGGGCATGCGCACCAAGCACGGCATCCACGTGCACGGTTTCCCCAACGTGTTCTTCGTGCAGCCGACCCAGGGCGCCAATCTGATCTCCAACGTGCCGCACAATCTGACCGAAGCGGCGCGGACCATCGCCCTGATGGTCGGCCACGCGCAGGACAACGGCTTCAAGGAAATCGAGGTCAGCAGGGAAGCCGAGGATCGCTGGGTCGAGCTGCTGCTGACCGGCGTCGGCCGGATGATCGGCGGGCCCGATTGTACGCCCGGCTACTACAACAACGAGGGCCGCGAGCCGGGCCCGGCCGCGAGGCTCAATGTCGGCCATCCCGCCGGTGCGCTGGCCTACTTCGAATATATCGACGGCTGGCGCAGCAATGGCCAGTTCGAAGGCGTGCAGTTCCGCTGAGTGAAACGCGAACAGGACGTGATGTCCGCCAAGTGAGGGGGAGCTGAGTATGACAGAGACGACCGCAGGTGAAAACGTGACAGTAAATCCCGAAGACCGCATGGATAGGACAGCGAATGGCGATCTCGACATTCCCGCCGACATCGCGGCCACCCTCGTCGATCCCGTCGCCTATGCGGACGACCGCATCCACGACAGCTATCGCTGGCTGCGCGCCAACAACCCGCTCGGCATCGCGCGGCCGGACCAGTTCGATCCGTTCTGAGTGGTGACCAAGCATGCTCACATCCAGGCGATCAGCCGGCAGAACGAGTTGTTCCACAACGCCGACCGCTCGACCACGCTGACGAACCAGGCGCTCGACGAGCGGGTGCGCAAGATCACCGGCGGCCCCAATCTTGTGCGCTCGCTGGTGCAGATGGACGCGCCAGACCACCCGAAATATCGCGCGCTGACGCAAGGCTGGTTCATGCCGGCCAACCTCGGCAAGTTCGAAGGCCGCATTCGCGAGATCGCGCGCGCCACGGTGCAGCGCATGCTCGCGAGGGGCGGCGCCTGCGACTTCGTCGAGGACGTCGCGCTCGGCTATCCGCTGCACGTCATCATGGAGATCCTCGGCGTGCCCGAGGCGGACGAGCCGCGCATGCTCAAGCTGACGCAGGAGCTGTTCGGCCCGCAGGATCCCGACACCGCGCGCGTCCGCGACGCGCTGAGCGCAGAGCAGGTCTCGGCGATGCTGCAGGCGATCATCGCCGACTTCTCCGCCTACTTCCGCAAGATCACCGAGGATCGCCGCCAGCACCCGCGCGACGATCTCGCCACCGTCATCGCCAACGCGAAGATCGGCGGCGAGTACATGCCGGAGCACGATCAGACCAGCTATTACATGATCGTCGCGACGGCGGGCCACGACACCACCTCATCCTCGACCGCCGGCGCGATCTGGGCGCTGGCCAGGGACCCCGCGGAATTCGCCAAGGTGAAGGCCAACCCGGAGTTGATCCCGGGCCTGGTCGACGAGTCGATCCGCTGGATGACGCCGGTCAAGCATTTCATGCGCTCGGCCACCGCGGATACCGAGCTCGGCGGCCGCAAGATCGCCAAGGGCGATTGGCTGATGCTGTGCTACGCCTCCGGCAATCGCGACGAGGAGGTGTTCGAGGACCCCGATCGCTTCCGCAGCGATCGCAAACCCAATCGCCATGTCGCGTTCGGCTATGGCGCGCATCTCTGCCTCGGCCAGTACCTCGCCAAGCTCGAGATGCGCATCCTGTTCGAGGAACTGCTGCCGCACCTGAAGTCGCTGTCGCTCGACGGCGAGGTGAAGATGACGCAGGCCTATTTTGTCAACGGCCCGAAGAAGCTGCCGATCCGGTTCGAGGTGAATTGAGTACTTGTCATTCTGGGACGATACGAAGCATCGAACCTCAGGCGCGCAATTGCGCCAGCGTGCGCGAGCGCCGATCTTCGCGAAAATCGTGTATCGTCGCGCGATGCGATCGTAGAGATAACGCCTCTTGCGCGCGCAACATTCGAAATTCCATTTCATTGACGATGGTGATATCGCGCCGCATTCTATTTTGCCGAGCTGCGCAAGCGGATCCTCAGCCTGCTCGAGCTGGAGGCGACATACGGCTGCAAGGGAGGTCTCTCACCCAAGTGCGCCTGAGCACGTTGTGCGCGCCTTGCGGCTTGCCGAGGTGTTTGCCGCGCGTGCTCCGTCTCACGACCGCGATGCCAGCTTTCCGTTTAAGATTTTTGCCGACCTTTCGCGTGAAGGCCTGCTGGCCCTCACCGTGCCGGCGGCGCTCGGCGGGGTGGGGGCGGGCGCCCGCGATACCGCGCGCGTGCTTGGCATCATCGGCCGAGCCGATCCCTCGACGGCGCTCGTGCTGTCGATGCATTACATCCAGCATCTGGTGATGGTGCGGAGCACGCGTTGGCCTGCACGTCTCTCGCGCAAGCTCGCCAAGGAGACGGTCGAGGGCGTGGCGCTGATCAACGCGTTGCGCGTCGAGCCCGAACTCGGCTCGCCGTCGCGCGGCAGTCTGCCGGCAACGATCGCGCGTCGCACTGAGACCGGCTGGCGGGTACGAAGATTTATTCGACCGGAGTGCCGATCCTGAAATGGTATGTGGTGTGGGCCAGGGCAGATGAGGCGGAGACGCGGGTCGCACTGTTCGTGGTTCCGGCCGGCTTGCCGGGAACGCGGACTCGCCTTCCAGTTGGCGACGCCGAATGCGATTAGGCCAAGCGCGCCGAGCTCGCGGATTTCGTGCGACGACTGGTTGCGGCCCGTGCCTGGTCGCTCGCTCCTTCTCAGACGCGATCGTCAAGGGAGCGGGTTTGTAGAGCGAGATCGTGATCAAGAAATGACTCTGGTGAGCCGCCCGATTTCGGCGCCTAGGACCTACAGCCGGCGGCACTTCAGACCAGACGCGAAATTCCCTCGCTCCGATGCGCACTACCACATGCCAGCCGTCGGCGGCGCGGCGGCCCCACCGTTCCCGGTCGAAAGCGTCCCTCAAAGCCATGGCCGTGGAACCGCAGATGCGGCGGCGCTGGGAGGAATTTGATCTAGGGCAACGTGCCTCCCGGCCGGCCGCGCTACCTTGATCCCCGGAAAGTCACAATCAGTTTCCTGACAGCGATTTTGCTCACGGCAACTTAGCTATGAAGACGGTGTCCAGAGTGACTACCATAAACCGGTACTACTATGGGCCCCGGTAACGAAGAGCGATGCGACCAATGAATACGTCTTACCGGACAGACCAAACGGTGCTTAACGTCGGCTCGGAACTATCTATTTTGAGGACAAGCGAAACCTTGGGGTGGCCGAACATCAACGCTAGTTTCGCGAGAGGGCTGCCACATGGTTACGAAATAGCCCATCGGGCCACACCCGATGTTTGGATCGCCATGTCGCACAGTTTGGTGGACGTGTCTTTGAGTTTGGGCCGGCAGAAGCAGCGGCTTGTCTGTCCGAGCCGACGGGTCCTGCTGCTCGCGCCGGAGACCCCCATTGGAGTGAGAAGACAGAATGAGATCTACGGACTTCATGTATTTCTGAAGGCCGAGATCTTGGCCGAGGTTGCAAGCGAAGTATTTGATCGCGACCCCAAGAGCTTTGAAGTCGTTTCGGCGTTCGGGTTTGAGGATCCGTCCATGAGTCTGCTGTTGGACTCACTGAATTACGCACTCTCTGAACCGAGGGAGCATTCGAGCCTAAAAATCGAGTATCTTTCACGCGCGCTGGCGATCGATGTGCTTTCGAAGCATGGAGCTACAAAGCTAACCACCGGCATACAAGCAAGCGAGCGCCTGACAACGAAGCAGGCTCGATTGGTGACCGAATACATCCATGATCACCTCTCTTCGGAAATACTGCTGAACGATCTTGCGAAGCTGGCCGGACTCAGTCGCACCGTCTTTATTAAGCGGTTCAAGGCATCATTTCAGCTCACGCCGCATCGATATTTGATGGAAACACGCATTCGTCGCAGCCAGGAGTTGTTGGCGACGACCAACTTGTCATTGACGCACATCGCAATGATCTGCGGCTTCGCCGATCAATCACATTTTAGTATGGCTTTCAAACGTGCGGTTGGCTGGTCCCCATCGGTATATCGAAGGAACGCCTAGGTGTTTAGTCCTGGCATTTGCTGGAGCGGATTGAGTTTGAATCGTTCTGGCTGGGAAGTCCAGCATTTGCAGATGTATTCGTAGGGTGTGAGGCCCTTCAGGGTCTTCAGCCGCCGAGCGTAATTGTAGGCGGTGATGAAGTCGGCAAGGTGAGCTTCGAGCTGATCGTGTCGATCCTAATGGTAGCGTTGGACGGTCGCTTCCTTGATCGTGCGGTTCATGCGTAAGGCCGTATGTCCGTGTCTGCCGATGAGGTGGCTCGCCCTACACTGCGCGTCCGAGGGTTGCTCGGGCGTACCGAGCCGATCCTCATTACAGGAGGACGAGCCGTGGCAGATTGAGCTATGGGGGATTTTGGGTGACGAGGTGATCAGGCGGCGTGGCTTGCCGGCATTTGGATGACCTCGATGCCGTCGTTGAATCTGACACCTGCGATGACCTTCGGCAACTGATTTGTGCCTCTGAGCCGTCGCCAGGTCTTTGATGCGGCGATCACCAGCTTGAACACCATCAGCCTGGCGGTGGTCGGCGACAACGAGCCCTTGGTGCGCACCGTCCGGTGCCGCACGGTGGCGAACACGCTTTCGATGGGATTGGTGGTGCGCAAGTGATCCCAATGCTCGGCAGGAAGGTCGTAGAAGGCCAGCAGCGCGTCGCGATCCTTGACCAGGCATTCGACCGCCCGGCCGTACTTGGCGCGGTAGTTCTCGGCGAAGACGTCGATCGCCGCTTCGGCGGACGCCCGGTTCGGCGCCCAGTAGACCTCGCGCAGATCCTTCTTCATTGTGGCCTGTACCGAGAGCGGGACCTTGTCCAGGACGTTCACGGTCTTGTGCACCCAGCATCGCTGGTGCCGCGTGCCGGGAAAGATCTCGTCGAGCGCCTTCCAGAAGCCGAGCGCGCCGTCGCCGACGGCAATTTCCGGGGCGATCTGCAACCCGCGCTGCTTGACGTCGATCAGGAGCTCGCGCCAGCTCTGCGCGCTCTCCCGCACGCCGACCTGAAAGCCGACCAGTTCCTTCTTGCCTTCCGGCGTCGCGCCGATCAGCACCAGCATGCATGGTCTTCCATGCGGGCCTGCAGGAAGACGCCATCGGCCCACACGTACACGTATCGCCGCGCCGACAGATCGCGCCTCTGCCAGCGTTCGTACTCGCCTTGCCACTCGGCCGTCAGCCGGGAAATCACCGCGGGCGACAGGTTCGGCGCGTCCTTGCCCAGCAAGGCCGTCAGCGCCTCCTGGAAATCGCCGGTCGAGATGCCGCGCAGGTACAGAACCGGCAACAGCGCATCCAGACTTCTGGTCCGCCGTGCCCACAGCGGCAGGATCGCCGAGCTGAACCGGATCCGCTCGCCATCGCCGGCCGCCCCGCGGTCGCGAATCTTCGCCCGCGCGACATCGACAGGGCCGATGCCGGTCTGGATCGTTCGCGCCGGGCCGTAACCATGCCGCACGACACGGGCGCGCCCGTCGGCAAGCTTCAAGTCCTTCACCGTGGCAAGAAATGTCTCGACTTCGGCCTCGACAGCCTGCGCCAGAAGCTGCCGCGCACCAGCGCGCAGGACATTGGTCAGTGGATCATCGATCTCGTCGGGTGTCGATCTCGTCGGGCTGACGAAGCGGGACAATGTTGCTAGTCTCATTCATGGCGTATCGCTCTCCTTGAGAGGTTCTGGCAGGCTCGACACCCGCCTCGATACGCCGCCTATCTCAGGTCATCACCCACTTTCCCGCATAGCTCTGGCAGATTATAGGGAAGCATTTGTCGGAATCGACGTCGCAAAGCTGAAAAACGCCATCGCGATCGCGGAAACAGGCCGGGAAGGAGAGGTTCGCTTCTTCGGTGAGGTCGACGCGTCGGCGATCGGCATGCGCCGGGTCGTTGAACGGATCGCCAGCCGGTTTGGTGGTGTGCATTTCTGTTACGAGGCCGGTCCGACTGGCTATGGCCTTTATCGCCTGATCCGGTCGCTCGGCCATGAATGCACTGTGGTTGCGCCGTCGCTTATCCCGAGGAAGCCGGGCGATCGCGTGAAGACGGTACGCATCCGACGGGGCTTACGATTACCTACATTTTTCGGGGTGCACTGAGCCGAAAAACTTGAGTCGCCAGAATCGCTTGTGATTCTTTGATGGGCACCTGATTCGAGAAGAGGTGCTCTATGGGACTGGCTTCACGCGCCCGGGATGAAAAGGCGCATCGGTTGACGTCTGACGCGGTGACCTGGTTTGACCGTGAAGCTGCGCTGTGCGAGTTTCAAGATGCCCGACTTGGCGAGAGATTTCGCATGCTGCTGAAGCAGATTGGTCCGATGGTTTGCCAAGACTGGGCGAACACCAAGGCGGCCTATCGTTTCTTCTCCAATGAACGAGTAAGCGAGGCCGACATCCTGTCTGGTCATTTTAAATCGACGCGGGAACGTATCGCGGCCGCGAAAGGACCTGTTCTTGTCCTGCATGATACGACCGAATTCACCTACCAACGGGAGCGTCCGGATCTGATCGGGATGATTAAGCGCATCCCCAAAAGCAACTCCCGAAGACTGGACGGAACCCCCCCAAACGTACACGACGTGCGGAATATTGATGCATTCGAGCCTTGCGGTGACCCTCGAGGGGCTTCCACTGGGGCTCAGCGCCGTGAAGTTTTGGACCAGAAAGAAATTCAGAGGGGTCGCTGCGCTCAGGCGCGAGGTCAACCTGACACGGATCCCCATTGAAACCAAGGAGAGCATTCGGTGGCTGGAGAACCTCAAGCAATCCACGGAGCTGTTCGAGGAGCCATCCCAGTGCATCCATATCGGTGATCGTGAGGCCGATATTTATGAATTGTTCTGCGCCGCCCAAGAGGTTGGAACGCATTTCTTGGTAAGGACCTGTGTCAATCGCCTCGCAGGTGATGGCGATCATACCGTTGCAACGATAATGGACGAGGTCGTGGTCAAAGGTCTCCACCGGATCGAAGTCCAGGATAGCAAGGGCAATCCAGACCAGGCTGTTCTTGAAATCCGATATCGTAAAATCCGTATTCTGCCACCGATAGGCAAGCAGTCGCGGTATCCAGCTTTGACATTGACAGTGATCCACGCTGATGAAAGAGGAGCGCCAAAACCAGCGATGCTGGGTGCACAAGACCGTGAACGTCCTGGACAAGGTCCCGCTCTCGGTACAGGCCACAATGAAGAAGGATCTGCGCGAGGTCTACTGGGCGCCGAACCGGGCGTCCGCCGAAGCGGCGATCGACGTCTTCGCCGAGAACTACCGCGCCAAGTACGGCCGGGCGGTCGAATGCCTGGTCAAGGATCGCGACGCGCTGCTGGCCTTCTACGACCTTCCTGCCGAGCATTGGGATCACTTGCGCACCACCAATCCCATCGAAAGCGTGTTCGCCACCGTGCGGCACCGGACGGTGCGCACCAAGGGCTCGTTGTCGCCGACCACCGCCAGGCTGATGGTGTTCAAGCTGGTGATCGCCGCATCAAAGACCTGGCGACGGCTCAGAGGCACAAATCAGTTGCCGAAGGTCATCGCAGGTGTCAGATTCAACGACGGCATCGAGGTCATCCAAATGCCGGCAAGCCACGCCGCCTGATCACCTCGTCACCCAAAATCCCCCATAGCTCCCTGTTTGGAGTACTATTTGCGATCCCATTGCTCTGGATCAAGGGCTATCTGTTACGGACGCTGTTGGGCACGGTCTTGCCGTTACTGGTAGCGTGGTGGTCATGTGGCTCCTCTCGGATCCCGTACTCTTTCGTACAAACGCCCACACCCACCTTGCTTCGTTAGGTAGGTTTTGCGCGGCGCATCTGAGACTGCTCTGGTCTTTTGTCAGTTCTCGATTGCAGTCGCGAGATAAATAGCAGACAGCGCGTTTGGGCTGACTGCTCGACTTGTCAGGTGACCGGGAATTTTCAGCCTCTGATACGGCTATCCAGGCATCAAAGCCTGAAGGCTCAAGCTTCACCGCAAGTGAGTGGTAATCGCCTGTTCTCGCTTGCAGCTACTGTCTGCTCGCAGTTCTCGTGACGTGGTCTTCGTACCAGTTCAGCCCGAGCTGATCTGGGGAACCCCTTGATCCTGTGAAGCGCTGCTTGCTCCCCAGTTATCGACGGACTGTCCGTCGTCAGATGATTTGAGACTGATCAGGCGTTAGGCGAAGGGAGGCTCTGGCTCATCTGGGGTTAGAGTTTAAGCGGCCTGCAGTCGATGCTGCAAGCGACGGTTTGCAATGGTCTGGCGTTTGATGCGCCGACGCTCAGTCAGATCGTCTCGGCTCTGCCGAAGTAGACGTCGGCGGGCGTCAGATTGTCGATGCTCTCATGATAGCGGACGTGGTTGTAGTGTTCGATGAAGGCGCCGATCTGCCGTTCGAGATCGCCAGGCAGGTAGTCGTTGTCGAGCAGGATGCGTGTTTCGGCAATTTCCGGACAGCAATTTCGCTAATTCGCGGACAGCGATTTCAGTAATTCCGGGACAGGGATTCCGCTAAATCGCGGACAGTTGCGGGAGGTTGGTTTTCGGGAGCGCCGTACTCCTTTCCTGTATCGAACTTTCATCGACTATCCTTCGCCAGTTTCACTGGCGCACTACGCATCCGACGGGGGCCGTTTTGCGTGACGGGTGGCAATTCGCGAAGCGTGTGGCCTTAAGTCTAGCTTTAAGGTCATCAGGCGATGCGGGTCGAGGTTTTGGGCGGGCTAGAGCGGCGGCAGCGCTGGTCGCAGGACGACAAGGCGCGGATTATCGAGGAGACGTTGGTGCCGGGCGCGAAGGTGACTGAGGTTGCGCGCCGCAACGGAGTAGCGGCCAGCCTGGTGTTTACCTGGCGTCGACAAGCACGGACATCAGAGCAGGTTGTACCATCTTTTGCGCCGGTGCAGATCGTTGCTACGGGGGTGAAGGAAGCTCCGTAGCTTTTGCCTGCGAGTGACGGCCGGGTGCGCTCCGTAGCGTCCGCGCGTGTCCAACGCCATCTCGCCAGAGACTTCTTCACAGCCTGTTAAAGCGGCGCACCTATCGGAACGTCCTGCTCGCATGACCCGCGCGTGCGATAAGAATACACCATCACAGTCTAGGACTAATCATCTAGTGTCGAAGCCACCAGAACAGTGAGCTGAAAGCCAAGCAGAATACCGTTATGCTAAGAATCAATCGAGCTATTCCGCCAACGCTGTTATTGCCGATCAGCAGCCCATACTTCTCTCTTAAATCTGGCATCTTGATCAACTCCAGTGGCTGCCGCACGAGCCGTCTCTTGTTAGGCCAGCGTAGTCCAGGTCCACAGAACAACGGTCATTGTGAGCGAGAATGCAAAGGTCGCGATGGCCGACCGGCGCGACGTCCGATTCTCGAATCCAAATCCGAGATCCAGGATCAGGTGACGCAATCCCGACGCGAGATGTTGGCACACACACCACGTCAGGCTGAACAGCACGAACGTGCCAAACCAGCTGCCGGCAAAGGACTCGAATTGTCGGTAGCTATTCGGTCCCATCGCGACAGAAAGCAAATACCAAGTCAGAAGCGGCATGCCGCCGAAGTACATTACGATTGCCGTTAGACGATGGGTAATCGACGCCTTCATCGCCGTCGGCGGACGATAGATCGTCGTATACGGCGACAACGGCCGTTCAATCTTGGGATTCATTGATGCCCCTTGTACATCAAAATCGAGAATATCCAGTTATGCTGAGCCTAGGACGATGCTTTCCGTTGACGAGCGCACGAACGTCATTGGACATCGGGCGGTTCTAGGCGCTTCAGCGTACATCGAGAACCAGCATTAACCCTCCGCCCCCCTCCTGCTCCACGTTGTTGTTCGCCGTGTGGTGAGGAATATGGCAATGGACCAGCCATTTCCCTGGCTTTCGCGCGGTCCAGATCACGTCATACCGCTGTCCGGGTCCCACGTTGACGGTGTCAGTCTGATAGCGCACCCCCTGCGCAAGAGTGACGCCGTCAACGGCAACGACTTCGAAGGGCCCGCCATGGATGTGCATCGGATGAACGAAGTTATTATTGGTACCAATAAAGCGGATCTTGATGGACTGACCGACTTTCATCGGTACCCTGTCCGTGGCAGGATAGGCCTTACCGTTGATCGTGAAGTAGTTCGGCATGCCGCCTTCCATCAACATGGCCGGATAAGTCAACCGTTCCCGTTTGAGCCACTCCTGGAGCTGGATCGTGTAATCGAAGTCGGACTTCACCTCCTGGGTTGGGTCCTTGGGGGCGATGATGAGGGCACCGTATAGGCCCAGCGCCTGTTGCCGGTCTGGATGATCGTGGCTGTGATAGAAGTACGTCCCTGACTGTCCGACCGTGTATTCATAGGTATAGAAGCCACCGGGCGGGATCGGCGGCTGCGTGACCTTGGCCGGCCCATCCATTTCGTTGGGTACGATCAATCCGTGCCAGTGCACGGTGGTGCTCTCGGGGAGGGCATTGTGGAAATTGATCCGAACGTGGTCGCCTTCGGTCAGCTCGAGCCGCGGCCCGGGTACCTGGCGGTTGTAAGCGTAGGCATCCACGGCGACCTCCGGCAGGATGTTCCAGCGGATGATTGATGCTTCGATGTCGAATATCTTGATGCCGTTTTCGATCCGCGGCTGCAGCACCCGATCTCCGCGGGCATCTGCGGCGGCCCGGTAACTCACATCGCGGGGCATCACCGCGGCCATGTCCTTCATCGCCTCGGCCGGCAGATCGTAGGTGTTGAGCATACCGGGCGGCATGATGGAGGCCCCGACGTCGCGTGTGCTCAGGTGCAAGTTAACCCAAAAGCCGGGGAACACCATGCCGGTGAGCAGAAGGAACGACGTGACGAGACCGAGTGCGGTGATCTGTGCCCTCGTCGCCTCACTGTTCATCGGATGTCCGGCGCGGTGCCCGGGGTCGTCATGCTCGCTCTGACGCCCGTGCTCGGCATGCTTTTGTTGTTCATGAGAGTGTGGCGGCTCGGTCATCAAACCGTGCTTGATACCCTTCTTCACCATCCAGACATTGCACGGATAAGCCGTGGCGAAGCCGACCATCACGCCGAGCGACATTACGCCCCAGAAGACGAACTCAAATGGATCCATGGCGCGCATGTCGCGCCCCATCATCAAGAGGCTCATGGTTGGCGCCATGCCCGCCATCATGGCGTTCATGCTGATGAACTCGGGCATGAAGCTCTTCTTGACGTTGTCCCAGTAGGAGCCTCCCATCATCCGCTTCATGAAAAGTGACTGGAAGATCAGCAGGCCGAACGAGAAGCCTGCGACATACTCCACCAACAGGTCGATCCACATTGGGAGCCCAAGAGAAGCAGTGACAACCGCGGCAAGAATGATGCCTGTGGCGTCGCCAGCGACGCAATGAATCGTACTGCCGACGCCCTGCTTCCAGAGCGGAGAGGTGAACCTCTCATGTTCGCCCGGACGCGGCTCCTTGTCAGCGAGCACATATAGAAGTAGTCCGAATGGTCCCATGTACAGGGTGACAAGAATAAAGCCCCACTTCATTACCGTCGGCTCGGGGTTGCCAGTGAACTGATCGTAGGCGACATAGGTCGTCGACCCGAGAGCGAGTACAAACCATGCGATCAAATAGTAGTCGTAGGGCATGACGATCATGGCCGATCCTTCCTGACGTGGTCAACCGCGCGTCTAAGCTATATCGGCGGATTCCCCATCCGTCGCGATCTCGTCCCAACCCCCGTCATCGGACAGCAAGGCCCCGGCCGCTCTTCCGAGGAAGATCGTCGTTGGCGTGCCTAGCCACAGCGTCCGCACTCTTGGCCACGTGTCGGTGTTGAGTATCGGCATAAAGACGCGAGTCCATGGGACGTGTCCTCGTCGACGCATGATCATAGACATGGATGACGTCCACAACTTGTAACTCATCCAAGCAAGGCGCCGGTCCGGTCCGAACGGCGAGGCTGTACCGGGCACAAGCACGCAGAACAGGTAAAGGAGAGCGATCACTCGCCCCGCAAACTTCCGTTTCGATCTCGTCCACCAAGCCATCCCGCCGTCGCACCTACGATCCAACCCGAATAGCGCGTCGAACTACGATTTAGCAAAGTCGGATGCAAGCAGCGCCGTTGCCTCGGCACCTTGAAAAAAGACCTGCAGCTTTTGAAAACGATCGTTTTTTGCTACGACGGAAAGCTTCGGTCGATCAGGGACTGGCGGGGACGCCTCGCACGGCGGCAACATGCGTAGCGGTCGAAACCGCCGTAGCCAATCGTAGATCTGCCAGCGTGTCGCAGCGTGCTTGCGCGCCACCTCGGACACCTGCGCACCGGGTAACAGACTCTCGGCGACGATCCGAGCTCTCTCAGCTTCCGAACGCACGTGGCGCCTTCCAGCCGACTCACCGACCCCGCCGATGAGCCGTTTAAATGGACGTCCTTTTTGCTGTCCAATCCCATCCCAAACCTCCGTCCAAGCCGGAGGCTTCTTCGCACAGCTATCCAGATCCCGAAGCAAGGGTTGTCTGATGTCCTTTTGCAAGACCTAATCGCGCGTCAATTTACCCGCGCCGATTTCCCGGTCGGTTCTCATCACTGAAGTGCCTATCGGAGGAGACGTGGCCTGGGACGTAGGTGAACAAGCTCTGATGCGCGGATTGGGTACCGCAAGTCCATGTATTCGTCCGGGGCTGGTCCTCTCTTACAACGGGCGTCGGCATTGCCGGCCACAAAGCGTTGCCGGGAATTCCCCATTCAACGCCACGTCCCCACCGATAGACACGATAACGATAACCATAGGTCAGGTCGCCGCCAGCTGATCGTCTATTCTCGCGATGGCCCACATGAAGGCAGCAAGCTCGCGAGCGACCGCGGTCACCGCCACGGTGCTGCGCTTGCCGCGAGCAACGAGGGCACGGTAACGCTTGGTCAAACGTGCTTGGGCCTTCCATGCAATCTCTCGCACGACCTCAGGCATGTGCTGGCTTGCGAAGTACTTTCGTTTTCCCAACTTGGCCGGATAGCGGTAAGTCCATGCGGTCTCAGCCAAAACCCGGCGCACTCTGGCGTTTCCGGTCTTGGTGATGCCAACCCGGCGTACGGCATCACCGGTCGAGCGTTCCGAAGGTACAAGGCCGAGATAGGCCATTAACTGCCGCGGGTTCGTAAAGCGACGGACGTCACCGACCTCAACCATGAAGGTCGCTGCGCAAATGAGCCGGACCCCGCGCAAAGCCTGCAAACGTTCGACCACCGGTGTAAGTGGCCAATCGAGCATGCTGTCTTCGATCGCCTTTTCCAAACGCAATACTCTTTCCCGGCACTGCGACTCCGCGACGATCAACTCCTGCAGGACAGTTTGCTGGCCCGAATACGCTAAGCTGAGCCCGTGCATCCACTTAAAGTACTTCGTTCCCCAGGCTTTCAAGCCGGGAAAAATCTTGCCGTGTCGCAACAGAAAGGATCGGATCTCCTGTCGTTTGCGGTTCCGACCCTTCACCGCCGCCTCCCGCGCACGGATCAAGTCACGCATTGCCTCATGCGCTGCGTCCGGGGTCCAGATCTCCGTCAGTTCACCGGCGCGGAACAACCGGGCAAGCTTCTCGGCATCCCGGCGGTTTGTTTTGATCCGATCGCCAGGCTTGTGTGGAATCAGGGACGGGGCAATGACAGCACATTCATGGCCAAGCGCTTCGATCTCTCGCTCAGTCCATATCCCGTCGGCCCAGCCTCATAGCAAAATCTTAAACGTAAACCTGGCCGCGCGAGCTTGCGGACGAGCCGGCCTACCGACGCGTTGTCAGAGGATATTTCACCCAGATAGCGAACCTCACCGTCGCGCCCGTTCTCGGCAATCGCAACTGCATGCCGATCTTTGGCCGCATCCAAACCTACGAAATTCTCGCTATAATCTTTCACGGTTCGTCCTCCTGGCGTGAGGATAGGCTCCTTGAGCAACCCTCGTTTCAATACCGCCAGTGTAGGGCGACCCACCCCACCGCCGGCATCAGAAAGGACATACGGTCTTACGTTGAAGCCGTGGTTCGAGAAACAGCTGTCGACGATCTCCAGCGGTTCGACGCTCGCCGAGGACATCCGCTACGCGCTCAATCACTGGCAGGGGCTGACCCGCTTCCTCGAAGACGGGCGCCGGTTATGGCCGCCTTTCTACACCACGCTCAGGGACAAGATCGGTTTGCGGGGCCTCGAGCGATTGCGACTACAGATTCGAGCCCATTTGGCGCAAGGCGCCGGGGCGAATACCGAAGCGGCGCTGAAATGCCCGGCTCAATGATGTTTCCGACTGATAACCGACGTCCGCTGCAATCCTGTGGAGCGCTTCAGAAGTATGCGAGATTCGATTGCGGGCCAAGCCTAACCGAAGCTCTGTCAAAAAGACTTGCGGCGGCATTCCGCAGATTCGTCGGAATGCTCGCACCAGTGTTGCTCTGGATACCGCTGCGATGGAGGCCAATTCGTTCAGCTCCCAATGTCTGGCAGGATCGGCGAGAATTGCGGCCGCTGCTCGCGACGTCTCTCGTGCGCTCAGTAGGCCCAGCAATCCTTGTATGGAGGGAGCGAGCTCGAGATGCTGGCGCAGCAGCATTACAAACAATGCGCTTGACAGATCATTGGCAATGGCTGTGGCACCGCAACGACCGTTTTCCAGTTCGTCACGGATCAAGCGTACCACGGCCGCGCACTGCAGCATACCTCCTAGCTTGAGCACGATCACATGAGGGAGCGCTCGCAGCAGAAGGTTTTCGGTAGCGCTCTCCAGATGCAGGCGACCGCAGATCAGCTCGGTTTCCGCTGCCGAACCTTGCGTCTGTCTCACGCGAATGTGGTCGTGATAGGTGGCGGTGATGTTCCGGGATTCTTCCCTTCCGTCGCCGGCATAGACAACATGCCCGTCCCCATGCGGAAGCAGCAGGACGTCCCCGGCCTCAAGCTGGACCGGCAGTTGCCCGGCTCGCTCGATGCAGCAGGCGCCCTTGGTGACGATGTGGAAGGCAGCCCAGCCTGGTCCTTCAGGTTCGTGCACAGTGCGCCACGTGCCACCAAACCGACAGAAATCCTGCAACTCGGGCCGGACGCGAAGCATCGGCGCTAGATTGCTTAAGCCGTCCTGCGGTCCAGACACCGATCGGCGCTCCCTTTGATCCTTGCGGTCATTGAGTAGCGCCGCCCGGACATCGACAGGAAGGCCTCTCTTCATCACCTTATGGTTATCTGATCACATTGCCGGCCGCCCCCGGCGAACAGCGCCCCGTCGAGACGAGCAGGCTGGGCTATGGGTTTCGAGGTATCGAAGAAAATGACCGATCGTAGAGACCATTCCCCCGAGAGTATCGAGGGTCGACTGTCGCGAAGAAACTTCCTAGCAGCGTCCACGGGGCTTGCGGGAAGCATCGTGGCGGGTCGGGCCGCGGCGGCGGACTCTCTCGCCGATGTGCCGCCGCGAGAGGACGGTGCCGACCTCTCGGGCCACAGCGAGCGATCGAAGTACGTGAAGATCGCACGTATTCCAGAAGCTGGTCCCGGCAAGCGCAACATCGATCCGGGCGACGCGATCAATTCGAAGGCGCCGCTCGACAAGCTCTTCGGCAGCATCACGCCGACCGACCTGCACTACGAGCGAAGCCATTCCGGCGTGCCCGACATCGATCCGGCCAAACACCGGTTGCTGGTGCACGGTATGGTCCAAAAGCCGCTGGTGTTCAACGTCGAAGATCTGAAGGCAATGCCGTCGATCTCGCGGATGATCTTCCTCGAATGCACCGGAAACGGCTGGGAAAATTGGAAGAAGGCCGATCCCAACCTTACCGTGCAGAACACGCACGGATTGGTCAGCACCAACGAATGGACGGGCGTTCCTCTCAAGTTCATCGTCGATCTCGTCGGGAAGGATCGCAATTCCACCTGGATGCTCGCCGAGGGCGGCGACGCGGCAGGCGTTGCCCGCAGCATTCCGCTCACCGACGAGATTCTGAACGAGGCATTCGTTGCCTATGGGCAGAATGGCGAGCCGTTACGGCCCGCGCACGGCTTTCCGATGCGGCTGGTGATGCCGGGCTTCGAGGGCAACCTCAACATCAAGTGGTTGCGCCGCCTGAAGTTCGGCGACCAGCCCTGGATGACCCGCTGGGAGACAGCCCGCTACACGCAACTCCAGGCCAACGGCAAAGCCATTCAATTCCAACTCCGGATGGAGACCAATTCGGTGATCACCGCGCCCTCCGGCACCATGATGATTAAGCCCGGCTACCAGCGCATCACGGGGCTGGCCTGGAGCGGTCATGGCAAGGTCGCGAAGGTCGAGATATCGACCGACGGCGCAAACACCTGGAAGGAGGCGCAGCTCTATTTCCCGGCGCTGCCGAAAGCGCAGACCCGATTTCAGATGGATTGGGTCTGGGATGGCAAGCCGACCAAAATCGCAAGCCGTTCGACCGACGACAAGGGCAATATCCAACCCGATCGCAAGTCCTTCATCGCGGCAATGGGGACCAACGCCTTGTTTCACTACAACGCACAACAAACCTGGAGCATCGACGAGACCGGGAGGGTCAGCAATGTTCTCGACTAACAAAGCTCTTCTCGTCGGGGCGTTCGCGCTCATGCTCGTCTCGCCAGTCCTTGCATATGACTTCGGCCGTCCAGCAACGCCCGCCGAGATAGCGTTGTGGGACATCGACGTCAGGCCGGATGGAACGGGGCTGCCGCCAGGAAGCGGAACAGCGGCGCGCGGCAAGGAGGTCTTCGCCGACAACTGCGCAGCGTGCCACGGGGACAAGGGCGTCGGCGGCATCAAAGACCGCTTGGTGGGCGGGCAGGGCACGCTGACCTCGAATGCACCCGTGAAAACTGTCGGCAGCTACTGGCCCTACGCCACGACGCTGTTCGACTATATCCATCGGGCGATGCCCTATCAGGCGCCGGGCTCACTGAGCGTCGACGACACTTACGCCGTTGCCGCTTACATCCTAAGCCTGAATGGCATTCTGCCTGCCGACGGCAAGCTCGATCGTGACAGCCTGCCGAAGATCAAGATGCCAAACCGCGACGGGTTCGTGCCGGAAGCGGAATTCGATCCGGCGAAGCTGTTCAGGAAGCAATGACATGAGGTTTGCTTGGACTGTCGCTGCTGTATTGATCGCAACTCTGATACTGGGAGAGCCGGCAATGTCCACCGATGGATTAACTACTGTGCGCAGTAGCTTCGGCCCGCAAGAGACCATGAAGCGATTGGAGGCCGAGGTCCGTGCCAAGGGCATGACGGTCTTCGCTCACATCGATCATGCCGCTGGCGCCGCCGCGGTCGGTCTACCGCTGCGACCCACAGACCTTCTGATCTTCGGCGCCGCCAAGGGAGGCACGCCGCTGATGCAAGCATCGCAGACGATTGGCATAGACCTGCCGCTGAAGGCGCTGGTCTGGCAGGACGAGGCGGGCTCGACGTTTCTGTCCTACAACGATCCAGCGTTTCTTACGCATCGGCATGGGCTCGACGAATCCGTCAAGCCAGTCGTCGAAGCGATGTCGGACGCGCTGAAGGCAATTGCGGCCAAGGCAACCGAGACACCCTGAGATCGGCGCGAGTCAGTCTCTCACCAAACGAGAAGCGCGTTCGGCTAGGGGGCTACGCAACCGTGGCAACGTAAAGGTGGGTTCCGCGTAAGCGCGCGCGGTTCCTGTTCCTGGCGGAAACCTGGCGGCTGCATCCGGATGCGGCTGCGATCGCTCGCTGGACTCGAAAAGCAGGCCGCGTCAAACGAAGGGGAGCGACGCACGGAACATCACGATGTAGCGTCGCACGTTCGCTCCAGAGCAGTAATGATCAGTCGTTCCAGCTTGGGTTGGGGTCGGCGACGAAGGCGATGTCAATCGCCGAACTGGTCGGAGATCAGATGGTCTCTCGAGCCATCAACCAGATGCGTCTCGACATCGGGGAAGCGTTGCCGGTGGTCGAGAAGGGTGGCCCGGAGATTGCCGGCTGAAAATGAAACGTGGACTCCGATGGTCAATCGACCGCTTTCGCCGCGCGAACGGCTTTTTGACACGAACCGTGATCGCTTCCGTCTCATCTACGATGCGCTGGGCAGCATCGAGGAATTGCTGTCCCACTGAAGCCGCCACCACACGATCGAGCCGTGTCGCGCCACGCGACCTTGCTTGTGATCCAAGGCTGCCGTGCCGCCAGCCTGGAACTTGCGGACGACATATCGGATTTGCTCGTCATTCTTCATCAGGCCAGCGCTGCGGAGTTCATCTGTCCGGGCTCGGTCGATCTTCCGCCAGCGGATCAGCTGAGGGCGCAGACGGCTGGCGATCTTCGCTGGAGGGCGGCGCTTCTTGGTTGATCGCTCCAAGGACCCCTTGCCTTGATAGGGCCGCAACGCTACCCGATGGGCATCGTAGATCTTTTGCAGCATCGTTCCGGGCGCGGTCATGGCTCCCTCTCTGGGTCTCCAATATGGTCAATTGGCTTGACATTAAAGGGGGCTCGCCCGACAGATGATGGCGAGGAGAGGCCATGATCGACCAACGACAGAAGGCGCTTCAGGTGGCGCTGGCGGCAAGTGCTCGCGCCGGAGGGCAGGGGGAGGGCCGCATCGAGGCGCTCCGTCAGCTTGGCGGTGGCGCGAGCAAGGAGAGCTGGTCCTTCGATTTCGTGACCGCCGAACGATCTGTACCCATGGTGCTGCGGGTGGCGCCCTTGTCCGAGCGTTTCAGCGGCAATGGCGTTCTGCCGATCGCAACCGAGGCGGCCTTGATCCGCGAGGCGTATCGTGACGGGCTGTCAGTCCCGGAGTTTTTCTTCGAGCTGACACCCGATGCCGAGGTCGGCGAGGGCTATGCCATGGCGCGTCTGACCGGTGAGAGCGTGGGGCCGCGGATCCTCAAGTCGCAGACCCTCCACGGCGCGCGCGCGGGTCTGGCGCGACAATGCGGGATGGCGCTGGCACAACTTCATGCGCTCAGCCGCGATCATCTTCCGGCACTTCCAACCGCCCACCCCGCTGTCGCATCGCAGGTGCTGGAAGACCGCTTTCGCGCGACGGGCCAGTCCCGCCCGGTCTTCGAACTGGCTTTCGGCTGGTTGAGCAGGAATCGTCCCGAGCCGCGGCCCCTTGCCCTGGTTCATGGCGATTTCCGGAACGGCAATCTCATGGTCGGCCCGAACGGCCTCGTCGGAATTCTCGATTGGGAGCAAGCCCATATCGGGGATCCGATCGAAGACCTTGGATGGTTGTGTGTGGAGAGTTGGCGCTTCCAGAATCCCTCGCAGCCCGTGGGCGGCTTTGGTGGCTATCAGGATCTGATCGACGGCTATGCGGAGGCTGGAGGGCGAGCACCGAGCCTGGGCGAAATCCGCTACTGGGAGATCTACGGATCACTCCGCGGGGCGTGATGTGCGCGGAAGTCGCCGAGCGCTTCAGGGAGGGCGTACGAAGCATCGAGGGCGCGATGATCGCACGGCGCGCGTCGGAGACCGAATATAGTCTCATTCGCCTAATCGGAGGCTGATCAGCCTGCAGCTTCAAGCTCGACCGCAAGAGGCTCCAACGCCGGGCGTACGACCTTGCCTGCGGGGTTGCGCGGAAGTCGCTCGACGAAGAACACCGTCTTGGGAGTTTTGTAGCCCGCGATCTGCTTGCGGCAGCGCTCGATCACCTCTGCCGCGCTCATCTCCGCCTCCGGGCGAAGTGCGACCATGGCGCAAATGGCCTGGCCCCAGCGCTGGTCGCGCCGTCCGAACACGGCGACCTCTGCAACCTCGGGAAAAGTTGCGATGACATTCTCGACCTCCGACGGATACACATTCTCGCCGCCGGTGATGATCATGTCGCCCCATCGTCCGATGACGCGAACATAGCCGTCCGTGTCCATCGCGCCCATGTCACTGGTCGCGATCCATCCATCGCTTCGGGCGATCGGAATGCGCCTGCCCTGCCGGAGATAGGATGGAGCGGGGTAGGACAGCTGAACCTCGATTTCGCCGACCTCTCCCGGCGCAACTTCACGACCATCTTTATCGACGACGCGAAGCGAGATGCCGGGGTTGATCGAAACTGTGGGCGGCCCTCCCGAGCCCCAATCGATCCGGTGCGCAGCGGGCGCGAGATGGCCGACGGGGCCGACGGTCTCGGTGAGGCCATAAACCTGAGAAAATTCGCAGTTGAAGGTCTGGTAGCAGCGCTCGAGCATCTCCGGCGCGATCGGTGCTGCCCCGTAGGCGATCATGCGCAGGGCCGAGAGATCGCGCGGATTGCGGGCCTGCTGTTCCAACACAGTGTCCAGCATCGTGGGGTGCCATTGCACATGACTCGCACCGAGATCGGCGACTGCGGAGGTCATGCGATCTGGCGAGGCTTGGGGCAGCAGAATGATTGTCATGCCACCGGTTAGCCCGTAGCAACACCAAACCCATCCAGCTGTATGGAAAAGCGGAGCCACGATCTGCAGCCGCGACTGCGCGTTAAAACCAAGAGTAGTCGGCGCCGCAATGGCGCGTTCGGCGGACTCGAACGAGAATTCGACTGCCTTGGGAAGCCCGGAGCTTCCGGAGGTGAAGAAGATCGAGCAGGGATCGCCCGCCTTGATGGCGACATTGTCGAACTGCGGCACCGCTTTCGACAACCTGTGAAGCGCCTCGCCGGCCTCAAGGGATGGCGTAGACGGCGGCAGCTTTGCCTGGAAGTCGCGGTCGGCAAATACGACGGAAACGGGCAGATCATTCATACACTGGCGAAGGCGGCCATCGTTCGTCCGGGTCGTCTTGTATCTCATAGTCATGCGGCAGCTGCCGATGGTTTTACACGCCCGCCGTTCGCTCAACCGGTGGGCATCCATGAGATGGGCGACAGCTTTCCGTTCAGCTGCGGGCGTCACCACTTCTTCTCCAGCAAGTCCTTCAGGGCGACATTGTCGAGCATGACATTCGCCAGCAACCGCTTCAGCCGTGTGTTCTCATCCTCCAGTTCTTTCAGTTGCTTGGCATCTGACACCTCCATGCCGCCGAACTTCGCCTTCCATTTGTTGATGCTGGCGTCGCTGACGCCATGCTTGCTGCACAGGTCGGCGACGGAAACGCCGGCCTCGTGCTCCTTTAAAATCCCAATGATCTGCTCTTCCGAAAAGCGGCTGCGCTTCATACTCCGGTCCTTGTCGTGGGCCAGGAAGAACTTCAAGCAGGATAAAGCCCGTGGGGCAAGGTCAACGCCATCGGCTTGTCGCGTTCCTTGCCGTTGTTTCGACGATCGTCATCGCTGATCTGTCACGGCTGCGCTGATTTCCAGGGAAAGCGGCCTCTGCTGAACGGTCTGCGTCTCGTCTCCGCAGCAAACGAGGTCCCTGCTCATGGCTGCCGTCCCGCCGCACGACACTTTCACACGCTTCCTCTGTCTTCCGTCGGCAAGTCGGCACCTCGCTGCCGCATCCTCACGGCAGACAGAACGTTTGAGAAATGTCTGAACTAGCGAGTACGGAGGCATCGTGGTTAGCTGAGAGGGAGGACCATTGGTCATGGACGTCACACTGGTGCGACGGCAGGCCGCGCCTAACCGCGTCGCTTGAAGCAAGAAATGTTCGAATTCAAAATATGCGGACCGATGATCCAAGATTACTGCGGAGGTATCCTTGATGCTTAATGGCGCGCTCCTTGCGCGGTATTTGTTCTTGAGCAAGCGCGGACACGCAGCCGCTGCCGACATAAAACGGCCAGCCCTTTGATTTCCCGTAACATTCGCGAAATCAAGGATGCCCATCAGCTCGCCGCGTAGCTCGGCATGGACCTCGCCGCGTTTCTCGCCGGGGGGCAGCACGATTTCGCCGATGAGCGAGCGGAGCGCCTGGGCTGCTTCCCGGCCTCCGTCCGGATCGTCCAGAGCCTCGGTGAACCGGACTACGTTCTTGCGGTAGATGTTGGCGACGTTCGGGTGAACGTCCGGGATATCGGCGGGAGCCTGGGTAAGACGCTCGGTGATCTCCGCCCTCTGCCGTTCAAGCTCGTCCATCCGGGCCTTCATCGACGGCTGGTAGAGGCCATCTTCGATGGCTGCCATGATGCCGGCCATGGCACTTTCAAGGACGGGCGCGGCGATCGACGTCGGCAAATGGCCGTGACGCGGGCGGCCCTGCGGCGCAACCGGACCGAGCGCAACCGCCATCAGGCGGCACAAGCGCGTCATGATATGCGCACATGGCAGGTCGAGCGCCGCAAGCGCACGCGGCATCTCATTGAGCTCGGCGGTCTCGTCGTCAAGGCCGGGATCGTCGAGCTGACCAACGATGATCGTGTCACCATCCTCGGCGCGCTGCTCTGGGTGGCGGACAAGCTCAAAAGCGATCAGCAAGAACAGGCACGGGCGCTTTGGGCCGAAAGGGGGATTATGGCGTTCAAGGCAGACCTGGCAACCCACAAGAGAGCAGATCGAACTGCTCCAACCGTCATCCGTTGACACACGACAGGGCACGTCAGGCGAGCGCGATTGTAAGCTACATGCCGCTGGCGAGCGTGGACAAGTTTCGAGCCGACGCGTTGTGGTCATACGCTGACCAGATCGCCGAAGATACCGATGCTCCAGTTCGTCTGCTCGTCCGGAACTATCTCAGCAGCAGGGTGGTTGTAGCCCTCCCGAGAGCTATGTGGCCCTGTTTGCTGATATGGCCAGAACTGATGTCCGTACCAGACTACTGTTGCGACGGCGTGTGTCCGAAATACTCCGCCGACCGTCTGTATCGCCGGGATTTTGTCAGACGTTGATTTTGAACAATCTGCCGACAATGGACCTAACACTACACACCGTCATCAGCCCAACAGACCGGATGCTGGACGACTCGTCGGCCGCAAGCGGTTGCGCCGGTTCGGCGAAGTACAATCCGCCGACGCAGCGGTAGCCCCCGCCGTTCCTTCTTAGACACCATCGGTTTGGAGAGCGAGCCGAACGGTAGCGTCTGGCGGTCATCGGACGATGCACAGCGAAGACCGTATGGGGTTGTTTTTAATTGCAATCGTGTGCTTAAAAGCCGGAACGTTGCCTCACAGCGCGAGTACAACCTTGTCTCAGGCCTCAAATCATCGAATCCTTATTGAAAAGTTCACTGGCGAACTAGACGGAGTAGTCGTCGTTCCCGGCAGCAAGAGCATCACCAATAGGGCCATCATGATGGCCCTCTGCAGCAGGGGTGGGTCGACCATTCGAAACCCGCTCGACAGCGATGACACCAAGGCCGGGCTCGCCGCCGCCGAAGCTCTCGGATGCAAAATTGAGAAGGTGGCTGACGGATTCACTGTCTATGGAATTGGACGAGACCGTCCCGTTACTGGGACTGCCCTCAATGTCCACTCGGCGGGCACGGTCGCGCGCTTTTTGCCGTGCGTGCTGGCTATGGGTGGCGCTGGGGAGTGGCAAATCGTAGCCAGCAAGCAGATGACCATGCGGCCCATGAAGGGTTTGTTCGATGCCTTGGCTATGCTCGGGGAGTGCATCCAGCCTTTAGAACGTCCCGGATTTCTCCCCGCTTTGGTTCGTGGCGGTGCCATTACCAATACCGAAGCTTTCGTCGATGGCGGCGTATCCAGCCAGTATCTCAGCGGACTCCTTATTGCTGCCCCTCAGGCCGAGCATCCCATGGTCTTCCGCACAGACGGTCATGTCGTTCAGCGTCAATATGTCGACATCACGCTCGATTGCATGCGCGCCTTTGGAGCGGAGGTCGATGCCACGAGCGATCTATCCAAAATCCGCGTGCAACCGACCGGCTATTTCGCCACCGATTTTCAGGTCGAAGCGGATGCCTCAACGGCGTCCTATTTCGCAGCGCTGCCAGCTGCTCTCAAGGGTACGCTGGTGATCCCCAATGCCATCCGACATAGTCGTCAGCCCGACACCAGATTTATCGACCTCATTGCGCAACTTGGTTGTGAAGTAGCCTGGCTCGGTTCGAAGGGCGTGCGGATTTCACGCCCCGCAACTCTCTTGAAACTGAAGGGCGGATTCACCCTCGATCTCAATGATTGTTCGGACATCGCCCTGACGGTCGCCGCGCTGGCCCCTTATGCTGATGCTCCCATCGAGATCCAAGGAGTTGCCCATATCCGCAACCATGAGTGCGACCGCGTCGATGCGATGACGCAAGCACTTCTCGAGGTGGGCGTTCCGGTCGAAGAAAGGGCGGATGGGTGGAAAGTTTTCCCGGGAATTCCCCGCTACGCCGAGCTTCGAACCCGCGACGATCATCGAATGGCGATGTCTCTTGCCGTTCTCGGAGCGGCCGGCGGTGGCGTGAGCCTAGATCATCCCGAATGTGTCGCCAAGACCTGCCCTGAGTTCTATCGCTTGATTTCTCAAGTCGGGCTTGCCGTTCGAGACATACCTCCGCTTTGACCGTCAAGTTCACCACCGCAAGCAGCCGTTGCGTACGCCGCTACTACGGGGCCCCATCTGAGCGTTGTACGCAGGATAGTGGTCGACCTTCGCGGCGCGGAGCTCCAAATTCAGTTTGCCCTCGCTAATGGAAAAGTGACGCGGCTTTTGAAGAATCGTGGTTCCTGCATTGCGGCGGTCAGCGGGAGCGATCGTTATGTCGTGTGAATGCCCCCGATGATCTCGTGGTAAACCTTGCGGTCGGGATCGAACGATCCTCTACAAATCACCTCGCAACAATACGTGATCTGAGGCCCCGAGCAAGCTTCGCCGGCATGACTTTTGTCGTTGACTAAAGACGCTAGCAAATCCTCCCTTACTGGATCTGGTGCTAGACGAATATTCTTGCCTAGCAGGCTGTTGAAAAAAGGCGGTCGCCGCCGACCGAGGATCATGATTCATTGGCTCCGACGAGATTCGGAGATGGTGCGTGCGCGGCGGCGACAATCGAACGGGCGAGCTGTTCAGCTACGTCGACCTGGAAGCAAGGGTGCGGCGTGATCATCCGCTGCGAGGGATCCGGACGATCGTGAACGAGGCGCTGGCGGCGCTGGAGCACGAGTTCGCCGCCCTTTATTCGCCGATTGGACGGCCGTCGATCCCGCCGGAGAAGCTGCTGCGGGCGATGCTGTTGCAGGCGTTTTATTCGATCCGCTCGGAGCGACTTCTGATGGAGCGGTTGGAATATGATTTGCTGTTCCGCTGGTTCGTCGGAATCGGCGTCGACGATGCAGCCTGGGACCATTCGGTATTCTCGAAGAACCGCGACCGGCTGCTGGAAGGCGACATCGCGGCGAAGTTCCTGGCGGCGGTGCTGGCGCAGCCCAGGGTGAAGAAGCTTCTGTCGAGCGATCACTTCTCGGTCGACGGCACGCTGATCGAGGCCTGGGCCTCGATGAAGAGCGTCAAACCGAAGGATAGCTCCGGCGAGCCGCCGGCCCAAGGCGGCGGGCGCAATGCTGAAGCGAACTTCCATGGCCAGAAGCGCTCCAACGACACCCATGCTTCGACCACCGATCCGGAGGCCAGGCTCTACCGCAAGGGGAAAGGCAAGGAGACGAAGCTGTGCTTCATCGGGCACGGGCTGATGGAGAACCGCCACGGCTTGCTGGTCGACGCCTGCCTGACGCAGGCCGGTGGGCATGCCGAACGGGTGGCCGCGCTGCACATGATCGAGCCTCGTGCCGATCGACCGACAGCGATCACGCTTGGTGCCGACAAAGCCTACGATGCAGAAGACTTCGTCAACGAGCTGCGCTCGATGAACGTGACGCCGCATGTTGCGCAGAATACCGGCGGCCGTAGCTCTGCGATCGACGGGCGTACGACCCGGCACGGCGGTTATGCTGTCAGCCAGCGCATCCGCAAGCGGATTGAGGAGGCATTCGGCTGGATCAAGACGGTCGCCGGGCAAGAGAAGACCAGATTCCGTGGCCGTGATCGGGTCGGATGGGCCTTTACCTTCGCTGCGGCCGCCTACAATCTGGTGCGGCTGCCCAAGTTGATCGCGGAGACCGGTTGATGGCCAAGGTGCCCGGCTTTGCCAAGGCCTTTGCCGGCCGCTGGCGCATCGTCGAAATGGACAACTGGGACAGCGACTTCCTCGATCTTGTCGGAGAGGCGCATCTCACCTTCCGTGGCAAGTCCGATGGCGAAATAGCGTTTGGGGCTCTCAAGGGCTTCCTGGATGCTCGCTACGGCACCCGCGACGGATCGGCCTGCGCCGAGTTCTCATGGGAGAGGCACGACGAGAATGATCCGTCCTGTGGTCGCGGATGGGCCATGATCGGCACTGCGGGCAGGCTCGTTGGCCACTTCTACATCCACAATGGCGACGATTCAGCCTTCGTTTGCGAACGCGGCTGAGTTCTTCAACGGCCTGCTAGTCTGACTGAGTCACAAAACCGCAGGCTCTAGCCGGCCAGAATCAGCGATGGTTGCAGCATGGACCATTAGCCGATGAGGCCGACATGAGCGGGCGTGGCACCAGGACGAGCGAGAAGCGATTTGCGGCGTATTTGGAAGGGCTTGCCAGTGTCATCGGTCATGCTGATCGGAAGGCGCCGCTGCGCGACTATTGCGTCGGCCTGATGGCCTGCGGCGGTCGCAAGAGCGTGGAGCCGATGGCGGCGGTGACGGCTCCGGAGCGGACGGCGGCCCAGCATCAATCGCTGCTGCATTTCGTCGGCAGCGGCGCCTGGTCGGATGAGAAGGTGCTGAGCAAGGTACGCGAGATGGTCCTGCCGGCGATTGAACGCCAGGGCCCCATCGAAGGCTGGATCATCGACGATACCGGATTTCCCAAGCAGGGGCGACATTCGGTTGGAGTTGCGCGGCAATATTGCGGGCAGCTCGGCAAGCAGGATAATTGCCAGGTGGCGGTGTCGCTGTCGATTGCCAACCACCACGCCAGCCTGCCTGTCGCCTACTGCCTTTATCTTCCGAAGGAATGGACTGAGGATTGCGATCGGCGGCGTAAAGTGGGCATTCCCGCCGAAGTCGGCTTCCGGACCAAGCCGGAGATCGCGCTGGAGCAGTTGCGGTGGGCCTGTGCGAGCAACCTTCCACGTGGTGTCGTGCTGATGGACGCGGGCTATGGCAACAACAGCGACCTGCGCACGGAGATCACGGCGCTGGGATTGACCTATGTGGCGGGTCTTCTGTCGAGCACAACGGTATGGGCGCCCGGCACCGGTCCCTTGCCGCCGAAGCCATGGTCGGGCCGCGGCCGTCCACCGAAACTGATGCGCCGCAACCGTCAGCATCAGCCAGCCGCCGTGAAGGCGCTCGCGATCGGCCTGCCGGCCCAAGCTTGGCGCACCATCACGTGGCGGCAAGGAACGAACGAAGAGCTGACCTCGCGCTTTGCCCGCGTGCGGGTTCGTGCCGCGCATCGTGATTATTGGCAAACCACCCGGCGATTGGAGGAATGGTTGCTGATCGAATGGCCGAAAGGCGAGGACGAGCCTACCAAATACTGGCTCTCGACAATGCCGGAGGATGTGGCATTCCGGACGCTCGTTGAGACGGCTAAATTGCGCTGGCGCATCGAACGCGACTATCAGGACCTCAAGCAGGAGGTCGGGCTCGGCCACTTCCAGGGACGCGGCTGGCGCGGCTTTCATCATCACGCAACGATGTGCATTGCGGCCTACGGATTCCTGATCTCCGAGCGGGAGACGATTCCCCCCTCAGGCGCGCGGCGCGCCCAGCCGATCCCGCTCGCTCGCCTTCCCGCAGATTATAGACCCCGCGGATCTGCCGCTGCGGACCCAACGTCACATTCCAAACTCGATCGCGACGATGCGACGGCGGCTCGAGCATGGGCTCGTCCGAACGCTGTCGAGATGTCCTTGTTGTGCGATCAAGTTCGACCACTACACAGATCGTCGTTTGTGACGCAGTAAGACTAGGTCCGCACTTGAAAGTCCCGAGCAGCTTTCTTGCGTTATGCGAAGCTGAATACAACGATCATTCATCATCGCGCGACGACTCACTTTGTCTATTTTGGGCCCTGTTTCGAGACGAAGAAAACGTTCGGTCTGTTTTTCGAGCCGCGACGGAATTTTCTTCTCGCAATGCTGCGGTAATGTTCCGGCTGCAAGTCAGATTGCACTCTTCTAAAAACGCAACTCTTGACTCACATCCACGAGATGCATAACACTTTGATGACAATTCAAAGTAAAGGCGCTCTAAAGTTGAACACCAAGTATGATGTAATTGTGGCTGGTGGTGGAGTCATCGCCCGAGCTACAGCTCTCGAACTTTCAGCGCGTCGCCTCTCCGTCGCGCTCATTGCCCCAAACTCAGGCTTAGAGAAAAGTGCAAGTCACGCGGCCGGCGCCATGCTCGGGTCATTCGCCGAGTTCTGCAAAGACAAGTGGACGCTTGCTGATCAAGAGGAGGCAAAGCTCCGCATCGAATCAGGGAGGGTCTGGGAAGCATGGTATCGCTCGGTCGCCGAGCGTGCTTCCAGCGACGGGCGCGTGGGACGCGGCACATTCATTGTTGCCACGAATCACGGCAGTCAGGATGTCGAGAATATTCGTTTTATCAAGGCTCAGGCTGATGCCTGGGAGGAACCCAGTGAGTGGGTCGAACCGAAAGACGTCCAAGGGCTCGCGCCCCACAAGCTTTCACGGCCGCAGCTCGTGCTTTCGCTGCCCAAAGAAGGCTACATCGAAAGCCGAGTGTTGCTTGACACGCTCGGCAAGGCAATTTCGCTGGACCGTTCCATCACCGTGATTGATGAGACGGTCGTCTCAATCGAAGCCGACACACGCCGCGTTCAGGTGAAGACGGATCGTGGAGCCGTCCTCGATGCCAAAGAAATCGTCGTTGCCGCCGGCGTTAATACATTGCGGTTGCTACCCTGGCTCGACGTTGGCGTCGGTCAAAAGCTCGTCATGTTGGGCGGACGCGGTTCGAGCGCAATCGTCGAAGCGCCTCTTGCATTCGCGGGCGTAATGCGGACCCCCAATCGCGACTTCGCGTGTGGCAGTCACTTGGTCCCGCTCTCGGGGCGACGAATATATCTGGGAGCCACGAACCGCCTTGAGACGGCTGAATTCGATGATCCCAAGCCCACCGTGGGCGAACTTTATGCGCTTTGCCACTCGCTAGCCAATGAATTGAATGTGCATCTTCGGCTTGGGGCGGTTCGTGAAACACGAGCGGGATTCCGCCCGATTACTTCCGACGGATGTCCACTTTTCGGGCGAACGGCCCACGACCGTGTTCTAGTGGCGACCGGCACCTACCGGAACGGAATCCTGATGGCGCCCGTTATCGCGCGATCCATAGCCGATGAGCTCACATCTTCGTCCGGTGCCGCGAACAATCCGTTTTCGCCCGGCAACCGAGCTCGCATGCGAGAGGACAGGGATCCGGTCAAAGAGCTGTTGGCGAGCGTCGCTCAGATGGTGTCCTTCATGCAGGAGCCAGACGGGAATCTGCCCTTCGACCGCGCCGCCGAACTCGAAGGATTAATTCGAAGCCTCCTGGGCGGTGTCGTGAGGGAGGCCGATCGAAGCGCGGTCAAGGAAACGATCGAGCAGACTCTCGCGCGCTATCCGATTCAGGAGGCGATGCCGTTGATCCTCTACGCGATCAACTCTCGATAATTCCTCCAATTCTGGTGGTACTTCGTATGGCCCACATGCGCGCCCAGTTTGCTGTGCCTGAACTCGTCGTATTCGACCTTGATGGAACATTGCTGGACAGCAGCCTGTCCATGCGTTCGGCCTTCGAGCGTGCGTTCCGGCGAGCGAGCCCAGCTAGCGATGTTATCCCATTTCACGAGCTTCTCGCGCGCCAAGGCATTCCATTCAAGGACATCACGCGTGAACTCCAATGGCCGGCGTCGCTTCCGGCGCTGTTCGAGGAAGAGAGCATCGCGAGCTTGTCCCTCAATCGGCTCTTTCCCGCAGTGGGGTCGCTCCTGACCGGGCTCGCGGCCAACGGAACGAAGTTAGGTCTATTCACGGGCAAGGCGCGGGCTCGCACCTTGTTACTGCTTGAGCATTTCGGGCTGGAACGCGCGTTCTCAGGCATTGTATGCGGCGACGATCCGTTGCCTGGGAAGCCGTCGGCCGATGGCTTGCATCACATCATCGCGACGACCGGAAGCCATGCGGGTCGTTGCGTGTTCGTCGGCGATTCCATGAACGACCTCAAGGCCGCTCAGGGGGCCAGCGTGAGGTTCTTGCCCGTGCGCTGGCCCGGCCAGCCGGAGTTGTTTCCACGAGGCTGCGTTCGCCGCATCATTGCGGACATCGAGCTTCTCCTGGATTGCTGCGGAGGCGGTCGGTATGTCTGACGTCATCCTGATCAACGGTCCCAATCTTGCGCGGCTAGAGCATTTTCCACATGATGTGGATCATCTGGTGTATCCAGCATGCCTAAAGTAGTTGGCACACATCTGCGGCGCAAACGACTTGACGAGTTTGCCGATGAGTTTGAGCAGGGCTTGGACCGTGCGGGTGGCGCCTTTGCGCAGCGCAGCTTTCAACCGGGAGAAGGCCTGTTCGATTGGATTGAGGTCGGGCGAGTAGGCCGGCAGATAACGCACGCGGGCGCCGACAGCCTCGATCGCCTCGCGGACACCGGCGATCTTGTGAGTGCGCAAGTTGTCCATGAAGACGATGTCGCCCTTGCGCAAGGTCGGCGCCAGGACTTGCTCGACATAAGCCAGGAACGAGGGCCCATCCATTGCACCGTCGATGACATAGGGCGCCGTGAGGCCATCGATGCGCAGCGCGGCGACAAGCGTCAGCGTCTTCCAGTGACCATGGGGCACGCCAGAGACGAGGCGCTCACCGCGAGGAGAGCGCCCATAGTGCCGGACCATCTTCGTCGTGACCGCAGTCTCGTCGATAAAGATGAGGCGCGGTGCACGCAGCTTGGGCTGCTCGGCTTTCAGCGCGGCACGCTCGGCAGCGACGTCAGGTCGATCCTGCTCGGCGGCGTGCAGTGTTTTTTTTGAAGGTGATGCTGTGACGGTCGAAGAAACGCCAGATCGAACCGATGCCGGCCTTTTGCTTTCTCTGAGAGCGCAGACGCGCGCGGATCTCCTCGAGCGTCAGGTCCGGCTCCGCGGCGATCAGCTCGATCAGCCACTGCTTGTGCTGCTCCAACGGCGAGCGGCTGTGCCCGGTGCCGGGCTTGGCCTCAACGTTTCCGGTCTTCCTCCAACGATCCATCCATCGGATCGTAGTCGAAGCGCCGAGATTGAGAATGCGCGCAGCCTCACGTGCGCTTTCGCCGGACTCAACAAGCTCAACCGCACGCACCCTGAGGTCCTTGGAGTATCCCTTCGCCATCGCATGCCCCGCATGTTGTCGCGGGCAACACCGAATCTGATTTGCGTGCCCGTGGGAATCCCCTTTGACTGTTCCGATTCACCTCAACTGGAAACCGCTCTAGGCCAACGCGCGCCCGCGATCTATGGTTATGTCACCTTGCGGCAGATCGAAGAGAAGGTCCATCGGCGAGCTGAAGCGAGTGGACTATCTCTAAAGACCTTTCAAAGCGACATCGAAGGAGAGATCATTCGGTTTGTCGACGCGCACCGCGACGCGCGCGGATTGATTATCAATCCCGGTGCCCTGATGATGAGCGGTTGGGCCTTACGAGACTGCCTCGAGGACTTCGCGGGCTACAAGATCGAGATTCACATCTCCAACATCTTCGCGCGCGAAGCGTTCAGGACCCGCTCCGTCCTGGCGGACGTGATGAACGGCATGATCGCCGGCTTGGGCGTAGCCGCCTATACGCTCGCGGTCTCCGCGATCGAGCAAGCCATTCGTCCAGAAGCGGACGACGCTCGATGACAAGAGCCGACTCAAGATACCTCGCCCTCGATCTTGGCGCGACCAAGTTTGCGTATTGCCTGTCGAATGACGTGTCGTTGCCCAAACCCACTCGGATCGAAATCCCATTGCTGGGAGATCCGAACCGCGAATTCGCTATTATCGCTGATGTGCTCGCGCGTCGCGCGATATCCTTCCAGGGAACTGCCGTCGTCTGCGTGGCACCCAGCGTCGATGACGCCGGCATCGTCACATCGTGGCCAAATAGACCGTATTGGCGGGATTTTCCGCTCGTCGTCCAGTTTGAACAGCTCTTGGGATGCGCCGTACGATGTATCGGCGACGGCGAAGCAGCGGCTCTGGCGGACGCCGGCGAGGATCGCGGGCGAGCCTATGTGTCCCTTCATTTTGGCACGGGCGTGGGCGGGGCGATCGTCGTCGACGGCGAAATCGTGCGCCTCGGCCCCTTAAATGCCGAACTCGGTCACATCATCGTCGATCCATCGGGGGCGCCCTGCAAATGCGGCAAACGGGGTTGCCTGCAGGCCGAGTGGCAAGCCTCCCGCACCACGGACGAGGCGCTCGACGGCCTTTTAAGTAAGCTGGCACTGATGATTTCAAATTTAGCGCAGATTCTCCCGGCTTGCCAAATAACCCTTGGCGGCCGTTTGTTGGAAACTCGCCAAGACGCTACTGATTGCGTTCGCCGCGAGGTGAACGCGATCCTCGACCGCTCCGCATGGACGCCCGCTATCCGAAGTTCTGCATTCGGCAGCAACGCGCCTTTGGCGGGAGCGTTGAGGGAAGCTGTCAAGTTGGGGGCGTTCGGTGCTTAACGAACGAACCGGACCGTTCCGTATCGCCTTCGAGGGTATCGACGGCGTCGGCAAGAGCTCTGTCATTGCGCGTGTGCGTGAGACGCTTGGTAGGGATTATGGCGTGCTCTCGGAGGCGTTTGCACCGGTCACGCTGGACCTGCTCAAGCGGTTTGGCGAACATGTCGGCGAAGGCCCCCAAGCATATTGGACACGGGTATCTCGGCGAACGAAGACACAATGCTTTCTCACCGAGGGTGTTGTTCGTCCTCACTATCTCCGCTCTGACTACCAGTCCTACGATGTCGTCCTCCACGACCGATGGTGGCAGACCTTCAAGGCATACAGCAACGGTCCGGTGGAATTCGATGCACGATGCGAGTTTCTCAAGGACAAACTGCCACCTATCGATCTTACGCTGTTCCTACGAGGCGATCCGGATATCTGTGCATCAAGGCTGGTTGCGGCCGATGACTGGTTGGTTAAGCAGCTGGGGCCCGACCAAACCCGATCATTCCTTCGGCACCTCGATGCGAAATACGTTGATCTCTTTCAACGTGACCGGACGTGCGTTGAGGTGGATACTCGAGGAAAATCCCTCGACCAAATCGTCCAAATCGTTCTCGACCTCGTTGGCCAGCACGTGAACCTGTCGGATCGGCGGTCCGATCCGCACCGCCCTGTCGCGAACATCTCACCGGCCCGGTTCCGGCTACCGGATGCTGAGATATTCGCGATCGAGGGCGTGGACGGCTCGGGCAAAACGAGCATCTGCACGGCGCTTTCGGCACAACAAAGCCGCGCGGTCCGGTGCTGCCGCTTGAGTGCGGCAAGTCTCGCCGCGTTCAAGAGCGCGAACCCGCCAAGCGCTCAGGGTGACGCGTCGTCCTTCATCCGCACAACGTTCGAAGACGAATTTAGGCACCAAACGTACATCGTCGATGGATTGGTTCAGCTTGCCTGCATGGCGACGAGCGCAGCACCGCCTCAGAAGCTGCTGTTCGACAGATGGTTTCCTGCGTTTGCCATCTACCAGAACGACATCTGCTCGGATCGCGAGTTGTTCGACTTCTTGCTCGCACAGTATCCTGTGCCGGAAACGCTATTCTATTTGAACGTTGAGCCCTCTGTTGCAGTGGATCGCCTGCGTGATCGTGCCGACTGGATGATCGCCTCCCTCGGTGCGCAGGCCACGGAGGAGAAGTTATCTTGGATGCAGTCGGTCCATCGAACGAAGATGGAAGAGATCCACGGCATTATTCAGCTCGACGGGCATAAGCCACTCGCTGACATTGTTCAGCAAGTCAACGCGAGACTGTCAGCATGATCGTGCTGGTAGGAATGCCTGGTTGCGGAAAGTCAGCGCTGGCACGTGCATATGCTGGCGCAAAAGGCCTGCCGAGATACGATACCGACGAGATCCTTCGCGAGCGCCATGGCGATATCCTTGGGCCTGCTCCGTCTGAGCGGCGTTGGCAAGAATTCCGCTGGCGTGAGGCTGCGCTCGTTGATGAACTTTCTTCTAGGCAGGAAGGTATTCTCGCTCTTGGCGGCGGCGCATGGGAAGCTGGCAGGCATCTCCTCCTTTCGAAGCATCTATGCGTCTACCTCGAATGCGAGCACAAGATCCTGATCGAGCGGCTAATGAGTGGCGATCGCGTGATGTTCTCAGCAACCTCCCTTGAGCAACAGGCGCGCGAGTTGCTGAAGCGGCGGGAGGCCATCTACCGCCTAGCCCATAGAACTATCGACGCAAGCGAGCCGCTTATGGGGCTCGTTTTCCAACTGTCCATCCTACAACAAGATGGCCTTCCAGCCGCAGTGAGGATCGCATGAAATTCGACAATATCGAATGGCCACGCTTCGGTTCGGATGAGAAGAGCGCCCTCAACGAGGTATTGAGTAGTGGGAAGTGGTGGCGCAACGAAGGGCGATTTGTTGTTGAGGTCGAAAAACAGCTTGCCGCACTCGAGGGCGCGCGGAATGTTGTTGCTGTCTCCAGCGGCACGCATGCCCTTGAACTCGCGTTGACAGCGACGGGGGTGCCGCGCGGCTGCGGCGTAGTCGTACCAGCGCTAACCTTTAATTCGTCCATGTCAAGCATCCAAAGGCATGGGGCTTATCCCGTTGTGGCGGATGTGGACCCCGACACATGGACGCTTTCAACGGAATGGCGAGACATCCCCGCAGAAATTCCAATCGGCGCGGTGATGCCAGTCCACTATGCGGGAATTCCTGCGGACCTTGAGGCGCACGGCAAGAGCGCCCGGGATCTTGGTGCTGTCACGATTCAGGACTCGGCGCATGGACCGGGCATTCGCTTTGGTGGCTCGTCAGTCTCCGCGTATGGCGAGGCGGTTTGTTACAGCTTCCAGAACTCAAAGCTGCTGCCGGCAGGTGAAGGCGGCGCGGTAATTTTTGCCTCCGACGAGGCCTACAAACGCGCGCAGCTCGTACACAATTGCGGTCGCGGACTGGGGGAGACTGGCTACGATCATCGTGAGATCGGATCGAACTACCCGCATGAATGAATTTTCTGCCGCCGTGCTCGCCGGGCAATTCAAGCGCTTCCAAGAGCAAAGCCGCATCCGGCGCGATAACGCTGCGCGATTTCGCAAGCGCCTTGAACGATGCGAGCCGCTCGTATTCCAGAAATCCGCTGGCGAAGGCAGCGAATGCTCCGAGTATCTCGTCCAGGCGCGGCTCCAAACGGATCTGCCGGGGGCGGAATTGAGAGACAGGGTGGTTCACGATCTCCAGGCGCTCGGTATCCCCGCCAACCGGCTCTATCCTCCCCTCTTCACCTTGAAGTCGTATTGGCAGCAGGCGGAGCCGGGCGCGTCGCCAGAGGGTTTAGCAAAACGTTGCCAGAATGCCATTCGGATCGCCGAAACCGGCTTCTGTCTCCATCACCGGATGTTCCTGGCCTCGCCGGATCTGATCGAGCGCTTTGCCGATACCGTCGCAATTGTCGTCCGGGAAGCGCTGGTTTCAACATGACGCGCAGCGTGGTCTTCATAGGTCGAGGGTGGGTGGTAACCGACATCTGGTTACCCAACCTTCAGCGTGCGGGAGTATCACGCTTCTGCTGCATTGATCCGTTCGCAGCCAATCAAGGCGAGCGTTCCGCTTCGCTCCGGACCGTCCACGGCCTGGATGAACTCGAGCCAGACGATGTCGACATCGCGATCGTCGCCTCCCCCAACGCCATGCATGTTGAACACGCGCACGCTCTCTTGAGCAGGGGTGTGTCCACAGTCATCGAAAAGCCCGTTTGCTTTTCATGCGACGAGGCATCGCGGCTTGGAGTGACCTCAACGGCGTCACGTTCCCAGCTTCTGCGTAGCTGCGCGTCAATTTTTGATCCCCACTTTGAGGAATTCAAGCGCTTGGTCCATGGCCACGGCGCCGCTCGCATCCAGTCAGTCGCGGCGCACTGGATTCGTGGTAACGGCATTCCCTCCTCGCGTTGGCTGACAGAATCGCAGCATGCCGTAGCAGGGTCTTCCGTAGATCTCGGCTGGCACTTGCTGGAATGCATCCTGGCGCTACTCGACTATCCCAAGATGACGCTCACGAACGCGAAATTCTCCTTCCTTGCGTCGGCCGACGGTGCCCAAGGCAAGTTTGCGTCCTGGTACGGGAGCCAGTTGGGGCATTCGTCGGGTTTGGTCGACGTCGATGTTGCTGCCGAGCTGAAGTTCAGGACGGCGGCAGGCGCAGATGTTGCGATGAAGACAGCTTGGCAGGCCAATGTTGCGCACGACGAGGTTCGTTTGGCGGTCGCAGGTCAGGGTTTTGAGTTGGATTTGCGCACCATCTTTGGGATGTCGCGAAACGGCCCCGCTCGCCCGCACATCTACGGAATAGTTGACGGCAAGGCGTTGGAGTTCGAGCTACCCAAGAAGGAGCCGGGTGAAGCTCACGCGAGGATGATACAGACCTTTGTCTCCGCAGGCTTCGATTCAGGGCGCGTCAATCAGAATATTCGTCAGTTGGAAGCCTTGGCGAGCGCTTCCGCGCAGATTGTGGATCACCACCGGCTCTGGCGAGCAAGGGTTTCTTAAAGGAGAGGCCATGGAAGATCGCGGCGGAACTCTTGGTGGGCTCGTGCGGAAGTACGGCGATTTTTCGCTTGCGTGCTCGTTGGCCCAGCCCCGGCTCAGGTTCTATGGGGATGAACACGGCGGCCTTTGTTACGACGAACATAAATCTTACGGTAGCTCGACCCGCTTAGTTTTGGGGGAGCCACTAGCTGATGTCGAATGCTGGGAGCGTATCCTCATTGAATTTCTGAATCAGTCAGAGGATGTGATCTTCCTCAACGTGGGGGAGGTGTTCGCGAAGGTTCTGAAGGCTCACGGCTTCTATACCAACTGTATCGGATGGGAGGCCCTTGTTGACCTCACCACCTACGAACTCGCCGGGCCCAAAAAACAGAATATCCGCAATGCCATCCGGAGATGCGAGACCAACGGCTATTCCATTGAAGAAGTCGATCCGGCTTCCGGCGCGTGGCTGGAAGTCGACAGCGTCTCGCAAGACTGGCTCTCACGTAAGTCATTATCGCGGCCCGAAAATCGGCTGATTACCCAACCGCTATTACGAGCCAATATGGGGCAGCGGGTCTTTGCGATGCGCGACAGCCGCTCTGAGATGGTACATTTCATCACGATAGATGAAATGTGGAAGGATGGCGCCCTTCTTGGTTACCATTCCAATATTAACCGCGGCGTCGCAACCTCTCCGAAGAACGCCGACTACGCAATTCATGCGCATATCATCGCCCAGCTCAAGCGGGAGAAAGTCGACTTGTTCTCGCTGGGCTTATGCCCGGACATGGGTTCGATGAGAGATGGCAAGTCAGAGAATATTTACCTCGCCATTGCGCTCCTTGCTGGAGCCAAGCTAGGCAGCCACATCTACAATCTTTCGGGAATATCAGCGCACAAAGCCGCGTTTCGGCCCGACATGAAACGGTCTGTCTTTGTTGCGACATCGCGGCCATGGCCAATTCCAAGCCTTGCGAGAACGCTTAGTGCCATGAACCTGATCTAGTCCATTTCGTAAGGCGCGGGCGGCCGACCAAGTCGTCTCTTCACAGAACGAAGCCTAGAGGTGACATGCGGGATTGGTCGAGCCCGGCGCGCTTGGTGAACCCCGAAGGAGTTGCAGCAATGAAAGACACAGCGCGGACCGAAAGCTTCATCAATGAGCTTCGGCATTCGGATAACCTTCTTGAGCTATTCCAGAAGAAGGGCTTCAGCCTAGAGAAAGTCTCCCGCCAATTGACGGGTTCGATAGACGACGTCGGCATCTTGTTGGTGGGATCCGTGGCCGAGGGTTACGCCACTACGTCGTCCGATATTGACCTGTTGGTCTTGAGCTACGTCTCTCGAGATGAGGTCGATCTGAGCGACAACCTTCGGATTGAATCCGGAAAATCGTTGGAAACGCTGGTCTATCTCGACGGCGTTGAGATCAACGTCGAAGTGGTCTTGCGAGAAGACTACGACCACGTCGCCAAGTCTCTGGACAAGATTGCCGCGGATGCTGCCTTAGGGCGAGGCATGACGAAGATGCCGATGATCGACAATTACAGCCTGCGGTTCCTACATCGGCTGCGGACAGGGATCGTCGTCGAAGGCGAGGCCGTGATCGATGAATTCCGGAACGATTTCCGCGTCCAATCCCTTCCGCTCTACCTGGCGATCAAGCGCATCATCCTCGCGAGGGAATCGCTCGAGGACGCTAAATCGTCCGATCCTGCCGTTTATGGGTTGGTTGAATTTATCTGCCGCGACATCATCGAGCATGCATGCCTCGCCCTGGCCGCCGCACGAGGTTTCACCTCGCAAAGCCGCCGCTTCGTTCTGAATTGGATTAATCAGCGCTCGGGTGAAGAACAACAGCTCGCGCTGCTTCACGCGCTTCGCCGGCAACTGGTCGAGACTCGCGCCTTGGAGCCGGCCGCCAAATCAGAACTGGTGCGCCGTACCGAGGGGCTCTATGTCGAGGTCCTGAAGGTTCTGCAAGAAGACTATACGATGCGGCGCATCCTCGATCAGATCTTCGCGAACATCTCCTACGCCGAGTAGATCAAATGAAGCGTGTGTTTGTGGTCACGGGAGCGTCTGGTTTTCTCGGGAAGCAGCTTTTGCTCGAGCTGGCGTGCCGCACCCCTGCGCGGCATATCTTTGCGCTTGTTGGCAACTCGGAGCCGGAATCTGTGCTAGCGTGGCTGCGTTCCCGGAATGTGGTGCCCGCGCATCTCACGGTTCTCTCCACGCAGTTGCAAGCGGACCATTGTGGTGTCCCGATGGAGGCGTTTCGGGAGTTTCGTGATTGTGAGATTCACGTCATTCACTGTGCCGCGCACTACGACCTCGACCAGGATGATTGGAACAAGTGCTTCGACACAAACGTCACCGGTACGGCCAATGCCATTGCGTTGGCGCGGCGCATAGGCGCGGCGTCCTTCAATCTCATCAGCACAATCGCTGTGGCGGGGGAGTATCCCGGCGTCTGGACAGAATCGCACTTCCGGGAAGCCAAGAAGTGGAGCAACAACTACGGAAGGACGAAGCATCAGGCGGAAGGCTTGATCCGCGAAGCGCAATTCCCTGCGGCGAATATCTTTCGTCTGGGTGTGCTGGTTGGAGATACGCAGACCGGCAGCTACTTCAAGGCCGACGGCATCTATAAGTTCTTTCCGGCCCTGAATGGTGCACTCAGGTACTTGCCATCAGGAATGCCCCTTCCGTCAATCGGTTGGGCAAACATACCCATCTGCCCAGTGGACCACGCCGCCCGGGTGATCGCCTCGCTGGTTGCGCAAGCCAATACGGGCCTGGCCGTGCATCATGTTTTTGAAGACACGAGCTACAGCGTAGATGACATCCTAGAAATTTTTATCAAGTCCGCCGACCATGATGGATTCGTGGTGCCGACTGGCTCTTCCCACATTCTGACGTGGCTTAGCGAGTTCACGCGGCACGACCGAGTATTGGATAGGCTTAAGAACGAGCTCCTGGACGCGTTGGGTGAACTGGATGTCCCGACGAACCTGCTCAAGGAGCTGAGGCAGCCCACTCAGTTTGTCAACAAAGAGACCTCCCGGCGTCTCTGCTCTATGGGGATCGCCTCGCCGGAGCTGCCTGATTACGCGCCGAGGCTGTGGCGGGCATGGCAAGCGGGCCGCACCATTCAACGCCGGCACCAGACGACCACGCATTTTGAGAACAAAAATGTCCTCCTCACGGGAGGTACTTCGGGAATCGGAAAGGCCATCGCTCGAAAGTTGGTTCGGCGGAAGGCCAACATCGTCGTGCTGGCGAGGAACCGCGATGCGTTCGAGAAACTTCGCGCGAGCCTCGGGAGTCCGGGAGCCGAAAGGTTGCGTTTCATTGAATGCGATCTCCTGAACGATGTCGCGATCTCGGAGGCGCTGACGGAGCTCTCCCGCGGCAAGTGGATTCCCGACGTCTTCATTCACGCCGCGGGCCTTTCAGTAGCCAGGGAATTCCTCAAGATGTCCGCACAAGCCGAAGAGACCAAGCGAATGACGCAAGTCAATTTTCTGTCGGCCGTAACTCTCCTGCGATCGCTATTGCCCGGCATGATCGAGCGAGGCGGTGGCCATGTTGTCGCGCTTTCCTCGATTTCTTCCGAGATGGATGTAGCAGAATACGCGAGCTATTCCGCGAGCAAGACGGCTCTCGATCAGTTTTTTACGGCGTTGCGGGCGGAGTTGCTCGGGAAAGGTATTCTCTTTGGGATTCTCCATCTTCCTTTGGTCAAGTCGCCAATGACTAGCCGGAATATCAAGCTGCGCAATTTTCCGATGATGTCGGAAGACGCCGCGGCCTCACGGGTCATCGAAGCCATCCTCGCCGGACGCTTCCGAACGAGCATGCCCTACGGAAAGGTCTTCGCGGTCATCAAATCGATGTTCCCGAAGGGGTCGCTGGTGCTGTCGACCATCACGTGGCGGATCGTTGCAAGATTCCCGTATTTTGCGAAACTTCTGGACGCGACGTTCGACGCACCGGCGCGGTGACGTATGGGCATGCCCTATCAAGTCAATCCTGCGCACATACCTGATGAAAAGACCATCGTAGCGAAGTTACCCCGCACATCGACGTCCTACGGCTGGATACTCGGTTGCTCGGTATTCTTCGCCTCGTTTTCTCAGTTGGCTGCGTACATATGCGTGCCGGCCGTCCCGCTCTTTTCGTATCTGTTCCCATCCGACCAGGGCGCTGTGGCCATATCCACGTATCTGCTGTTCTCGGCAGTTGGGCAATTAACTTGGGGAGCCGCAAGCGATCGCTCGGGCCGCTTTCAGACCGTGTTATGGGGAGCTCTTCTCGGTACGGCTGGAACATTACTCTGCATCTTCGCCACGACCTGGCAAGTGCTGGTGTGCGGACGAGCCCTTCAGGCGCTCGGCTTTTCAGCATGCTTGATCAATTCGCGGTCGATCCTGCGGGACTGGTTTGACGGCGATGAGTTGACCAGAGCGGTAGCTTTGTGTTCGGTCTGGATCTCAGTCGCGCCCATACTGACCCCGCTTGCCGGCGGAGCACTCGCCAGCGCCTGGGGATGGCGGGCTCCCTTTGTCCTTACACTTCTGGTCACCCTGTTTTTGCTTGCACTCTCCTACTCCGGGATTCGCCGCGACCGCGTTATTCCAAGTTCGATTCGTGTCAGGGATGCGTTTGCGACTTGTTTCAAGACGCACACCGTGGTCTGGGGCGCGGCGCTGGGCGGCGTCTATTGCATGGCTTTTGGCGCCTACATGGCAAATGCTCCGGACTTGGCCAAGAGGCTCGATCTTTATGAGCCAATCAGGTTTGGCATCGCTCTCAGTCTTCTAACCCCCTTCTTCATTCTCGGAGCGCTCGTGGTCAGAAGATGGCCGAGGATGGTGCAAGGTAGCAGGATTCTGCTTCCGCTCACGGCCCAAATGCTGTGCGCCTTGTTCTCGCTGTGGTGGCTCGCCAATGGGCAAGTCCTCTCCCCCGGCAACGTGATCTGCATGGCAGCTTATGCGGTGCTTCAAGGTGTGGTCCTGCCGGTGATCATCGCGCGCACAATGAGCGACTCCGCAGAGCTCAGTGGCACTGCTTCGTCGCTATTCAGCGCGATGCAGATGGCAGGTGGTGCATTGGGAGCCTGGTGGGCTCATACGATGCTGTTCTACTACGACGGCGGAATCCATGTAGTGGCAATATCAAGCTTGGCTCTAGCTAGCCTCCTCGCAGCACGCATGGAACTTAAGGCCGTTTGATCGTGGTTGCAGCAGGTATTTGCCTGCCGAATTCGGCTTCTGCCGGGCGGGAGGGGACGAAGTGTTGAGCCGAGGAACAGCTGTAACTCGAATGGCGGGGCGCGCCTCAAACCTCTAAAATAGGCCTGCCCAGGTCTTGACTGAACTCAGGTTCAGCGGGGGTGCAGCCATGACCGCCCTGGTGGTCTCTAGGCATTCAAGCCGGCGCAAACGCAAACACCGCCCCGATGGTTAGACCGGGACGGTGAGTGAGTTATGACAGAAGTGGTTGCGGGGACCTGCAAGAGCAGGAGATGGCAGAAAATGCCACAAGCGCGGTTTTGCAGGAGGGGTTGTTGAAATTGCTTTGGCTCAAGGCCTAGTCGCCGTGGCAATGTAGCTGTTTCTCTGAGCGAAGGCGTGTTCGTGGCGCCCTAGGAAAGGTTGATCTTCTTATCCCGCTAACACGGATTATTGGCGCGTGGCCCGCCAAAATCGCGATGAACCCGTGCGTGAGATCACTTGAATGTTTCAACAAAATCGCGCTCTTCACGAGCCAATCTTTTCGCTACGGCGAAGGCGCTCGGCTTCGCGTCTTGACGCGGGAGCGCGATGCCGACACTGGTGCTGGGGCTACTAATGCTTACCGTCTGCGCCGGTAGCACCACGACGGCGCCCTTGGCGATCTTGCGGCCGCCGAGCTCGGTATCCGCGGTGGCCGAGCGCATGAAATGCTTCACCGGCGTCATCCAGCGGATCGCTTCGTCGACCAGGCTGGGGATCAGCTCCGGGTTGGCCTTCACCTTGGCGAACTCGCCCTCGTCCTGCGCCAGCTGGGTCCATCGCGTCCGAGATGACGGCGTCCGGGCGTTCACCGTCTTCGGTATCGAAAACCTGATCAAAATCGTCCGCATGTACAAAGAAAGTCCGGAACTGCTCAAGCGCTGGCCGCCCAAATAATCCAACCAGCCCGCGACCTACGCCGGACGCGTATGTCAGATCGCAATTTGTTGCGGGTTTTTCGAGTACGCCCATTTAACGACGGTCTTCAAGCGCCCTTGACGCGACACCCTCGGTCTACAAGCGGCGGCGCAAATAAGACGTTGACTGACAGAGCTCGGATGAAGCGCCGTTCTGTTGAGGCCGGCCTTGCCAATCTTTGCGCCCCGACAGAGGAGGCCGGGACGCGGCCGCTGCCAGCGGCGCCCGATCAAAAATCTTGACCGATTTCAACAAGGACTGACCGATTATAAGCATCATTTTGAATGAGGGCGTGCTCATCTTTATTGATGCGGAACAAATTATCGATTCATCGCCCCTTCTCGATCGCACTGTTGCAGTTCTGCCATCGGTCTGTCGGCGCAGCCTTGCCTGCTGCGCTGGCCACCATGTTGCTGGCTATAAGCAGCGGCGAGACGTTGGCACAGTACGAGTGCGGTCATCCGACCTCGAACCCGGCCACGATCACCTGTGGAGGCGCCTCCTATCCTGGTGGCATCTACTATGGCGGTCTGGGTTGGGGATTCTGGCCTCTCGCCAATAACCTGACGCTCGTCATCGTCAACCCGGGCATGGTCGTCGGGCCTTCATCTCAGCCGAACGGCGTGGTCCAGAATGACGGATACGACAATATCGTCGTCGACATCAAAACCGTCGGGACGATTACCAATCCGTACAACAGTGATGTCATTGCCTTCGACTTCGGCAACGGCAATTCAACGGTGATCCTCGACAACGGTACGATCGTTGCCGGCAAGCACGGTCTGTGGGCGGGCAATCAATTGGCGGGAGCGGGAAAGGGGGACATGTCGGTCATCATGACGGGTGGCTCGGTCAGGGCGGGGCAGGTGGGTTTGCTCGCTTGGCAGGCGGGTAGTGGCGCTGCCACAGTAACGATGAACGGTGGGACGGTAACTGCGGGACAAAGAGGGCTTCTAGCCTGGATTACCAACGGTGCGAATGCGCGCGATGCACGAGTGACGATGACGGGCGGCACAGTCACCGCCGGTGCAATTGGCCTCTTTGCGCTCAACCAAGGCAGAGGTGCTGCGACCGTTGCCGTCTCGGGCAATAGCCGCGTCGACACGACAGCGGCCGGGTCACACGGTGCGCTCGCCCAAGTCTTTAATACCGCAAGCTCAGCTGACGCGACGGTCACTCTGGCGGACCACGCGACGGTCACGACAGGGGGCGCCGACGCCGTCGGCCTCTATGCTTACAACGCCGGCCTCGGCGGGGCGCTGGTGACGATCTCGGGAGGGAGCGTCACCGCGCAGGGAAGCAACGGCCACGGCGCCTTCGCCACCATCACCAATGCGGCGAACGGGCAAAACGCCACCATCAGCATGACGGGCGGCTCCGTGACGACAACGGGCACGGGCGGCAACGGTCTCAACGCCACCACCGCCGGCACCGGCAATGCCGTGGTCACGGCAGGCGCCGGGACAACGATCGTCTCGCAACGGGGTGTCGGCATCAACGCCGTCTCGAACCGCGGCAACGTCGTCGTCACATCCAACGGCACCGTCACCGGTGCCACCGGCATTCGCGGCAGCGCCCCCGCCGGCACCGTGACCATCACCACCGCCGGCGCCACCACGGGCACCGCCGGCAGCGCCATGCAGGTCGACGGTGCGTTACGGGCGACCGTCAACAATTCCGGCAACGCGACGACCTCGAGCCTGACCGCCGCCGTGGTCGATGTGCGCGCCACCAACGGGACAATCATCAACAACCAGGCGGGCGGCCGGATCAGCGGCGCCAGCGACCTGGCCATCCTCAGCCGCTCCGGCACCACCACCATCAACAACGATGGCACCATCATCGGCTACGTCACGCTGCTGGGCAGCAACAACGTCTTCAACAACAACTCGCCCAATTCCTTCGACACGCGCGACTATGTCAACGGCGTGCAGCATGTCGCCGTCTCGCAGATCAATGGCGACTTCAACAACAACGCCAATGGCGTCCTGCGGCTGCTCTATGTCGACCGGCCGCAGAGCGTCGACAATACCGGGGCCTACCAGCCGGCCGGCAGCCTGCTGCCGACGACGCAAAACGGCGTCGCCCAGGGCCAGCTGCTGGGCGTCAGGGCGTTCGACAACCGCGGGATCATCACGCTCCAGGGGGCCGACACCGGAGCGGGGCGCCCGATCGCCGGCGACGTGCTCGTGATCACCGGCGGCACCCATCCCGGTACTGACGGGGGCGGCGTCTTCATCTCCGACGGCGGTGGTCTGAGACTAGACACCGTCCTGAACGCCGGCGGCCCTCAGAGCCTGAGCGACGTGCTCGTCGTGGATTCGACGCGCCTTGGCTCCGGTGGCGCGACTCGGATCAGCGTCGCCAACGCCGGCGGCGCGGGCGCGCCCACGCTAGGCAATGGCATCATGCTCGTCGATGTCCTGAACAAAACCGCGTCCGCGCCCGACGTCTTTGTGCTCAACGGGCAGTACACGACCAAGGACGGCCGGCCGGCCGTGGTCGCCGGGGCCTATGGCTACACGCTTTTCCACGGTGGCGTCGGCGGCAGTGCGGCGGATGGCAACTGGTACCTGCGCTCGCAACTCGTTCCGCCCAATCCAGTCCCGCCCCCCCAGCCAGTCCCGCCTCCCACGCCGCCGACAGTGCCTCCCGCGCCAACAGTGCCTCCAGCAGCGGCGTACCAGCCCCTCTACCAGCCGACAGTGCCGGTGGCTGAGGCCTATCCGCAGGTGCTGCTCGGCCTGATTGGCCTGCCAACGCTGCAGCAGCGGGTGGGCAATCGTTACTGGTGCGACGACCGGGAAAGAAGAGACGCGGCCGACGCCTCCGATCGGACGGCCCGTCCGTTCGGTTGCGAGAAGGACCCCACCATCGAGGGGGGTGGCTTCTGGCTCCGCACGGAGGGACGCCATGATCATGTCCAGCCAGCCCTCTCGACGGCGAGCGTGAACCGCGACGTGGACCAATGGCAGGTTCAGGCAGGCGTCGATGGGCTTCTTTATGAATCCACCTTTGGCGATCGCCTGATCCTCGGCGTGACTGGCCAGTACGGCAATGCCAGCGCCAGGCTGGTCTCGCCGCACGCCGACGGCTCCATCAATGCCGATGCCTATGGCATCGGTCCGACCCTGACCTGGTATGGCCGCCATGGCTTCTATGTCGATGCCCAGGGACGGGCGACCTGGTTCAACAGCAATCTGTGGTCCGATCAGGCCGGCCTCATCGCCCACAACAACACCGGCTTCGGTTACGCGTTCTCGCTCGAGATGGGCCAAGACCTGCACATCGCCAGGAGCTGGACGGTCACGCCGCAGGCGCAGCTGATCTATTCCTCCGTGACATTCGATGGCTTTACCGACCGGTTCGGGGCGAGGGTCTCGCCCGACAAGGGCGACAGCCTCCGTGCCCGGTTCGGCATCTCGGCCGGCTGGGAGAAGGCGTGGAAGGACGCGCATGGCAACGCCGAACGCCTCAAGCTCTATGGCATCGCCAATCTCTATGCCGAGTTCCTGGGGGGGACCCGGGTGAGCGTGGCCGAGACGTGGTTTGTCAGCCGCAACGCCTCCTCGACCGGGGAGCTCGGGTTGGGCGGAACCTATGATTGGGGGGACAACAAATACTCCCTCTATGGCGAGGTCGCCGCCTCCACGAGCCTCGGCAACTTCGGCAGCAGCTACGGCAATCGCGGCATTGCTGGGGCCAGGTACAGATGGTGACTGCACACAGGATCGCCCGCGCGAGTCGGACGCGTCCGCTCCGTCAGTGCGCGCGTCAACTTCTCCCCTCACGAAAGTACTCCGTGGTCCGAACTTCCGTTTTGCTCCTGGCAGCTTTGTTCGCCGGGATCCTTTTCATCGGCGCATCGCCTTCGAACCAGATCTTGGCCCAGGAGACGACCAGCCAGCCTACGACGATCATGGAAACCTACGATGCCTGGGCCTTCCGCTGTGATGCGCGCAATGCCGACAGGCAATGCCAGATCAGTGCGGAGCTCTTCCAAGACGCGACGAACCAGAAGGTATTGTCGATACTGCTTCGTCCCGCTGCCAAGGCCGGGTCTCTGGCGGGAACGATCACCGCAGCCTTCGGGATCAAGTTGTCGGAGGGTGTTACCCTCAAGGTCGGCAACAAAGACTTCAGAAAGATCGAGCTGCTGACCTGCCTGCCGAACGGGTGCTTAGCGACTACAGAATTCAACGCCGATGAGGTCAAGGTCCTCGGCACTCAGCAGAAGGTTGTGGTTCGCATGGTTACTTACGATGGCGGCAATCCGGTCGACTTTGAGCTTTCGATGAAGGGTTTCGGTGCCGCGCTGGCGCGCCTTGCCAAACTCGCCGCTCGACCCGTGCCCTGACGTTCCTTGCGGAAGTCATCGCTCATTCCTGCTGGAGATGCGCTGCAGAGACGTGGATATTTTCTGTCAGCTCGGATCGTTGAGATTCGGATCTATGCTCCGGTGTGTCATGCTTAGCTCGCCCTTCTGATCGGCTTCGATCTAATGCATGAGGCATCTGCGTGACATCGAAACGGGAGCACAGAATTCGTAACTGCACTTCTCAGACGACAAAAAGCTCGAATGTGAAAGTGCCGGAACGATCATCAAAGTTTTTGACCGGACCACGTTCTACCGGTCGTCGTCGTGCCGGATGTCAATGACTTCCGTTTGCTGCCTGCGGGCGGCCAACTTTTGCCGCGGGGTGGCGCTTGCCATTTGCAGGCTACAAGCCGGACGTGAGATCCATTGCTGGCTTAATGCGGCGTTGGCAAGCTATACGGCGTCTCTTCCCAGTCGACGTTATCTCCACGACGACACTTGCTCCGGCATTTGTCTGCCGTCTCGCAACGCCCATTAGCGCGGCGCAAGGTTCCTTTGGTGCCGCGCTACGATTCCTGGTCCGGTCGCCGGGGCGGCCAGCGCGAGGCGGACGAGGGTTGCGTATTGGTTTTGCCGTCGCAGCGATCGTCTCCTGCTCGCTGAGCGGGTCGGCTCACGCGTTCGACTTCTTTGGCCTGCTCGGTTCAGACGACCCACCGCCGGTCAGCACCACCACATTGTCCTATCGTCTGGTGATCGAGGCCAGGACGGAGGACGGCAAGGAGGATAGCGATGCCGAACAGGCCTTGCGTGACGCCTCCGCTACCTATCGGCTCCGACAGGAACCGCCACCGGACGGAGACGGTCTCGCGCGTCGCCTTCAGGCCGACATCAACCCGCTGCTCGACACGCTTTGGGGCCTTGGTCGCTACAACGCGGAAGTCGATGTGGCCATCGACGGAGTTCCCGTCTCGCCGCTGGACGAGGCCGGATTTGCCGCCGCGGCCGATCGGGCCGACGCACTTCGCAACAAGGCCGTCGTTCCGATCAAGGTCACCGCGCGGCTCGGTCGGCTGTTCAAGCTGCGCACCATTGACGTCGACTATCCGCACGACCAGACGCCGCAGGGGCTGCCGCGCCGCGCCTTCGGGCTGAAGCCGGGAGATCCGGCTGTTTCGGCTGATCTCCGCACCGCGCAGCTTAAACTCGTCGACTGGTTCCGCAGCAGCGGACATCCGTTGGCGAAGATCGCCGACGTCAAGGCAACGGTCGATCACGCAGCTGGCGCGATGGATCTTCGTATGCGGGTCGAACCCGGGCCCAAGGCCGGCATCGGCGCCGTCACCATCTCGGGCGACGGTGCTGTCGACCCGCGGGTGGTGGCGACCCATGTTTATCTCAAGGAAGGCGAGCCTTATTCTCCCGAGCGGCTGGCGCTGACCAAGACCTCCATCGCCAAGATGCCCGCCATCGGTGGCATTCGCATCCGCGAGGCCGACAAGCTCGACGCCAACGGCAACCTGCCGGTCTTCATCGATGTGACGGATCGCCCCCGGCACGCGGTCGGTCTCTCGGCGAAGTATTCGACGGTCGATGGTCCCGGCATTTCGGGCTACTACGAGGATCGGAACATATTCGGCGGCGGCGAGCGCTTGCGGCTCGAGGCGTCCGCCTCCCTCTTGCAGCGGGTCGATGGAACGTCCTTCAACGGTTTCAGCAATCTCCACGCTTCAGACTTCGGCGCGCGATTCACGGGAACGTTCATCAAGCCGGGCCTGTTCGGCACCCCCAACGACCTCTTGATCGAAGCCACCGCCTTCCGCGAGCGCGTCGGCAACAACGAGCTCGGTGGTTATACCGACGACACGGTGCGCGGCACGATCGGCGTGGTGCATCGCTTTTCGGAGACCGCTTCGCTGCAAGGCGGCTTTCAGGTCGAGCAATCGAAATCGCAGGACGTGCTGGGCCGAGTCGATGCGACGCTCGTCGGCTTCACCGCGACCGGCCGTTACGACACGACAGACAATCCGCTCGATCCCACGCGCGGTGTGCGGCTTGCTGCGACCGTCAATGCCTATCCGAAGCTGATGGGCTCCACGATCGATCTGTTCGAGGGCCGCGTCTCGGCTTCGGCCTATTACGCACTCGACGAGCAGGCCGACTACGTGCTCGCGGGCCGGCTGGCCGCGGGCTCGCTCGCGGGCGCGCCGCTGGCCGACATTCCGGATTCGCATCGTTTCTTCGCTGGCGGCGGCGGATCCGTGCGCGGCTACGGCTTCAATACCATCTCGCCGATGATGTTCGGTCAGATCACCGGTGGCAGCAGCCTGATCGAAGGTTCTGCAGAAGTGCGCGTCAGGATCACGCCGACCATCGGCCTCGTGCCGTTCCTGGACTTCGGCTCGGTGTCGCACTCGTCGCTGCCGGGCTTCAGCGACTATGTCGGCTACGGGGCGGGGCTCGGCCTGCGTTATCTCACGCCGGTGGGCCCGATCCGTCTCGATGTCGCGACCCCGCTCAATCCGCGACCGGGCGACAGCCGGTACGCGATCTATGTCAGCATAGGGCAAGCCTTCTGATGCGCGCGCGCCGTGCGCTGGTCATCGGTTTTGCCATCGCGGCGCTCGGGGTCGTCTCTGTCGCTGTGCTCGGCATCGTCTTCTACGGAATGGCCGGCATGTCCGACGCGAACCAGCAGGACATGCTCGCGGGCCTCGTCTCGCGAACGCTTTCAACCCCCGCGACCCAGGTCCATATCGGCGCCGTCGACGGCGTGCTGTCATCGGATGCCACGGTGCGCGACGTCAGCATCACCGACAAGGACGGAGTTTGGCTGACCCTCGACAAGGCCCGTTTCGTCTGGCGCCGCACCGCGCTGCTGATGGGGCGGCTGGAGATCGATCGGCTCGAGATCGGCACGCTCGATATCAAGCGAAAGCCGCTGCCATCAGACGAGCCCGCCGCGGCGTCCGACCAGCCGATTCTGCCGGACATTCCCGTGAAGGTGCAGGTGAAGGCTTTCGACCTGCATGCGCTGGTGCTGGGCCAGTCCATTCTCGGCGAAGCGCTCAGCGTGAAGGCGACCGGCAACACCGAACTGGGCTCGCCCTCGGAGGGCCTCGTTTTCAATCTCGATGCGACCCGCAACGATTTCCCGGGCCGCTTCAAGGCCGCGCTCGCCTTTGTGCCGCATGGAAACGCGTTGACCCTCGACGTCATGCTCGACGAGCCCGCCCACGGACTGATGTCCAAAATCGGTCATCTGCCGGGCGAGCCGCCCGTCACGTTCGCGCTGGGTGGCAAGGGCACGCTCGACAGCTTCGGCGGTGCTCTGAAGTTTCAGGCCGGTCCCACCATCGATGCGACCGGTGCGATCACGCTCGACCGCAACGGGGCAGGCCGGGTCCTTGCAACCCGTCTGTCGAGCCATCTCGGGCCGCTGCTGCCGTCGGTTGCCGCGCCCGTCTTTGCCGGCGAGACAAATCTCGACAGCACGACGCATTTCGGCGACGACGGCAGCGTCGTGCTGGATGGGCTGGCGCTCACGAGTCGCCTCGCCCGGCTCGATGTGAAGGGCCTGCTCGGTGCCGACAAAGTCATGGATTTCTCGGCCTCGATCCGCGCCCTGCCGAGCAATGGCGATGTCACGGAAACAGACCAGGGTTCGATCCGCAGCCTGGTTTTCGACAGTCGGGCCAACGGACCGATCAAGGCCCCGACGCTCAGGGCCAAGCTGGCGCTGTCAGGCGCCCGCCTGCCGGATGGAGATATCGATTCGCTCGACGCCTCGCTCACGGCGATTCCTCACTCAGAGGCGAGCGACCTGGCAACGCATATCGTGCTAGATGCGAATTTGCGGGCCTCCGGCATCGCGCCGCGCGATCCCGGTCTCGCAGCAGCCATCGGCAACGCCGCTTCGCTCTTGCTCCGCGGCAGCACCGATCTGGGCGGCCACGCCACCATCGAGCGGTTGGAGATCGGCACGCCCACGGTCCACGCCACCTATGCCGGCGATGTCAGCCCCGATCGGCTGCATGGCCGTGCGACCGGAAACCTGCCTGACCTCGGCCGCTTCAGCGATCTCGCCGGGTTGAAACTCAAGGGCGCGGTGGCGCTCGGTCTCGATCTCGACGCCGACCGCGAGCACGGTCGCTTCGGCGCCAAATTGTCCGGCACCGGCGAGCAGATCGCGACGGGACTCGCCGCATTGGATGGGCTCACGGGACCGCGCGTTTCGCTTGCGGCGGATGTCGGCGCAGATACCGGCCGCGACATCTATATGGTCCGGGACGTTTCGCTCGACGGTGCCCATGTCGCGGTTCGCGCCAAGGGAACGGTGACCCGCGAGACGAGCGATCTGTCGGCGCGTATCAGTCTGCCCGATCTTGCCGCGGCCGATGCGCGCCTCACCGGTGTGGCAGCTGTCGACGTCGGCCTCACCGGAGGGCTCGCGCGTCCCGGCGTGTCGTTCTCGGCTTCGGTCGATCGCGCCACCGCGATGCGCCGTCCCATTCCGCATCTGGAACTCGCCGCGACCGTCAATGACGTCAAGGGACCCTGCACGATCGATGCCAGGCTCGACGGCTCGGTCAACGGCAAGCCGGCCCGCGGGATTGTGCAAGTGAGCCGTCAAGGCGGCGACGCAGCGGCATCGGCTGTTGCCGGATGGGACGCCAAGACCGTCGACATCGCGATCGGCTCGGTATCACTGAAGGGGGCAGGGACGGTCGACGCGCAAAGCCTCGCGCGCGGGGAACTCCATTTCGCAGCCGGCTCGCTCGCCGACCTCTCGCCGCTAGCCCTCATGGACCTTGCCGGCTCCGCTTCGCTCGATCTTGCCGCAACCGCCGATGGCGGTCAGCAATCCGTGCGTCTCGCCGGCAAGGGTGCGGCAGTCCGCGCCGCCGGCGCCGCGATCCGCAGTTTCGATCTGCGCGCCGATGCGGCCGATCTTTACCGCCATCCGTTGCTCAACGCGGACGCCAAGGTCACCGGCGCCGAGATTGCCGGCCAGGCTGTCTCGAGCGTCGCCCTGACCGCGCGCGGAAACGCTGGCACGAGCATCATTGGTCTGTCGGCCAAGGCGGCTGGCTTCGATCTCGATGCTGGAGGCGTGCTGACGGCCAGGGATCGCACGCGGTTCGAGCTCAACCGCTTCACCGCGCGGCGCGGCGCCAGGGCGATCGTGTTGCAGGGGCCGGCGAGCTTCACGCTCGACGACGGAAGCGTGCTGATCGAGCATCTGGCGCTCGGCGTCGGCAACGGTCGGTTCACGGTCGACGGCAGCGTAGGCAAGACGCTGAACGTCAAGGCCATCGCGAGCGCAATCCCGCTTCCCGAGGCCGATGTCGTGATGCCGGGCCTGGGCCTTGCCGGGACGCTAGACGCCTCGGCTGTGATCGCCGGCTCGACGAGCGCCCCGACAGGCCAGTACAAGGTATCTGTCAAACAGCTAAGCGCGCCGCAGAGCCGCAGCGCCGGCCTGCCGCCGATCGACGTCGCGGCGGATGGGCGCCTCGAGGGAAGCCGCGCCAGTCTCGCCACCACGATCGCGGCGGGAAAAGCCGGCACGATCACCGCCTCGGGTACGGTACCACTCGATGCCACGGGCCCGATCGCGCTGACCGCGAAAGGCCGTCTCGATGCAGCCGTCGCCAATGCGGCGCTATCGGCGTCCGGCCGCACCGTTGCGGGCACCGTCGTGCTCGATGCCCGTTTGGGCGGCACGCGCGCCAGGCCCCAGATCGGCGGTGCCGCCACCTTGAGCGCGGGCACGTTCCGCGACAGCCTGCTCGGCACACGCTTCGACGACATCGAGGCGAAAGTCTCCGCCGAAGGCGACCGTATCGTCGTCGAGCGACTGACCGCAGCGACGCCCAACGGCGGCACATTGTCGGGCTCCGGCCAGGTGCGGGTCGCCCCGGATGCAGGCTTCCCGGGGACGGTCTCGATCCGTGGGCAACGGGCGACCCTCGCGGCCAGTGCGCTTGCGACCGCGCAGGCCAATCTCGCGATCGACGTCAGCGGTGCCCTGGCGCGCGATCCACGGATCAGTGGCCGGATCGACCTCACCCACGTCGCCGTCGATATTCCCGATCGCCTGCCGTCGACGCTGAAGCCAATCGACGGCATCAACCACGTGAACGCCGCGGGTCAGGCGGCCGCGCGCCTTGCGGCGGCGCGCAAGGCCGAAGCCTTGAAAGGCAGCAAGGGGCGTGCGGCTTTGTTCAATGCCGCGCTTGACGTTTCGGTCTCGGCGCCGAACCACGTCTTCATTCACGGCCGTGGGGTGACTGCGGAGCTCGGCGGCTCCGTGCATGTGGGCGGTACGACCAACGCTCCAGTGCCGAAGGGCGCCTTCTCGCTATATCAGGGCAAGCTGGCGGTGCTCGGAAAGACGTTGACCTTCACCAAGGGCATCCTCTCCTTCAACGGCGATCTTGCCCCCGAGCTCGACTTCGCGGCGGAGATCGCAGCCTCCGACATCACCGCGCAGGTCGGCATCTCCGGGCCGGCGGCCGCGCCGGTGTTCGCCTTCACGTCACAGCCGGAATTGCCGCAGGACGAGATTCTGTCGCGCATCCTATTCCAGAAGGCGTCCGGCAGCCTGACGACGTCGCAGGCGCTGCAACTCGCAGAGGCGGCGGCACAGTTCGCGAGCGGCGGCGAGGGGACGATGGACCGCATGCGCCGCTCGCTCGGCGTCGACAGCCTGGACGTGGGTGCCGGGGCTGGCGGCCCGATGGTCGGTGCGTCGCGCGCCATCGGCGACAGGCTGAGCGTGGGTGTGCGGACAGGTGCGAGCGCCAGCCAGTCCGGCGTGTCGGCCAATGTGGACGTTACGCGCCACATTCGGGTCGAATCGGATGTCGACGCGAAAGGTTCGACATCCGTCGGGGTTGGAGCGCGATACGAATGGTAGCACGGGCGATTTCTGCAGTGACACTGACAGCTTGTCCGATAGGCCAAGCCGGCCGCCGCAAAGGGCGCGATGTCTAGATTGCTATAGTAAGGTCGCTCTTGCAGAACGGTCGGTGGGATCAACGAGATCAGCGCTGTGTCTTCTGCCTAATGGGCAAAAGCTGTTGGAACACGGGAGGAGGGGCGGCATCGAAGGTCTCGGGCGGTGCTTCGAGGGGTAGGGACGATGCTTCCTGTCTCTCTGACGCGGTCGACATCACTGCTCCATGTGGTCCAACGTACACTAGGAAAGTTCAGGTAATGGCGTCTACAGCAAGGAAAAGATCTAGTAGCTCGTCACAGTGATTTTGACTCTTTGGGTATGCCTGGATAGGCGCGCCCCAGTTTGGTGCGAGCTTTGTCCGTTGTGAACATCCAGTTGATACGGGCGCGAGTTTTGTTTCGCTGCCGCTCCCATGCTGCGATCTCGTTTCTAAGGCGTTTTGGATCGTCGATCCGGCGGCCGAGACACTGCCCTTGGAGCACGCCGATCTCGATCTCGACCATATTGAGCCAACTGGCGTGTTTCGGGGTGTAGTGGAACTCGAGGCGGCGCAGGATGCGGCGGGCCTCGGCGGGGGCAAAGGCCTGGTAGAGGGCGCCGGGGGCATGGATCGACAGATTGTCCTGCACGACACGGATGCAGGCGGCCTTGGGGTAATGGACATCGACGAGTTCGCGCATGCAGTGAGCATAATCCACGGCGGTGCGCCGTTCGGTGACTTTGACGTTACGCCAGGCCCGATGCGGATCGAGGGCGACAAAGAGATTGACGGTGCCGTTGCGGCGGTACTCGTAATCGTAACGCTCGCGCTTTCCCGGCTCGGGTGGGATCGGCTGGCGCACTTCGCCGATGAGCTGGACGGGGGTTTCGTCGAAGCAGACCAGCGGCCGCTCGGGATCAGGCGCTTCAGCGTAGAGATCGAGCACATCTTCCATGCGGGCGACGTATTCGCCATCGACATGGGGAATGCACCACATGTCCCTGCGCCACGGCTTGAGGTCATTATCGGCCAGCCGGCGGCGCACGGTCTCGCCCGACAGGCTGTCATGATCGGTGAGCTTGACCATCACGTCGGCCAGCAGCGCCAGCGTCCAGCGCCTCCGGCCAGCGGGCGGCTTGGCGCATGCGGTCGCCACCAGCAGGGCTTCCTCCTTGCCGGTCAGCTTGCGCTCCGCACCGGGACGCGGCTCCTCACTCAAGGCCCGATCGAGATTGCCTTCCACCAAGCGGCGTTTGGTCCGATAGACGGTGGAGGCGCTTACTCTGACGGTCCGGACAATCTCCTCGTCGCGGCTGCCGATGTCGGCCGCCAGCAAAATCTGGGCCCGCTTGAGTTTGCGAGCGGCATGCTTGCCGCCGCTCAGCATCGCCGTCAGTTCCTCTCGCTCGGCTTGGCTCAATTCAACCCGGTACCGTACATTCATCGTTCGCCTCCCTGTCGGAGGCTCCGGACGAATCGATCCATGAGTCAAAAATCAGGCGCACGCTTTACCGAGAAGCAGGGCCATTATCTGGCTTTCATCTATACCTACTCGCACATGTTCGGACGGCCCCCCGCCGAAGCCGACATGCAGCGTCACTTCGGTGTTAGCCCGCCCTCAGTCCATCAGATGATCGTCACGCTCGAACGTAACGGCCTCATTCGCCGTCGAGCCGATATCCCCAGAAGCATCGAAATCCTCGTGCCGCCAGAGAGCTTGCCGATCCTAAGCTGGCTCGGTATCAAACCGTCAAAATCACTGTGACGAGCCACTAGCTTACAAATTTGCGTCCAACTTTCCTATCGCTGGGCATCTTCTTAGGTCTATTCAGTAACATCGTTCCAGACGCCGAACCAGAAGCCGCCCTTGTTTAGCAAAACGCAACCTTCGAAGCTACACTCCTCGCGGGAGGAGTGCCCGACGTATGGAATGAGGAGTAAGACTCTAGGCGTGCAAGACAGTGTTGAGCAAGCCCTCTCAAATGTGGGGCCGGCGTTTACGATCTGGTTTCAGCCAATCATGAACATGGGGCACGGCGACACGATATTCTCGCACGAAGCGTTGCTGCGCGGTCCGTCCGGCGAAGGTGCGGCATTCGTTCTCAGTCAAATTCCGAGATCTCAGATAATTGAGTTCGATGCATTCTGTAGGGAGTGGGCTGTCCAATTGGCCCAAGCGAGCGGGCTTCCCGCGCGGCTAAATCTTAACATTGTTCCTAATGCAATTTGTGATTCACAATTTGGACTGGATAGCACGGTTAGTGCAGCCCGCGAGATTGGCTTCTCAGAGCAACGTTTGGTGTTTGAAATCGTTGAGAACGAGCGGATAGCAGACACCAAGCAGGTGCGTGATAAGCTTGGCGCACTTAGAGATAGCAAGATATTGATTGCACTCGACGATGTTGGTGCGGGATACAACGGCCTGAATTCGCTAGTCGAATTGATGCCGGACATTGTCAAATTGGATATGGCATTGATCCGGGGAATCGACGCAAGCGCCAGGCGACGGTGCGTAGTTCAGGGTATTGTGGCGATGTGCAAAGACCTCGGCAGTCGGCTCATAGCAGAAGGGGTGGAGACAGAGAAGGAAGCGAATACGCTCCATGCGCTTGGGATTGATCTCATGCAGGGATTTTTGTTCGGTGGTCCGTGTGCGGGCGGTTCACCGGTAGTTTTCCGATATCCCCTGCGCAGAAACGAATCGCACCGCGCTATCGAGTGAGCGCGCTGCCTTCGACCGCTGCATTATCCGCCCGAACAGGCGAAAGGGGCGTTTAACCGTTTGTGATCAAGCGCGAGATACCAGCTCCTGTAGCACGCTCAGATTGGAGAGGCTGGTCTAATTCAGTTTAGCTGGAATTGGACACGTTGTGTCTTTCCGACTGGTTACGCGCGCTCTTGAGTGCGCTTGGGCATTTAACGAAACGATCGCCCTATCAGCGAGCTGTTGCTGAGACACCAGCCAGCAGCGCTCGAGTGGCCCGTATGTGTCACGCATTGATCATTTTCGTTCATGATTCGATCATTTCGAGAGTGATCCCAATATGCAGCGTGATGGAGGTGCTAGAGTAGTGTTTGGTAATAGAAATGATGAGAACTAAGTATGACGGACGAAATACCCCCTCAGTTCGATCACTCTGCCGACCTTAACGATCCTAAAGTTGATCAGTTGAGAGGCATCACAGGCCTGTCGGTGGCAGGCGTTCAATACCTTCTTTTTCAATGGGAGGAGCCTCCACATTCTGTCTTCGCAGAGCTGGAAAAATTGCTGACGATATTCAAAAGCAAGGCGGCGGGTGACAAGACGACTCTGCGCGCGAGCGGCGTGCTCAGACTTGTCAGAAGTTAGTATGAAGGCGCTCAAGCCGGGTCGACTGAGGACATGCAGGACATCCGCGGGCGCCTCGACGCCTGCCAGCGCGGTGCGTCGCCCCGTCAAAAGCACGCGCCATACAATAATTTCGTCGCCGAGATCAAAAACATCGCGGCGAACGCCGGCTGCAGGAGCGAAAGATCGAAGGATGTCATTCGCTACAGGGCGGCGAGGTTATCTGGATCGCTACGTCGCCCCCTCGATTAGCATGTATCGCGCGCGTCTGACGGGGGACCCATTCGCACGGTGCTGACGGTCAATAGGTGACGACGATCGATCTGCCGCCGGCGCCGACGTTACGACCGCCGAGGCGCCTAACGCCGGCGGACGCACCGGCGCTGAGCGGCGATGCCCCGGTGACGCGCCGCTGATTGGCTTCATCGACAGCGGGGCCTCGGCTACTAGTCGGGCTTGACGCTGAGGAGGTATTTGATCGCCTCGCGCGGGTCGAAGCCAATGGCTTCGGCAAAAGCAAGAAGCTCAACGACGTCGACCTTTCTTTGTCCCACTTCAACTGTGCGACAAAGGATTGATACCGGCGGAGCTTCTTCGCGACCTCCGCCTGAGTTAGGCCCGCCTTTTTCCTTTTCATGATCAGGAAGGTCTTCAAGGCTTGATGTCTTGAAGAGTGCAGTGTGCGAGACATGACCGACCGCTCGGAATCGAGGGTCGTCCAAATAATGCGATTTACAGATTATCTCAAAACCAGATAATTTAATCACGATCATCAGCGCATCGTCGCAGCCCTTGGGGCGGTAATTGGCATCGACTGCCGGAAGCAATCCATTCGATCTGTCGCGGCTGTCTGATGATGTCCGGAGTACGGCGGCCGCGATCCGGCGACATCCAGCGTTTCGCGCGACGCTGCGTTCGTTTTGCAGCGAGTATGCCGGGATCTTTCAAGGAAATCGCCTTCTCACCACAATCGCAACGGGCGAGGCCCGCCAGCTGATCTGTGCCTTCATGGTAGCGCTGCATTATCGGCGAGATGTCAATGACCCGATATCCGGAATTGTGGTTTCACGCGTCGAGGCGTTTGCCCGCCAGCATCGGCTCGCAAGCCACAATCGTGTCATCGATCTCGTTGACCTAATGAAGGCGGCCGGGTATTTCCGTTCGGTCCGCAGCATGTTCGACCGACGTGTGGTTGTCCTGGAACCGACGGATACGTTGGCGGACCTGGTGCGGAGCTTCGTGCGGCCGTTTCTGAGGGCCTTCGACAGGATGAACGGTGACGGCAGTTTTGAGCTGCGGCTGGCCCGTAACGACATCTTCAAGGACGCGATTTTGACGCGTGCGCTCGAACTTTATGTCGACGGCTGCGCGCTTTGCGATGCCGTCCCGGCGATTCGCCTCTTTGATGGGCGCATTGCAGGCTACGAGATGATGCTATGGATTTGGACGACTTCCCAATCAGGGAACGGGAGTGATGTGCCTGTTCATCTCCGCTACACAGCCAGGAGCTTTGGCGTGTCGGACACGCATTTACGCCGGTTGGTGCAAGAGGCGGAACGGCAGGGCTATCTCCGCCTGGCAACGCGCCATGGAGTATCTCTCGTTGAGGTGCGTTCGTCGCTTTCCGATCTAGTTGAACTCTTCGTCTCTCTCAAGCTCGCTCTTTTCCGGTGCGCGATCGCCCGAGTTGACACCGAAGCCCCGCCAGCCAATCCGCCTCTCAGCCGCGGTTGATCCGCGTTGGCCAGCCGACGCCGGTCGCTCGATACGTGGCCGGCGAGAGTGGGCGACTCCGACATTCTTTTCCGCCGGAGCTCGAGGAGGGCAGTCGCGATCATGAATTGACGGGCCGCGCTCTTCCGGATCAGAGAGCGGAACAGGCCGCCAAAATTGGCCCGCCTGGATCCTCGAATCGGTGGACCGTTTGCCGCGGCATCATCGGACGCGAGCTGATGGACATAGATCGCGAGCAGGGCAGTTTGCAGCGAACCTATGGTATTCTCGCCTTCCGCCCAGGCATCAGGGCTAGCCCCGAAACCAGGCCGCAGGATTCGCCCCGCGGCAACAAAATCCGCGGCCGAACGGCAATTTATGCCGGCATCAGAGAGCGCCGGACAGGCCTCCACGACGAGAGCTAGCGGAAAGGCTTGATCTGACGCTGCAATTGCGGGTTGCGGCGGTTCGGATGATCCGCGGTCGGCGTCCCCATCATTCTCGCAAGCCGCTTTGGAAATCTCGTTAGAGTTTTCAGGGTCCTTTTCTAAATGGCGGGCATTGTGCCCGGCTGAGCCGGGCATTTTCTTGTCATTGGATCGATCGTCCAACGACTTAGTGAGTTCGTAGAACAGTCCCTCAGCTCGATCGCGCAATTCGACCAATGAGGCCAGGATGGGCTCACGCGGGGCGATCCGATCACGGCGCGGGATTCTGCGCTCGAGCTCCGTGAGCTCCGCAAGCAGTGGCTCGGTCTTGCGCTGCTGGTCATAAGAAACGGCGGCGGTGAGGGCGGCGCGGGTAGCGATCCTGTGTCGCGAGATGTCGTCGTCGAGGGCGGCGCGAGCTTGGCGATCGCGCTCTTTCTGAAGGACGATGCCGGCGAACTCGGCATGGAGGTGGATCAGGGGCGAGAGGATAAACCCGAACGCGTCCTCGATTTCGCCGCCGGCGCCTTTACTCGCGTAGCGATAACGGCGCGGGGAATCCTTGGGGATGATAAGGCCGAGGCCGATCAGTTGCTGTATTGCTCGGCGAATGGTGCGCTCATCAAGACCAGTGGCCGCGACGAGCCACTTGCTCGCCGGCCAAACGATGATCTCATTCTTGATCGGTTTGCCTCCGTAACAGGCACAGAGTTTTTCCAGCACGTGGCGCGGGGCACCCCGCAGGCCCAGGGCCTGAGCAGCATCCTTTTGAGCGAGAATGAGTCGATCCCGGCTTGGTGATCCAAGCCGGTCTCTGATGGCTTCGGTCGCCAAGGATGCTGCGATCTGCACGGGAGTGATCCCGCGCAAACCGGGCTGGGGGAGATGTGTTCGCATGCGGTTTTCCATTGGAAAACGCAAAGCAATCCCGTTCGCCGAATCGGCGTTGCCGTATTGACAGTGGTGACGGGAAAAGGCAGGTTCGACCCGTCTTCTGTTTGTCGAACGATCGACTGATCAACGATCGAATGATGCCTTCCCGGATCACCGGGTGCACGTAAACGAAAACGGAATCAGCCTCACCAATTGCTGTTGGTGGGGCTTTTTCTTTGCGTGATTGCTACTCCAGGTTTTGGCGCGACTCACGCTGCCGCTCGTTGCCGAGTCGTGTAAAGCGACGCAGAAGCATGGCCCCCCAAATGATCAGTATGCGACCCAAATTGATCAGCAGATTCGCTCCGCACGAGCGCTAGGTTGCTAGACAACAATCAGACGCGCTCCGATTGTGCGATACGTCATGACCGCGCGAGCCCGTAAGGCCCATCGGTAAGCGACGTGGAGCGTTGTGGCCGCAGGAGAAGGGCTTTGGATGACTCAGCGCTGAAAGATGTGAGGGCACAGATCTTGACGCCAGCGTATGGCGACCAGGTCACAGTTGCATATACGCAGAGCATGATGGCGCTTGTGAATGCCTGCTGGTCTCGCGGCATGATCATGAAGATCGCCGTCGAGAATGGTCAGAGTCTTATCACGCGCGCCCGCAATGAGATGTTGGTAAAATTTCTGGACACGCCAGAACTGACGCATGTTTTCTGGATCGACGCTGATGTCGGCTTCCGCTCAGAGGACGTGTTCAGGTTTCTGTCGTCGGACCTGGATGTCGTCGCGGGAGCCTATCCGATCAAGCAGTATGATTGGCCAATCGAGATTCCCGCCGGGACACAGACGCTTTCGCAGGAGCAATTCGAGAGTCTCGCCTTGGTTTACCCGGTAAACGCGAATGAGGATGCCGGACTGTCCTTCATTCCCGACGACGATGGGTATCTCGAAGTAACTGACGCCCCGACCGGGTTCATGTGCATCAAACGGCGTGTGTTTGACCGGATGATGGAGGCCTATCCCGACCTACAATATTATCCGGACTTCGATTTGCAGCCAGGTCGGGAAGCCAAAGCAAAGTACTGTTATCGTTTTTTCGACGTGATGTTCGACGCATCTTCAAAGCGATATTTGTCGGAAGACTACGCCTTTTGCCGCCGCTGGCGCGATATCGGCGGCAAGGTTCACGTCTGCACCCGCACACGGCTCACGCACGCCGGAACACATCGCTTCAACGGAGACATCCAAGGCGCGCTTGCGGTGCGGCCGCTCGAAGCGATTGGGGGAAGGAGGGGTCGTCGCACTCCGGAGGAACGCGGGAGATAAACGAAACGGGGTGCAGAGACCGGTCTCCGCGCCCGACAGCGGAAGCTATCGGGCCTCACTGCGGAGCGAGGCCTGCAGGATATGTGAGCTTGATATGGCCCGCCAGGCGAGCCGCGTCACGCAGTTGGCTCAGAACTCGGACCCGCTACGCCGGAGATATCCATGTATTCTGATTAATAACGGACGTGGGAGTGCAAGCCCCGCGCTGCCTCACGCTACATGGTCACGCCGGGCCAGGCTCCTGATTGTTGCAAGGATCGTTCGTGGATGAGATGCGCGGCTGTGGAGAAACAGCCGACTTGGTGCGAGGGTGAGACCGGGTGAGCCGTCCCGAGAATTTTTATTCGAGGGCGCGCCTATACGTCGTTCCGACTGTCGCCTTCATGTGCCAAGGTTCAAACAGCGAAAGAGGCCCACTCGTTCTTTACTTCGACGTGGCGAGGTGCGCGCAGATGAACTGTGTGCCGGATCGCATTAACCGCGATCTGCAAGACCTTGACCGCCGTGTTCAACCACGAGCGGATTGCGGAGTTACGCCAAATCATTTGGCGATGCCGCCATTCCACAATATTCTTGACATCGACCAAACCATGTGGGCGCGCCCTCCCTCGAAAAAATCTCGCGATGGACCGCGCCGTGCCACACCGTCCCGACAACATAGAAGCAATCAGCAAGGCGCTCAACTGTCATCGTGTCATCGCCGCATTGACAACGAACGAAGACGATGGAGGCAACAATGTGCAAGCTGCGGGACTTCGACACGGAGCTGAAAGCGCTTGAGGACAAGGCGCGAGACCTCCGAAGCCGCGAGGTGCTCGGGCTTGGCGAACTGGTCATCGCCACCGGAGCCGACGCGCTCAGCGCCGACGACTGCCGGGTGCGCTGGTCGCCATCGCGGAAACGAAAGATACCGTAAAGACGGAGGCGTGGGTGAAGCGCGGGCCCGCGTTTTTCGAGGCGCGAACACCGCGATCTACGTCAGCGCCGTGACACCGAGCGCTCTCGGTCACATTCGAGCGGCGCGCAACCGGCGTCAGGCGGCGCGGGCGCGCATGACATGCGAAGCTGGCAGATCGAGCGCCGCAGGCGCTCGCGGCATCTGATCGAACTCGGCAGGCTCGTCGTTAAACCCGGCGTCGGGGACCTCACCGACGACGACCGCGCTACCATCTACGGCACGCTCATCTGGATCTAGACAAGCTCAAAAGCGAGCAAGGCGAACAGGCGCGCGAGCTCTGGGCCGAGAAGGGAAAGCATTTGTGGACCGACGCAAAGGAGCGAATCTCAGCGCCTCGGAAGACCGGTACGATAGGGTTTCCTGATCTGAACCCTTTTTGCAATATTCTGACCGTTATTCCGATAATTGGTGTTCAAAACTTATTATTAGAGCCCCACGGCTATACGTGCGCCGTTAGGGGTTTAAGTGGTGCTTTATTCGTCTTATGCTGTTCTCGGCCGTGCAATCCGCTTGATCTTTCTGGCCGCCGTCGTGCTCGCCTGCTCTCTGACGGTATCAAACACTGCCCAAGCGTCGCCCCAGATATATTCGGTTTCGCCGTCATCAGGTCCCGAGGCTGGCGACAACTGGATACACGTCAGGACGAACGTAGAGGCTTGGCACGATGTCGTAGCCGGCTGGCTGTTACACGTCTGTGAAACGTCTCAAGAGCTGACTATTCGTAGCTTGGTTAATAACAATGGTGTCGTAACCATGGGCGCGAAGATGGTGCCGGGGACTGGCAAAGTGCACCTTGCAATACACGATTCGCCGTGCACGTCGGATAACGAATACACCTATATCCCGCCGGCGCCAACGGCGACGTCGCTGTCGCCAACGTCCGGTCCGGAGGCCGGCGGCACGGTGGTGACGATCAGCGGCAGCAACCTGGCCAATGCCAGCGCGGTGACGTTCGGCACCAGCATGGCGCGGATCACGGCCAACTCGGCGACCTCGCTCACGGTGACCTCGCCGGCGGGGACCGGCACGGTCGATGTCACCGTGACGACGCCGGGCGGCACGGTGTCGCCGGGCCGCTTCAGCTATGTCGGGGCGCCGACGGCGGCGTCGCTGTCGCCAACGTCCGGTCCGGAGGCCGGCGGCACGGTGGTGACGATCAGCGGCAGCAACCTGGCCAATGCCAGCGCGGTGACGTTCGGCACCAGCATGGCGCGGATCACGGCCAACTCGGCGACCTCGCTCACGGTGACCTCGCCGGCGGGGACCGGCACGGTCGATGTCACCGTGACGACGCCGGGCGGCACGGTGTCGCCGGGCCGCTTCAGCTATGTCGGGGCGCCGACGGCGGCGTCGCTGTCGCCAACGTCCGGTCCGGAGGCCGGCGGCACGGTGGTGACGATCAGCGGCAGCAACCTGGCCAATGCCAGCGCGGTGACGTTCGGCACCAGCGCGGCGCGGATCACGGCCAACACCGCGACGTCGCTCACGGTGACCTCGCCGGCCGGCAAGGGCGCGGTGACGGTGACGATGACGACGCCGGGCGGCAACGTCTCGCCGGGCACCTTCACCTATATTCCACCGGCGCCTTCCGAGACGAAGACGACGATAATGTCGTCGCAAAATCCGAGCAGTTTTGGTCAAGCCGTCACGTTCACGGTCACCGTCACCGCAATCGGCGCCGGAACGCCCGCGGGCACGGTGACGTTCAGGGACGGTGATGTGCAGATAGGAGCCTCCTTCCTGTCTGCGGCGGGTGTCGCGACGCTGATGACAAAGACACTCTCTGTCGGTAATCACAGCATCACAGCGGCTTATGCTGGCGGCCCTGCGTTCAATGCCTCGATTTCGTCGCCCCTGACCCAGTCGGTGAACATTCCGGCCGATAGCACCAAGCTGCGTCAACTGCAGGTCGACGTTACCAAGGTCGTGGCGCAAAACTCCGGCCAGGCGATTTCGAGCGCAATAGATACCGCAATCTCCGAAGGGTTCAGTGATGGCGGACGATGCATAACACCTGGACCAACGGGTCTGCGGCTTAACCTGACCGTCCCCTGTGAGGACGAACTGCAATCCGCGCGCCCCAGCGCCAGTGCTTACGCGAGAGAGGGGGCTCCCGGCAGAGCCAGCCGCGATAATTCTAGCATCGACGACGTTTTTGCAGCGGTCGAGTCGGCGAAGGTGGCTTCGGCGAAGGTTCGGGCACAAAATAACTGGCTGTTCTGGATCGACACCCGCGGGACCAGCATCGACCGCTGGGCATCGCCGGGCAATTTCGGCGCCGGAGCGACCCAGGCAGCACTCTACGGTACCCAGTTCAATACGCTCGCCGGCCTGACCTACAAGATCGCTCCTGACTTTCTGGTGGGAGCGGTGGGCGGCTATGAGAGCTTCCAGTACACAATGGATAGCATCAGCGGAAGACTCAAAGGGGACGGCTGGACGGCCGGCTCCTATCTCGGTTGGAGGATTACGCCGGCATTGCGGTATGATGCGGCCGCTACCTTTTCCAACATCAGCTACAACGGCACCGCAGGTGCCGCGCAAGGAAGTTTCAGTGGTCAACGCTGGCTGCTGACGACCGGCCTCACCGGCTCCCATCAATGGGCCAACTTCCATCTGGAGCCGTCGACCAGGCTCTACATCCTCCGGGAGCGGGAGGGGGCCTATATCGATACGCTTGGAACCAAACAGGCCGCGTACAACTTTTTCGCAGGACGTGCCTCAGCCGGGACCAAGCTGACCTATCCGGTGTCCTGGAGCGATGGCCTGCTGCTGTCGCCCTACGTCGGGGGATATGCTGACTACTACTTCACGCGGGACAATGCTGCGGCCGTCATCATCGGCACGTCCGTGCCGCAAATTCCGATCCAGTTGCAGGGGTGGTCTGCGCGTTTCACCGGCGGCGTCGACCTCAGATCCGCCGGCGGCGCCACACTCGGCGTTGGCGCCGAGCTTGGCGGGATTGGTGGCAATACCCGGATCTGGACGTTTTCCGGACGCGCTCAAGTGCCATTTTGACGATGAGGCTAAATTCAATCTGGTAAGGCAGCGCCCGCCCAATCGGGAAGGAGATTCTGGTGGCTGAGCAAACGTTACAGTCCGAGAAGAAAACAACCCAAGGGAATGATTTTCCGAGTGTTTGGTGCGAGCGGAAATGGCTATGGCTGTCCGACGTCAGCCTGGCGACCCTGGCTTCTTTTGTTTCCCCCCTGCCACTGCGGAGACGGTCGTCCTGCGGACGGGCGCCCCCACGCGCGTCATGAGTGATGTAACGATCCACGGATCGCCTTATAAGAACGCTAATAGTGATTACGACCCTGACGGCAAAGGGGTCTATTTGGAAAAGGGTACTCGGTTCAAAGGTAGCAACCTCACCATCAACGCGGACCTGACGGGGATCCAGTTGCTCGGCGGGAATAACTCCGTCAGCCTCCAATCCTCCCTGCTGCTTCCAGCCGGAGAATTGGCCCAACGATCGGGCTTCACACCATCCGAAACTGCGCGCGATCAAATCGGAATACTGGAGGGTTCAAATAGGTCCCGCGTTAAAGATCTCGCCGCAAGTCGAGCGCGGGACCTATTTGAACCCGGATTGAACGAAGACGCGTCTTGTGGGCACGGAGCTATGGGCGCTCGATCCGAGCGTCGGCTGGCGCGGCGGAGCCGATGTTGGGCCCGCGGGCGAGCGAGGTGGCAGATTGCCGCTGATATTGGCAGCGAAGGCAGTCGCCGACAATAGCGGCAAGCCGCGCGTTGTGCGTGAGAGGCCGATTCCGGCTCGTTCGCCGGGCGTTGTGAGCGTGCTTGATTGCTCCGACGGAGAAGGTCGGCATGGCGCGATGCACCTAACGGGAGCGATTAAGTCGACGTGGTTGGTCATGATGTGTCGCAGCGAGGTGTTTGCGAGCGCGGCACAAGCCCAATCTCGGCCATGCGGCCTCCGCAGACGGGACACAAGTCGAGGCGGTGACCAGTGAGGACGGTATAGCGCTCACGATAGTCGACAGGTTCGGCACGCGGAGGCGGCTCCGGCGCCTCAAGCGCCGCTCGGATGCGCGCGAGTTTGGCCGCGCGGCAGGCGTTCGCCAGGAAGCTAAAATGACGGATGCGGCGGAACCCCTTCGGCAAAACGTGGAGCAGAAAGCGACGAATGAACTCCTCAGTGTCGAGCGTCATCACTTTGGCTTTGTTGCCGGCGCGATAATCCTTCCACCGGAAGCGGACGTGGCCCTGCTCACAGGTAAGGAGCCGGCCGTTGGCGATCGCAACGCGATGGGTGTAGCGCCCGAGATAGGCCAGAACCTGCTCTGGCCCGCCGAAGGGACGCTTGGCGTAGACGACCCATTCGACCTTGCGGAGAGCGTTCAGATAGCGGCCGAATGCGGCTGGCTCGACGAGGTGCGTGAGGTGGCCGAAGAACTGGAGCTTGGTATTATCGAACGCCGCCTGCAGGCGCTCCAGGAATAGCCGACGATACAATCGTGACAGGACGCGGACGGGAAGGAAGAAGCCAGGACGACAAGGAACCCAGCTTCCGTCAGGGGCAATCCCGCCGCCCGGCACGAGGCAACGGGCATGCGGATGATGCGTAAGGGTTTGGCCCCAGGTATGGAGAATGGCAATCATCCCGGTCTCGGCACCGAGATGCTTTGGGTCGGCACTGATGAGACGGATCGTCTCGGCTGCCGTCTTGAGCAAGATGTCGTAGACCACCGCCTTGTTCTGTAGCGCGATGGCGGCCACGGGCGCCGGCACGGTGAAGACGACGTGAAAATAGGGCACCGGCAGCAGGTCGGCCTGGCGATCGGCGAGCCATTGGGCGCGCGCGCGAGCGCTTGGCACTTTGGACAGTGCCGATCGCGACAGCTGTTATAGGCGACGCGAACCAGGCCGCAGTCGTCGCACCGCTCGACATGGCCGCCGAGCGTCGCTGTGCGGCACGCCTCGATGGCCACCATCACACGGCGCTGGTCGGATGAAAGCCGAGAGCTCTGTGCGGCACGGAATGCGGCGCCGTGGCGGCGGAAGATGTCCGCCACCTCGAGCACGGGGCGCATCTGCGCAGCTCAGTCGGGTGGGATCACCGTGATGGAGAGCCGGTCGAATGGGCTGGTCGACCGAGGCCGTGCAACTGTTCAACTCGGCGTTGGAGCAGTGCCCGAAGTCGTCTATCGAATATGATGCGGCGGCGGCGGAACTAAATCGGATCGCGCATTAGCGAACTGCCTGACGTTTGCTTCGAATCCCTTTTGACCATGTCCGCGGCCCGTTTCCGCGATCATGATCAGCGGCGCGTTCGTGTTGCCGAAACGATAGTTGGCATGATCGAGGCCTCGATCATCTGCAACCCCTGGACTCCGTGGACACTAAATCTGTCATCGACCACGGCCATCGCGTTTGCCCCATCTTAGCCGTACCGACCGGTAATGGATCGTCCCGCCCTTGCCACGCGCAAAGTCTAGTAGCTCGTCGTCGGCCTGTTCCCGCCGGGATCAACCTCTTCCGCGATGGAGCGGGCGAGCGGCGGCGCCTCCTTTAGGGATTGCGCAACAAAAGATCGAGAATGACCTTCGCAGCCGTCTCGCTCGGCGGAGCGGGTACTTGCAGCCGCTGCCAGGTTAATCTGAAGCCTTCCATCATTGCGCGGCGCTGCAGAGTGTCTGCTGAGAGGCGTTCCGCCCAGCGGCAGAGGCTTCCCGCTCGCACAACTTCATTGATGTATTCCGGGACAATGGGATAGTCCGCGATCAGGTTCGGCAGTGCGGCCGACCAAATCTTTATCCTTTTGGACATTAACCTGATCAGCCAATCGCTTTTGTAGGCGGACACCGCCGGAATGTTTGAGAGGGCAAGCTCGAGAATGACGGTTCCAGAGGCTGCTATTGCTGCATCAGCTTCCGCAAAGGCCGTCCATTTGGCTTCCGTGTCTGAGGTGACCTCTACTGGAAACGGAAGCGTTAGTGCCTTCTCACGAACAAGGCTTTCTTGGTGCGGCACAGTAGGCAAAATGAAGCGCGTAGGACCATTGCGTGCGATGAATTCTCGAGCCGCCTCGCCAAAGACAGGCAAGAGTGTTCTTATCTCTGCGGCCCGTGAGCCAGGCAAGAGCAAAATTGTTCTCTCTTCGGGAGCCCCCAGGGGGCGGCAAGCGCGAATGTTCCGGACCTTCAAAAGTGCCGGATCGTGGGTAAGGCGATGGCCTACGTACGTTGTTTCGGGGCCACCGAGCCGGCGCATAGCCTCTTCCTCAAAAGGCAGCAAAGCAAGTACATGATCCACATAGCCACGCATTACAGTGGCGCGATGTTCCTTCCAGGCCCAAACGCTCGGGCAAACGTAGTGTACAATGAGCAGTTCGGGTAATGCTGCGCGAACCTTCTTCGCCACCCGGTGCGTGAAATCGGGGCTGTCGATTAGAATGAGCACATTCGGTTTTGCTGCGACGATCGCCGCCGCCGTCTGCCTTATGCGCCTAGCGAAATTCGGTAAACGCAAAAGAGCCTGCGTGAACCCCATAATGGACAGCTCGGTGAAATCGAAAAGCGAGCAAAGCCCGTGCGCTTGGAGCGCCTCACCTCCCACGCCCACTAGCGCTATTGGAGCATCATGGGCAGCTTTCAGAGCCGCGATCAGATCACCGCCTAGAAGATCACCGGACACTTCTCCAGCGACAACGGCTATCTTTAGACCTCTTTCATGAGCGAACATACACTGCACCACGCTTTCTTCTTTCTACTGCTTAAGCCTGGACCAAAAAGTGGCGCAGTAGTCGACAGGAGTCTCGACGCTTAGCCCCGATCTCAAAGCCGAATTGCGACGAATCGTCGATCTTGACCAGTTCCGACGTTATCCGGTTCCGCGTTTGTTGGCGACCTGCGGTCAGAACTACCGAACTCAGCCTATCCCGCGCTTTTTTGTTCGTTGTGCCGAAAGTCGGTGCTCCTCGGTCAAGCGCAGCCATTGCGCGCGGTTGTGTCGGCTCTCGGCTTGGTCTTGGCCGTGTCGGGCCTTCATCACCCGTAGCAGTCTGGCGTGCTCTTGTCGCAGTCTGCTCGGCTCGCTCCAATGCCCATGTAACTCGCGCCGAGATCTTTCACGGGCTTGTATCCGCGCGCGGTCGCCCGCAGCCGCTTGCAGCAATCCCTCTGCCGCGTGCAGAGCTTGTCCCACAACCTGACCCACCCGATATCGGCCTCCAGGTTCTGCTCGGAGTCGTCAGGTGCGCGAACCAATCGCTTTTGCTCGTTGCGCTTCGACTCAAGTCGATCGAGCCGGGTATCGATCTGTTCCAACTTGATTTGCGCAAGACGCTCTTCTTTGGCGGCGGTCGCTGCTGTTTCCTGGGCGTCAAGGCGACGACGCGTGGACCGGCCCGTCGGGCGAAATCAGCAAGTTCCCGTTCGATGACCTGCGGTGCCGCGGTAGCACGTTGGCCATCGGTCACCGTGCCGACTTCGGCCAGGATCTCTTCGAGGTTCGACGGGCACCTTGGCTGAGTGTATCAAGCACGGAGACTGGCCTTGCTCTACTCATAGCAACCCTAACGCTCCACGGCTATCCTCGTCGGCGGCGCGAGTGCCAGCGCGGGCGAACCCAAGAAGGGTTTGCAGGCGTTCTTCCGCCTCATCGCCAGTCGAGCGCCCATCGGGGCCTTCAGGATTTACCGAATCATATAGCAGGAAGCGCTTACGGAGCTTCCATACATTACCGCCAAACTCGAGGGACGGATCGATGGTGGGTGTTACATCATCGCCACGTGGTCGAAATGAGCGGACGCGATCACTTCGTGATCCATGCCGCTCGACTAGTACGGCCCACAACGCCTTCAGCACCAGTTCCTCCGCCGGTCAGAAATGCCCTTCTTCAGCAGCCTGGGAAACCGTCGATTATCGACGTCGACGCCGCACTCGATCTATTAAGAGGTAAATTACGGGAATCGTATAGAGGGTGAGTGCCTGGGATACGAAAAGACCGCCGATAACCGTGATACCAAGAGGTCGGCGCAGGTCGGTACCGACCCCCGTAGCAACGATGAGAGGAATGCTGGCAAATACAGTCGCCAAGGTCGTCATCAAGATCGGACGGAAGCGAGCTCTGCAGGCCTCTAGAATCGCATCGATCGACGACATCCCGGTCTGACGCTCTGCGTCCAGCGCAAAATCCACGATCATAATGCCGTTCTTCTTTGCGATGCCCATCACAAGAATAATCCCGACAAGCGCGATCACGCTCAACGGTGTATTGGTGAGTTGCAGGGCCAGAAGCGCACCAAGTCCGGCGGATGGCAGGGTTGAGATGATGGTCAGCGGATGAGCGAGGCTCTCGTAAAGGATTCCCAGCACGATGTACATGGCCGCTACAGCGGCCAAGAATAGGAGCGGCAGGCGGCTGCTCGCCTTACTGGAATCACCTGCGATGCCATCAAAGCTCCCGCGGATATCTTGGGGCATATGCAACTCCTCGACCGCACGCTGGATATTGGAGGCCGCGACCGGCAGCGACACACCTGGCAGAAGATTGAATGATACGGTGGTCGAGGGAAACGATTGCGAATGGTAGACCGCCAGCGGCGCCAGCCCTCGCTGCACGCGCGCCACCGCCGACAGCGGCACCTGCACGTCGTTGGTGCCCGCGACGTAGATGCGGTCGAGATTGGCGGGATCGACCTGGAATCTCGGGTCGATCTCCAGCACCACCGTGTACTGGTTTCGCTGGGTATAGATGATCGAGATTTGCCGCTGCGAAAACGCGTTATTAAGCGCATTGTCGATGTCCTGCACCTGCACTCCGAGTCTTGAGGCTGCCTGACGATCAATCGAGAGCATCAACTGTAGTCCACCAGTAGCATCCTGATCGCTGGAAATGTCGGTAACGCCATCGACAGTCTCCATGCGTTTGGAGACGATCGGTGTCCATTGCTGCAGGAGATTGAGGTCCGTGCTATGAAGTGTGTATTGGTATTGGGAATCGCTCTGCCGTCCGCTGGTGGGAAGGTCCTGCACTGAAACCATGAACAGGCGGATGTTTGGTACCCTCGAGAGGTTGCGTCGTAAGCGATCAATCACGAGCTGTGTCTGAACATGCTCCCGCTCCTCGGGCGGCTTCAAGGTAATGAACATATTACCTCTGTTGACGCTCTGACCGCCGCCATTGATGATCGAGCCGATGGAGGCAACTGCTGGATCCGACAGCACTATGCCGGCGAGTTGTTGCTGCGATGATGCCATGGCTTGAAACGAAACATCGGAGGACGCCCGCGTTGCGCCGAAAATGAATCCGCTATCGTCGCTGGGAAAAAATGCCTTGGGGACTCTGACGTAGAGCACCGCCGTTGACGCAATGGTCGCCAGGAATACGATCATGATTAGAAGTGGATGCTCAAGCGTACACTTCAGAGTTCGCTGATAGAATTCCACCATGCGCACCAGCGTTTCCTCGATGAGATGGTCGAACCAAGTCACGCGATTGGGTGGGATTTCCTTGACAAAATGCGCGTAAATCATGGGTGTTGTCGTGAGCGAGACGAACAAGGAGATGAGAATGGCAAAGGTCAACGTCAGGGAGAACTCACGCAACAGCCGACCCACGAAACCATCCATGAAGATCAGCGGCGTGAAAACGGCAATGAGCGACAGGCTGATTGACAGCACGGTAAAACCGACCTGTTTAGCTCCTCGTAGCGCCGCATAATACGGTGGCATGCCAGATTCGAGATTGCGAGATATGTTTTCAATCATGACGATGGCATCGTCAACGACGAAGCCGATTGAGATCGTGAGCGCCATGAGAGAGAGGTTATTGATGGAATAACCGGTGGCCCACATGCCAACGCAGGGGCCGGCCAGTGTCAACGGCACGGTAACGCCAGCAGCAATAGTCGACGCCAATCGTCTCAGAAAGACCAGCACGAGCAGCATCATCAAGATCACTGCCGCCACTAATGTATGCTGCATATCTCGCATGCTCGCGCGTATGCTTTTGGTCAAGTCAACCAAGGTCGAGACTTCGATTGCCGTCGGAATCGACTGCTCTAGTTCGGAAATTGCAGCCTTAATGCGTTCGACTGTATCTATGATGTTGGCATCGCTTTGTTTAGCGATTTGGATTATGATGGCCGGTTGTTTATTGAACCAAGCTATAGATCGGACGTTCCGAACGGAATCTTCGATGTAGGCGACGTCAGACAACCGCACGAAATTGCCGTGCGAGCTTTTGACGAGGATGTCGCGGAACTCTTTCGCCGTGCGCATCTGCTTGTTCAGCGACAGCGTCTCGCTCTGGCGCTCGCCGTTGAAGATGCCGACCGGGCCGAGTGGATTGGCATTGACGATCGCGGTGCGCACGTCGTCGGTGGCGATGCCGGCGTTCGACAGGGCTACTGGGTTAAGCGCGATACGCACCGCCGGCTGGTCGCTGCCGGTCAGGGTCACGTTGCCAACGCCCGGCACTTGCGATAGCCGTTGCGTAAGCACGGTGTCAGCAAGGTCGTAGATCGCGCTGGTTGAAATCGTTTTGGATGTCAGCGCCAGCACATAGACCGGCATCGCCGCAGTGTTGGCCTTGCGGAAGCGCGGCAGCGCTGGCAGATCGCTCGGCAGATCGACGAGCGCGGCGTTGATCGCGGCCTGCACATCACGTGCGGCGTGATCAATGTCGCGACCCATCGAAAACTGTAACTGGATGGTGCTCGTGCCGAGTGTGCTGGTTGAGATGATCTGGTCGATGCCCGCGATCTTACCCAGTCGCCGCTCCAGCGGCGCCGCAACGGTCGCTGCCATCACCGACGGATCGGCGCCCGGCCGGCTTGCGGAGACGAAGATGGCGGGGAAATCCACGTTCGGAAGCGCGGCCACGGGCAGGAACTCGTAGGCCACGACGCCCAGCAGGAACAGCCCGATCGAGAGCAGCGTGGTGGCGACGGGCCTGCGGATGAAGAGCTCCGAGATCGATGCCATCACTGCATCCCCTCGGTCGCCCCGGCCGCGGGCGGCCCTTCAGGCTCGGGCGGCGGCACCGCTTGCTCGAGCCGGCGGTTGATGCGGTCGAGCGCGAGATAGATCACCGGCGTCGTGTAGAGCGTCAGCAACTGGCTGAGCAGCAGGCCGCCGATGATCGAGATGCCCAGCGGAAAGCGCAGCTCCGAGCCGGTGCCGCTCTCGACCGCAAGTGGCAAGGCGCCGAACAGCGCAGCCAGCGTCGTCATCATGATCGGGCGGAAGCGCAGCAGGCAGGCCTGCACGATCGCATCGGTGGCCGACATCCCCTGCCCGCGCTCGGCCTCGAGCGCGAAGTCGATCATCATGATCGCGTTCTTCTTGACGATGCCCATCAGGAGGATGATGCCGATCAGGCCGATCACCGAGAGGTCCTGACCGAACAGCATCAGGGCCAGGATCGCGCCGACGCCGGCCGACGGCAGCGTCGAGAGGATGGTGATCGGATGGATGTAGCTCTCATAGAGCACGCCGAGCACGATGTAGATGGTGATGATGGCGGCGAGCAGCAGCCAGGGCTGCCCGGCGAGCGCCTTGGCGAACTCGGCGGCATCACCGGCATAGACGCCGACGATGCTGCCGGGCATGCCGATGCGGGTCTCGATCGCTTTCACCGCCTCGACCGCGTCGCCGAGAGCGGCCCCCGGCGCGAGGTTGAAGCTGAGCGAGACCGCCGGGAATTGCGCCTGGTGCGAGATCGCCAGCGGTGCCGTCGTCCGTGTGAGCGTCGCCACGGCCGACAGCGGCACTTGGGCGTTGGGCGCGCCCACGGTGGCGCTCGCGGCACCCGGTAGATAGAGCTTCGACAGGATCGACGGATCGCGCTGATACATCGGCAGCGCCTCCAGCACCACGCGGTACTGGTTGGCCTGGCCGTAGATGGTGGAAATCTGCCGCTGCGCGAAGGCATCGTTCAGGGTGTCGGTGATGCCTTGCAGGTTGACGCCGAGCTGGCCGGCGCGGGTCCGGTCGACGTCGAGCTGGGCGCGCAAGCCGCCCTCCTGCGCCTCCGAGGACACGTCGCGGAATAGCGGATCCCGCCGCATCTCGGCGACCAGCTTGCGCGACCATTCCGAGACGGATGCCGCGTCGGTGCCGGTGAGCGTGTACTGATATTGCGAACGGCTCGACTGGGTCGAGATCTGCACGTCCTGGACTGGCTGGAAGTACACGGTCATGCCGGGGATCGCGGCAACCCTGTTCTTCAGCCTGTCGACGACCACGCTGACATCGTCGCGCCGCTCGCCACGCGGCTTGAGCGTCATGACGAGGCGCCCGACATTGGTGGTCGGATTGACGGAGCCTGCCCCGATCACCGAGACGACGCCGACCACGTCAGGATCGGCCTTGATGGCATCGGCGGCCTCGGCCTGCCGCTTCTGCATCCCGGCGAAGGAGACGTCGGGGCCGGCCTCCGTCACTGCCGTGATCGAGGCCGTGTCCTGGAGCGGCAGAAAGCCCTTGGGCGCGACGACGTAGAGAGCCAGGGTCGCGATCAGCGTGGCGAAGGTCACGACCAGGGTCGCGCGCTGGCGCTCCAGCACCCACAACAGGCTCCGGTGATAGAAGCCGACGGTCCAGTCGATAAAGCGGCTGACGGCGGCAAGTCCCGGCACCGCCAATTGCTCATGGGCGTGCTTGAGGAGGCGCGAGCACATCATCGGCGTCAGCGTCAGCGAGACCACCGCCGAGGTCACGACCGCGATCGTCAGCGTCAGCGCGAATTCGCGGAACATCCGGCCCACGAGGCCCGACATGAACAGAAGCGGGATGAAGACGGCGATCAGCGACACCGTCAGCGAGATCACGGTGAAGCCGATCTCGCTCGCGCCCCTGAGCGAGGCCTGCATCGCGCTCTCGCCATTCTCCATGTGGCGGACGATATTCTCGATCATCACGATGGCATCGTCGACCACGAAGCCTGTGCCGATGGTCAGCGCCATCAGCGACAGGTTGTCGAGGCTGAAGCCGGCGAAATACATGATGCCGAAGCTCGTGATCAGCGACAGCGGCAGCGCGACGCCGGCGATCAACGTGGCCCGCAGCGAGCGCAGGAAGAGCAGCACCACCAGCGTCACCAGCACCACGCTCAAGATCAGCGTGAACTGCACGTCGTGGACGGAGGCACGGATGGTGACGGTGCGGTCGGAGACCACGGTCAGCTTCACGCCGGCGGGAATTGCGCGCTGGACCTTCGGGATCTCCGCCCGGATCTGGCTGACCACGTCGATCACGTTGGCGCCGGGCTGACGCTGGATGTCGATGATGACGGCCGGCGTCCCCTGGTACCAGCCGCCGGTGCGGTCGTTCTCCAGGCCGTCGATGATCTGTGCGACGTCGCCGATCGTGACCGGCGAGCCGTTGCGGTAGGCCACGATGACTGGCCGGTAGGCATCGGCGGCGGCGATCTGGTCGTTGGCCGCAATCAGGTAGGACTGCTGCGCGCCGTCGAGCGAGCCCTTCGGCCCCGAGACGTTGGCGCCCGCGATCGCGCTACGCAGGTCCTCCATGGCGATACCGTAGGCAGCCAGGCGCGCCAGGTCGGCCTGGATGCGCACAGCGGGCTTCAGGCCCCCCAGCACCGTCACGCGGCCGACACCGGAAATCTGGCTCAGCCGCTGTGCCAGGATCGTATCGGCGATGTCGCTCATCGCGCGCAGCGAAATGGTCTCGGAGCGCAGCGCAAGCGTCATGACCGGCGCATCCGCCGGGTTCACCTTGGCATAGGTCGGCGGGTAAGGCAGCGTCCTCGGCAACACGCCGGCGGCCGCGTTGATCGCGGCCTGGACGTCCTGCGTCGCGCCGTCGATGTCGCGGTTGAGATCGAATTGCAGCGAGATCTGGCTGACGCCGAACGAGCTCGTCGAATTCATCGCCGACAGCGACGGGATCTGGCCAAGCTGCCGCTCCAGCGGCGCGGTAATGAGCGAGGCGATGACGTCGGGGCTCGCGCCGGGCAGTTGCGTCGTCACCTGCACGGTCGGGAAGTCGACCTGTGGCAGCGCGGAGACCGGAAGCGAGAAATAGCCGAGCGCGCCGCCGATCAGCAGCGCGATGCCGAGCAGCGAGGTCGCGATCGGCCGGCGAATGAAGGGTTCGGAGACGCCCATGACGCGATCAGTTGGTCGAAATCGGGATCATGGCTGCTTCGCTCCACTGCCCGATGAATCTGCCCCCTGCGCCGGTCCGGTCTGGCCCTTCTGGTCGCCCTCGCCGCTCTGCCGTTTGCCGCGACGCTCGCCGTCCTTGCCTTGTCTGTCCTTGCCTTGCCCGTCCTTGGCCTGACCGTCTTTCTGACCATCCTTCTGGCCGGGCTGGGGTGCGCGGGTGCGCTTGCGCGGCGCGAGATCGGCCGACGGCGTCTGGTCGTCGCGGCCGACGATCACCTTGGAGCCGTCGGAGAGATTGGCAAAGCCTGTGGTGACGACACGATCGCTCGGTGACAGGCCGCTCGCGATCACGGCGTCGTGCTCGTTCTGCTGCGTCACCGTCACGGGTTTTGCCGAAACGATATCGCCCTCGCCGATCACATAGCTGAAGGTTCCGACCGGGCCGCGCTGCACGGCTGATGTCGGCACCACCAGCGCTTTCGGTAGCGTCTCGACCTTGAGGCGGACATTGACGAATTGGCCCGGCCAGAGCTGGTAGTTGGCGTTGGGGAATTCCGCCTTGAGCTTGAGCGTGCCGGTGGTCGGATCGACCTGGTTGTCAAGCCCGGTCAGCTTGCCGGTGTCGATCACCGTGATGCCGTCATTGCCGAACACGTCGACCTGCAACGCGCTCTTCGCCGCCGCCGCGTTGACCCGCATGATCTGCTGCTGCGGCAGGCTGAACCACACCGCGATCGGCTGCAATTGCGTGATGACGACGAGGCCCGTGGTGTCGGCGGCATGGATGATGTTGCCCTGGTCGACCTGGCGACGGCCCGCGCGGCCCGAGAGCGGCGCCACGATCTTGGTGTAGCTGAGCGTCGCCGCCGCATTGTCGATCGCAGCCTGGTCGGCCTTGACCAGCGCCTCGGTCTGCGCGACCAGCGCGCGCTGGGTATCGGCCTGTTGCTTGGAGCCGGCGTTGGAGGCGGCGAGCTGCTCGTAGCGCGTGAGGTCGATGCGCTGGTTGGCGAGCTGGGCCTGGTCCTGCGCCTTTTTGGCCACGGCCTGTTCGTATTGCGCCTGGTAGATCGCGGGATCGATCTCCGCGAGCACGTCGCCCTTCTTGACGTCCTGGCCTTCGGTATAGTTCACCGCGATCAGCTTGCCATCGACCTGCGAGCGCACGGTCACGGTGTTGAGCGCGCGGATCGCGCCGACGCCGTCGAGATAGACCGGCACGTCCTGGATGCGCGGGATCGCCGCCAGCACCGGCACCGGCAGATCGGGCCGCGCATTGCGGTCATTCGCCGGCTTCTGGTGCCATGCGATCCAGCCGAGATAGCCGAGCCCGCCGGGGATCGCGAGCGTGATCAGCGTGGCAACAAAGCGGCGGCCGCGCCGGGACCTGCCGCGCTTGCCCGCCTTGTCCTTCGCGCCTTCCTTGGTATCCGGCTTAAAGAGCATTGACCGGTTTCTCCATCCTCGGCTCCCAGCCGCCGCCCAAAGCCTGGTACAGGCTGACGATCGCCAGCAGCCGCGCAAGCTGCGCCTGCCATAGCGCGTCTTCCGCCTGAAACAGCGTTTGCTGGACGTTCAGCACGGCCACGATGTCGGCCGTGCCGGCGCGCAATTGCTGCTCGGCGAGCTCGAAGGCACGACGCGACGAGGCAAGCACATCGCGCTGCAACTGCAGCCTGATCGTGGTCTGCTTGATCGAATACAGCGCATTGTCGACATCCGCGAAGGCTTGAACGATTGTCTTGCGGTAGGCTTGGAGCAACTCGTCCTGGCGTGCCTGGGTATACTGGAAATTGCCGAGGATCCTGCCGCCGTCGAAGATCGGCTGCGTCGCGCTGCCGACGAGCTGGAAGAAGGCCGCATGCGGCTGGAACAGCGACACCAGCGCCGAGCTCTGATAGCCGCCGTTCCCGGTGAGCTGGATGGTCGGAAAGAACTGGGCGCGGGCATTGCCGATATTGGCGGTGGCGGACGCAAGCTGCGCTTCCTGCCGGCGAATATCAGGCCGCTGCGTCAACAGCTCGGACGGCAACCCCGGTGTGACGCGCGGAATCGCGATTTGGTTCAGGGAGCCGCCCGTGACGCGCACGCTCTCCCGCGGCCGCGACACCAGCACGGCCAGTGCGTTGATGTTCTGGTCGAGCGTCTGCCGGAGCGACGGCACCAGCGCCTTCTGGTTCGCCACCACGCTCTCCTGCTGCGCAACGTCGAGGTCCGTGCCCGTGCCCGCCTTGCGCCGCTCCTTGATGGCATCGAGGATCCGCTGGGCGCTGGCGATGTTGCTTTGCGAGGTGCGCAAGCGGTCCTGCGAGGCCAGCACCTGGAAATAGGCGTTGGCGACGCTGGACAGCGTCGTCAGCGCGACGACGTCGCGATCGAACCGATTGGCGGTGGCGGTCTCTTCCGCGGCCTGCAGCGCGTCGCGATTCTGGCCCCAGAAGTCGAGCTGGTAGCTCGCGCTCAGCGACACCGAATAGTTGACGACCTCGCGGCCGCCGATGGACAGGCCCGAGGCGCTCGAACCCGAGGTGCGTGAGTAGGTTTCTGAGCCGCTGCCCGATAGGCTCGGCAGCAGTGCTGCGCCCGCCTGCCGCGCCTGGGCGTCGGCCTCGACTATGCGTGAGACGGCGGCTGCAATATCTAGGTTGACGGTCTCAGCTTCCTCCATCAATTGCGTCAGCTCCGTCGAACGAAAACCGCGCCACCAGTCGAGCGGCGGTGGCGCATCGGGCTTGCCGGCGTATTTGTATTGGCTGGGCACGTCGAGCGCCGGATCGGGCAGATCCTGCGTCAGCACGCAGCCGGCTGAACTCATCGCAATGGAAACGGCCGTCAACAACCTGGCTGCAGGTAGTACCCGGGGAGCGCGGCCGCAACACCGCCTCAGGGCGGCCATGGGGACTTCCTGCATCACCTCCACCCCCTGCGGGGCAACTCTAGAGACCACGACGCGGATGAAGCAGCGGATGCGCGATGAAGTGATTTACAGACCTTCTGCGGCTGACCGACGGGAGCGATTTGCGCGGCAAGAAAGTCTACGTCTCTCCGCTTCGGCGGGCGATTTCGTCCCAGGTGCTGTCTCGGATAAATTGGAAGCCACCTACCAATCCTGGAAGCGAAGATCCAAAAATTGGTAGAAACGACAAAATGCAGGGAAACTACGCGTCGAATAAATCCGACGTTATGATCGAACCTCAAATTTGATCCCATCACTAGCTGACTCGTCCTGAGCATCTCGGTCCGCACAAGCGCTTGAGGACGGCAATTCGAACTAGCAGGCCGGCACATCATCACAATTCACGGGGGCACTGCTGCAGATCTGGTCTACGGCGGTTCAGTCGTTACAGCTTTCAACTTTGGGCGCAAGCAGTTGGGCTAGATCTGGACATCTGGCAGCCTTTAAGTGCGGTCATATGAGATTGCTAGCCCCTCTGATATCGCGCTTTGGCTGCCGAGCGGCGCAAGTCGGTGGTGATCCGCTCGAGTTGATGCTTCTGTATTCACGATGAAGTCTCGAACCTGCACGCGAGATCAAATGCGTCATTTTCGATCGATAACTGGTTCGCAGTGTCGCAGCAATTGTTCCGGTCGTTCCCGCAAAGACATCGGGCGTTGTCTGTAGAAGCACGAGCCGGACGCGCAGCGCGCGCTCATGTAATAGAGGAAGCTCGTCTACAGGCTTGAGCAACTCGAGAGCTTCGCCGCTAATGTCGGAGAGCATTCCGCTGTCATTCCTCAAATTTCTACCGGCTTCATGAGAACGTCTGCGCGCGCGATTTTTGCGACCGTGACCATTCATCGTGCGGACCTTTGATCGCCGCGAGCGATAGCGGACCTGCGGGCGAGCCACTCTCTGCGCATCCATTCGGCCTCCTCTTTAGTCGGCGAGACGCGCACGAAATAGTCTATTGAGAGATCGTGACGACATCATGAAGTAGTGTACCCGCATCTCCCACTGAAATTTACACCACATGCGTACACCTACTTCCGCTGCTATTTGACTCGATGCGCAGCAACATCAATTGACATGCGATGGAATTACCGCCATATCGGATGCACGTCAAGATTGCGTTTTGTGCGACATGGCATGGTGCAACGTTGAGTAGATCAAGGTCACAAGCTTCTTCCGACAAGATCGCTGTGGTTGGTATGGCTTGTCGCTTTCCGGGTGACTGCAATTCCCCAGAGGAGTTCTGGCGCTTTCTTGCTGAAGAGCGAAGTGCGGTGTCGCGCATTCCGGAGACTCGATTCGATCCGGAAAAATATCGGGATCAAGATGCTTCGCGAAGCAGTCTAATCTACACGGATAGAGGGGCGTTTCTGAATGGTATCGAATTTTTCGATGCGTCCTTCTTTAATATATCCCCCCGAGAGGCCCACGGCATAGATCCGCAGCAACGTCTGTTGCTCGAGGTTGCGTGGGAGGCGTTGCAGCGAGCTAATCAAGTCGTTACTAGCGGCGCGAACAGCTGCGGGCTGTTTGTCGGACTGAGTAACGATGACTACTCACATCTAAATTTGAGCAGCGATGCGTTGGACCACATCACGGTTTACAATGCGCTCGGCACTGCACGCAGTATCGCTGCAGGTCGCGTTGCCTACCATCTCGGCTTTCGCGGGCCGGTAATTCAACTCGATACCGCATGTTCGTCGGCATTGTCGGCAATACATTTGGCGTGCCAGAGCCTCGCACTTTTTGAGTGCGACGTGGCATTGGCGGCCGGTGTGAATGCGATTATTTCACCCCATAAGTACGTGGCTCTCTGCAGGCTTAATGCCCTCTCTGCGCGAGGGGTGCAAAGCGCTTTCGACGATGGCGCGGACGGTTACGTTCGCGGTGAAGGATGTGGCGTCATCGTGTTGAAGCGTCTGAAAGACGCGGAGCTGGCGAATGACAATATTATAGCGACGATTGTCTCGTCCGCGATGAACCATGATGGTGCAAGCAATGGGCTCACAGCACCAAACGGGCGCGCTCAAGTTGGCTTACTTAATGCGGCACTGAGCCGAAGTGGCGTGGATCCAGGCGAGGTGGGATACATCGAAGCGCATGGTTCTGGCACGCAGCTTGGAGATCCGATTGAAATACGCGCGCTCGGGGAAGCTTTTAGTCGTCGTTCTCTTCCCTTGATGGTTGGTTCGGTTAAGAACAATATTGGTCATCTTGAGGCGGCAGCTGGCGTCGCCGGCTTTCAGAAGCTCGTAATGTGTTTGGTCAACGGAGCGGTTCCGGCGCATATCAACTGCCCTAATCCAAACAAACTCGTCGACTGGCAGGCGCTTAAGTTGAACCTGCCTCAAACTATGAGTGGCTGGGAGCCGAGGGGTGGTCGGTTGTGTGGTGGGGTGAGCTCCTTTGGCCTGAGCGGCACCAACGTGCACATTCTCGTCGAGCGATACACTCCGCCGATGCGTCAGAGTTCAAGCGCGAAGCATCAGCTTCACATGGAACGACCGCTCCATCTATGGGCATTTTCCGATCGTTCTCTTGATCGACTACAGCGGCGCATCGAGCGCTTCGCGGCGGAATCCAGCACGGAAGATTGTGCTGATATCGGTTACACGTTGAATACGAGACGTGAACACGGCCGGGTAAGAACAATCGTTGCCGCCGCCACGACGGCGGACGGCTTGAAGATGATGGAACAGAAGCGTTTTGAGTTTAGGGATTCTTCGAAAGAAGCGCGAAGGCCGAGGATTGTCTTCTTGTTCACTGGCCAAGGTGCGCAGTATCGGGGAATGGGAAAGGAGCTCTATCAAAGTAGCCCATACTTTAAGGACCTGATCGATGAATGTGCGGAGCTCTTGAAGCCGCACATGTCTCGCCCGGTTCTAAGCGTTTTGTTTGAGGGTGAATCAGATTCCTTAATAAATCAAACAGAATACTCTCAACCTTGCCTATTCGTTCTTGAATACTGTCTCGCGAAGCTTTGGGAACGATGGGGCATTTCGCCAGATGTCGTTCTAGGCCACAGCGTGGGGGAGCTAGTGGCGGCGACTGTTGCGGGGGTCATGTCACTATCAGATGGCCTTAAGCTAGTGGCGGCTCGTGGCAGGCTCATGCAATCAACGAGCGCCGAAGGCGGAATGCTGGTCGTGGAGGGCCCCGTCGATCAGGTGTTGGCTGAGATTCGTCAGATGGACCGGGGTATTGATGTGGCAGCGATCAACAGTCCTGCGCAGATCGTGGTCTCGGGCCGCAAATCTGAACTTGTAGCTTATCAGGCCTCGCTGCAGAGAAAGGGTGTCGGCACGAGCTTCCTTGAAGTCTCGCATGCCTTTCATTCTCGCTTGCTGGATCCGATGATCGATCCATTCCGCGCGGTGGCCGAGGGAATTTCCTTCCGCAAGCCGAAAATTCCGTTGGTGTCGAATGTCACTGGTTCGTTCACGGATGGCATTATGGATGCGCGGTATTGGGCCCGTCATGTCAGAGCATCTGTACGCTTTTCTGATTCAATTCGCCTGCTGCTCTCAGAGGAGGCTAACGCTTTCATCGAGATCGGGCCACAACCAATTCTCACCAATCTCGGGTCGCAGCAAGATGAGGTGCGAAGGAATGAGTGGCTCCTTTCGATGCGTCGAACGCAAAGCCCTTGGAAAACGCTGCTCGGGAGTCTCGCCAACCTCTACCTCGCGGGTGTCAAGGTCGATTGGCTCGGCTTCGACATAGACTATGTCCGCAATCTGGTCGTGCTGCCGACCTATCCCCTGGCCAAGCAAAAATTCTGGACTGAGATCGGCTTGCCTTTCGGTGCCGAACGAAACCTCTAGTACTCGGATTGTGACCACGCCATGTCCAATGAACGCTTTGTAACGATCGCTTCGCTAGTCCGAAAGCATTTGGCAGACATCCTGTTTGTCGAACCGGAACAGCTTGATGACGACACGAACTTTTTTGAGTTTGGCCTAGATTCTCTGATGGGCGTTGAGATGATCAAGCGACTAAAGCATGATCTAGGATCGACGCTTGAACTCACCAGCACCTCAGTCTTCGAGAACCCCAGCATCAAGGCTCTCACGCTTCATCTTGCCAATCAGGTAGGCGCACAAGCTGACGCGAAGCCGAGTTCAGCTGTCAGTTCCAGCGCGCCACTCGAAGATCAACGCCCAGCGCTAGAATCGGAACAATCCGAAGTAGCCAATGACAACGTCGTGTCAATTCTTGCCGTAGTCAGAAGACATCTCGCCGAGATATGCGGACTAACCCCGTCTGATGTCGATGACGACTTCATTACGTTCAACGAACTCGGCATGGACGCTGCGATGCGAGTCGATCTCATTCGACGACTCAACTCTGAAGGGTTGACGGATAGATCTCTGTCGAGTGGCGATACCTACCAGTATGTCTCGGTAGTCGAATTCTGCCGATATATTTCGAGGCATGGTCGGTCATTCGATGATGCAGACGGTGTGCGCGAACTTGACTCCGAACGTTCCACCGAAGTCAACGGTCAAGACTTCGGTCAGATCGTTCCTGTACCCGCTCTCCCGAGTTCGATTACGGTCACCGTCGATCGAACTCTCGGACGCAGTGCAATCGAGATGGAATTGCGGAACGTAGCTGTGGCAGCCGCTCGCCAAGTGATGCCGCTCGCCGACAGCGTTCTGAACGAGTTCAGCTATTTTCCAAGGGTCCTCGAGAGCAGCTGCTCTGACGAAATCACACTTTCTACCCATGTGGTTTGCCGAACCAATGGAGAGTGGCAGGTCAACATAGTGGAAGCGACAGAAGAAGCTCAACAGACTGGCTTGGTGCCACTGCTGGTCGCGGTAGCAACACTGAGAAAGTCGTCGTCGCTCAAAGCTATTGCCTAGGGACAAACCAGTGAAATTTGGATTGATGTTTTTTGGCGGCAATGCAGATACCGCCGTGGACCGATACGAGCTAGTGCACCATTGTGCACGCTATGCCGACGACAATGGGCTCGCCGCGGTATGGCTTCCTGAGCGCCACTTCTCGCGCCTTGGTGGATTGTTTTCCAATCCGTCTGTCGTGCTAGCTTCGCTTGCTGCAATCACCAAGCGTGTTTCTTTGAGGACAGGGTCGATCGTGCTTCCTCTTCACGACCCGGCACACGTGGTCGAGACGTTCTCCGCGATAGACAATCTTTCGAATGGACGAGTTGGCCTTGGGTTCGCATCTGGATGGAATCCGGACGACTTTGCGTTCAAGCGCGATCGGTTTGCTGGACGTGCCGATCTCTTGTTTACATCGCTTGAAACTGTTCGGCAGATCTGGGCGACGGGTGCAGCCGCCGTCATCAATGGCTTAGGCAGTGCCACCAAAGTGAACGTGTACCCACCGCCTGTACAATCGATGCCGCCAATGTGGATTGCGGTCGGTCGCTCGCCCTCAACGTTCCAACGTGCTGGAGCGGCAGGAGTCAATCTGCTTACGCATATGCTTGACGTCGATATCGATCAACTTGGTGAAAGGATAGCGCTTTATCGGGACGCGCGCCGCAGTGCCGGACTGGACCCTAAGGGGGGCACCGTCACTGTTATGTTGCATACGTATATTGCGGAAAGCGAAGCCGCAGCGATTTCCGCTGCGAAAGGCCCGTATTGTGAATTTCTCAAATCTAATATTGATCTTTTCGGGAAGCTTGCTGAAAGCCGCGGGATCGCGCGTGGTGTAAATGCTCGCGAGACTATCCACGCAAGCGTTGACGAATTCGCGGAGATTCTTTTCGATCGGTTTTACGCAAGCCGTTCCCTGATTGGCACTCTAGATAGTTGCCAGGCATTTGTTCGAAGACTGGAGTCCGCTGGCGTTGACGAGATTGCCTGTCTTCTGGACTTTGGTCCTAGCAGTGACCTGGTCAAAGAAGGCCTGCTGCGTATTTCTTTGCTGCAGGGTCGCCTTGACGGGGGTGCAACGTGTGAACCCGGGATCGCGGTCCAAACCCCGTACAATCGGCTTGAAAGCGACTCAACTAATACCGGCGAAGAGCCGCATGCCTTAGTTGAAGCGGTCGATGGACGTCCGCTCGCGAAGGTAAACGACTCTCCATCCATAAGCGGGGGCCCGCGCGCTGGAATCTATTTTGATGTCGAGTGGCTTCCGGTTGCCTCTCCGTTATTGGAGGTTCGGCACGCGCGATGCGATGACGTGGCCATATTGTTCGCGGTCGATCGACCCTTAGCTGACGCGGTGGCTCAAAAGTTACGTGAGGGAGGCGGTACGGTTTACGTCGTTCAATTTGGAACGGAATTCAGGCAGACGAACGACGACTTCGTGATCGATCGCACGCGAGAAGATCATTACAACTGGGTCCTCGGCCTCGTTTTCGATCGACACGAGCGTGAAACGATCCGCGTGCTGAACCTCATACCGTTGGGCGTGGGACCGGCGGTCGGAATAGATGAGGCGGCTTCGCGGCTAGCAATAGATCTTTGCTACGACTGTTCAATATTGATCGCTAAGGTCTGTTCCGTATTTAATAAGCGAAAGGCGCACACGTTACATATCGCTACGGAAAACGCCGTAAATATCCCTGACGTGGATCAATCGATTAATGTCTACAACTCGCTCGCACTCGGTATTGGTCGGGTTCTCGAATACGAAGCTAACTCACCTGAGACGAGAGTAATCGATTTCGGCCAAAATATTGCAATGCCGGGGGTGGCAGCAAAGCTTGCTGCCCTGGTAATGAGGGAAACCACTGCGAACGCTCCGAGACAGGTCGCGCTCCGGGGAGAACAAATATTCGCACCGGTGTTAGTCGAGCAGTCGCGGCGTCTGCGAGAGCAGCCCAAGAGAAATGTCGTTGTAAGACCAGGCGCCAGCTATCTCATTTCCGGCGGACTCGGGGCGCTGGGATTGCTCTTCGCAGCTCGGCTCGTCGAACAGGGTGCCAAGACGTTGATCCTGTGCCATCGCCGCGAGTTACCGCCGAGGCAAGCCTGGCCCGACGAAGTAAAGCGAAAAACCCCTCATGCAGATTGCATCCGCCAGCTGCTGAAGCTTGAGGCGAGCGGAGCGGTCGTGCACGCGGTGCGAGTGGACGTGACAGATTTCGCGGAGGTGTCGACCAAGATCAACGAGTTGTATCGCCAGGGTGTCCCGCGAGTTGCAGGTGTGTTGCATGCGGCGGGAGTTGCTCCTGATTTCGGGCCCTTCGAGGAGATCAGCTTGGAGCGATCCAGGGCTGTGATGGATCCGAAGATCCGCGGGGCCCTGAATCTCCATCGATTGTTTCTTGATACCACGCTTGATTTTTTCACTCTGTTCTCTTCGTGGGCGGGCCTGCTGGGGGCGCTTGGGAAGAATTTGCTTCCGTACTCGGTCGCCAATGGATTTCTCGACGCGCTTTCTCGACACCGTCGCCAGGCTGGACTTGCTTCACTCAGTATCGCGTGGGGTGATTGGACAGGGATAGGAATGAGAGCGGCCGCGGAGGCCCGCGGTGGATCGGGGCTACTGCCGCTTGACTGGGCAATTTCGCCGTCGACCGGGATTAGCGCGTTTGGCGATTTGGTGGGATCGCCGATTGCAGTTGCCTCCGTCACCCCGGTTAACTGGCGCGATTTTGGGGTGCTGTTTCCAGATGCGACAGCAAGAGGACTTCTGAGAAGAGTTGTTGCCGCAGAGCACAAATCTCTCGAAGCGCCGAGAGCAATGGCCCAACTAACCTTGCCTGGGGAAGGGGACGTCGAACGCTGGCTGCTCGGTACGTTGTCTGAGGGACGGCAGGCTATTGGCGATCTGGATTACGATAAGACACTCGCTGGCCTTGGCCTGGATTCTCTCGAAATCTTGGAACTTAGACGGCGGATAATGGGCGCGTTTGGCTGCAGCTTGCCGCTCAAGCTGCTGATGGGCGCGGGTACTTCACTACGCGATATCGTAAAACGAATCGCAACAGAAGGCGATCGGACGATCTCACAAGAGCCGGATCAAGCAGCTCTCAACGCCGCTCCAGCGGAGAGAACTGTCCTGCCATTGTCGTCTTCGCAGGAGCGCATGTGGGTTCTGAACCAGATGGATCCTTCCGGGACGGCCTACAACATGTCGGCGGTGTTCCATGTTAGAGGACAGCTGGATGTATCCGCCTTAACGTCTGCAGCTCGGGCGATTGTGGCCCGACATGAAGCGCTGCGGACGTCCTTCGGGAACGATGACGGTATCCCCTACCAGTGTATTGAACCAGAGATCCCGTTTGAAATCATCCAGATCGAGTGCGCGCGTATGGACAAGGCGGCGATCGAGGATCTGATCGATGCGCAGCTCAGCAAACCGTTTGATCTGGGTCGTGCACCTCTAATGAGAATTCATGTCTATAGGTGTAATCCCGAAGAACGCTATGTCGCTCTTGAGATGCACCACATTATCGCTGACGGATGGTCGAACGGAATATTGCTTGCCGAGTTCGAGGCTCTTTATGCTCATCATGCATTTCGTGCACCGCTGACATTGCCGAATGCAAAGGCTCAGTACCGCGAGTTCGCTACAGCGCAACTTGATAATGGTACCGCCGAAAAAATCGCCGCAGGACTAGAGTATTGGAAGCATGAGCTTGCGGGCGCGGGAGAGTTCTGTGTTCCGACCGATTATCACCTCGGCCACAGTCGCGCGGTTGGCGTGCACCGCATTCCCTTGGCTCTATCGAGTCTAGATTGCGCAGCTCTCTCGCAACTGGCCCGTGATCGCGGGACTACGGGATACACTCTTCTTCTCGCTCTATTCATGCTTATGCTGCACGAGTTTTCTGACAGTAGCGATATTGTTGTGGGGATGCCCGTGGCAAACCGGGATGACTCACGCTTTCGAAATACAATTGGTCTGTTTGCGAACACAATGCCGATCAAAATGCGGATACCTGACGATGTGGACCTGACGGCATTTCTGAGCCAACTTCATGCCAAAGTCGTCAATGGCATGGAGCACTCGCACGCACCATTTGAGAAGATTGTATCCGCTGTGGCGGTTACGCGTAATGCAGACCGGAATCCTCTGTACCAAGTTTTGTTCGCGCCTCAAATCGTCCTCAACGACAATCTTCGACTGCGCGGACTAGACGTCAGTCCGGTGCACTATACTCCAAAGCATAGCGTTGTAGATATCACTGCGTCGGTTACCTTGAGTGAGGAAGGGACGTCCGGCTATATCGAGTTCGACAAGAGATTGTTCGCCCAGGAGACGGCAGCCAGCATGGTCCAGTGCTTCCACGAGCTGGCAGGGCGGGCCGCTCGCGGCTCCTTGTCATGATGCTAGACCTGTAAGGTGCAGGCGATGCCGCGATACAGGCTGCTCGGTGGTTGTGAGACCTTTTGCGCTGATGATGGAGAGATGCGAGCCCTCTGCAGGGAGACCTTCGGGCGGCGATACGACTTGCAGCAAGGGATCGATCTAGACTGGGTTCGCTGCATCGTCCGCATGGGTAACATCAGATCGGTTGGTCTTTCCTTCTATTGGCGCCAACTGGGAGTTCGATCGCTTGCATCGGCGTCGATCCCCGAAGCGCGCGAGATCTTGCGTGCAATATTGTCTTACGCGATGGGGAGGGTCAGGCTCGCCAATGTTGGCTTGTCGAGCATGCCCGGTTTGGCGAGCTTTGCGTTCTATCCAAGCAACAGAGCTTTGTCCGATCAGAAGGCGGATCAGGCAAAAGGTGCGGCTCTTGCGAGCGTGTGTCTCAGAAATCGTCAATGAGCGCGCGCGACATCTGCGTGTTGCTCGAGTCAAAGTTCGTGAGCCGGCAAGTCAGGTGTGGGACGTCGTGCAGAGGAATGAGCTCTCAAGACTAGAAAGTGGGACAGATTTCGGCAGAAGCCGCGAGGATGCTCTTCGGTCTTTCTGTCAATGGCCTCTATGACGCCAAGGTAAGGGACGATTCGCGTGATAACGCCGAGTTATGGGCGGTCGACGATCGACGCTAACGCAAGAAAGAATGGTACGGAGATTTGTGAGATGAACAAATTGGTAGATGTTCTCCGACCTGCGGCTGCTACAGAACAAAGTGGTCGCGGCGATCTTAAAGGCTGGCTCGATTGTTGTGCGCAACAGGTGCCGGAAGCCATCGCATTACGTTTGGTGTCGTCTGGCTCGAAGCGTCAGATATCGTATGCCGATCTCCGGCGTGACGCTCGTCAACGAACCGCTCACCTCAACGAGGTGAACCACGATGTGCGTGCGATAAGTGTTGGCGCATGCGCCGAGATCGAAACTCTCCTCGAAATTGTCGCCTGCTTTTACGCTAACATAGAGGTTCGCATTACCAATCTCGCGGAAGGCGAGGCGCGTAACTGCGTTCTGCGGTCCTGGGTGAATGGATATACGTCGGACACTGTGTGCCAGCTAAGTGACCAGCTTGCCGAAATCTTGCAGCTGCATCGCGGATCCGAGATTCTCTTCGTCGGCACACTGGATGATCCGTTCTTGATAAAGTGTCTTTTGGCAACCATCCGGAACGGAGGCACTTTGACGGTTGTCGACGATATTGATGGGGCTCGCGCCGCATCATTGGGCGCAAATGTAGAGGAGCGAATTCTGTGCGTTCCGACGCTCCGAGATCTATTGAAAGCCGCTTCGCTCATGCCTGGCGTGGCTCAAGTGCTTTCCAATTGGAGAGCGTTGGCCGTAGCGCCGCGTGAAGCTTTCACACACTTGCGAAAGGCGTGTATCGCATTCGCTGGTGTCAACGGCGACGGACAGACGCAGTTCAGTCGCTGGGAGGAGGCTCCAGATGAGAAGTACGTTCGTATTCCAAGAGGCAACCAGCCATATCAGGTGCTACGCCGAAATGGCGCCGAAGCATGGGTAGGCGCTGTCGGAGAATTGCACGCCTTTAATCCTGGATCGCCGCCGATTAGCCTTTCAATGCGAGGTAAGCGCTTGAAAGACGGTTCGGTAGCAGTGTTGAAAGAGGACCTTGCGAATCAAACGTTCGCCGATGGCTTAACAGCTTCGTCCTTACTACGGGGCGCTCTCTCCATGCCGGAGGTGCGTGATGCGGCCGTGGTGAAAAGCAGACCAAACCACGATCCCGTTCTTTTCGTCGTGCCGGCCGATGATCGCATCGATACTAAACGCTTCCAACGCGCACTCGCTCGCCTTCTCTTCAGGCAGCATTCTGTTTCAGTCTGCTTTGTTGAGCGGTTTGTCCACGATTCCACCGGTAAGCTCGATGAGCTTTGTCTCTTGGAGGCAGACAGGGCACCATTAGCGCCAGCATCTGAAACGATACCCTCGCTCGCCGTCGACAGACCTACTGAGGCTAAAACAGCGCGCAAACCATCCTTGCTGACCGGGGAGCCGTTCGAGCTTGATCGTAGAATGCCAACGACTTTGGTGGAGGCTCTGCGGGTTGCGTCGAAGCTTCCAGATCATCGAGGGCTTTGGCTCATTGATGCTGACGGTGATGCAAGCTTCCTTAGTTATTCGCAACTGTATTCGGAGGCAAAAGGGAAGGCAGCTTTATTGCAATCATTGGGCCTTAACAAAGGCGATGTCGCTATATTTCAGATCGAGGATCAGCGCGTATTCTTTATCAATTGGTGGGGATGCATACTAAGCGGAATTCGCCCGATTGTGGTTGATGTATCGGCGACCTACAGCGGCAATAGTCGTGGTAGCGAAAAGTTAATGAGCGTTTGCCGCTTATTTCCCGGCGCCGCTGTCGTCGCATCGACCAGCTTAGCTCCGAAGCTCGCGACCTTACTCGGTGAAAACAAACTTCAGAACCGGATGCATAACGCAGAAGTAAGGGCAGATCTGGATGATCCAAGCCTTCCACAACTGGCGCCCACAGATGTCGCATTCGTACAATTGACTTCGGGTAGCACTGGAACACCAAAATGCGTTATCGAAACACACCAGAATATCATCTGCCACATCCAATCAACAACGGTGTTCAATAAATATGGACCTGACGATGTTACGCTAAATTGGCTGCCACTGGATCATGTGGCGCCACTATTGATGTGTCACCTGAAGGACCTCTACAACGGTTGTGTACAGATACACGTCGATACGGCCAGAATCACCGCAGAGCCTCTGGCTTGGTGCGATTATATTGAGCGATTTAAGGTGACGCATACTTGGTCACCAAATTTCGGATACCGATTATTAGCAGAGCACTTGAAGAATAGCCTGGATCGGACTTGGGATCTTAGGTCCGTGCGGCATTTTGTGAATGCCGGGGAGCAGGCAACACACTCGACTATCGAAGATTTCATTGCGTCTGCTGGCCGTTTCGGGGTTACAGCGGCGGCAATCCGGCCAGCATATGGGATGGCAGAGCTAAGCACAGCCATCACCTATGGAAGCGATTGCGAGAATGTGCATTTCGTGAACGAGCGTAGTTCGCGATCGCACCTTGAGCTCGTTAGTCGCTCCGAGAGTACGGCCACCTTCGTACCGGTTGGATCCCCAATTCCGGGGGTCAGTGTGAGAATCGCAAACGACGCAGATGAAATTGTGCCTGAATGGTCGGTTGGGCAGGTTCAGGTGTCAGGGGAGGTCGTTGTTCCAGGCTATTGGAGTAACGGAGCGGTCGACCGGTCGGCTTTCACCCCTGATGGTTGGTTTCGCACCGGTGACCTCGGTTACGTGGGGCGCGGTGAGTTGGTGATCACGGGAAGACAGAAAGAAATCATCATCATACGCGGCGTGCACTATCATTGTTATGAGATGGAGGAAGCGGTCGGTAAACTGGAGTCGGTGAAGGCTGGCTTTGTCTGTTGCACGGCCGCAACGGATTCGGTTCGCGGTACAGAGGGGGTGGCTGTATTCTTCGTGCCGGAAGGGCCGCGCGAGGAGGACGAAAGAAGGGGGCGGGCGGACGTCCAGCGACTCCTTGCGAAACGGTATCATCTGAATGCTTGTCGTGTTGTAGCGCTTAGAGAACAAGACTTTCCGAAGACGACCAGTGGCAAGGTTCAGCGAGAGAGGCTGCGCAGTTCGCTAGACGTGAGCACGTTTGCAAATGCGCAAGAAGAATTACAGAGCGCGGAGAAAGCGGCTGCGTCGGCGCGCGATGTCTATGCACCTGTACTTGTACCCAAGCAGCGCACGTCATTGCCCTTTGAAATGCAATCCGTTAACGCCCTTGTTGTTGGACCTCAGGGGCTGCTCTGTCACCAGCTTATCGAGAGCTTAAGATATACAAACGCGGATGTATCGTTTGTCGAGATTCCGGATCGGCCAAAATCGCTGTCAATTCACGACTTCGAATCGCAGTTGGTCGAATTAAGTGCGACCGGACGCAAGTATTCAACAGTCTATTTCGTGGCGCCGACGCAGGCATTTTGTAGCAAGGAGCATGAAGCGAACCTATCTGCGAATTTTGCAGAAGTGTTCTCGACTCTCCTATCATTGTTTCAAGCGCTTTCCAGTCGGTCGGGCCGTGAGCTTTTTCAAAGCATTGCGACTTTGATAATTTGCTCCCACGTTCCAACTGACGATAGGGGCACTCAATTTGAGTCGCATACCGAGTGGATGTCAGGTTTCCTTCGGACCCTCACGGCTGAACTCGGCTGGTTGCAAGTCAGATCGGTCGAGGTTCGCGGGACGACAGTCGATGATGCTGCAAAGTTGAGCATCGCAGAGGCTTATGCACTTAGCAAGGACGAGCTCGTCGTCTACCGTGGGCGGCAGCGGCTCGTCCCGCTCTTGAAGCCAGTTGACCTCGACATGGAGAGTGCGACAACGCCTCTTCGAACCGGAGGAAACTATCTAATAACGGGCGGATGCTCAGGTATTGCGCGAGTCCTTGCTCGGCATCTCGCACAATCTTATCGCATCAACGTTGTTTTTGTGGGGCGGCGGCCTTTGAACGCGGCCATCACCACGGAACTGGAGTGGCTAAAGCGCATCGGCGTTCGCGCTTGTTACGCCGCGGCCGATGTCGGTAACCGCGCGTCGCTGGAAAGCGCCTTAGAAAGTGCAAAGCAGGCAGGAATTGCCTCGTTAGACGGTGCGTTTCACCTTGCTAGCGTATTCGAGCAAAAGTCATTTCAGGAGGAATCATGGGACGCGGCTCAAGGAGCGTATGCTTCGAAGGTGCTGGGAACTGTGACCATTGCGCAATTCTTGCGCTCGAAGAATCCGCAGGCGCTATTGGTGCTTTTCTCCTCAGTTAACAGTTACTTTGGAGGCCTTGATGCAGCGGTCTACTCTGCGGTTTGCGGGTTCCAGGCAGAATATGCCCGAAAGCGGTCGCAACATGGGAGCCTTGATGTTCGGTGTTTGGCATGGACGCCATGGCACGGCATCGGATCGGCGAAGGGGTTCACTGCAGATCAACTGTCACTGATTGAAGGTAAGGGATTTGATGTCCTAGGCGCTGCTGAGGCGCTGGTTTCGCTCGAAGAAGCTCTTTGCGGCTCCGCGCCGACGCTATTCGTCGGGTTAAACAAATCCAAACAGACCATCGCACAGCATGTGTATGGTACGGATACGGTTCTCCTGGATGCGGCTAGCGCGCCTGCAATTGAGATCGTACGCAGCGAAGCTGCTCAGAGCCGGGACGAGATGCAAACGGGCATTGGTCCCGATGCCGCTATCTTACGAACCCTGCGCGACACTTGGGAGAGCATTTTAGGGGCGACGGACCTCGCGGCTGAGGACAATTTTTTCGAACGAGGGGGCAATTCGCTCCTAGCGAGCAGGCTCGTCGCCGAGGTGAGCAAGCAGTTTGGTGTAAAGGTGCCGCTGAGGCAGCTTTTCGCGACGCCGACTATAACCTCTCTGGCCGCACATTTGACCGAGTGTACTCGATCCACCGATCGGGAAAGTGCCGCGGAAACAGGTCAAGCTTGGCCGAGCATAATCCATGAGCCAGGAAAGCGCTTTGAACCGTTTGCGCTCAACGAAATTCAACAAATCTATTGGATCGGTCGGGATAGTGCGTTCGAACTGGGCAATACGAGTGCCCATGTGTACCTGGAGTTAGCTGTCGGGCAACTAGACGTAGGGCGCCTATCGCGCGCCATTGCTCAAATAGTAGAACGGCACGACATGTTGCGTGCTGTCGTTCTTGAGACAGGCCAACAGCAGGTGCTCCGTGACGTTCCCCCGTTCCGAGTGTCCGAAAGAGATCTTCGGTGGATGTCACCTTCGCAAGTTGAGAGCGCACTCGGCGCGGTGCGAAGGGAAATGTCACATCATGTCTTTGATACGGGGAAATGGCCCCTTTTTGATGTTCGCTTGAGTATTTGCAGCGCATCGCGCGGTATTCTGCATTTTGGCTTTGACGTGATCATCGCAGATGCAGCCAGTCTGCTAATTTTTGCGCGGGAGCTTGTGACGCTCTATGCCACGCCCGAAGCGAAATTGCCGACTATTGGTTTGTCCTTCAAGGACTACCTGTCGACGCTTGACGCTTTCCGACGCGGCCAGCAGTATGCAAAGGCCTGGGAATACTGGAGCAATCGTCTTCCGAATTTACCAACCGCTCCACAATTGCCGCTCGCCAAAGATCCGCAAAATATTGGCGCTCCGAAGTTCACTCGACTGACCGAGTCGTTGACGGAGAAGGAGACCGAGAACTGGCAGGAATGGTGCGGTCGCCGGAATCTTACGCTGTCGGCCGGCTTTCTAACGGCTTTTGCAGAAGTCCTTCAGCTTTGGTGTAAAAGTGAGTCGTTCTGCCTGAACTTGACCACCTTCAATCGTCTTCCGCTTCACCCGGACGTCGATAAGCTCGTAGGTGACTTCACCACGTTGACGCCAACGCAGATTGCTCCGAGAGGTGACCGCACTTTTAGCGACCATGCATCCGAAGTTCAGGCGCAACTGTGGAGTGACCTGGACAACTCAATTGTTGGCACGCGTGTGCTGAGAGAGATAGCTGCGAAGCGTGCGAATAAAACATCGGCTCCGTTGCCCGTGGTGTTTACGAGCACATTACCGATGACCACAAATGCGCAGGGCATTTTGGGTGAATTCGGTGCCATCGAATATATGATCACCCAGACGCCCCAAGTGTGGCTCGATCACCAGGTATTTTGGGACGAGAAGCGGATTGGCTTTAATTGGGACTTCGTCGAGGAGTTGTTCCCAATCGGGATGATTGAGACGATCTTTAGCGCATATCTCGAGTATGTTCGATCACTCGCCGCGGACGAAGGATCGTGGTCCAAGGCCAAGCCGTTTGAGGCCCTCTCATGCATAAGACAGCGCGATAATTTGCTAAGGGGCACTTGTTTGCCTTCGTCGCCGCCAAAAGAGTGTTTGCACTCGCGTTTCCTACAGTGGGCAGCCTCTAGGCCCGATCGGGAAGCGGTTGTCACCTCCAGCCATACCATTTCCTACGGCGTGCTTGAGTACGCCTCGCGCATCTTGAGTCGCAGGCTACAGGCAATCGGGATCGGTTCTGGAGGTCTCGTTGCAATAGCGATGGAGAAGGGATGGGAGCAGGTTGTTGCAGCACTCGCGGTACTGCGAGCGGGCGCCGCATACGTTCCGATAGACGCCGCTGCTCCCGTGAAACGCGCACGTAAAATGCTAGAGATCTCCGGCGCGAGCTGTGTGCTGAAGACCGCAACTGATATGGGGATCGGTGATGTTATGATCCCCGCTCTCGCGGTGACGGAAGAGTTACTAAACCTGTCCGAGGCCGGTACTCTGGTTCATGCGCACGAAACGCTGAACGGTTCAACGAATTTGGCCTATGTCATCTTCACATCGGGCTCAACGGGGGAGCCAAAAGGCGTAGCGATTAGCCATGGTGCGGCGCTTAACACTATAGACGACATCAATCGACGGTTCGGAGTGAACTGCGACGACGCTCTATTTGGATTGTCATCACTGACGTTCGACCTATCAGTGTACGACATCTTTGGTGCTCTGTCGGCGGGAGCCAAGCTCGTGCTGCCAGACGCTCAAGGGCTCATGGACCCAGGGCATTGGATGTCCATGATGAAAACGCACAGCGTAACCGTATGGAACTCCGTACCAGCCCTGATGCATTTGATGGTCGACTTTAGCGAGCGCACAGGCGTTGGCAGAGGCGACTTTGATACACTTCGGTTGGCGCTCATCAGTGGCGACTGGATCCCGCTCAATCTTGCGGAACGTATCCGGCGCCAGTACGGCCAACGAACGAGAGTTATCGGCCTGGGCGGAGCCACAGAAGCGTCAATTTGGTCTAATTTTCACGAAATCGAAGAAGTAGATCCAAGATGGGCGAGCATCCCATACGGCAAGGCATTAGCGAACCAAAGTATCTTCGTGCTTGATGAAGCTCTTCAGCCCGGCCTTATTGGACAGCAAGGAAACATCTACATCGGCGGAGTCGGGCTGGCGGACGGGTATTGGAAGGATCCACAGCGCACCGCAGCCAGTTTTACTGAACACCCAAGCACTGGAGCTCGTCTCTACGCAACCGGTGACCTTGGGAGATTCATGCCGGACGGGAGCATCGAGTTTCTCGGTCGTCAAGACAACCAGGTGAAGATCCGCGGATACCGCGTGGAGCTCGGAGAGATCGAAGCAGCCATCGTAAGCGTCTCAGGTGCTGCGGCGGCCGTCGTAAACTTGGCGGAGTACAATGGTAAGACGGCGCTAGCCGGTTACCTTACTACTCCGTCAAAAATGACCGATAAAGCGAAGATACTGGAAGGGCTCAGGGCGCTACTGCCGGCGTACATGGTGCCGGACGTATTGATATGGATTGAGAGCGTGCCACTTACTGCAAACGGAAAAGTGGACCGTCGAGCGTTGCCCGTGATCGATATGGAGAGAGACGCTCGATCTGTGAGCGGGCTGCCTTCGATCGATTCGTTCTCACAAGAGGTTACTCACCTCGTCTCCCAGGCAATCGGCGTAGCTAATCTTGCAGCGCGCGATAATCTTCTAGAGGTTGGAGCAAACTCAATAGACTTGGTTCGAGCGCTTACAGCACTTCAGGCTCGCTTTGGTTTTCGAATTTCGATAGGCGAGGTTTATCGTAACCCAACTATCGACCACATCGTTGCGCTCATCAGGACCCGCGCTGTCGCAACGAAGGCCGGTAGCATGAGCTCCCGCGGCGGAGATATTCAGTTGGTCTCACGTGAATCGCTGATGCCGCTTTCATTTGGGCAGGAGCGGATCTGGTACATGCAACACAAAGCGCCGGATATCGTCGCTTACAACGAGGCGGGAGGCGTAAGACTCAAAGGCCACATCGATCCTACACTGCTTCGTGACTCGCTCAGCTACGTGTTTCAACGACATGAAGCGTTTCGTACTCTGTTCGTAGTCGATGGCGATGATGTCTATCAGAAAATTCTATTGGCCGCGCGAGTGGACCTCAGTATTACCGATCTTTCGCATGTCGAAGCAACGCAGCGCTCCTTGCATCTTCGTGAGTTCGTAAGGTCTGCCGTCCGACAAAAGTTCGACTTAACAAAGAGCCCGCCAATAAAGGTTCACCTTATAAAGGTGCAATCGAATGAGCATATTCTATTGGCGGTGATCCATCATATCATCGCGGACGGGTGGTCAGTTGGAATACTAGTGAAAGACTTGGTTCACGTTTACACCAAGTATGCTCGAAATGAGCAACCAACACTCACTGTCCTGCCGTTACAGTATTGCGACTACGCGACCTGGCAACGGAAGTATTTTGGGGAAAATGCCCATCAAGAGTCGCTTTCCCATTGGGAGCGGACGCTGAGAGGAATGCCGATCCTCAAGCTGCCGCTGGATTCGCCGCGTCCGCGAACTCGTAGCTACAACGGGGACAAAATCGACTTTGCGATTGATGAGGAGACGACTGCGCTTTTGCGTAAAGCCTCCGCCAGGCACGGAGTGTCTCTATTCGTCAGCTTGATCACAGTCTATGCAACGCTGCTAGCAAGGTTCTCTGGTCAAGAAGACTTCGGCATTGGAACCATCGTCGCCGGAAGGGATCGTCCAGAATTCATGGACGTAGTTGGCTGCTTTGTTAACGCTTTGACATTGCGCGCGGACTTCGCTGGCGCGCCTACGCTTGGGCAGATGCTCTCGCGAATGAAGCAAGTCTGCGTCGATGCGTTTGCAAATCAGGAAGTGCCTTTTGAAAAGGTCGTTGAAGTGTGTGCCGGTAATCGCGACGCCGGTATTGATCCGCTTTGGCAAGCGATGTTCATATTGCATGTGCCGCAGGAGACGTTGTCCCTGCCCGGTCTAGAGGTCGAGCCATTCGATCTGGAGGTGGTGAATGCGAAGTTCGACCTCAAACTAGACATATATGAGGACGGTAAGGCGTTACGCGGATCGTTCATATCGAATAAGGATATTTTGCGCCGCGAGAGCCTCGAGCAGTTCGTCGAGGCCTGGCTTGCTCTCATAAACCACTGGCCTCATACATCGGATGATGCGCCCGTGGCCCAGATTCCACTTGTCTCGGTCAAAAGCCCGGCCAGTGCCGACCCGGCGACTGATACCGAGACGGTCGTTGATAACGTCTATAGCCGGTTCGAGTCGTGCGCACGCAAGTACCCTGAACGTATAGCGGTTTTGACCGGTGCCACCCGTTGGAAATATTCTCAATTGAACCGGCGCGTGGATGCTATTGCCGGTGCATTGGCGCGCTTAGCCGTGACGGACGGCGACATTGTCGCGATTTGTATGGAGAACCCAGTCGACTTCGTCGCTACTATACTCGCTGCAATGAAGCTCGGATGTGCCTATCTGCCGCTCGATGCCAAATGCCCACCCGTCAGAGTTTTGGATCAATTGAAGAGATCGCGTGCCGCCTTACTCGTCGGGGACAGTCGCATAATCTCCAGCTTGGTCGATGTCCCGGTTCGCACGGTTGCACTTGAGGATGTGGAACGTGGCGCAACGACAGCCAATGACAAGGTGCATCTGCCCCGCCTGACCGCTGACGCAACAGCTTATGTCGTATTCACGTCTGGCTCCACAGGAAACCCAAAGGGCGTCGCAATTAGTCATGCGCAGCTTCTAAACTACGTCGATGGCGTGATGCCGCGGCTCGGGTTGCCGGATGGAGCTTCGATGGCTCTGGCGTCAACTTTGGCCGCGGACTTGGGGCATACTTGCACATTTGGTGCATTAACGACCGGCCGCTGCCTTAACATTGTACCCGCTCACACCGCACTCGATCCGAATGCTATGGCGGCATACATGCGGCACACGCAGCCTGAGTTTTTCAAGGTAGTACCGTCGCACCTGGCGATGCTACTGGAGGCTGAGGTTTCAGCGGACGTTCTGCCGACGTCCTGCCTCATGCTCGCGGGCGAGCAGCTTACAACGTCGTTAGCCCAACGAGTGCACGAACTCTCAGCAGGACTACGAATTATCAATTCTTACGGTCCGTCAGAAACGACCTGCGGGCCCTTCATCCATGAATTCGATCCAAGCCGTGCATACTCCGCTGCTTCTGTGCCTATCGGTCTGCCGCTCCCCAACATGGACGGGGTGGTCTGCGACGAGGACGGTCGCCGCGTGCCAGACAACGTTGTGGGTGAATTGCACATTGGCGGCGTTGGAGTGTGTAGCGGATATCTTGAGGACGAAGAAGCTACATCGGCTGCTTTTATTCGTCATGCGGTTCGAGGATTTGTATACCGAACTGGAGATCGAGTCCGGCGTCGAACGAATGGTGAGCTCGAGTTCATTGGCCGTGTCGATAATCAGATTAAAGTCAGGGGTTATCGAGTCGAACTCGAAGAAATCGAGCGGGTGGCCGCCACCTATTTGCGCGATCGGCCTTGCGCGGCGTGCTACGACCACGAAAGAAGCGAGCTGGGAATTTTCATCGCGTGCAGTCCTGAGGATCTTAATACTGCCGAGTTCGCTGAATACTTGGAGCGATCTCTTCCAAGCTATATGCAGCCATCCCTGCTGGGTTATACGTCTCGGCTACCCGCGACGCTGGGAGGGAAGTTGGATCGCCAAGCATTGAGCCGGTCTATGGGTCGGCTTTCGTCGTGGCGAAATGATATTGCATCGACGGAAGCCCGTCCCCAATCTGCATTGCAGCGAACAGTGCACGACGTCTTCTGCGAAGTTCTAAAGGTCCCTCAGGTTGATGTGAACGCGACGTTCTTCTCTCTCGGGGGGCACTCGCTGCTTGCCGTAAAGGTCGTTAACGCTCTTAGGGAGCGTCTCCGTGTACAGCTTCCCCTTAGTGAACTCTTCGAACATCCGACAGTTCTCGGACTGTCCACTGCTTTGGAGCGTCAACAGGCGGATCAAGAAGCAAGCCGCGGTTTAGAACTTAGATCGATACCAAGGAACGGGAATATTCCGCTGTCGTTGGCGCAAGAAAGGTTGTGGCGCATCAATCAGTCCCCACATCAAGCAGCCATCCTAAACACTGCTGGAGGGCTGCGAATTCGAGGGGCGCTGAATGTCGATGCCCTACAAGAGAGTTTCCGCCTTCTGATCGACCGACATGAGGCGTTTCGCACATCGTTTGTTCGAGCCGACAAGGCGCCCGTTGCAAATCTTGTGACGCGTGTCGCTTGGTCGATGATATCGCGCGACCTGTCGCAGCTAAGCAAACTAGAGCAGGCGTCAGAGGTCGAAAAGACGTGGTTGGAGCAGGTGAATTTCTCCTTCGATCTACGGCAGGCGCCTCTACTACGAGCCGTGCTTCTAAGGGCTGCAGCAACCGAGCACGTCTTAATCTTATCGATGAATCACATCATAACAGATGCCGTATCGATGGACATTTTTCTGCGCGAGTTGGCCGTAGTCTATAGTGCTTTGCGCGACAAGCGCTCACCGAGCCTGCCGACCTTGCGTTTTCAGTATGCAGACTTCGCTGCGGCGCAGCGCAGCGAGACTGCGCAGCAGCGGCTAGCGAAACAGCGCGCGTACTGGCTGAGAGAGCTCAAGGGTTGGGAGTACATCGATCTCTTTGCCGACCGAAAGCAACCTGATCGCCTGAATCATGCAGGCGCGCATGTTAGGAGTTTCATTGATGGCTCGACGACGGCCTTGATTAGGATGTTTGCCCAAAATGAAGGATTGACGGAGGCTATGGTACTGCTGGCAGCTTTCGTTGTACTGTTGTATCGGCACAGCGGGCAGGCGGATATCGTCACCGGCGTGCCGTACAGCGTGCGAGGCAGCGACGAGCTCGATAATATCGTCGGCTATTTTATTAATCCGCTGTCAATTCGCATCGCGCTGGGGGAGACGCTGACGTGTGGCGAGCTTCTCCATCAGGTGAAGCGAAAAGTCTTGGCGGCGCAGGCGCACGCGGAGCTACCCTTCGACAGCGTTGTCGAGGCGGTGACAGAACAGAGGCTTCCAGACAGGCAGCCGGTCTTCCAAGTTGTGTTTAACTATCTGAAACGTCATCGCCTATTGGAGTTGCCGGACCTGGAGATCGAGCTTCTCGATTTCCAGCGCGGTGTATCGCCGTACGAGCTAACTCTGCATCTGGTAAGCGGCGCTAGTGAGATCGATTGTCGCTTGGAGTACAGCGCCGAGTTGTTTTTTGGTACCACAGCTGAGGCGATGATGACCGACTATGTCGACGGACTTCGACGTATCATGTCAAATCCGGAGGCGGAGCTGATGGACGTAATTTCGCCGAGCGATCGGCTGTTACGTGGCGAGCTAGCCGGTATCGAGCAGGCTGCTGTTTGAGGGCTGGATGGTGACATCGTGTCGGTCGACGATACGATGTCACCATTGGCAAGTGCTGGGTTGCGTACGTATAGCTGGGGAGAATTCACTATGTCGATCGAGACCCTTTCAGTGCGGGAAAGGAACAACCTTGTTCGACGCTTGCGGAGACAATCCACTGTACCAGCTGGCGATTCCGGGCAACGCACCGCGTCGGTGAATGGTAATATCACCCGCGCTCAATCTGACATATGGCTTGCCAGCAAGATCAATCCCGATGTGCCCTTGTGGTGGCTTCCGACGATTTGCAATATATTCGTCCCGATAGACGTGGGGATGTTTCGGATCTGTCTCCGGACGCTTGCGCAGTCGCGGGAAGCGCTACGTAGTCACGTGCAAGAGAAGCACGGCGCAACGCGACTGGAGTGCTCAGACACGTTGGCGCCCGAAATCGATTTCATAGATTTTTCTACCGCTGCCGATGCAACTCGCGAATTCCAAGCGTGGTTGCAGGCCCGCAAAAGCGGGCCGCCAGAGCCAACGGTACGTTTGTTCGACACTGCGCTGCTTAAGCTCAGTGATGCGCACTACGTGTGGTTTCTCAACGTGCACCACCTCGTGGCGGATGGATGGTCATTGCAGCTATTGATCGCGGACATGGCGGATGCGTATGGCCAGGCAGCTGGAGGTGTAGAGCAGATCGTTGTGCGTCCTCGCCCACGTTATGATGATCTCGCCGGTTTGACCAAATCCGATTCAGAACGTCGCAACATGGCATATTGGGAGCGAGTGGGTCGGGACGAATATACGGCGTTCAACTTCTTCGGCGGCGAATCTCCGACTTTCTCTCGAGCTGCTGCTGTTCGGCGTGTCAGCCAAGACCTTCCTCATGACGTAGTGCAACTCGCGCGGCGTTGGATCGACGATCGTTCGACTGAGTGTCGTGTTCGATTCTCCATTCTTGACGCCGCTTTGAGTGCGTTGGGCATTTATCTAAGCAAAGCTGGAGGATGCGAGAGAGTATCCGTCGGAGTGCCCTTGCACAACCGAACAGCGCGCGGGATGCGTGAGGTAATCGGTCCTTTTGCGGACGTCTATCCAGTTCGATTCTCTTTGACGCCAGATGATAATGCAGAGGCAGTACTGCAACGCGTGCGCCTAGCTCTCGAAGAAACCTATGCTCACGTGCCATCTCCAATCCCCCGCACGCCTGACAGTCGCCTATACGATTGTGAGCTGAACTACATCTCGTACGAGCCTGTCTCGTTTTGCGGCAAACCGGCGCAACTCGAGACCGTTCATCCCGGTCATTCAGTTCAGCCGCTGGTAATCCAAATAATTGCGCATCGGAGTATCGGGCAGTTCACGCTAAATCTTGATTGTCGTGTGGATTATTTTAGCGAAAGCCAGCAAATGGAGATACTTCAGTGTCTCACCCGCATTGTCGCTTCGTTACTAGAGAGTCCTAAGGCACCTATTGGATCTTACGACATCGTCAGCTCCTCTCAGCAAGCGCAAATTCGCGCCTGGAACGATACTCAGCGTTCTTCTGAATCGTATCGCCCAGTGACGGCCGATATCGATGTTTGGTCGGAGACCTCTCCGCAGAACGTCGCGCTGCAGACCGATGGCGAGGCGGTCACCTATTTTGAGCTGCGCCGCCGGAGTGACGCGATTGTGGAGGCGCTAAAACGAGAAGGCGTAGCACCCCAGGAGATCGTTGGGGTGTGTTTCGAACGATCCGTCGAAATGGTGATTAGCATCGTTGCGGTTCTTAAGGCCGGTGCCGCCTATCTGCCACTGGATCCGAGCCTGCCGACTGACCGCCTCAAGTACATGGTGGAGGATGCTGGCGCGCGAATTGTGCTAACGACGCGAACGCTGCGCGAGGCTGTAGGGGAAATTGCGCCAGAGCAGATCCGGGTGGTGGATCATTGGTGGGCGGGAGAGGAATGCTCGACGCCGTCGCAGGCGATTGATCCGAAGCAGGGTGCTTATCTTATCTACACGTCAGGCTCCACGGGACAGCCCAAAGGCGTGCTCGTAGAACATGCAGGACTCTTCAACCGGCTGGACTGGATGCGAAGACAATATTCGCTGGGGCCCGAGGATTGCTTTCTGCAAAAGACGCCGTTTGGGTTCGATGTCTCGGTGTGGGAGCTGCTACTGCCGTTAATGTGCGGCGCCCGGATGGTGATTGCGAAGCCAGGTGGGCACCGCGATCCCCAGTATCTCGCGCAGACGATTGAACAGTATGGTGTCACGGCCCTGCATTTTGTGCCTCCAATGCTGCGTGAGTTCCTCAAGTCGAATGGCGTCCATGCATTTCCGGCGCTTAGGCACGTGTTCTGCAGCGGAGATGTGCTCGCAGCAGAGACGATGGCGCATTTTCAAGCCGCGTTCGGCTCTTCGGTTCGCTTACATAACCTCTATGGCCCGACAGAGGCGAGCATTGATGTAACGGCTTGGGAGTGCACTCCTTTAGGCGGCGGAACCTCCGTTCCCATCGGAAGGCCAATTGACAACACGTGCACGTACATTCTCGATCAATCGATGAGCCTACTCCCGGTCGGTATTATCGGGGAGCTTTATCTGGGGGGGATCGGTTTGGCGCGTGGTTACCTTAGGAAACCCGCGCTCACCGCTGCCAGTTTTCTGCCGAACCCGTTTAGTGGCAACGGTGATCGGCTCTATCGCACCGGGGATCTAGCGCGCTACCTTCCGGACGGAAACATCGAATTTGTCGGTAGGAGAGATCATCAAGTTAAGGTGCGTGGCAATCGCATCGAACTAAGTGAAATCGAGCAAGCGCTTGTTGCACATCCGTCGGTCCGGCAGGTCGTTGTTCTAGCGCGCCGGGACGAAGTGCAGGATCAATGCATCTGGGCCTATGTCGTCAAGGATGAGGGTAACGATACGTCCGCTGCGACACTCAAGCACTACATACGGACGAGGCTGCCAGACTACATGTTGCCGGCACAATATGCATTTCTATCTGAGATTCCTTTGACGCATAATGGGAAAGTCGACAGGAAGGCGCTACTTGGTCTTTCCGCATCGGGCACACCTGAGGAAAAGGCAGCCTATGAAGCGCCCGTAACGGCGACAGAGACCTTTCTATGTTATGCATGGGAGCAGGTTCTCGGCCGTCGGCCAATTGGGATAACAGAGAACTTCTTCGACATTGGAGGGCATTCTCTACTAGTTAATGATGTGTTTGCGCGAATCCAGGACAGGTATGGATCGGCGCTTTCATTCGCAGAATTGTTTCAGAATCCAAGGATTGCGCAACTTGCGGCGCTCATTGAACAGCGATCAGGTCCATCTGATCCAAGCGAAGCGTTCGAGATTCGGCCTGTCTCCAGACAGCTGCCGATGCCGCTTTCCCAAACGCAGGAGCGCTTCTGGTATCTGAGCCAATTTGAAGACGTGCGTGCGCTCTACAACATGACCAGCACGATTCTGCTGCGCGGAAAGGTAGACGCGAGCGCATTGCGCGAGGCCGTTCGCTTTATTCAAGTTAAGCACGAGATTCTTCGGGCCAATTTTCTTATGGAGGATGGTCGCCAAAGAGTCGCTATTAGCGAGAAGCCGCGCTGCGACCTGGAAGTGATCGCACGTTCTCTCGAAAATAATGAGGCGCTGGAGGAAAACGCTGCGAGGAACCTTGCGCAAAGCTTATCCGAACGAGCGTTCGATCTGGCGACGGATCCGCTCCTTCGCTGCGTCTTGATCCATACCATCGACGGAAAGTCGCTCCTGGTGATTTCCACCCATCACATCGTCGCGGATGGCTGGTCGATGATGATACTCTTTCGAGATTTGGTGGAGGCCTACAACTCAATCGTCCGACAAAGCGTACCAACCGCACCCGCAAAGCCGTCTTTGCAGTACCTCGACTTCGCTCACTGGCAGGCTCGTTGGATGGGCTCATCAGAGGCGGTTGCCGAGCGAGACTACTGGAAGAAGCGGCTCGCCGGTGTCGAGATCGCCGAGTTCCCGCGTGATAAACCGCGGCCGCCGATTCAGACGCATCGTGGGGCGATCCTCGAGTTTTCGATCCCGGCAGACGTTATCGACGGACTACGGCAGACTGCGGAAATCTGCGGAGCCAGCCTTTTCACTGTCTTCGTGACGGCGCTAATCGTTCTGCTGTCAAAATATACCGGAAAGCGGGACGTAACCCTCGGAACGGTTGTTTCGGGCAGGCACTCTAAGACCTTAGAGTCAATGGTTGGCCCCCTTGTTAACACCCTGGTTGTTCGCAGCACGTGGAGTTTCGGCACCAATGTTGGCGAACTAGTGCGTTCAGTTAAACGGGATGTGCTCGAAGCCTTTGCCAGTCAGTCATTGCCATTTGAGAAAGTAGTTGAGGCGTGTGGGATACGGCCGGACAGCGCACGCACTCCGCTTTTCCAGACCATGTTTGCTTATCAGGACATACAAAATGAACTGATACAGGTCGACAATGTAAGCGCTGAGTTCTTGCACCCCGAGCAGCGAATTGCATTATTCGACATGACTTTCCAAATATTCCCGGACGAGCGGCACTTCTCGGGAAACATGATCTACAATTCCGATTTATTTGATGAGGCTACAGCTCTCCAAATAAGGAATAGTTGGCTGAATATTCTGGACGCGCTGGGAGCGTCGAGCGAATCAAGCGTTGATCAAATAGACATTGTTGAGAAGCCATTCGTCGAGGCTGCCACCATTAATGGCAGCAATGTAGAGCAGGGCCGGGCGGATTATCGCGATCCTGTAGCTATGTTCCGTGAGGCGACAGCCCTCTATCCGCGTGCGCTTTCAATTGTGCACGGTGAGGAGAAGCTTACATATTCAGATCTGAATGAGCGCTCGGACCGATTAGCGTCACATCTGTTGGCAGTGCTGGGTACTCGCCCCGGTGACAGGGTCGCAATATGTTGCGAGCGATCCATCGGATTCATGGTGGCTGTTCTAGGTGTTCTCAAAGCGGGCGCTGTGTATGTGCCTGTCGATCCGTCTCTTCCCGAAGAGCGCATTAGCTATATCTTGTCTGATTCAAGCTCGGCCGCTGTGATTGCTGTCTCCAAATACGAACAAAGAGTGAGCAGCGGAGGAGTGCCTATCGTAAATTTGGATGCACTTGATTTGGAGTCGTCAATTGTCGATTGTAAGATGCTGCCATTGCCAGCTTCACCCGACGACCTTTGCTATATCGTTTACACGTCTGGATCGACGGGGTATCCGAAGGGAGTGATGGTCTCGCATGGTGGACTCGCGAATCTTATCGCGTGGTTTCAAGGTGCGTTCGACATTACGCAGGCTGACATTGCAACCCAGGTTCTCTCGGCTTCGTTTGATGGCTTCGTTTTGGAGACATGGCCGTACCTCACAAAGGGAGGTTGCATTCACATCGTTGGTCGTGAAGTTCTTCTCGATCGGGAAAACTTTAGGGACTATTTGTCGGCCAATCGAGTATCTATCGCGTTCCTGCCGACAGCACTCGTTAGCCATTTTATGGCGCTTCCATGGAAGCAGCCGCATTTCCTGCGTGCGATTCTCACGGGAGGAGACCGACTCATCCTTACAGGTGCGGAGAGAGCCGATATCCCGCTCTTTAATCTCTATGGTCCCACCGAAGGTACAGTTGTTGCCACCTACGGGCGTGTTGCGCCCGGCCGAGGGTCGCCTTCGATAGGCCGCCCGATTGCCAACACTGAAATCTATATTCTCGACGAAGAGCTAAGGCGAGTTCCTGCCGGGGCTCTCGGAGAGATTTATATCGGCGGTGCAGGCGTAGCTAGAGGTTACGCTGGTAGAGCCGCATTGACTGCCGCGTCGTTCATTCCAAATCCCTTTGTTACAACTCCCGGAGCAAGGATTTACAGAACTGGAGATATTGCTCGACACGCTGAGGATGGTTCGATCGCCTTCGTCTCTCGGCGAGACGACCAGATCAGCATTAACGGATACAGGGTCGAGATTCAGGAAATTGAGAGTCGCATAGCGATGTTGCGCGAGGTGCGACAGATCCTGGTGTTGTACCGCCACGCGGGTTCCTCCCAGGGGCAATTGGTCGGATTCTATAGTTGCCACGATGGCGAGCAAATAGCTCCGTCGTCCGTCATATCCTTTGCTGCTGAATTCCTTCCCGACTACATGGTACCACGTAAGCTCGTTTGCCTGCCTGAGTTGCCGCTTACTGCGAGCGGCAAGTACGACGTAACCTCGCTTATGAAGCAATTGGACGAAATTCGAAACGAATCGAGTTCAGTGCAACCTCCGTTCACCGATGACGAGCTGTTACTCGCGACAATGTGGGAAGAGGTACTTAGTGTCAGCCATGTCGGCGTTCATGACGACTTCTACCTCCTTGGCGGAACGTCGATGTCGCTCATCGCTTTGCAGAACAAAGTCAAGAGCCGTACGGGGCTGCACCTGCCCCTTCCGGCTTTGATGAGAGCAACCACGATTAGGCAGCAAGCGCTGTTGTGGAAGGATTCTAGAGCGAAAAGCAGCGCGGCCTCATCTCTCGTTCTTCTCAGTGATGAAGGTGACCGTGGAACGCCAATCGTCCTCGTACATCCACCCGGGGGTGACGTTGCCTGCTATCGGGAATTAGCCGCGCTGTTAGGTGTGGACCGGAAAATCTGGGCAATCCAGGACGTTAGGCAATACAGCACAAACATCGTCGCGCTCCGAACTGAGGAGTGGATCGATATGTACGCGTCCGAAGTTGCGCGTCAGTTTAATGGCCCGATCGTACTTGCGGGTTGGTCGGGCGGAGGTCTGCTGTGCTGTGAATTAGCGTCAAAGCTAAGAGCGATGGGGCGAATCGTTCGCGCCATAGTCCTGCTGGATAGCCGCATCCCCATCGGACTCGCTACCGGTGACAAGATTGAAACAGAGATTCATTATGGGACGGCATTGGCTCTCAGCATTCTCTCTGGACGCGAAGTCGAAGTGCGCTCGAAAGATGTTGTCGCCGCGATGTCAGCTTCCAAAAGACTTGAGTACGTCGCGATGCAACTGCAAAAGGCGAAGCTCACAGTAGCCGACAGCGCCGATGATATGGCACGAAAACTGATCGACCTTTTGCGAGAGCATGTTGTCGCGATTTATGGGTTGTCCCACGGGCCGATCGAGGGGCCTGTTATTCACCTCAAAACGCTCGATCTATTGGACCCGGATATCAGCGATGACGGCCAGCAAGAGCTTTGGATACGTCGAGTGTCGGGTAACTATCGTGAAATACCAGTTTCCGGCAACCATCTGACGATGTTGCGACGGCCGAATGTAGGTCAGGTAGCGGAGAGCATCTTAACGGCGCTCGCCACCGCGGAAAATCAACCGTGAGTCAGCTTTGTCAATGCCGAGTATCATTGCGTGAGCGATCCACAACAGCGGCCGTATTTAATTGGGCTTTGATGAGAGTTAGAACAATGACGTGCAAGGTTACAGAGAAGGTTTCTGAAAGGGGCGAGTTCGACTCCAGCGAACGTCCGTCAGCGGACGTCCAATCAGTGGTGGCCCATGCGATATGATGATGAACAGGCTGATGCGCGCATTTACACTGTTGTGGTCAACGGGGAGGACCAGTATTCGATCTGGACATCGGATAGGCCGATCCCTGCGGGTTGGAAGGAAGTCGGACGGCAAGGTACAAAAAAGGCCTGTCTTGAGTTTATCGAGCAAGTGTGGACCGATATGCGACCGCTCAGCTTGCGCCGCTCCTCAGAAATGTCCCTAGCTTCAAAGAGCTCTGGTTAGCTGTGTCGAGCAAAAGCGTTTCACCGCGGGGCGACTTCTCAGTGTTGGACCGACGCAAGTCAGAGTCGAGCGCTCACCTCGCGCGACTGCACCTGTCCTGAGATAATGGAGAAGCAAACCTAATGCCTGTTGGTATCGAAGCAATAAGCTCGTACGCGGGGTGCGCTTACGTTGACATTGAAGAACTGTTTGTTCATCGCGGGTTAAATGTCGCCCGAATGCAAAACCTGATGATGAGCCGGAAGTCGATCCAGCTTCCGTTCGAAGACGCAATAACCAACGGTGTTAATGCGGCATGGCCGATACTCGAACAGCTTAGCCCCACTGAGCGGTCGTCAATAAACTTGGTAATTGCCGCAACCGAGTCGGGAGTGGATTTCGGCAAGTCCATCAGCAGTTATATCCATGCTGCTTTGGAGTTGAGTTCTGAGTGCCGCTACTTTGAGGTGAAGCAGGCATGTTATGGCGGTACCGCAGGTCTTCAAATGGCGATAAATGCGATCGCAGCAGATCCGTCTCCTACTTCGAAGGCGCTCGTAATTGCAACGGACGCGGCGCGCCCTCAGGAGAAAGCGAGCTACGCAGAGCCAACACAGGGGACCGGCGCGGTCGCCCTGCTCGTGAGCCGGTCGCCAAAGGTCATGACGTTTGATTGCGGCGCCAGTGGATACTGCAGCTATGAGGTAATGGATGCGTTTCGACCTACGGCTGAAATTGAGACTGGCGACCCTGATCTGTCGCTAATGTCCTATATGGACTGTTTAACCCGCTCAGTTTCCAGCTATGGACGAAAGGTTCCAGACTGCGATTATCGTAGGTCCTTCGATAGCCTCGTGTTTCACACGCCCTATGCTGGAATGGTGGCTGCATGTCACAGAACTCTGATGAGAGCTTTATACCGCTGCGAGATGAACACTATAGCGGATGACTTTGGGCGACGAGTTAGGCCGTCGGTTGAATACGCTATACAGGTCGGAAATACATATTCCGCTTCGTTGTACATGGCACTGCTAAGCTTGCTCGAAAACTCTCCCACAAGCGGTCCCCATCGCGTCGGCATGTTCTCCTATGGCTCTGGTTGTTCTTCTGAATTTTTTAGCGGTACCCTCACGATTCCTGATCGAGACTCTTCACGTCCCAGATTAGGTGCACTCATCGAAAGTCGTCACAAGTTTTCGATGCAACAATACGATGAAGTCTTGAAAGACTGCCGGGGTCTGCGCTTTGGTTCAGAGAACGTCGACGTACCAGACAAGGGGTACATCGACATGTTTCGTTCGGGCACTCCACGGCCGCGGCGTTTGCGACTGGCATCTGTGCGCAATTTCCATCGCAAGTATACCTGGGACTAGTTGGCTGGACGAAGACGGCGTACGTGGGAGGTTGGGATGCTCGGAAGCGGATCGTGGATTCAGTCAGTCGGGCGTAGCGGGACGCCCGACATGAGACTTGTTTGTTTTCCGTATGCGGGCGGCAGTTCGGGTGCATTTAAAGGATGGGCTGCGCACTTAGACAATGTCGAAGTGCTTGCAGTGCAGCTCCCTGGACGAAGTGAGCGGATCGGTGAGCCAGCGTGCACTCGCATGGACGTCGTGCTCCAGCAACTCAAGTCGGAACTAGCGTACTCACACAGCTTACCTACTGTATACTATGGTCATAGTATGGGGGCCGTCATCGCATTCGAACTCGCGCTGATCGTTGATGCTAGCGTGCGACCGACTGCACTTGTCCTTTCTGGACGTACGGCGCCGTCGTCCGAGCGCCCCCGACAGATGCATGATCTACCGCAACACGAGCTTTTCAGCTCGGTAAGAAAGTTTGGAGGCATGCCGGACGCTGTGTTCGAGTCAGCCGATCTTATGCAGATGTTAGAGACGGTTTTGCGAGCTGACTTCAAACTACTGGAGACGTGGAAGGAGTCAGCAGGGCGACGTATTGATATCCCGCTCCTTTGCGCAGCCGGATCAGCGGATTTGGTCGCGTGTGTCAATGATGTAGGCCGCTGGCGGCAGCATGCAGCGGCGGACTTTCAGTTGCGTGTCTTCGACGGCGATCACTTCTTTATCCAAAAATCAGAAATCGAGTTCGTACGTCACTTGAATCGCGACCTTCAATACCTACGAGAGCGTCGCCAGCGCGAAATGAAAGCAGGCGAACAGCGTCACGTCGCCATCCAAGCGAACCATATCTACCAGGGGAGCTGAGATCGTGAGTGACGGCTGGAAGGACTTAGACCGGACAAGGCAGACTGTTCAACTTCTGGGAAAGGCCGGTCGTACGAAGCGTTATCGACTCTAATGCAACATCAGCTGAACTCCCTGTATTGGGGCAACCGATTAACGCGCACGGAGCACCCTTGTTTTGCGGTCTCGACCTCCTCGACGGATCTTCCTTACGCAACGCGTTCGCGGCGCGGGTAGCTTGGCTTGATCACTTGGCACTCTTCCATCCATCGAGCCTTGAGCTAGATGTGTACGAATTGCCTGCCCAAGCATTAGGGGCGGAAAGCGTTTCTCACACTACGTTCCACGCGGATGGAGCGTCTTTAGCGCGAACCGTCGGGCGCGCCCTTGCGAACGGCGTTTTGTGGCCTGCGACGAAAATGCCGCCGCGCGTCACGCAGAGCCTCGCTGACCACCTGTCCTGACGAGCTACAAAGGAGCACACCAATCATGTACGAAAATTCTGGCGCAACAACCGCATTTTCAAACTTCATTGAAGTAGTTGCGCATCAGGCCTCAAAAAATCCCGACAAAGTCGCGTTCCGCTTTTTGAGCGAGAGATTGGAAGTTGCCGGCGGCCTCACCTTTGCCGAGTTAGATGCGCGGGCTCGAGCGATCGCCGCTTCGTTGCAACAGCAGTTCATGCCGGGTGATCGGGTGCTTATCGCGTTTCCTTCCAGCCTAGAGTTCCTGTGCGCCTTGTGCGGCTGCTTCTATGCCGGGATGATCGGCGTGCCGATCAACTTACCTGGCAAACGACAGAGTCGAGCCAGCCAAGCGGCGCGCGTCGTCGAAGATTCGGAATGCGTCTGCGTATTGACTCGAAGCGACAAGCTCCAACTGCTTAAAGAGTGGTGTCTCTCGATAAGTGTCAGGCCAATGCCGCTCATTGCCACGGATTTGATTGAGGCGGCTGCGTGCGCAGAGTTCAACTCATACTACGCGAGCCCGGATACGGTGGCGTTCCTGCAATACACGTCCGGGTCGACCGGTACACCGAGGGGTGTTGTAATCAGCCATAATAACTTAGTTCACAATCAAGAACTAATGCGGAAGGCGTTTGCACATGACGAGACAACTCGAATCGCATCGTGGTTGCCCGTTTACCACGACATGGGACTAGTCGCGTCGTTGCTTCACACGGTATATATCGGTGGGGATCTTATCCTGATGGCTCCGCCGACGTTCCTGCAGAAGCCATTAACCTGGTTGCAGTCGATCTCAACGTTTAAGGCGACTACTACGTTCGCGCCAAACTTTGCCTACGAGCTATGTTGTGATCGGATCTCTCCCGAGCAGGTTCGTACGCTCGATCTAAGCAGCCTTACCCTTGCTGTTAACGGCGCGGAGCCAGTGAGACCCAGTACACTGGCAAGGTTTACGCGCCACTTTGAACAGGCGGGGTTCAGATCAAAAGCGCATTGTCCAGCCTATGGTTTGGCCGAATCTACGGTTTGGGTTTCGTCCGCGGTTAGCGGGCAGGAACCAAAAATGGCCTGCGTCAATGCGGCCGCCCTCAAGAATCATCGCGTTCAAGTTGAGGACAACCGCACGGTTGCCACCGATATTGTGAGTGTAGGGCCGTTGAACACCGATCAATGTGTCCGCATTGTTGATCCGCAGACGCAGCGCACGTGCGCACACGATCGCGTCGGCGAGATCTGGATCAGAGGCGGGAGCGTTACAAAAGGGTATTGGAAAGCATCGCCTGCGTCGGAGAAGGAGGGTGACTTTCTTCGAACAGGCGATTTAGGATTTGTGCTCGATAACGAGCTCTATATTACCGGCCGTATAAAAGACGTCATCATCATCAATGGGCTCAATTACTACCCCCAAGATATCGAACGGACCGTACAGGACGCACACCCGGCTCTGAGCCTAGGTCGAGGTGCGGCATTCACCATTGAAACCGGCGCCGGCGAGCGACTTGTGGTCGCTCAGGAGGTTAAGCGCTCGTCGATGGCAAGCCTAGATTTTGCAGAGATACGCCGTGCGGTATCCCTGGCTGTGGCCGAGAATGAACAACCACCGATATTCGGGTTCTTTCTCCTTGAGCCGCTCACGCTTCCAGTCACGACCAGCGGAAAAATCAGGCGTCGAAATACGCGCGACGCCTTGTTGAGTGGGTCTCTGACGTCTCTGTTCAGCTGGTGCTTGCCTGCGCTAGAAGCCGCTTTTGCGAGGCCGGACGCGACCGATCTCTCTCAGCCAACTCGCCCACTGCCAAACCGGACCATTGAAGCGGCGCCGGTAGCCGAATGGATCATTGGTTGGATCACTGAGAATCTACAAGTTCGCGCAGAAGAGGTCGATACGCACACCGCATTTGCCGAGCTGGGAATGGACTCTGTGAGGACGATCGAATTCGTGACGGCGATGAGCGAACATTTTGGCGTTAAATTTGAACCCACACTGCCCTGGAGCGCGCCAACCATCGAACAACTCGCTTCCGAGGCCTGCAAATATTCTCTCCTCGAGCGCTTGTCCGGAACATGACCCTATCGCATAGCATGGAGTTCGGAAGTCCTAGTCAATCTGCGATCCGCGCCGAGGCGCTTGGAAGCGCGCAGTTTCGTGCAGACTATGGCCTCAAGTACGCGTACCTCGCGGGGGCGATGTACAAGGGGATCGCGTCCGTCGATCTCGTGGTTGCGTTGGGACGTGCTGGCTTTATGGGCTATCTAGGAACCGGAGGCTTATCGTTAGTCGAGGTCGAGGCGGCTCTTCGGAACATACAATCCATACTTAAGGTTGGAGAGCCCTACGGCGCAAACCTGCTATTCAATCCGGACGTCCCCGCCTTGTTAGAGCGCACGGTAGATCTATATCTGGACTGTCAGGTGCGCCACATTGAGGCGGCAGCTTTCGTCGAAATTGTGCCTGCACTAGTCCGTTATCGTTTGCATGAAATTTCGCGGGAGCGGGATGGCGCGGTTCGCACGCCTAATCGCGTACTGGCCAAGGTCTCGCGCCCAGAAGTTGCCGCTCAGTTTATGAAACCAGCACCAGAACCGTTCGTACGTCAATTGCTAGAAGCGGGCATACTCAACACCACGCAGGCTGAACTCAGCCAACGTGTCCCGATGGCGGACGACGTCTGCGTCGAAGCGGATTCTGGTGGCCACACGGATCAAGGGATGGCGTACGCACTACTGCCCGCCATCTTGTTTCTCCGCGATAAGATCATGCAAGGCACAAACTACGAAAGGATGGTCCGTGTGGGGGCTGCTGGGGGCATTGGTACGCCGCACGCGGCCGCCGCGGCCTTTGCGATGGGTGCAGAGTTTGTCCTCACAGGCTCGATAAATCAATGCACGGTCGAAGCCCGCACGAGCGAGGTCGTGAAGCAACTGCTGCAAGGGATGAACGTGCAGGATACAACCTATGCTCCTGCCGGAGACATGTTTGAAGCTGGATCAAAGGTACAAGTTCTGCGTAAGGGCCGCTTCTTTGCGGCACGCGCCAACAAGCTATATGAGCTTTATCAGCGCTACGATTGTCTTGAGGATATTGATGCTGAAATGCGGCAACACATCGAGACGAAAATATTTGGTCGATCATTCGACGCCGTCTGGTGCGAGACCGCTGCCTATTATGCAACGGCTAATCCCGCGAAGCTTCTAGACGCGGAGCGCCATCCGAAACGGAAGATGGCATTGATTTTCAAATGGTATTTCATACACAGCATGCGCTTGGCATTGCGCGGCGCGACGGAGCAGTCGGCGGACTTTCAAATTCACTGTAGTCCCGCACTCGGTGCATTCAATCAATGGGTTAAGGGGACGCACTTGGAAAGTTGGCGCAATCGTTATGTCGCGGAAGTCGCGGCTGTCCTTATGAACGAAGCGGCTGCATTGCTCACTCATCGTCTGTGCAACTGGGTAGGGCGATAATGTGCAAAGCGTCCGCAGCAAACGTGAAACCCCACACCCGCGTCAGAGCCGTGGCTACCGAGAATAGCGACGACTCTATATCGAGCATACATGGAGAGGAGCTAATCTGTGACAAGTGAAGAGATCTTCAATATCATCACACGTAGCACCTATGAAGTTCTTCCAGAGTTGCGCAGTCATACGTTGTCGCGCAACGACAGTTTTGCAAATCTCGGCGCCAATTCGATGGATCGCGCCGAAATCATTGCAATTGTACTTGAAGAATTGGCCTTGCGCATCCAGCGATCTGAACTGTTTGGGCCACAGAATATTGGCGAACTCGCGGATTTGCTGAATGCAAAACTTGGTCAATCCTGAGTTCATAATCAGCGGCGTTGGTGTTTTGACGCCAATCGGCGTAGGACGAACGCAATTCGCTGATGGCTTAATCAGTGGTCGTAGTTCCTTCGGTGTGATGCGGAGGTCCGGACGGCAACGAGGCACGGAATTTCTAGGAGCCGAGCTTCCCGATCTAGCTTGCCCTAAAGTTTTGCCGGAGAAGCTTTGGAGGAGCGCCACGCTCTCGGCTCAAGCCGCGCTGGTGGCGCTATGCGAGGCTTGGCAGGATGCTAATTTAGCTGCGGTAGATAGCCAGCGAATAGGACTAGTTGTCGGAGGTTCAAACTTCCAACAACGTCAGATCGTACAACTTCAAGATGCGTATCGAGAGCGTTTTGATTTTGTCAGGCCAAACTATGCCCTGAATTTCATGGATACCGACTTATGTGGAGTCTGCACCGAAGGGCTCAACATTCGAGGGCTTGCTTATACCATCGGCGGCGCGTCGGCGAGCGGCCATCTTGCGATTATACAAGCACTGCAGGCAGTGCAAACCGGTCAGGTAGACGTCTGCATTGCGGTCGGCGCGCTTATGGATCTCTCATACTGGGAGCTCCAGGCGCTTCGCTTCAGTGGCGCCATGGGCTCGGATCGCTTTGCAAAGAATCCGTCGCTGGCTTGCCGACCGTTCGACAGCGAACGTGATGGTTTCATCTTCAGTGAGTGCTGTGCGGCCGTTGTGGTCGAACGCGCCGACGGCATCAAGCGAGAGAATGTAAATCCTTATGCTGCGTTTCGCGCTTGGGCTACAGCATTCGACGGAAATCGCAACCCGGATCCTTCGTTGGATGGTGAGATCGCAGCGCTTCAGCGAGTGCTCGCGGATGGCGGCTTGACACCAAGGGACATAGACTATGTCAATCCGCACGGCAGCGGATCGATAGTTGGCGACGCGATCGAACTTGACGCCATCCGCGCATGTGGGCTCGACCATGCGTACATCAACACGACCAAATCGCTTACGGGGCATGGATTAAGCGCCGCCGGGGCGACCGAAATCGTTGCCACAGTGCTGCAAATGCGGGCGGGTATGCTGCACCCATCGCGCAATCTCTCGCAGCCGATTGACCCAACCTTGAACTGGGTCGGTGAAAATGCGGTTCCTCATCCTATAAATCGCGCCGTGAACATTAGTCTTGGCTTCGGCGGCATAAACACAGCGATATGTCTACAGCGTTGCAGTTCCAAGAATGAGCAATAACTACAAAAACGCAAGTGTAGCGCAGAGTATTGGGTATCGCTGTCTGGATGGCATATCTGGCTGGAGCAACTGGAGCATCTTCGCCAGCTCACCCGCTTACCCCGGTACGTGAAAAAGAGAGCCAGGTGTAGAATGAACTTCGAAAGCGTGCGCATCCGTTTGGACGACAATGTCTGCTTTATTCAACTTGACCGCCCTCAGGCGAACAACGCGATTAATCGCCAGCTTATCGAAGAGTGCCATCGAGCACTCGATGAGCTCCAGGGGGCGGCAGTTGTTGTTGTGTTGGAGGGGTTGCCGCACGTGTTTTGCTTTGGTGCAGACCTTCGTGAGTTAAGCGCTGGAGGCGCTTACGAGAAGTCGTCGCCGCCGGATCTTGCAGCCCTATATGACTTGTGGCTTCGGCTCGCATCTGGGCCTTTCGTAAGTGTCGCACATGTACGTGGCCGGGCTATTGCCGGCGGAATCGGCTTCGTTGCCGCTTGCGACATCGTAATCGCCGACTGTACAGCTACGTTTAGTCTTTCTGAGATGCAGTTCGGGATCATACCGTCGTGCGCGTCGCAATTCTTGATTCGGAGAATTGGTCAGCAGAGGGCGCGCTATATGACGCTCTCAACACATCCTATCGATGCAAAGCAAGCGTTCGCTTGGGGGCTAGTGGATGCGCTTGAAACTGACAGCAAGCCCCTTCTTGGCCGTCATTTGCTGCGCCTCAGCCGATTATCGAAATCAGCCATCCGGCGCTATAAAGATCACGTCAAGATTACGAATGATGCCCTCTGGCAGAACCGGGACGCCGCGCTTGGCGCCAGCGCCGAGTCGTTCGCAGACGCAGAGGTTCAGAGTTTGATCAGAGGCTTCGTCGAAAATAGCCGACACCCCTGGGAGCGATAAACGTGACGAACCAAACAACAGTGGACCTGAGAGAGATAGAACCAGGCATCATGCTGCTCAGAATGCAAGAGCGCGACGGAAAAAACACGTTTACTAGTACCTTCATTGACGGTCTTTTGAGCGCATTCGACGAGATCGACAAGAATATGTCGTGCAAGGCCGTTATCCTCACTGGGTATGATACGTACTTCGCTTGTGGGGCAACAAAGGAGTTGTTGCTGGCCCTACACAAGGGGGCTGCCAAATTTTCCGATGTTAATCTTTACAGTCGGCCGCTTGAATGTGCAGTTCCCGTTATCGCAGCAATGCAAGGTCACGGTATCGGGGGGGGCTTCGTTTTCGGATTGTTCGCCGACATCATAATTCTCGGCAAAGAAAGCCTCTACACGGCGAACTTTATGAAATACGGCTTTACCCCAGGTATGGGCGCAAGTTGTGTAGTGCCAGCCAAACTTGGAACTGCCCTGAGCGCGGAATTACTTCTCGGCGCGGGTACTTACTCTGGAGCCGAGCTTGCCCGCCGTGGTGTTCCTTTCGCCGTTCTTCCTCGATCGGAAGTAGTTGATCACGCCATAAAGATCGCCCGCGAGCTTGCTTTGATGCCACGGACGTCGCTTATGCTCCTCAAGAAGCATCTTGCTGCACCTCTTCGCGCAGAACTGCCGCGCTTCATAGCAATAGAGGAGAGTCTGCACAAGGAAACGATTTGCGAGCCTGAAGTCAGGGATAGGATTGAAGCTTTGTTTGAAGGATTGCAAAGGTAACGAGCAGAAGCGATGTTCATTGCAAGCGCAGGACCCAGTCGCTCAGTCGTTTGTTCGCGGCGAATGTTCAAGAAGCCCGTATTCCGTACTCAAGGAAGGCTTCCGTGCACTAAAGTCACCCCAATGAAACCAAGGTTGTCCTTTCCACGAACTTATCGGGCTTGAGGGCTCTAATGTCGAGTGTGGGGCAATGTGCTCTTGACTTCGGACAGGTTGACGTATGGCTGACATCGCTGTCTGACATCGGCGGAAAGGAACAACTCACCTACCAGCGATTATTGAGTGACTCTGAGCGTGTGAGGTGGCAGCGATTTGCGGTGCCGGGCGCGAAACTGCAGTTTCTGGTTGCTCGCATACTTCTTCGCTCGATACTTTCTCAGTATACGGGTGTGCCCTTCGAATCTTGGGAATTTGAAGTTAATGAATATGGGCGGCCCCGCGTGTTGCACCCGAGCGAGTTTCGCGACATTCAGTTCAATTTGTCTCATACGGAGGGGCTTGTCGTTTGCGCAGTGGCTAGAGAATGCGAAATTGGGATTGATGTCGAGTGTACCCGGCGAGCTTTAGATGTCATGTCGTTGGCGCAAACGATTTTGTCGCCGCGAGAACTTTCGGCGTTGACCGGCGCACCTCCGGCGTATCAGCAAAGGCGTTTTTTCCAGTATTGGACGTTGAAAGAAGCGTTCGTAAAGGCACGGGGGATCGGTTTGACCCTCCCCCTTGACGAGTTCTGGTTCGACCTGAATGAAGCGTTTCCGCGGGTGCATTTTTCACCAAACTTTCCTTGTAAGGCAGAACGTTGGCAGTTTCGTCAGTATTCTCCCACTCTCCAACACATGCTTGCAGTAGCTGTTTCTCTGGCTAAGAGCGATTTGGATATCCGTTTGCAGTGGGTGGTCCCGGCAGCACGCTTGTAGCGCCCACTATCACGCGTTTATCCGCACGCGCTGTTCAGCGGCTCCGTTCAGATGTAACGTAAGCGGCAAGGAGACCTTTCAATTACCCATAATTTTTGCCTCGATCGCAGCTCCCAGTTCGATGTCGGTCAGCCGCGATAGTCCGCGCCAGATCACGGTATTTCCTGGAGGCGGATCGTTGGCTCGGGCTAAATATCCTCCGAGCCGCGCGATCTTGACGACATAGTGCGAGAGCGTGCTTCGTCGAGAGCAATCGCCACCCCTGTCTTTCACAAAATGATCAAGAAGCCTGATTTCGGGATCTGTCAGCGCGGTTTGCGGTAGGGTATTCGGCGAGGAGCGATTGAGCATCGTCATCCAGAAGACGCGCCAACTCACAATGCAGAAGACCGCGATCAGATTGACCGTACGCACACGACGAGGGCCGCCCGATTGACGCATGCGCGCGGGTCTCGAGAGCGCTATGATGGCGTTGGGTGAAGATCAGGCGGCCCGCTGATCGGAGGGCTCTGCAGCCTGGCGCAGAAGCTTCCAATCCCAGGGCAGCAGTTCGTGCAGACGCGAAGTGGGAAGATCGGCGATACGGGTGAGGACGTCGGCAAGCCAGACCTTTGGATCGACGTCATTGAGACGACACGTCGTGATCATCGTCAGCATGATGGCGGCACGGTTGGCCCCACGCTGGCTGCCGGCGAAGGTCCAGTTGCGCCGTCCCAAGGCGATGCCTCTCAATGCGCGTTCAGCGCAATTGTTAAAGGGCATGATGTTTTCAGCGCTCAAACCCGGTGGAGAGGACTGGTCGTCCGGATTAGTCTGTCGAAGCCGGGATAGGGGCGCTGGAGCACGAAACGGTGGCAGGCCGCCATGACCATGAGCTGTGAGCTCGCTTTGTTACTTGGCCGCCCCCTACGACTTGCCCGGCTGCGCTGCGAGCGCGGATCCGTAGATGTCGTGCAAGCCACTGGCTCCTAAGACAAAGGAGAACCAAGCATGCAAATCGTTGGCATGGATATCCACCGATCGTTCGCCCAGGTGGCGATCCTGGAGGACGGAACAATAATCCGACAGCTCCGCGTAGAGCTCGTTCACGATAGGCTTGTCGCCTTCGCCAAGACACTCAGCCTCGAGGATGAGGTGGTCATCGAGGTGACGGGCAACAGCGCCGCGGTCGAACGTCTTCTGCGCCCGCACGTTAAGCGCATCGCGGTCGCCAATCCGAGGCTCGTTCGGGCGATCGCCTATGCGCGAGTCAAAACGGACAAGGTCGATGCTGGGACCCTGGCAAAGTTGCATGCTGCCGGCTTCTTGCCGGAGGTCTGGGTTGCTGACGAGGACACCTACAGCCGCCGGCGCCAGATGGCCGAGCGCGCTGGCGTCTTGGCGCAGATCATCCGGATCAAAGGACGCATGAAGGCTATCCTGCATGCCAACCTTATCCCGCCCTACAAAGGCTATCTGTTCGGCAAGCGCGGACAGCATTGGCTGGACAGTCTGCCTCTTCCACCGGAGGAGCGTGCAATGCTCTGGCGTCTGATCGCGGAACTCGAACGCGTGACGAAGCAACTGTCGGAGATCGACAAAGTCGTGGCCGAGCAGGCTCTGGGCGATCCACGGGCCCTCAAGCTGATGACGATCCCCGGCGTGAGTTCGGTTGTCGCATCGAGTGTACTGGCCTCCATCGGCGACATTGCACGCTTCCCGTCGCCGGATAAGCTCAGCAGCTATTTCGGGTTGACTCCGCGGGTTCGGCAGTCAGGCGAGCACCCGGCACGGCATGGCCGGATCTCGAAGCAGGGCAACCGTGACGCCCGCAAGATGCTGGTTGAGGCGGCGTGGTCAGCCAAGACGGCGCCGGGTCCGTTGCGAGCATTCTTCAACCGCACGCAGAAAAAGCACGGGGCCGGGGTCGCAGCCGTTGCGACGGCGCGCAAGCTCGCAGTCATGATCTGGCACGTCCTGACGACCGGGAAGGACTACGCTTACGCGCGGCCAGCGTTCACGGCAATGAAACTCCGGAAGGTGGCTCTAAAGGCTGGGGCTCCCCGTGCCTACGGCAAGGCTGGCCCGGGCCGGGACTATTGGATCAAGGAAATCCGCGAACGGGAAGCTGGTTACGTCGCACGCGTCGAACAGGCCTACGAACGCATGGTGGCTGCCTGGAAGGAAAAACCAAAAAAAGTTGCCACGAACTGAAGGTAAGGACTTCTCAACACCATCCGTGGTCAAGCAGATCCTGCCGTCGTCGAGGAAGCGGGCGAAGCCCTCCCAGCGCCTGAGCATGTAGTTGATCGGCTTCAGGACCTCGGACGAGCGCGAGAGGGTTTCGCGCTCACGCAGCAACCAGGCGTGCATGTCGTCGAGGAGTGGCTTGCTCTGTTCCTGTCGCACGGCGCGACGCTCGTCGGCGCCGCGGCCGTTGGATGTCGCGCTCGATCTCGAACAACGCATCGAGGCGCCTGACCGCCTCCAGCGCAATCGGAGAGGCCGGCTTGCCCTTCTTACCTTCCCGAGCATTTTTCTCGATGTCAGCCAGCTCGAAGAAGCCCCGTCGTGCATGGGCAAAGCAAAATGCCGGCGTAATCGGCCGCACCTTCTTCTGCGGGTCGAACAGCGGTTCGAACCCGCTGTAGCAATCGGCTTGCAGGATGCCAGCGAAGGCGGCCAGATGCTTCTGGGGATGCTCGCCTCGTCGGTCGCTCGAGGCGTAATAGACCGCCGCCGGCGGCGCAGGCCCGGTCATCCCGCACATAAGTCCAGATCCGCCCGGTCGTGCACTTGCCCTTCGCCAGGATACGGATGGTGGTGTCATCGCCATGAAGGCGCTCGGCAGCGAGCACATGGCGTTCGATCAAGTGGAAGAGCGGCATGACGGCGAAGGTCCCGTGGCCGACCTGGTCGGCCAGCGTCGACAACGGCAGGTCGATCCCCTCGCACTTGAAGCGCGCACTCTGGCGGTTGAGCGGGATATGCATGCCGAACTGTGCGTCCAGCGAAGGCTGGCATGTTCAGCAGGAGTTAGTCCTGCCGGGGAAAAAGTTAGCTCCCCGTAGTGTGGATAGCAGAAAGGAGAGAAACCGAATTTCTGAAGCCTATCGACAAAGACTCCCTTGGGGAGCTCACGAGTCACCGGGCCGTATCAAAAGAGAACGCGCTGTGGCCTCGAAAATGCTCAGAACCGAAAGCCGAGCCCGCAGTTTAGGGGCGAAGGCAGCATGATCCGACGAATGCTAACTGATGCGACGGATCATTTCGGCGGGGTGAAAGCGACAGCACGGTGACAAGGACATGCAAAGCAACTGGAGAAGCCTTCCTCATCCCGGAGAGAAATCGCCGGAAGAAGGTAGGCCGTATAACCGGCGCCCCCGGGAAATCGGCCGAAGATGAGAAGGTGGCGGCCGGGTCCGCAGTAGCGCTGAAGCGGGGTAACACCCGTGGAGCGAAGGGACCCTGCCATTTGTGATGTCTCCAACGTAAGGAAGGCAAGGACGAGATGACAAAGGCGTCCATCGATTTGCAGGACCTGAGGCGGAGGCTATACGTCAAGGCGAAGGCTGAACCGTCTTGGCGTTTCTGGGGTCTATACGTCCACGTGTGTAAGATGGAGACGCTGCGCGTAGCGTATGAGATGGCGAAAGAAAACGACGGCGCTCCGGGAATAGACGGAGTGACGTTCGAAGCCATCGAAGCGCGAGGCGTGGAGTCGCTACTCGAACAATTACGGGACGAACTGATCGGGCGCAGCTATCAGCCACTCCCATCAAGGAAGCGGGAAATACCGAAGGACGGGGGCTCCAAGGTCCGCGTTCTGTCGATTCCGGCTATCCGCGACAGAGTGGTGCAAGGCGCGCTCAAGCTCGTACTCGAACCTGTATTCGAGGCGGATTTCCAACCGGGATCGTTTGGATATCGGCCCAAGCGTACGGCACATGAAGCGATCAAGCGAGTTGCCCAGGCAGTAGCCGAGCGGAAGACGCGGATTCTCGACGTTGATTTGCGCGCCTATTTCGACAACATCCGGCACGATCGGATGCTAGAGAAGGTGGCTCTGCGAATCGACGACAAGGAAATTCTGCATCTGCTGCGGCTGATGCTGAAAGCATCTAGCAAGAAGGGCGTTCCACAGGGCGGGGTAATTTCACCCTTGCTCAGTAATCTCTACCTCAACGAGGTGGATAAGATGCTGGAGCGAGCGCGTGAGGTAACTCGTCGCGGCAAGTACACCAACGTCGAATATGCACGATTCGCTGACGATCTGGTGGTCTTGATCGACGCCCACAAGCGGCATGACTGGCTGCTCGGTGCCATAGACAAGCGATTGCGGGAAGAGTTCACCAAACTGCAGGTTGAAGTGAATGATGAGAAGAGCCGCATAGTCGACCTGGAACGAGGCGAGAGCTTCGGCTTTCTGGGATTCGACTTCCGCTACCTCCGCAGTCTGCGCGGAGTGATGCGGCCGTATTACACGCCCAAGCTCAAAAAGCGGACGGCGCTTCTGCGGGGGCTCAAGGAAGTGTTTCGCCGCCACCGGTCGCAACCGATTGGCCGGGTGATAAGCCTGATCAATCCGAAGCTCCGAGGGTGGGTAAACTACTTCGCGATGGGCGATTCCGGTAAATGTTTCGCCTACATCAGAAACTGGGTAGAGAAGAAGGTCAGACGCCATCTGGCGAAGGCTCGGAAACGAAAAGGCTTCGGCTGGAAGCAGTGGAGTAGGTCGTGGCTGTACGACACCTTGAAGCTGTTCAATGGCTACCGGGCGAGTACTGGCAAGGCGAAAGCCGCTCCAGCACGATAGGTCAAATAAGCCTTGGTGCGAAGCAAATGGGAGCGCGTAGTGCGGGAAATCCGCATGCTGCGTGCGATGTGGCGGGGGCTGGAAACGTGCGCGATCGAAAATTTGGTCGAGCGGCGCGCCAGTCCTCGACCCTACGTGCGTCCAGCGAAGGCTGGCATGTTCAGCAGGAGTTAGTCCTGCCGGGGAAAAAGTTAGCTCCCCGTAGTGTGGATAGCAGAAAGGAGAGAAACCGAATTTCTGAAGCCTATCGACAAAGACTCCCTTGGGGAGCTCACGAGTCACCGGGCCGTATCAAAAGAGAACGCGCTGTGGCCTGGAAAATGCTCAGAACCGAAAGCCGAGCCCGCAGTTTAGGGGCGAAGGCAGCATGATCCGACGAATGCTAACTGATGCGACGGATCATTTCGGCGGGGTGAAAGCGACAGCACGGTGACAAGGACATGCAAAGCAACTGGAGAAGCCTTCCTCTTCCCGGAGAGAAATCGCCGGAAGAAGGTAGGCCTGGCGCCTGAAAGCTCGCTGCCGTCGCGCACTTGCGCCGCCACACCGTCAGCAGCCCACGGACAACGCCGTGGCGCCGAGCGACCTCGGAAATATTGGCCCCTTCCTCGAAGCTCTCCGCCACGATCCGGCCTTCTCTTCCGCCGTCCAATGCCGTCGCCGACGCTGCCCCGTGATCACCTCGATCCGACGATAGGAGCCGCCTTCCTGCCTGGCATCAAGCATGGCTTCATGCATGGCATCTGCCATAGCCCACCTCCAAAAGACAGTTCATACCCGGCTGTATCGCATCTCATTCGCGCGATGCCCAGGTGGGGGGCTCATACTTTCAATTACCCATAATTTTTGCCTCGATCGCAGCTCCCAGTTCGATGTCGGTCAGCCGCGATAGTCCGCGCCAGATCACGGTATTTCCTGGAGGCGGATCGTTGGCTCGGGCTAAATATCCTCCGAGCCGCGCGATCTTGACGACATAGTGCGGGAGCGTGCTTCGTCGAGAGCAATCGCCACCCCTGTCTTTCACAAAATGATCAAGAAGCCTGATTTCGGGATCTGTCAGCGCGGTTTGCGGTAGGGTATTCGGCGAGGAGCGATTGAGCATCGTCATCCAGAAGACGCGCCAACTCACAATGCAGAAGACCGCGATCAGATTGACCAGACGCTCAGCAGTTCGCAATTTTGAGTCCTCTGCTTTGCAGCCCGATTTGAGGATCTTATGGAAGACTTCGATCTTCCACCTCAAGGCATACCATTCGATCTTATTGATGGCGTCCTTGCGCGATTGGACCGGGAGATCGGTGAGGAGCTTCCACTCGATTTTCTTTCGCCGCTTCGGCCTTCCCCGCTCCTGAGCGTGGATCACGGTCAGAGTGAGTGCGGGATATTTCGTCTGTTTGCCGATCGGCGGCAGGACGCGTATCTTGCGGTACCTGATCTCAAGAACGGCGTCGTCGGGATCGCCTTTGTCGTCCTTGACCTTGATCCGATGCAGACCCTTGATCGTCACCTCGTCCATTTCGTCGGCAATTGTATGATTGCCGTCCCCGGCAAGCCGATCAACACAGGTTCGCACCAAAAAATGCGTTCCAACCTCCTCGGCCAGGCAAAACAGCTCATAGATGTCGCTCTCGCGATCACCAATATGAACGCATCGTTCAGGGGCAGCGAGAAGGTCGGTCGATTGCCGTAAATTCTCGAGCCAGCGGATGCTTGCGCGGCGGCGATCAGGGTGAGACTTCAGCGACAATCAAGGTGAGACTGCGCCGATGGGGGCGGACCGAAGGGAGGGCGTAGCCCGACCGGAGGACCGTCCCCATCGGCGTCGCGCGTTTTTGGACCCGTCTGGCGGCCGGGTGCGGCTGGTGCAAGCTGTTGATTCGTCTCGACAAGAGGGAATCGATGCCTTGCCTGGCCTCCACATCACCGACCACCAGATGAGGCTGTACATGACCTACCGACAGACACTGTCCCCCGAGGCCGCCGCGGCCAAGGCGGGGTTCTCGAAGGCAAGCGCGTATCGAATCGAGGGCGATTGTCGCCCGCCATCGCAGAAGAAGACGCCGAGGGGCCGGCGCCGGTCCGATCCGCTCGCGCAGTATTGGGAGGCCGAGATCGTTCCGATCCTGAAGGCTGCGCCCGGCATCCGCGTGATCGGCGTGCTGGACGAGCTGCGCCGACGGCATCATGACCTGAACCCGAACATCCGCCGCACGCTGGAGCGGCGCATCAACGCCTGGCGGGCGCTCAACGGCCCCGAACAGGACGTGATCTTCCGCCAGCAGCACGAGCCCGGCCGCCTGGGTCTGTCCGACTTCACCGACGTGAGCGCGCTCGGTATTACCATCGCGGGTGAGCCGCTCGGTCACCGGCTCTATCACTTCCGGTTGGCGTTCTCCGGCTTCGAGCATGCCCATGTCGTGCTCGGCGGCGAAAGCTTCGTCGCCCTGGCGGAGGGCTTGCAGAACGCGCTGTGGGCGCTTGGCGGCGTGCCGCGGGAGCATCGCAGCGACAGCCTGTCGGCAGCGTTCCGCAATCTGGCCGCCGACGCACGGGAGGATCTGACGCAGCGCTACGCCGGGCTGATGGGCCACTATGGCATGGCGCCAACGCGCAACAATGCGGGCATCGCACATGAGAACGGCTCGATCGAGAGCGCGCACGGCCATCTCAAGCGGGCACTGGAAGATGCGCTGTTGCTGCGGGGGACGCGCGACTTCGCCAGTCTCGATGCGTACCGGGCTTTTGTCGACGAGATTGTCGGCCGGCGCAACGCCAACCTCGCCAAGCCGATCGCGCTCGAGAAGGAGGCATTGGCGCCGCTGCCAAAAGGCCGCACGACCGACTTCGAGGAGAAAGTGATCCCGGTGACGTCGTCAGGCGGCTTCATCCTGCGGCGCGTGTTCTACACCGTGCCTTCAAGATTGATCGGCCATCGCCTGCGTGTGCGCATCTTCGACGACCGGCTCGAATGCTTCCTTGGCGTCACACCGGTCGTGACGCTGCGGCGCGGTCGGCCTGTGTCCGAGAGCCAGGGCGGTCATGTCGTGGATTACCGGCATGTCATCCATGCCCTGCGGCGCAAGCCGATGGCGCTCCTCAATCTCGTTTATCGCGACCAACTCTTCCCGCGCGCAGCTTACAAACGTCTGTTCGAGACCTTGCGGGAGCATGGTGATGACCGGCGCGCCTGCAAGGTGACGGTCGAGCTTCTGGCGCTGGCTCACGAGCGCGCCTGCGAAGCAGAACTCGCCGAGGCGATCGCGATGGATCTGGACGCCGGACAGTTACCCGATCTTGCCGCGCTGCGCGACCGCTTCCGGCCCGAGGCGGCCTCGATCCCGCGTGTCGCCGTCAAGCTGGCGCCGCTCGACGTCTACGATGAACTCGCCTCCGTCAGCGTCATGTCGGGCCGCTCGAACCTGGGAGAGGCAGCATGACCGGTATCGCTACCTCCGTCGATGCTGCCCGTGTCGAGCTGCTTCTCAATGAGCTCCGCCTGCCGGGCGTCAAGGCGATCTGGCCGAAGCTCGCCGCACAGTCGGACAAGGAAGGGTGGCCTGCCGCCCGCTTCCTCGCCGCCCTTGCCGAGCACGAGGCCGCCGATCGCACCCGCCGTCGGATCGAGCGGCACATGGTGGAAGCGCGTTTGCCCGCCGGCAAGACGCTCGCAACCTTCGACTTCGAAAGCGTGCCGATGCTATCAAAGGCACAGGCGATGGCGCTCGCCGCCGGCGACGCCTGGTTGAAGGCCGGCGCCAATTTGCTCTTGTTCGGTCCACCGGGCGGCGGCAAGACCCATCTCGGCGCGGCGATCGGCCTGGCTCTCGTCGAGAACGGTTGGCGCGTTCTCTTCGCGCGAACCACTGATCTGGTGCAACGGTTGCAGGTCGCGCGGCGCGAGCTGGCGCTGGAGTCCGCGATCGCCAAACTCGATCGCTATGACCTCCTGATCCTCGACGACATCACATATGTGAGCAAGGATCAGGCGGAAACCAGTGTGTTGTTCGAGTTGATCGCCGCCCGCTACGAACGACGCTCGCTGCTGATCACGGCCAATCAGCCATTTGGCGAATGGGGGCGTATCTTCCCGGACCAAGCAATGACGTTGGCTGCCATCGATCGTTTGGTCCACCACGCCACGATCCTCGAGATGAACGTCGAAAGTTACCGTCGAAAAGTTGCCCTCGATCGCAAGCGCGGTCCAGGCCGGCCGCCTGCTCACACTACCCCAAACGAACTCGACAAGACTTTGATTGACGCTGGCAGCGCCGCTTGATTGTCGCGCAGCGTCAATCAACGCTTGCCAAGTCGACGGCCAGCGTCAATTATCTCCTGACTCGGCCGCCTCGTCTCATCTTGATTGACGCGCCGCTCTCATCCTGATTGTCGCGCTATAGGATGCTCTCCTTCTGCTCGATCGGCACCCGTGTCGGATTGATCTTTCGCTTCAGCGCCGTCGTCCCCTTGAACTTCTTGCGGGTCCAGAACTTGATTGCCGACAGTCCGAGCGGAAGCCCCTCGGTCGTCACGGCGAGACTAGAATGCATCAGGATGCCGCACTGTATGCGTCCTGCCGTCTTGCCCGTAAAGCCGATCAGATCCGGCTTCTCGCGCTTGAAGCTGAATTCCGTCGTGTCATGGAGGACGAGGATCGGTCCCTCCGTCGCCGCTACGCGCCCGCGCGTCGCCTCGAAATGACCGCAAAGAATATCCGCCTCATTGACCCGCTCGTTGGAGAAGAAGCGATAGGCGGCCTTCGTGTTGGCCCAGTCCTGACAAACCAACGGGATGCTTTGACCCATGTCGCTCCCGACTTGTGCGAGCAATTTGCAGAACCGGCGACCAAGCCGCTCATCCTTAAACTCGCATCCCGCAGTTTCTCGATCAACCCACGTCTCGATACCGGTCGTCAATCGCTGAGCACGCGTCTCCGCGCGTTCCTTCAACAGACCCATCGAGCACCCCACTTCCGAATCAGGTGCTCAACAATGAATCACAACAGATTCTGCCGATTCAAGATTTCGCCCGCCGCGCCTCGCTCAAATCCGACGTCAAATGTGGGTAATTGAAAGGGGCTCATACCGGTTACAAACGATGGACATCGCTGACAACGATGAAGGAGACACCAAGCAGTACCTGATAGGCCGCAACCACCGGCGCTATCGGCCAGTTCGACACCAACCCGGCGAGCTCAGCATTGAGCCGCTCCAGCCGGTGAGCACCCCCGGTTTGCTTACAGCTGCAAAGAATACGGGGGGCCACCCAGCTCAGACCACGGGTCATAACGTCGAACTACAAACAGGCAACGTCGAACGACTACCGATGCGGGTTGACGTGCGCAGGAAGGTATACAATGTCGCCGGGGTCGTCCAACCCGGGCATAAGCGAGTTGCCGATAGCTGCGAAAACGCGGGCGACCCTGCTGATTCCGCTTCTCGGAGTTTCTAAGGGAGGGGGCGCTTCTGACTCCCTCTCCGCATCTGCTGCTAGCTCCCTCAGCGCTTCCTCGTACGTAGGGGGTGCTTTTGACTTCCACTCAGCCTCTGCTTTTGACGCCCTCTTCGCTTCCTTAAACGTAGGGGGCGCTTCCGACTCCTTCTCCGCTTCAACCTCGTCTTCATACACTTCAAACAGTTCTGCCTTGCTAGCTTGTCAAGGTTCAACGAAGGACGCCCTGGACGAGGTGGCCCAAACTTGGCAAGTTCAGCCAACTCTTTACGTGTTAGCGGCACAGTCCTGAGATCGTCTGTCTCCGCCGCATTTCGCGGTACGAGATCGCTCCGATCGGTCAGTTGCTTCAGAGCTCATGGCGCCCCGTAAGTGATGACGAACGCTGACTGTTGTCGTCGCCGAAGTGCGCACCCTGCCAAGGGCATCGGCAAAAACATCGCTAGCTCGAACCACTTCGACACCACCCACTGCACCTTCCGGTTCACGCGCAAGATGGTGATCACGCGATGCAGCGCTGTGTTCGACGGGTGTCGGCGAGGGCCTGCTTGGTGGCGCAGTCTGCGCCTGCACGACCGCGCTGAATTCGCCAGAACTGAGTGAATGAGCAACGGTTGGACGTAGCATCAGCATGGACCTCTGTGGCTGGGCTGTTATCGGGCCTGTTTTGGTGAATAACATCCTTGTTCAGAATATCGCAATTTGATCATCCGATAGTCTGCTGGAGACACCGAGCAGCGATCCCAAGATTCTCTGCCGCCTCCGCCGGTACGTGGGGCAAAGTTCCAGGCAGGAGAGTCTAGATCAGCGGGTGGGTGCCGTCACAAGCTGGGGTCGGAATAAGATTTGTTCCCGCAGACACGCTAAGGCCGTAAGCGGCGTTTACGTCCCATTCGCAAAGATTTGGAGGGACGGATTGCAACGGGTTGGCGCAACGGACTGCAAATCCGTTGATTAACACGTTGCAAATCGTTGAAGTCGCGACTGTGGCGGCAGCTGCGGAGAATTAGGAGGTGCGGGCGAACGACCGTAAGCGTAGCCCTGCAGCCCTTTTGAATGACGCTTGACGCCTATTTTGTTCGCGTGGCGCGTCGCCGCGGTATCCATGTGTCGGACAACGCGTTGACGGCGGCTTCGAGCGCCCTCCGGTCGACGACGTTGGGATCGAACCGCTCCGGGCCCCAGAGGCGCATGTCTTCGTGCTCTGGATGGGTGGGGTCGCCGATGGCGGCGAGGTATTCGGCATAGCCTGCCGCACCGCCGACGTCTTCCGGAGGACAACGACCGGCGGCCTCGAGCAGGAAGGGAAGCCCCTCCGTCGTGGTGTTCTCGAACCATTTTTCGAGCTTGATCACATGGTCCCAGCTGTCGCCGAAGTCATAGAGATAGTGGATCGTCTTGGCGCCGGTCTCGCGAACGATATCGCAAAGCCGCGCTTTGCGGGCATCCATGGGCTGGTGGCCGTAATCGTTGTGGGGATCAGGAATCCCCCAACGGACCTCACCAGCGAACAACTCGAAGAGGTGACTGTTCGTCCAGCCGAATGCCTCCTGAAGCGTCAGATGCAACCGATCAAGGCGCAGGGTGACGGGTACGACAAGGCGACGCATCACCTCCGGCTTCACATCCTTGAGGGTCACCTTGATCCGGACCGCGGTCGTGTTCAGGCTCATGCCGCCAGCCTCGGATCGTGTGTATGCATCGTATAGGTCGACGCCCAGGGAAGCAGTTCGTCCAGTCGCGCCGCAGGCCAACCATTGACGAGCTTGGCGAGAACGTCAGCGAGCCAGTGCTCGGCACTGACGCCATTGAGCTTACAGGTTTATGCCGCCCGCCGAACTATGCCGAACGGGTTGGTACAGCGCAACAAAAATGGCCGGATCAATAAATTTTCGACCGATCATCAGCGCACGAATTGTCAAGAAATTGGATTTGTCCGCGCGTGTGCGATGGGAACTATGAGGATGAAAAACAGTTCACGCTGTGGTCTTAGCTTACCTCAGACAGCGATCGATATCGGCAACGGCATTTCATTTCTAAGGACGAGCGACCGACTGGGGTGGCCTAATCTGCATGCGGCCCTAACCGAAGAACAGCCGCATGAGGCGAGACATGATGGTATCCCAAGCTTATGGTTAGCAATGGTCCTCTCGCAGGCTGATATATGCCGGAATCTTGGTTGTCGTGAGGAGCATATGATCATGCAGCCGGGGAGGATATCGATTGTGGGCCCAAAGACGCCACTCGCGGTGCGGCTCAAATCGACGATCCGCGCTTTGCACATAACTCTGAAGGACGAGCTCTTCAATGAGGTGGCCAGCGAACTCTTCGATGGCGCTTCCACAGTTGAGGTCGTCCCCACGTTCGGCGCTGAAAATCGATGCATGGAGTTCCTGTTACGTTCGGTGGTGGAGACCCTCCATGAGCCGGCGCACCATTCTGGCCTCAAAATCGAATATCTGTCTCGAGCATTGGCATCCGCAATACTCGGAAAGTACGCTGTTCTGAGGCGCCCCGGTATACGTGCGGATAGTCGGCTTAGCGCCCATCAGACCCAGCGTGTCCAGGAATACATTCGAGAACATCTGTCCTCGAATATATCGCTCAATGAACTCGCAGCGGTTGCTGGGGTCAATCGTGCAGCATTTATCCGACGTTTTACAGGGACCTTGAACACGACGCCGCACCAATATCTCACGAGGGTTCGCTTAAAGCGCGGCCAAGACCTGTTGTCCGAGTCTGATCTGCCGCTTGCGCAGATTGCGTCCGTTTGCGGTTTCGCGGATCATGCGCACTTCACAACGGTTTTCAAGCGAGCGCTTGGCATCGTACCATCTGCATACAGGCGACAATGTAGCTAAAGCTCGATGGCAAAGCGCTTGAAATGAGGTTCTGCTGTACGGGAACTTACTTAAGCGGTGTCATGACAAACATGATCCGGGTCAGGCAAACTGGAGCATTCTTTAGACTAGAATGTTCGTTGCCAAATCCACCGGCTGGGAGGGAGCAAAGGATAATGAAGGCGTCGAAGTTTCGGACACCCAGAAGGTGCAGTAGGCCTTCAGCGTCTCGTTCATAAACACGGTGTCGTTGTCCGTATCGAGACCGAGCAGCGCGAAGGGCAATTGTTTGCGCAATTCCATCAGCACAGTGCTCAGCAGTGTCTGTTCGCACAATCAATCAATGGAGCGCACTCTAGTCCAACCGGTCACGACGTCGGTGAGCACGAGGGGCTGGATGAAGCTGCCGCGCGCTGACCGCTGTGCGGATCAATTTTTCAGCCTTGTCGGCGTCATCGAACTCCCAGGCCTGACGCAGCACGCGACGGGGTGGCCGTCTGATGCTTTTTCGGCAGGCGTCCCATGATGTTGCGCGCCTTGTGAATATGATTCCATTGCCAGCTTCGTCGTGACGACCGGCTTTGCGCTTCTCCATGAAGGCGACGAAGTCGGCGAGCCGACGGAGGCTTTCCGCGACAATCTGCTCCTTCAGATCGGCACCACGCTTATCTTATTCGATAGTTTTCTTTTTTAAAAAAGAAACGATTTTAAGATACCTGAGCGCGAAAAACCCTTAGCCGGCACCTCACAATAGCGTGGTCCGCTGCGGGTTCTTGGGTCGTCCGTGAAGAATGCGGATTGACCTGAGAAATAAGTAGAATTGATCTTGATGTAGTATTCGATTTTGCAGGAAAGCAATGGGGTGTTGGACCTCGCTTTCTTGCGTTTTAAGGTTTTGCTTTTGGGCGATTCGTGATTCCCTGACGGCGTCGTCGACATTGGGGGATGCGATGAGCAAGCCGCGGGATGATCGCCAGAAAGACCTGTTGCTTCCGGCGCTTGATCAGATCATCGACATGGGTCATCCGTTGGTGCGGTTGGCAGCGCTGATCGACTGGAACATCCTGAATGAGCGCTTCAGTTCGGTGTGCCAAGCAGGGTCGGGACAGCCGGGCTTGCCGACGCGGCTAGTCGCTGGCCTGTTCATTTTGAAGCACATGCACAACCTGGCAGATGAGGTGCTGTGCGCTCGCTGGATCGAGAACCCCTCACATAAGTAAATTGCTGTCAAGGTGATTGTTTCCTCACAACGCCATGGGATTTTAATGAAGCGCCGCCGTGAGCGATTGCCCGGGCGAAGCTGGTCGGGTTGCGTAGCCGGGGCAATCGCGGGAGGTCCACCCCGATTATCACGTCGAAGTCGACAAGACCTTTTACTCGGTCCCGCACCGGCTGATCGGCCGTCGGATGGACGTCCGGCTCACCTATCGAGCCGTCGAGATCTTCCAGGATCACACGCGTGTCGCCAGCCATGTGCGCCGCTCTCAGCGCAGCGGCCATGTCACCGTGAACGAGCACATGCCCAAGGCCCATCAGCGTTATGCCAATATGACGCCGGCGAGCTTGATCAAGATGGCAGCGCGGATCGGCGTCAACACCGCCACTCTGGTCGAGCGGATGATGCGTGAGCGCCCGCATCCCGAGCAGGGTTATCGCTCCGCCATGGGATCATCGCCCTGGCACGGCGCTACGAGCGCGATCGGCTCGAAGCGGCCTGCGAGCGGGCACTCGTCATCAACGCGATCAGCTACTCCTCGGTGAGCGCGATCCTCAAATCCGGGCTCGACCGCGCGAGCCCTGCTGCCGCACCCGTCAAAGCCACCCCCTCGCACGCCAACATCCGTGGTGGGGGCTATTATCAATGAAGGAAAGGAACATCGCGATGCTGACCACCGTACGTATCCGAACAAGGCCGCCTTGTGAAAAGATTGGGAGCGTAGCTGACCGTCCTTATGGATGTGCATAAGGACAGTGCGGTGCTGAGCCGCATAGAGGTGGTTGAGACCGGTCGGCGGCGCCGCTGGACGAGTGCGGAGAAGCTCAGGATCGTAGAAGAGAGCTTCGCGGGGCCACGACTGGTTTCGGCGACCGCTCGCCGGTACGGGATCTCACGCCAGCTTCTGCTGAATTGGCGCAAGGCTTTGGCCTCCAATTATGGGGCTGGAGAGAGTTCGATCCGCCCGACGTTTGTCCCTGCGATAGTTGTGGCGAGTACGTCCCCAACGACGGAAGCTGTTGAGGCAGGTCAGATCGAAATCGTAAGCCCGAAAGGGCTGCGCGTGGTCTTCGGTCCCGGCGCGGATGTCGAGGTGGTGGTTCGAATTGTTCGCGGACTGGAGCGCCGATGATCCCGATCCCGACGGGCGTGCGGGTGTGGCTGGCGACGGGCCACACGGATATGCGCAGAGGCTTCCCCTCCTTGGCGCTGCAGGTTCAGGAAGTGCTTGGTCAGGACCCACTGGGCGGCCACTTATTCTGCTTCCGCGGTCGCAGAGGTGACCTGCTGAAGGTGATTTGGCACGACTCCCAGGGAGCCTGCCTATTTACGAAACGTTTGGAGCGGGGGCGATTTATTTGCCTTTGGCGGCGGATGGCGCGGTATCGATCTCACCGGCGCAGTTGTGTCTTACTTGCTGTCCGGCATCGACTGGAGGCATCCTCAAGAAACTCAACGTCCAACGCGGGTCGGCTAGTCGTTTTACGGTTTGAATTTGCGGCTTGATCGTAAGCGTGGCGTCGAGGCCCTTTGGATTGTTTGTGCGGAGTCTTGAGAGCACCGCTAGAAGAGTCATCTTCTGGAAGGGGGCTCACAATGGACGACCATTCTGACGACATAAGACGACCGTTGTCACCGCGTATCGAAGTGTACGCAGGCGCAGGTCGAAAGCGCTGGCCGGATGATTTGAAGGCACAGATTGCCGCAGAAAGCCTCGAGCCGGGGGCGGTTGTCACAGACGTCGCCCGTCGCCATAGGTGCCGGCCCCAGCAGGTGCATGACTGGCGGCGCCGGGCGCGTTTGGGCCAGTTGGTGCTGCCGGCTTCGACGGACACGCTGTCGTTCGTGCCGGTGGTGTCGGAATTGGCGCTACCGGCGGCCGCAGAGCCCACCGGGTCGCCGGAACCGGAAGCAGCCGTTCTGACGGTTGAACTGCAGGGGGCACGAGTGGAGGTGCGAGGGACGCCTGGCCTTGCTGTGTTGAGTGATGTGTTCTTGGCGCTTCGACGGACACGTTCATGCTGACGCCGCCCGCGAGCCTGATGATTTACGTGGCGACGCAACCTGTGGACTTCAGAAAAGGTGCGGAGGGCTTGGCGCTGTTGGCGAAGGAGACGCTGGGCCATGACCCGATGAAGGGCGTGGCGGTGGTGTTCCGTGCGAAGCGCGCCGATCGAGTGAAGATTGTCGTCTGGGATGGCAGCGGCCTTGTGATGTATTGGAAGCGGCTCGATGGCAGCGGCTTCAAATGGCCTCCCATCGTGACCGGCGTGATGCGGATGAATGCCGCCCAGCTGTCCGCGCTTCTGGCCGGCATGGATTGGACGCGGATGCACGCGCCTCGGATCCTGCAGCCGAAAGCGCTTGCGTAGGACATAAAATCTTCGCTGCATCGAGGCGCGAAGCATGGCAGACTTGGGCCAATGAGTGATTTGCCTGATGAGCTGCCGAGCGATCCAGCCGAGCTGCGTGTCTTTGCCGCGGCTCTGCTGGATCGCTGCGCCAGGCTCGAGCGGTTGCTCAAGCTTGCGAAGGATGCGCAGTTCGGTCGATCGTCGGAAAAGCTGGACGCTGATCAGCTACAGCTTGTTCTGGAGGACATCGAAGAGGCCGTCGCGGCTCTCGAAGCCGCTGAGGATCGCGCCAATCCCAGAGCCCGCGAGAAGAGAACTGCCAAGCGCAGAGCCAACCGTGGTCAGCTTCCGGAGCATTTGCCACGCATTGTCGAAACGCTGATGCCGGCTGCAACCTGCTGCCCGTGCTGCAAAGGCGATCTCTTTGAGATCGGCCACGATGAGAGCCAGAGGCTGGACGTCGTGCCGGCGCGGTATCGCGTCATCGTCACCCGCCGGCCCAAGCTGGCCTGCCGCGCCTGTCATGGCGTCGTCCTCCAGCACGCCGCGCCCGAGCGACTGATCAGGGGAGGATTGCCTACCGAGCGACTGGTCGCGCATGTCATCGATGCCAAGTATCATTGGCATTTGCCGCTTTACCGCCAGGTGCAGATGCTGGCGACGCACGGTATCGCCATCGACCGTTCCACGCTCGCCTTTTGGGTCGGCTACGCCGCCCAGGAATTGAAGCCCTTGTGGCATCGTCTGCGCCAGCTTCTGCTGGCCTCTTCGAAGCTCTGTGTCGATGAGACCCCGGCGCCGGTGCTGGATCCGGGGCGCGGCAGAACAAAAACCGGCTACTTCTGGGCGCTGTCACGCGATGACAGGCCTTGGGCCGGACCTGATCCGCCTGGGGTGATCTATGCCTATGCACCGGGCCGTGGCGCCGTTCATGGCTTGCGGCTGCTTGAGGGCTATCGCGGCATCATCCACTGCGACGGCTATCAGGCTTACAAGACCATGACCCGAGAGACGCGTGCGGACGCCCTGTCCGGGACGCTCGCCTTCTGCTGGTCGCATCTGCGGCGCCAGTTTGTGAAGATCGAGCGCGAGGCTGCGCCGGCGCCAGCTCCGGTTGCCCGCGAGGCCCTTGAGCGCATCGCCCAGCTTTACGCGGTCGAGAAGGCACCCCGCGGCCGATCTGCGGACGAGCGCCGCGCGGGGCGACAAGCGCATGCCCGGCCTCTGGCTGCAGCCTTGAAGCAGTGGTTTGAGGCCAAGCTTGCTCACCTTGCGCAGAAGAGCGACACGGCGAAGGCCCTGCGTTACGCGCTGCGTCATTGGGACGGCCTGACGTTCTACCTTGATGACGGGCGCATCGAGATGGACACCAATGCGGTCGAGCGAGCGATGCGGCCGATCAAGCTCAATGCCAAGAACTCCCTCTTTGCCGGTTGCGACGAAGGTGCCGAGAATTGGGCATTGCTGGCTTCGCTCATTGAGACCTGTAAGCTCAATGGCGTCAGTGCCGAGCACTGGCTCGCTGACGTTCTCGCCAAGCTCGTCAATGGTTGGCCTGCGGCGCGATTGGACGAACTGCTTCCCTGGGCGTCGATCTACACGATGCATGCACACGATCCGAGGCTGGCGGCATGAGCCTGAACACACCGCGGTCCGGATCAAGGTGACCCTCAAGGATGTGAAGCCGGAGGTGATGCGTCGCCTTGTCGTGCCGCTCACCCTGCGCCTTGATCGGTTGCACCTGACGCTTCAGGAGGCATTCGGCTGGACGAACAGTCACCTCTTCGAGTTCTTCGCTGGTGAGGTCCGTTGGGGGATTCCTGATCCCCACAACGATTACGGCCACCAGCCCATGGACGCCCGCAAAGCGCGGCTTTGCGATATCGTTCGAGAGACCGGCGCCAAGACGATCCATTATCTCTATGACTTCGGCGGTAAGCGGCAAGCTGAGGCCGTCAGGCTGCGTGGTTCCATGGCATAAGCGCGTCGATTTGGCTGCTCGGCCAGCCGTTGGCGATACGCTGAAGTGTTAAGGCGAGCCAGGCGAACGGATCGACGTTGTTCATTTTCGCCGTCTGCAGCAGCGTTGCGATGGTCGCCCAGGTTCGTCCGCCGCCGTCGCTGCCAGCGAAGAGGCTATTCTTTCTCGTGATTGTTTGTGGCCGGATGGCGCGTTCGACGACGTTGGAGTCGAGCTCGATACGTCCATCGGTCAGGAAGCGTTCGAAGATGGCACGGCGCGAGACGGCATAGCGGATCGCCTCGGCCAATTTTGATTTGCCGGAGATCCGCCGCAAGGTCTGCTGCCAGAGATCGAAGAGATCTGCGACGATCGCCGCGGAGGTTTGCTGGCGCGCGGCAACGCGAGCGTCGGGGCTTTGACCGCGCACGGTTTTCTCGACCTGCCAGAGCCTTGCCATCCGCTCGACCGTCGCCGTTGCCACTTCTGAGCTCCCTGCAACATGCAGCTCGTAGAACTTGCGTCTGCAGTGTGACCAGCTTGCGTCAGGACAAGTCCTGGAAAGGAGGAAGAATGTAATCTGAAACCTTTCAACGTGACCCAGAGGGTTCGACGCCCTCCCGGCAAAGGCGGAGCCCGCCAGCCGGAAGCGAGTCTTGCATGGGTGACGGCAACGTCACTCGTGAAGCGTAGACAGCGGGTACTGAAGCCCTGTGACCAGCCTCGAAATCACGGTCGTGCTGAAGCCTTCGTCGTGTTGGATCCGGGGGCAGCACTGGGAAAGCCGCTATGGCCAGGCTGACCGGTTCGGCCGGGGTCTCTGAGCAGGGCAAAGGTACGGGATGGGACACCAGGAAACCTGAGAGGTCCCGGTTGTGCCCACATGGGAAAGCCGGCACGGAGCACCGGCCATAGCAACGCTCCAGGCCTGATGACCGACTTGGCGAGCATCGGGAGCGCGCACGCGAACACGAAAACACCAAGGCATGTGGAATCCCGAGGTGAAGACATAAGCCGACGGACGCGCGCGGCGGGAAGTCGTAGCGGCTTCGTAGTACCGAGGAAGGCGGGGAACTGGGCTCACCGGGACCCGCTCGAGGGAAGGGAGCCGCCACGCGTTAAGACCCATTGACGAGAAACACGGGAGGGAACGCTGAGTCCCACGAACCTGTCCACGAAACGACAATGGATAGCCGATCTGGCGAGGAAGAATCCCAAGCGGGTGCTGACCTCGCTGCATCACCTGATCGACCGTGAATGGATGCTCGAGGCCTATCGCCTGACGCGCAAGGATGGCGCGCCCGGTATCGACGGCATGATGGCGACGGACTATGAAGCGAACCTGGAGGCCAATCTTTGTGATCTTCTGGCGCGCATCAAATCCGGACGTTACATCGCGCCGCCGGTGTGACGGCACTACATCCCGAAGGCGGATGGGACCGAACGGCCACTCGGCATCCCGACATTGGAAGACAAGGTGGCACAGCGGGCGATTCTCCTGCTGCTGGAGCCGATCTACGAGACCGACTTCTTGTCGTGCTCATATGGCTTCCGACCGGGACGATCGGCCCATGATGCCCTACACGCTCTGCGCAATGGGTTCATGGAGCAAGGGCTGCGTTGGGTGGTGGACGTCGATATCTCGAAATACTTCGACACCATCAACCACACGCACCTGCGCCGATTCCTCGATCAGCGAGTCGCGGACGGCATCGTCCGGAGGATGATTGATAAATGGCTGAAGGCGGGGGTGTTCGAAAAGGGCGTCCTGCGCCGCACGACTGGTGGAACGCCCCAAGGCGGCGTGATCTCGCCACTGCTTGCAAACATCTACCTGCATTATGTGCTGGATGAATGGTTCGAGCAGGTGGCGCGACCGCGGCTCAAAGGGGCGATGCCAACTGGTCCGATACGCTGATGACGGTGCGCCACGACGGCGCGGAGGAGGTGTGATGTAGAGCACCTTTGAGCAGCCTTGCTGCACAGAAGATGGGGGGCGGCCCCTCGAACTCGGGTTGCAGGATCAGGGTTCAAACCACCGGCTGCTGCTTCGGCCCAATGGTCGAGGTGGTGAGCGAGACCGGAAAAGGCAGAGCAAGACTCTGTCAGGTAAGGATCGAGGAGACGAGCGCAAGCGAACCACCGATGAACTGTCGAAAGCGTAGGGAAGACGTCAAAACCAAGGGGTAGTCGTTATCTTGGGATCAGTCTGAGCGATACCTGTTTACGGCTCAGGCGGCGTCCGGCAGGCGAGGTGGCGTGACCTCGGTTCAGGCTTCTGTGCGGAACGTGGGAACCTGTATCGCGATGCCAAGGGAATGGTTCAAGTGGAAGCCCCACAAGAGTCTGAGTACCAATGCGCGATGCAGGGACGGAGCCGTGTGTAGTAGTGACGAAGGCACTGTAATGGTGGCGGAGCGAAGGCACGGCACTGTCCCGCTTGATTGGAAGAACAACCGGAAACGGGAGGACTCTTTTGGGTCAAGCAAAGCCGTATGACATCCCCAAGCGCTGGGTTTGGGAGGCGTACAAACGGGTTAAAGCAAATCGGGGCGCAGCCGGTGTGGACGAGCAGTCGATCGAGGTGTTCGAGGCAGACTTGCAGAGCAATCTGTACAAGCTCTGGAATCGAATGTCTTCGGGTAGCTACTTTCCACCGCCGGTCAAGCGTGTGCAGATCGACAAGCGCGACGGCGGGAAGAGGCCGCTAGGAATTCCTACGGTGTCGGATCGCGTTGCTCAGGCGGTCGTCAAAGGATATCTGGAGCCGGATTTGGAGAAACACTTTCATCCAGACTCGTTCGGATATCGACCCGGAAAATCGGCGCTCGATGCCGTTGGGGTTGCTCGCCAGCGATGCTGGCGGCATCCCTTCGTGCTCGATCTCGACATTCGGGCCTATTTTGACTCGATATCGCATGAACTTTTGCTCAAGGCGATTCGGAAGCACACGGACTGCGCCTGGGTGTTGTTGTACATTGAACGGTGGCTTAAAGCTCCCGTTCAACTGGAAGACGGCACCCTTGAACCCCGAGAGAAGGGCACGCCGCAGGGCTCGGTGGTATCACCGCTGATGGCGAATCTCTTTCTCCACTATACGTTCGACATGTGGATGCGAAGAAATCATCCGAGCATCCCGTTCGAGCGTTATGCCGATGATATTCTCTGCCATTGCGACAGTGAGCGGCAGGCACAAGAACTGAAGGAGGCGCTTGCGAAGCGCTTTGCCGAATGCGGACTGGAGCTTCATCCGAACAAGACGAAGGTAGTCTATTGTAAGGATGACGACCGGCGAGGTGATTATCCTGAACAGAAATTCGACTTTTTGGGCTACACGTTCCGTGCCCGTCGGTCGAAGAATCGTTGGGGAAAGCACTTCGTCAACTTCAGCCCCGGTGTCAGCAATGCCGCGACGAAGGCAATCCGACAGGAAATCCGTGCCTGGCAACTACGCTGCCGGGTGGATAAGAGGATCGACGACCTGGCGAGGATGTTCAACCCGATCATTCGAGGCTGGATGAACTACTATGGTCGGTACTACAAGTCGGCGCTTTATCCGACACTACGCCATCTCGACCGATGTCTCGCGCGATGGGCGATGTCGAAATACAAACGTCTGCGGCGACATCGAAGACGGGCAGAGCACTGGGTACGGGACATTGCGTGCCGCACCCCCACGCTGTTGGCCCATTGGCCGATGCTGCACAAGACGGCGGCTGGACGGTAAGAGCCGGATGAGCGGAGACGTTCACGTCCGGATCTGTGAGCGCCTGGGGGTGAAACTCCCCCGGGCGACTCGACCGGTGATCGCCTTCGAGGACCATCTGTCCGGCAAGCGATTGCTGAATGTGCTGGGTAAGCGGCTCGGTCGGTACGGGCTTCAACTCCATCCGACCAAGACCCGCTTCGTAGACTTCCGGTTCAAACGCCCCGGTGGGCGTTATCCCGCGACGGCGGGGACCACATTCAACTTCCTTGGCTTCACCCATGTGTGGGGTCAATCGAGGAAGGGTAAGAATGTCGTCCGACAAATAACGGCAAAAGACCGTTATGCCCGCGCGCTGGCTTCCGTGACGGAATGGTGTCGGCTCAACCTGCATCGTCCGTTCCGGGAACAGCACGCGCACTTGTCGCGGGTGATCCGGGGGCATTGCGCCTACTACGGCATCTCCGGCAACGGCCGACGGATCAGATGGTATCACCACCAGATCACGCGGATATGGAAGAAATGGCTTGCACGGCGTTGGCCGCCACAGCAATCTGCCGTGGTCGCGCTTCCGGGCCATGCTCGCGCGACACCCGCTGCCGACAGCCAAGATCGTCCACCAATATGCCGTCCCGTAAGCGAAGCTTACGCGTGAAGAACCGGATGCGGGTAATCCGCTCGTCCGGGTCTGTGAGGGGCGGGGATGGCAACATCCCCGCCTACTCGGCAGCCAGCCAATGTGATGCCATCATTGCCGCGATCGGATCGCGCGAGCTTGTTATAGGCGGCATAGCCATCCACCTGCAGGATGCCGCGATAACCATTGAGGTGCCGGACCGCGCATTCGCCGGCGCGGCTGTCTTCGAAGCGATAAGCCACCATCGGCGGACCGTTGCGGCCAAAGGTTCGGTCATCTCGGGCATAGGCCCATAAGTAGGCCATCTTGGTCGATCCGGAGCCCGGAGCGAGCGTCGGCAAAGTGGTTTCGTCGGCAAAGACCCGTTCGGCCTTCTTGACCTCGCTGAAGATGTAGTCCGCCATGATCTCGAGCTCGAAGCCGAGCTTGCCCATCCATTGCGCCATCAACTGGCGGTCGAGTTCGACATGATCGCGGGCGTAGATGGCCTCCTGCCGGTAGAGCGGCAGGCCGTCGGCATATTTGGCGACAGCGATCTGGGCCAGAAGCGCTTCCGTTGGAATGCCTCCTTCGATGATATGGGCCGGGGCCGGCGCCTGGATCACGCCGTCCGCGTTCTTGAACGCATACTTGGGACGGCGCGTGACGATCACACGGAACTTGATCGGCACCACATCCAGACGCTCCGACACGTCCTCGCCGATCAGCACTTTCTGCTTGCCGGCATGCTCAGCCAGCTCTTCCGGCTCAATGACGGTTTCGATCCGTTCCAGATGGGGCGCAAAGCCCTTGCGCCGACGCGGTGCACGCTTGCTATCCGGTTGCGCACGGCCCTTGCTGACCTGGGCCTTGATCGCAGCGATGCCGGTCTCGATCTCCTCGAAGACAAAGGCTTGCTGTTCGACGTCGCCATTCGCCTAGCCGAGCTTTTCCGATCGTCGGCCGAACCGGGCGCGGTCGAAGGCCTTCAGGGTCTGCGTCAGCCGCTCGATGCGCGCATCGGCATCGGCGTTGCGGGCCTTGAGATCGGCGACTTCGCTCGCCAGAGCATCGGCGCGGGCCGCTTTCTCGGCCATGGCAAGCACCATGGCCTTCAGCGTCTCTACGTCATTCGGGAGGCTGAGATCGGGCGGCGTCATTGACCCGACCAGAGCACATTTTGCCCCGGTGTTCTCCTGCCCCTTCAGCTCACTGATTCACTTCGCCGCAGTGCTTTTACCCAACAATCTCCGGCGGCTTGACCGCCGCGGCCCGGACCCGCTTCCAGTCCATCCCATCCACCAGTGCCATCAACTGCGCAGCATTCAGCTGCACCCGATGATGCCCGATCCGCGGCCAGCAGAACCTCGCCTTCGCCTCGTCGGTGAAGCGCCGCCGCCCGCCCGTATCGACGATCTCAAGCCCGCCGACCGGTGTCTCTGTATAGACGTCCATACAGACGATTTCTGACTTGTTCGCCAAAATACACAAGCCTGCCGCCCCCGGTTGCCGTCGGACGGATACGGTAATCGTAAGCTCGCTCGGATGCTTACGTCTAACCGCCGCTGGATGAAAGTTCGGTGAGTTACAAAATGATGTTATTTGCTGTAAGTTATTCTTGTAGATTTGCTCAGAGGGGATTCTCGAAAACTGAGAGCAAGGCTGCGGAAATTTACTCGTGCGTCTGTTTCTGTCAGATCTGTCATGGCAACGCGCATTGCGGCGTCACGGTTATTTGAGAGATACTCAACCAACGCCAAATTCTGGCGGATTGTTCTGTTATTCAGGTTGGATCGCAACAGCTCTGCTATCCGCGGCAATGCGGCGTGTGCGTTGCCGCTCAATGCCTGAGAGAGCGCAAGATTATTGTGTGCCTTTTGGTTGGCGGGGTCGAGGGCGAGGACATTCTGATACCCCTCCTGGGCAAGGTCGTGCTGCCCCATTAGATCATACGCCACCGCGAGACCGTTCAGGACGTCGAGATTATTGGGCTCGAGCGCGAGCACCTCCTGAAGATATGCGCGAGCGGTGCCTGGATTCGATCGGGCCAGCTCGATGCGGGCGAGGCCCAGCTTGCCCCCGACTTCCGCTTTCAGTTGGATGGCCCTCGTGTAAAAGCTCTCCGCCTTCATGTACGCGCCCTGCCGATAATAAGCGTCGGCGAGGGAGAGGGCAGCTGTCATGGATGAGGGATCGCTATCGGCTACTGCGTCCAGCACGCCATAGCCCTTGTCATATTCCGCGTTACTCACGAGTTGCTCGCCCGCGGCGACCACAGACGTGATGCTGGTGCTACTGCTCTCGGGGCTGGCACAGTTCGCAAGACCGGCTATGCTGGCGACAGACGCTATTTTGAGTGCGGCTCCCAGCAAGAAACCAGTGGTCGCGCGGCGTTTGCCAACTGCCTCGGCATTGATCGTATTTGTTTTGGCTGTTCGGGATATTGTCACTGTACTCTGTGCTTCCCCGTTTCGGAGCGATCGCTTGCAGCAACGCGTAGTATTTTCTCCATGCCGATGGCCGAACGCGGCGGCAAATACTGCCCAACCCCCGCCATGGCGTGAAATTCTTGGGCGACCCCTGGCAAGTTGAATGTCGGGATGCGGAAGGCGCGTAACTTCGCCTCAAGCCGGGACACGCTGCCGCCTCTTGCCTTCATCACAACATAGGGACGTTGTCTTGCCTGTTCACGATAGATGATAGCGACAAGATGATCATCTCCAAAGACAACGTGGGTCACATCTCTCGGCCCGGGTTGGTTGGTATTATTCATTGCAATTGATTTTCTAGCCGATTTTATCTGCGGATCGCCTTCTTGGTTCTTGTACTCGTTTTTAATATCCTCTTTTGACATTTTGCTCTTCGAAATAAACATCTTCGTCTGCGCCTTGAAATCGAAAGCCGCCAAGATAATAAAGACAACCAGGATGATGACTATCGTGTTGACGATCTTCGTTTCCATGATCGGTGCTGTGCAATGAATCCCACAATAGCTAGAGACTATAATATCCCGCAGGCTCGATGTTATCGTGTAGTAGACTACATATGAAATAGAGAAAAATATAATCAGAATCCTGACGAAATTATAAATCGTATTCATGGAGAACAGGCCTTTTAAGGTATTCACGGGATTCAGTCGATCGAACTTAGGGCTGAGGGGCTTGAGGGAAAAATTAAACCTGTTGAGCAGCAATCCCGAAGTTAGTGTTACTATTAAGATGAATCCGAGATAGGCTGCCACGAGTGCGGCGAGCTCATAGTTGATTTTCATAAGCGCCGGCAGGTTTTGCTCCAGCCCTTGTAAAACCGTATCGATGGCCGTTTCGGTCAAACGGATCGACAAACTGCCGAAGGGCCGCGACAGCGCTATAAGCATCAAGAGAGATGCCGTCACGACTATGGCCTCTATGACGTTTTTGCGCTGTGGAAGCTGCCCCTCCTTGCGCTGGTCCTCAAGTTTCTTCTGTGTCGGTTCCTCAGTCTTTTCTCCGCTCATGGCGCCAACACCTTCGACATGAGTGTGATGCTAGTCGCGAGCGCCTCCATGATCTTGGGATAGGCAATTTCGAGATAAACTCCGAGCATAGTCAGTACGATGAAGGATTTTACCGGGGGGGCGAAGGTCAGCGCGTTTAGGCTCTGCGCTGTGCGGGTCAGGAAAGCGATGGCGATATCGGCCAGAAGCAGGAACCCCGAAATCGGCAAGGTGAGGGCAACCGCCGTGAAGAACAGCATGCCGGAAAACCGGAGGAAGAGTGGCAAGGCATTGGCTGAGAGCTGGGGCAGCATGTCTGTCGGCGGCCAAATGCTGATACTGTCGAACAGCATTGACATAACGATGATAAACCCGGCAGAAGAGAAGAAATATCCTGAAAAAATCTGCGACAATAGAATGGCTGTCGATGTTGTCTGCGCGCTGAAAATAACGTCGAGATCCTGCCCTTGTGTGCTGCCGATCTGAGTGTCGAAAAGGGTTCCGGCGAGTTCGAGGCCGCGAACAGGCAGCCACGTGAGCACACCGAGAAAGAAGCCGAGCATCAGCTCCTTGGACACGAGCGCCGCGTATTGTACGGAAAGGCCGCTTGTCGCTTGCAAGGCCTCAACCAAGGCAGGCGTGCACATTATGGAGGGAACCGCGATGATGCCCAGTCGCACGGCGCGCGGCATCGCACGCCGCGAAAAGAAGGGTGAAATGGCGAAGAAGCCGGAAAAGCGGCCCATTAAGATCAGGAAGGCCATGAGGACGGTTTGAAGTTTTTCGATATCTTGCAAGCCGGTGGGCATCGCCGTCCCCCTAGAGTCCGCTGACGCGGCTGAGTGCTTGCTTGAGGAACATCAGCAACTGGGTGGCCATCCAGGGGCCCCACAACACGAAGACGGCGACGACTGCGGCCAGCTTCGCCGCAAAGCCAAGTGTCTGCTCCTGCAACTGGATAAGAGTTTGCACCAGTGCGACGATAAGGCCGACAACAGTTGCGGCTGCGATGGTCGGCATGGACAGATAGAACACAATAACGACCGTGCTCTTAGCCATGACGATGATTTCTTCGGTATACATTACCTATCCTACGTGTAGCTGAGGATGAGGTTGTGCAGCAGCACGGCCCACCCGTCGGCGGCGACGAACAGAAGAATTTTGAGCGGCAGCGAAATCAGCATAGGCGGCACCATCATCGCACCCATGGCGAGGAGGATGTTAGACACCACCAGGTCTACCACCACGAACGGCAGGAACAGGACGAAGGCGATCTCGAACGCCCGCGTCAGCTCAGACGTCACATGGGATGACAGGAGAATGAAGATATTGTCGCGCGTGATCTGCCCATGCAGAGGGGCCGGCCAGAGTTTCTTGGCGGCCTCCATAAAGAAGGTCAGTTCTCGCTCATTCGAGAAGCGCAAAAGGTATTTTGAGAACGTGCTGGAGATGATGTCGTAGATTTTGGCGATATTATCCCAACTGCCACTCGTGATGTTCTGGGCGGCGATCTGACGAAGAATGTCATCGCCGAGCGGCATCAGGATGAAGGCTGTCAACGTGAGAGCAATGGCGTTGATCAGCATGCCAGATGGGGCCTGCTGAACGCCGATCGCATTCCGCACAAGCGTAAGCACGATTGTAATCTTTGTGAACGCCGTTCCCATGACAACAAGGAAAGGCAGAAGGCTCAGCGCCATGGTGGCGATGATGGCAGGCAGGAAAGACGGGACGGCCTCAGTCACCGCCGGAGACCTTTTGCATTGGCCAGCGTGTGATTTGGACGCCTATATGATTGCCAAGTTGCAGTAGATGTCCCGAGCCAATGGCCGCACCGTTGGCTAGGATCGTCACGGGAGCTTTCAGGTCGATCTCCAGATCAAGCGTTACGCCGGGCGCAAGGCTGCGAAGGTCCGCGAGGCTTAGACGCCGGCGTTTCAGCAGCACATCGATCCGCACGGGGAGATCGGATACGGCGTCTGAAAGGAAAGTAGCATCGGCTTCGAAAAGAGTTTCGGATTTGGTTTCTGTGATGTCGGTCATGTCGAAAGTATCCGGTTCGAGACGATCTTCCTGCACGATATGCATCAACCCGTTGGGGCTCAGGTTTGCCGAAAACCGCACGATGCCCGGGATGCGCCCGACCAAAGGTAGCGCCTCGACAGAGGCCGCTTCGATCAGGAGAACATCCTCACGGCCCAGTTGCCTGTAATCCTCGACGATGAGGGTTCGCACATGCAGATAAAGCATGCAGCAAAACCCCGGATCGATGGTCGCCGGCGGCGGTGCAGGGGGCAGGGAGGCAAAAAACGCTGCTCCAGCAGGCGAAACCGAAAGAATGGCGAGATCAAACGGGAAATGCGCAGTGTCGATACGGACCATTCCTCCCAGCGTGGCCGTGACATCGCAGAGTCGTTCGTCAACATGACGGAAGGCAGCATCGAGGCTCGCGATGAGGTGATCCATCCCGGCCTTCTCGGCCAGTTGTGTCACAACCAACACGGCACGCCACGTCATATCGAGGACGCCGGGAGCCTCGTCACGCCATTCGGGAAGGGCGTGATCGCACAAGACATCGCAGAGGTCCGGTTCGACGGAGAGCACGAAGGAGCCGAGCCGCGAGGAAACCATGACGTCGATCCGCGGTGTTTTCCCGGCCAGCGATGGCGGAGCGCCAAAGGTGATCCCGATTGCATCCTGGTCGGTGCCGTCCTCACCCGTCATGGGCAAACTCAGCGAGTGACGCGGGCCGGCGACGGCGTTGATGGCCTGGGCGATCTCCGGCGAGAGAACGGGAAGATGCGCCACATTCGGCGTCATGGTCCACGCCCTTCCGATGCGATCAGTTCACAGAATTCGTCGAGCTCGGCATCCTCCGCCGCAATCTCTTCGGCGCACACGATCTGGCGGAGCAGATCGTGCATCTCGCGGCTCTTGTTGAGGCGAGATTCGGTCGCCTTCTTTTCCGTAGAGGCCATCTCCAGCGCATCGCCGGATTCTGTCAGCGCGTGCCGCGCCGCGGCCACCACATTGGCGAGGTTCTGCGCGTCGTCCTGTGTTTTCCGCAGTCGTTCCTCGATAGCCCGGAGATCGTTGGTCGTCACCGGTTTGTTGAGGAGCTCAGTCAGAAGATCTATTTCGAGCGTCCGCGTCTTTTTAAGAAAAGTATCGGCAGCGTCCTGGGCCTCCATAAAGCGCCGCCCCGCTTCGGCGAAAAGCCGTCTGGATCGTGCGAGATTGCGCCGTGCGTGGTCGAGCCGGCGGCTGCGTATCCGGACGATCTGGCCGAAATCAACCATGACCCACCGCCCGCTTGAGCGCCGCGATCGTGTCCTCGAAGCTCGAAAACTCGCAGGGTGCCTGCCGCAGGAAGGCATCCAGTACCGGTTTGCGGCGGATCGCCTCATCTGCCTCCGGATCAGAACCGGTGGTATATTCGCCGATGCGGATCAGCAGTTCGATTTCGTTGTATTTGGCAAGCAGCGTCCGAAGGACGCGAATGGCTTCGCGATGATCAGATGTGACGATGTTGGTCAGGATGCGGCTTGCGCTGGCGCCAACATCGATGGCCGGATAGTGGCCGGAACTGCCGAGCTTGCGAGAGAGGATGATATGCCCGTCTAGCAGCGAACGCACCTCGTCCGCCACAGGTTCATTCATGTCGTCCCCCTCGACCAGAACGGTGTAGAACGCGGTGATCGAGCCGTGTTCGGTTTTCCCCGCGCGTTCGACAAGAATCGGTAATTGTTCGAAAACAGAGGGCGGAAAGCCGCGCCGGGTCGGTGGTTCACCCGCGGAAAGACCAATCTGGCGCTGGGCACGGGCGAAGCGGGTCAGGCTGTCCATGATCAGCAAGACCTTTTCGCCGCGGTCGCGATGATATTCGGCGATGGCCGTGGCGGTATAGGCGGCTTTGACCTGTTCGATGGCCGGCCGGTCGGAGGTTGCCGCGACTATGACAGATCGCGCCATGCCGTCCGGTCCCAGCTGCCTGTCGATGAATTCGCGCACCTCGCGGCCACGCTCGCCGATGAGCGCCATCACGCAGCGATCGTATTGCGCGTTGCGGACCAGGATCGAGATCAAAGTCGATTTGCCGCCGCCCGCCGCTGCAAAAATTCCCATGCGCTGACCCTCGCCGCAGGTCAGTGCGCCATCCAGCGCGCGCACGCCGAGCGCAAAATGTCGATCGATCAGAGGGCGGGACATCGGATTGGGCGGCATTCGGTTGCCGGGAGTGCGCTCGGTAGGGCCGAGGGGAGCGCGGCCATCGATCGGCTGTCCCAGGGCATCCAGCACCCGGCCGACCAGGCTGTCCCCGACGGGCACCTCATACTCCGACATCACCGATTGTATGGTGGAATTGTGCGAGATGCCGATAGTGCGCCCATAGGGCGTCAGGAGCGCGGAGCCCGCCTCAAAGCCGACCACCTCGGCCAGCACGGACTCTTGGTTCATACGCGAAATCGCGCAGACCTCCCCGATGCCGAAGTTTCCAGCGGCGCTGATCAGCGGGCCGACCGTTTTGAGCACGCGCCCCCGCCGGCGAAAGGGCGAAGCCATCCTCGGCTCGCGCGCGAGCGCGTCTTCGCTAAAGGACCGATGCACTTCATGCTGCATGAGGCACTTCCGATCCTGCCAACAGGGTGAGAGCGCCGAGCATCTCCTCGATCATTACGGGGATGCTGGCATCGATCACATCCGATCCGGCGTAGATGAGGCATTCCTCCGGCGGCATGCGCGGATTAGCCTCCGTACGGATAAAGATTGCTGCGTTCCGGTTCTCGCGATGCAGGGCGAGCGTCTGCTCCAGCGCGGGCATCGCGCCGGGGTGGACCATGATCAACACATCGATACCTTGACGCAGATTGCCGAGGACGCTGGCCAGCGTCGCGGCCAGGAGTTCTTCTCGCGGCATCGAGCCGAGGATGTGCTCCAGGCATTCGCGCAGCAGCGCCTCGACGCGATCGGAGACCTGCTTGCCGACCTGGTCGACTTTCCGGATGGCTAAAGCGAAAGCGTCGAGACCGGCGGCGTAGCCGGCGCGGCGCGCGGCGGCACGCTCCGCCTCTATCGTCGCGCGCATGCGCCGCATTTCCTCTTCTGCCCGCTCCCGTGCGATGCGCTCGATGCGCTCAGCCGCAAGAAAGCGCGTCATCAGAGCTGCCTTTACGATGCCATTTGGCGGAAGGGCGATGCCCGGATCGATATTGATCTTGTGCATGAGCCGGCCTTTACCGCTCTAACAGGGAATGGGCGCTCAGGGCGTATTCCAGAAATGTCGTGCTGTCCGGATCATCGGGGGCGAAGGTCGCGATCGGCGGCAGGTCCTCGGCCGCAAAGCGCAACCGGAAGCGCTGGGCGTAGGCGCAGGGCAGGATGCCGAAAAGATACTGACGAACTTTTTGCGCATAGAGATCGAGCGCCTCCAGTGTAACGCTAGTGAAGACCCCGAAACCTTGGAAGACTGGCAATCCGTCCTGCCGGCGGACAATGTCGATCAGATCCTTCCGGCCGCACCAATCGATGATCTGCTCCAGAATGGCGCCATCGGTAGTGCCGAAGACGGCCTGATGATTGATCAGCAGCGCCATCTTGCGCGACAAATCCTCCAGCAGGGCATCGGGACCCGTCACGATTAGGTTGAACAGCGCTGCGGATGCCGGCGGCGTATCCTGCGGTAGCGGTTCGAGTTGTGGATATAGCCTGTCATGCAGCACCGCCCTGAGAAAGTCGTTCGACAGGATCTGCGCGGCAATCCTCCGGCTGCGGATATTCAGCAGGTTCTGCACTTGACTCACAGCGATATGCGAGGAGGGGGCCGCGTCAAAATCGCATGAGATGATCACGGCGTGCCTCCGCGGGCCTTGAACAGGAACGCTCCGGCCGCCCCGAGCAGGGTCGCCAGGAGGCCAGTGCCGGCCAACATCAGGACAGCCCGCGAATAGCTTGCCTTCTGCAGTATGATGCCCGCAAGGTTGACCATTGCGGCCGGTTGCGGCTTTGGCAGATCGACGGGCGAAACGATCACGGCGACACGGTCGTAATCGATGTTCTCGACGCTGAAGGCGACAAGCTGCTTGACCTGGGGGATCAACTCCGCCGTGATCGCATCCTTGGCAACCAGAACGAGAACTGAGGCGCTGGGCGGCGGCGCTCTCTCGAAGGGCGCAGTCTTGCGCGGATTGGCAACATGAACCTCCGCCGATACGACTCCGGGGATGCTCGAGATTGTGTTGGAGAGCTCCTGCGTCAGGGCGTAATTCAGCCGCGCCCATTCCTGCACCGGGCTGGAAACCAATCCTTCGGGTGCAAAGACCTCTCCAAGGCTGGTAAACCGGCGCCGCGGTAGACCCAGCCGCTTCAGTGTCTGGACAGCCTCGGCGAACTGGGCCTCCTCAATGAGGAGGGTGATGGTGTTGTCCTTTTCCGTTTTCTTGGAGGCCGAGAGGTTATGCGCCAGTAATTGGCTCAACATCTCGTTGGCTTCCTTTTCCTTGAGTCCCCGGCTCAACTCAACCTTGCAGCCGCCAAGCATCACCGCGACAGCTGTTACTGCTATCGCCGGGAAACGCCCGCGGCGCCGGCTCGATTGGCTTAGTTTTCTCACAGACACGCTCCGTGATACTTAGCATTACTGCGATGATAGAAGTTGCTGCGCGCTGTTGATCGTTTTGCTGATGGCTTTCACGGCTAGTTCTAGTTGAATTTTGTCGATACCGTGCTGCGTCTTTTGCCGTATGTAGGCGCTGTTTTCGCTATACATATTGACTATCTTCTTTTTTATGGCCAGCGCCGCTTCCCGCTCCTCCGGTGTCCGCAGATATTTGTCCCATTGCTTGAACTGTTCCTGGATCGGCGTCGGGATGTTCAGGAGAGGACTGGATTGATCAAGTACCGCCTGGAACGTCTTGGCGATGTCGTCCTCTTGCTGGCGGACGGCATTGGCCAGACGCTGGCCGATATCGGCAAAGCTTTGCAGCGACTGGAGGTTGCGCGCCTGTCCGACGGAGACGGTCGTAGTGCTGATCATTTTGGAGGGCTCCTTCACTTCGGTTGTTCGAATTCAATGCACATCGTCTTGGCCATCGATCAGACGACCAAGCACGGCATTGCATTCCGTTGTTACGATGCGGATCATCTCCCGGGCGGAATCGGAACCCACCAGGCCTTCATCCATGTAGATCTGGCCGAGATCGGCGGCGCGCTCGATCTGGCCATCCTGCTGGAGAAGGAACAGGTGAAAGGCGACGGCCTCATCGCGATTGATGGCGGCTTCAAAAACCTTGCCCGTTTCGAGGAGGTGGATGGCCTCCCGCGTCTTTCCAATTGAGTATTTGTACATGGCTTCCAGCAGAAACGAGCCAGCATTCTGAGGACGCGCGTCCTGAATAAGGCTGATGATTAACGTTACATGCTCCCCAATGCCTTTGTTCACCGCTGTTGATGCGATGTTGCCGAGGAGAAAGATATCTTCCTTGGTGTATTCTATGCAATTTTTAGTCATGGAATTTCATTTTTTCGTTTTTGTAATTGATTTCTACGACAACGTATTCGTTGTGCACGCTGACAAGCGTGATGCCCGGCCGCAGGGTGTCACCGGGCCGGACAATCGAACTATCGGAGAGCACAACGTAGGGATATTCGCCCGTCCAGATTGCGGCAAGTGCGGCGCGCGCCTGTGTCAGGTCGTTTTCGGTGCTTTTGTCGAACGCGACTCGAAGAAGCCCCGGCACATCCCTGAGCAGGCTGTTCTGGATGGTCTCCGCCGATTTCCGGACATCGCGCAGAGGTGAAAGTTCTATCACGCCGTCTTTCACCGAAAGAACGCGCATGCCTGCGGCTAGATTGGCGAGGGCCATCTCCGCGGCCCTCCGCAGTTGTGCGTCGACGTACACTTCGGGTTCGAACGGAAAATCGAGACGTTCCAGCTTGCTGTTGAGAAGCTGCAGGGCGTCTTCGTCCCCAACCCGCAGAATTGCGGTCCAGCGTCCATCCCGTTGGGTAAGGCTGGAAGGCGTAAGCCCCAACGCTCCGAGCTTCCGGGTGATGGCCGGGGCATCCAGCACAGGCAGGGGCATATTCGCCCACGCTTCCGTCCTGACCTGAGACGGCACCGGTACGGCCCACCCCTCAAACTGCAAGAGGCAGACAATGATGATAGCGGCGACCAATGCGCCGGCGACAGGCGTCAAGCGGCGCGCAGTGGGCTTGATCTGATTCGTTCCGGCCGGACAGCCCGAAGCCGAATAATCCGGCCTGATCCCCTCGAGCTCGATCCGGACGTTCTCGATCTGGAGAATGTCACCGGCATGCCAGGCCCGACGATCACCGCCCCGCAGCGTCGATACAGTGCCAGTGAGACCAGTGTGAAGCTCAGCTGTCGCACCATCGTTAATTTCGACGTCGACCGTATCTTCGGTCGCATGCAGGACCATGTGGACCGGTTGAAAGACTTCGTCGAGCAGAACAACTGTGCAGCCAAGGTCCGCGCCGATGCGGCAAATGCCCGGCACCAGCTTGAAAAAGCGATCCTTGATGCGCGGGCTAGTCACCTTGGCGACGATCAAGAGACGGCCTCCCCGGATGAAGTGGCGGCAGCGGCTACGGTCGTCTCGCCATCGACCTCGCCGAGGGCGAGCAGGTGTTTCACGGTCTCAATCGCACAATCGAAGACGGCGACCGCGCGCATATGGTCGGATGGGTCGCCGCCATAGGCCGCAACGCGCGACATGTCGCGCACCAGCATCTGCCGTCGCGTCCTCAGGTAGGTTGCAACGGCATCAGCGCCGCCGCAGGCACCGCGGAACAGGATGTCGTCGAACCGTTGGCCACATTGCGAAAGAGGTTTGGAATCGATTCCGGCAGGCGCCATGACTGCACTCCTTTCCCAGCAAATCAGGCCGTCGGGGACTTATGAGGAATTCAGAGTTGGTGATGATGCCGTCGCGCCAGCCAGTGCTTATAAGGTCTCACCATGCCCGACGCTGATCGGGAGCAGGGCGGGAGACAATCAGCGTTTTCTATTCGCCCATAAGCCAACTCTCGCAGATGATGCCATTCATCAACGATCTGCAGCGAAAGTGAGCCAGCCCCACACTTGCATGCCGAAGTGCTCGAAGCTCAATAGCATTCGAGCCCTCTCTGCACGGCCACCCACTCGCAACTGTAATTCAACAAGATGCCAAACAAATACAGCGGGAGCAGGCGGAAATGCTACCTAGAACGAATTCGCTGCCATCGGTTGAGGCGATATCAACAAACAGACAACGGGCTGATGAAATCGAACATCAGATTTCGCATCACCGACGATCGAGCGATCCTGGCGTGCGTCAACCCGAATCGCCGCTGCAACCAGGATCAATAATTGCGGCGGCCGACGTATTTGCCGAAGGTTGTCACGCGGCAAGGGCTGCATCTCGCGAATCTGCAGTGCAAAGCGCAGATAGAAACGCTCGTTCTCAGTTTACTCCGGTCGCTATTGACGTGGGAGCAGACCTCGATTCACCTGTCAAACTTCGATGGTGGAATATTGTGCAACGATCGCAGCGGTTGACAAAAACGGAAGACGTAAAAATGTCGCTGTTGCATACCGCCCTCAACGATTTGCACCAAAGATCAAACCCGCGTCTGGCCGAGAGCATTGCAATACTCAAAAGCGCTCTTCCGCATGGAAGTCCGCATGCGAAAGAGGCGACAAACGCATTCGACGCACTACAGGCGCAGCTGACAAAGCTTGAAACATGTTACGAAGAATTCTTGAAGCTCCGCGCTTATCAACAAACACATCGAACCCCGGATACGAGGTCATTGCTGTTTGGAAAGTCGCTAGGGCCCGCCCTCGTGCGCGGGACCATGCAATCCGTGATCATAGTTGCAGGTGGTGTCGGTTTGCAATATGCGACGGTGGCGGCGGTTTCGGCGTTATTGCGGCGAGATCCCGGGCTCTTGCCCGCTTCAGTGCTAGAGCGCGCGGCTACCACAGCTCATGGCGATGTTGACTTAGCATCGGTCTCTCAGCAACAGCTACAGCAGATCGAACATGCCGTTTCGACTCTCCCACCGCGCGACATCCTAAGCCTTGGAACGCTTTCGACCAATCAGCTTGACGATGTGGCCGAGAAAGTCGCTGCGGACCTTCAAAAGAGTTCGGTAGAGACCGTCACGAGCACAGTAGTGCATCAGACGCCCAACGTACTGTCCGAGGCGAACATCAACGAAATCATTGACGGGTATGTTAAGCCGCCCAGTACGTACATCGATGAAAGCGAGGCATCGGTTGGCGTAATATTTGGCCTTGAAGCGGGAGTTGGCTTTGCGCGTGGTATTTCGAATGCGACGGCCGATTCGTTCACTGAAAGCAAGATCCGCGCCCAACAATTGAACGATGCCGTCAACGCCGACTTGAGTACTGTTCCCGGTCGAGGCAAGCGCGTCGTCACCACGACACGCCATTCCGCGAAGTCGCAAGGCATAGGCAGTGCAGTTTCGGTAGGCATATCCGGCGTGACACTTGCCGCGACGTATGGGGCTAACGGCGCAAAGGCAGTCATGGAGGAAATCGGCAAGGCATTGTTTTTTGGCGCAACGACGTGTGGCGTCAACGTCGGTGTGGACGCGCTGCGCACCGCTTTGCCGATCGATGGATGGGGAGACGGTCGAAAACAGGCTCTGAAGGCGGCATTGCGTGTTGTGGGAAGAATTGCCACACAATATGTCAAGGCGGGCATAACGATCGGGACGGCATCACCAGGATCAGTCGGCGGCGCGGCTCTATGGAACGTGTCGACACTTATGGTAAGTGCGGGTCAGGGCACACTGAAGGAAGCCATTGGCGCAGTTGCTCAGGCCGCAACATCGAAATTGTTACCTGCAGACGAAGTCTTTGCAAAGGAGACGGCCGAGACCCTGAAATGCGCCGCAACGTTGATGAATGCGCTGCGCAATCCTGCACTCGAACAGGAATTGTCCGATTCCGACGTGCCAACGCATTCGACCGGATCATCGCAGCCGGGGCAACAAGCCCTGCGCGAGGCGATCAATCATTTGAACGGATATTTGCCGCAAGTCAAAAGTGCAGCCAGTCTGAAGGCTGATGAACCGGGTATTGAACTCAAATGGCGTGCATTTGACGCGGCAGTCCAAGACATGATCGATGGTCCATCATTGGAAGAAGTCGTGATAACGCAGCCCATCTCGAATCCGAGATCAATACAATCCCAAGGACATGACACATCATCAGAATTCGAGCTAAGGGAGGTTATCGTCGCTCAATAAAGCCCATTCACATGTCGCTGATGCCAAACCTAGCAGGCCGTTGAAGAACTCAGCCGCATTCGCAAACGAAGGCTGAATCGTCGCCATTGTGGATGTAGAAGTGGCCAACGAGCCTGCCCGCAGTGCCGATCATGGCCCATCCGCGACCACAGGACGGATCATTCTCGTCGTGCCCCTCCCATGAGAACTCGGCGCAGGCCGATCCGTCGCGGGTGCCGTAGCGAGCATCCAGGAAGCCCTTGAGAGCCCCAAACGCTATTTCGCCATCGGACTTGCCACGGAAGGTGAGATGCGCCTCTCCGACAAGATCGAGGAAGTCGCTGTCCCAGTTGTCCATTTCGACGATGCGCCAGCGGCCGGCAAAGGCCTTGGCAAAGCCGGGCACCTTGGCCATCAACCGGTCTCCGCGATCAACTTGGGCAGCCGCACCAGATTGTAGGCGGCTGCAGCGAAGGTAAAGGCCCATCCGACCCGATCACGGCCACGGAATCTGGTCTTCTCTTGCCCGGCGACCGTCTTGATCCAGCCGAATGCCTCCTCAATCCGCTTGCGGATGCGCTGGCTGACAGCATAACCGCCGTGCCGGGTCGTACGCCCGTCGATCGCAGAGCTACGGCCGCCGGTATTCTGCGCAACATGCGGCGTCACGTTCATCGAGCGCAGCTCGTTGACGAAGTCTTCTGCATCGTAGGCTTTGTCGGCACCAAGCGTGATCGCTGTCGGTCGATCGGCACGAGGCTCGATCATGTGCAGCGCGGCCACCCGTTCGGCATGCCCACCGGCCTGCGTCAGGCAGGCGTCGACCAGCAAGCCGTGGCGGTTCTCCATCAGCCCATGCCCGATGAAGCACAGCTTCGTCTCCTTGCCTTTCCCCTTGCGGTAGAGCCTGGCCTCCGGATCGGTGGTCGAAGCATGGGTGTCGTTGGAGCGCTTCTGGCCATGGAAGTTCGCTTCAGCATTGCGCCCGCCGCCTTGGGCCGGCGGCTCGCCGGAGCTATCCTTCGGTTTGACGCTCTTCATCGAGGCCCAGGCCTCGATCAGCGTGCCGTCGACCGAGAAGTGATCGCTCGACAGAAGCTTCTTCACCCTGGGCTGCGCCAGCACCGCCGCAAGGAACTTCGCCGCGATGTCGCCTTCCAGAAGCCGGTCGCGGTTCTTCGAGAATACCGAATGGTCCCAGGCTGCATCGTCGACGCCGATTCCGACGAACCAGCGGAACAGCAAATCATATTCCAACCGCTCCATCAGAAGTCGCTCCGAGCGGATCGAATAAAACGCCTGCAACAGCATCGCCCGCAGCAGCTTCTCCGGCGGGATCGACGGCCGTCCAATCGGCGAATAAAGGGCGGCGAACTCGTGCTCCAGCGCCGCCAGCGCCTCGTTCACGATCGTCCGGATCCCTCGCAGCGGATGATCACGCCGCACCCTTGCTTCCAGGTCGACGTAGCTGAACAGCTCGCCCGTTCGATTGTCGCCGCCGCGCACGCACCATCTCCGAATCTCGTCGGAGCCAATGAATCATGATCCTCGGTCGGCGGCGACCGCCTTTTTTCAACAGCCTGCTAGTCTTACTGCGTCACAAACGACGATCTGTGTAGTGGTCGAACTTGATCGCACAACAAGGACATCTCGACAGCGTTCGGACGAGCCCATGCTCGAGCCGCCGTCGCATCGTCGCGATCGAGTTTGGAATGTGACGTTGGGTCCGCAGCGGCAGATCCGCGGGGTCTATAATCTGCGGGAAGGCGAGCGAGCGGGATCGGCTGGGCGCGCCGCGCGCCTGAGGGGGGAATCGTCTCCCGCTCGGAGATCAGGAATCCGTAGGCCACAATGCACATCGTTGCGTGATGATGAAAGCCGCGCCAGCCGCGTCCCTGGAAGTGGCCGAGCCCGACCTCCTGCTTGAGGTCCTGATAGTCGCGTTCGATGCGCCAGCGCAATTTAGCCGTCTCAACGAGCGTCCGGAATGCCACATCCTCCGGCATTGTCGAGAGCCAGTATTTGGTAGGCTCGTCCTCGCCTTTCGGCCATTCGATCAGCAACCATTCCTCCAATCGCCGGGTGGTTTGCCAATAATCACGATGCGCGGCACGAACCCGCACGCGGGCAAAGCGCGAGGTCAGCTCTTCGTTCGTTCCTTGCCGCCACGTGATGGTGCGCCAAGCTTGGGCCGGCAGGCCGATCGCGAGCGCCTTCACGGCGGCTGGCTGATGCTGACGGTTGCGGCGCATCAGTTTCGGTGGACGGCCGCGGCCCGACCATGGCTTCGGCGGCAAGGGACCGGTGCCGGGCGCCCATACCGTTGTGCTCGACAGAAGACCCGCCACATAGGTCAATCCCAGCGCCGTGATCTCCGTGCGCAGGTCGCTGTTGTTGCCATAGCCCGCGTCCATCAGCACGACACCACGTGGAAGGTTGCTCGCACAGGCCCACCGCAACTGCTCCAGCGCGATCTCCGGCTTGGTCCGGAAGCCGACTTCGGCGGGAATGCCCACTTTACGCCGCCGATCGCAATCCTCAGTCCATTCCTTCGGAAGATAAAGGCAGTAGGCGACAGGCAGGCTGGCGTGGTGGTTGGCAATCGACAGCGACACCGCCACCTGGCAATTATCCTGCTTGCCGAGCTGCCCGCAATATTGCCGCGCAACTCCAACCGAATGTCGCCCCTGCTTGGGAAATCCGGTATCGTCGATGATCCAGCCTTCGATGGGGCCCTGGCGTTCAATCGCCGGCAGGACCATCTCGCGTACCTTGCTCAGCACCTTCTCATCCGACCAGGCGCCGCTGCCGACGAAATGCAGCAGCGATTGATGCTGGGCCGCCGTCCGCTCCGGAGCCGTCACCGCCGCCATCGGCTCCACGCTCTTGCGACCGCCGCAGGCCATCAGGCCGACGCAATAGTCGCGCAGCGGCGCCTTCCGATCAGCATGACCGATGACACTGGCAAGCCCTTCCAAATACGCCGCAAATCGCTTCTCGCTCGTCCTGGTGCCACGCCCGCTCATGTCGGCCTCATCGGCTAATGGTCCATGCTGCAACCATCGCTGATTCTGGCCGGCTAGAGCCTGCGGTTTTGTGACTCAGTCAGACTAGAAGTCCGCTAAGGTGATCAACGGTCTGCACGGTGCGGGGCAAAGCCGCGCAACGTTTTGCCCCTCGCGCCGCAGCCGTGAAGCGTGAAGCGGCGCCATGTTCGACTGGACCCAGAGGTGAATAGACCGGAGGAATTTCACCTGCCGGCCACTCGCAGAAGGGTGCGTGAACGTCGCGATTCACACCGCTCCCATCAGGTACACGTATTCGTTTCGAGCACCTTCCAAAGCACGCACAGCCCCCGCCCGCGCCAATTGTCTCAAGAAGACGCTGGTCGCGCGTCCTATGGTAAGCGACGTTTACGTTCCATTCGCAAAGATTTGGAGGGACGGATTGCAACGCGTTGGCGCAACGGACTGCAAATCCGTTGATTAACGCGTTGCAAATCGTCGAAGTCGCGACTGTGGCGGCAGCTGCGGAGAATTAGGAGGTGCGGGCGAACGACCAGAGCAAGAGTTCGTCGATCCGCGACTGCGCGTGATCGGTTGCGATCGCTTCGAGGGCCGCTTTCATCCAGGCGTAGGGCCCCACGCCGTTGATCTTGCAGGTGGCGATGAGCGAAGCTATGCGGGCCCATGAACGGCCACCTTCGTCGTGACCTGCAAATAAACTGTTTTTGCGAGTCAGAGTCAGCGGCCTGATTTGATTTTCGACGGGGTTAGTGTCCATCTCAACGCGGCCATCGTCGAGAAACAAAGTGAGGCCATCCCAATGGTTCAGCAGATAGGCGATCGCCTTGCCCATCTCGCTGCCCGGCGACAGGCGGGCGGCTTGCTCGCGCAGGAACTTCTTCAGTTCGACGACGAGCGGCCGTGATCGTTCGTCGCGCGCCTTTTGTCGGATCGCGGCGTCGGAGCCACGGATCTCCTTCTCGATCGCATAGAGCGCGGCGATGCGCGCGAGGACGGCTAAAGAGCGGGCGAGCTATCCCCACGGATCACAGGCGGAGAGCCACATCAGACGGCAATGACGCTGTTGCGGGCGATCATCGAGAACGAGATGATCTGTCGCTCCTCATCGAGCAGGTTTATCAGCGTCATTCTGTCCTCGTCAGGAAGCTCGGACACCGAAATCGCATTCTTCACTTGGCTCAGGGCCTCTAGCAGGTCCGAATTGTTTCGAAAACGACATGCAACGCGCGCGACCTCAGCATGAGAGAAAGTAAACACATCTCCGACAAAGGTCATATGGACCGGGAATTTGCCGAGATCATTGTCGATCATCGTTGCTTCTAAGACTGGGTGTGAAGGGGCACTGAAGGAGCAGGACGCGACGGGCTGACAGTTGCGTTCAGCCGATTCTAAGCCAGCACATCCTCAGGGCACGTACATCCGATCAAAGGCCTGCTGCAAGTCCGAGTGCTTCATCTTGAGGCGGGCGCAGTGGCCAAATGGCATGACCAGCCCAAGCGGCACGTAAATCCGAGAGTGCGAGAATTGCAGACTCCGCAACTGGTGGTCGCACATCTGCAGAGAATTGGAAACAATCGTCGGAATGATGGCTGTCCCTTTGAATTGAATCAAAAATTGTTGGAGGATGCTGCGGCTATTCACTTCGATGAAGTGATCCTTACTGGCGTCAGTCGCGATTTTCAAAGTCTGATAGATGCGGTCCTTTGTGGTGGGATTGATGCCTGAGTAGATGAACGTATACTTGGGAACATCCGTCCACGAGATTACGTTGTTGTCAGCGCTGCCCAAAACGCTCGGATTCGAGGTCACTAACACCATTTCATAACTGCCAAGCGGCAAATACTCGCGATTCCTAGGGCAGACCTCACCATCGATGAGCGCCACGCACCTGTCGTGCTTCTCGATCGTCGCCAGGATCTGGTGCCAATCGGTCACACGAATGGAGACGCCACCCTCCGTGTAGCCGGATATCAGACGCCACAGCCAATCGGGGGAGACGGCCGAGGCATAGGGCGCTTGGATCAGGACGCCGTGCTCGCAGCGCGTTTTCTTCGCTTTGCTGATAGAGCGGAGCGCCTGATCGTAAAAGGTCTTGGCTTGCACCAGCGCATCATAGGTTTCCTTGCCGCGCGGGGTCAGCTTGGCGCAACGCACCTTGCCATGGCGAACAAAAAGCTCTTCCCCGCTTATCGCCTCGATCTCGTCGACGATGCTTACCACGGCCGGTTGTGAGATGTTCGACTGGCGGGCCGCCTCAGTGAAGCTGTCCGTCTCGGCGGCTGCGATGAAGATGCATATCTTCTTGAGGCTCAGAGTTTGCATGGTGTCAATAACCTATTGACGATTGGTTTTGTTTTCGGTCTCCGATCTATGTTCGCACGCCCTTGCAGCAAGGAAACGCCGGTTCTTCGCCAAATCCTCCGCCTCTTTCGAGACGTTCCTGCGACGCTTTTTTGGCCTCCAACGTTCTCTGTGCCCACATTTGCAGGTCATTCGTAGCGCAATTGCCTAGGTACGAGTCCGCGTTGCTTGGAGAATTGTTCGCATGAAAGGCAGAGCGCATATTGAGCCGTAAGTTCAACGGCCCACCACTGCTGCTGACGATCCTGATCGTGTCCATAGCGCAGAACGTTCCGAACAGCTCGTTGCGATGGATGCGAGACATTTCGATATAACCTTTGGCGCGACGTTCCATTCTCTCGGTGAAACGCGCGATCCCGCTCTTCTCATACCAATCTGCAAGACGATGGTTGGCAGTGCAAGCGATCTTCAGCATCCCTGTCGCCTCCTTCAATCTCTGAAGAGTTTCGAACCTGTCTGGCGACAGGGGAGCGGAGAGCGATGGGGTATGTTGTCAGGGTCGACTAACGAGGCTCACGCCAAGACCCGCGACGTAACAGCTAACATCCATCACTCAACCTCGCTACTATGCTTCAATGCAGACGCGCTGTGATGATCGGTTAGCAAAGTTTTGTTATCGGTCGCCTTTTTTCAGAGAACGTATGCCTGCCCGGCCCACTCAGTGAGCTATGCGGGAAAGTGGGTGATGACGGGTTGAGAGAGGCGGCGTATCGAGGCGGGTGTCGAGCCTGCCAGAACCTCTCAAGGAGAGCGATACGCCATGAACGAGACTCCATCCTGCCCTTGTCAGCCGTCTGCGGTTGATGATCCACTGACAGACATTCTGCGGAACGGAGCCCGTGAGCTGCTCGCCCGGGCCGTCGAGATTGAGCTGCAGGCATTTCTAGCGACGACGGCGGAGCTGAAGCTGCCGGATGGCCGTGCTAGGGTGGTGCGGCACGGCTTTGGCCCTGCGCGTAAGATTGCAACGGGGATCGGCGCGATCGAGGTCGCCCGGCCCAAGGTCAGAGACCGCGGTGCGGCCGGAGCTGATCGGATCCGCTTCACCTCGGCGATCCTGCCGCTGTGGGCGCGGCGGACGAAGAGCCTGGATGCCCTGCTGCCGATCCTCTATTTGCGCGGCATCTCGACCGGCGAGTTCCAGGAAGCGCTCTCGGCGCTGCTCGGCAAAGGATGCGCCGAACCTGTCGCCATCGGTGATCTCAGGCCTGAAGGCGCAATGGCAGGGCGAGTACGAGCGCTGGCAGAACCGCGATCTGTCGGCGCGGCGCTATGTCTACGTCTGGGCCGACGGCGTCTTCCTGCAGGCCCGGATGGAGGACCACAGCGAATGCATGCTGGTTTTGATCGGCGCGACGCCCGAGGGCAAGAAGGAGCTGATCGGCTTCCAGGTCGGCGTGCGTGAGAGCGCCTAGAGCTGGCGCGAGCTTCTGATCGACATTCGTCGGCGCGGACTGCAGGTCGCGCCAGAACTGGCGCACACTCGGCTTCTGGAAGGCGCTGGATGAAGTCTTCCCCGGCACGCGGCGGCAGCGCTGCTGGCAGCACAAGACCGTCAACGTGCTCAACAAGGTTCCGAGCTCCGTGCAGGGCGGCATGAAGAAGGCATTGCAGGGCATCTGCATGGCGCCGAGCCGAGCTGCCGCGGAGCTTGCACTGAGCTATGCTTGAATTTGGGTGACGGAGCCGATCAGGCGGCGTGGCTTTGCTGGGTCGGAATGACCTCGATGCCGTCGGCGAATCTGACACCGGCGATGATCTTCGGCAACTGATTTGTTCCTTTCTATCGGCGCCAGGTGTTGGACGCAGCATCGATGAGCTTGAACACCATCAGCTTCGCGGTCTGCGGCGACAGCGATCCTTTGGTCCGAACCGTCCGGTGCCGCACAGTGGCGAACACGCTTTCGATCGGATTGGTGGTTCGCAAGTGGATCCAATGCTCCGCAGGGAAGTCATAGAACGCCAGCAGATCGTCGCGATCCTTGGCCAGGCAATCAACTGCGCGCGCATATTTTGCACCGTATTTCTCGGCGAAGGCTTCGAGTGCAAGCTCCGCGGCAGCTCGGCTCGGCGCCATGCAGATGTCCTGCAAAGCCTTCTTCATGCCGCCCTGCACGGAGCTCGGAACCTTGTTGAGCACGTTGACGGTCTTGTGCTGCCAGCAGCGCTGCCGCCGCGTGAGACGCTCGGTGTGTTGCGGAATGGCCGGCGTCGCTATGGCCCGGCCAGCAAACAACAGCTGGTCGAAGTCTGTCTGCGGCCTGGCGGGTCGCTCGCGGGGCTGGCTTTGCAACACGGCGTGAACGCGAACCTGCTGCGCAAGTGGCTGGCCAAGCGACAACTTCAGAGCGGCAATGGCCCGGCGGAGGCGCGGGCGCCGATTGCGCCGGCGTTTATTCCGGTTAGCGCGCCGTCGACGTCGCCAACTCGATCTGCTGGCGCGATCGCGGTTTGCGCGACGGAGCGATCCTGTGCCGGGCGGCTGCCCGAAACGACGCTCGGGCGCGACCGTGGTTGAAGGCGTTATTCGCCAGACGGCCCTTCAAGGTTGTCGCGGTCGCGCAAGCCAACAAGACTGCGCGGATCATTTGGGCGTTTCTGAACAAGGGCGGGACGTACCGGCGTCCCGACCCGCTGTCGACTACCGCGGCCGCCGTCTGATGGACGCAGTGACCGCCAAAGCGATCTGACCGGCGCAGGCCGGCAGAGGGCAAGGTGCAACAACAGCCGATGAACCCATGGGACGAAATCCCGAAACGAGTGAAGCTACTGCCCCCAATGCGCTCAAGCGCGTAAACTTGATTTAGCTCCTCGTTCCGCGGATCTCATCGAGGCCAGCGGCCATGTGCCGCGCGCAACGGCCGGACATATGACCGCACCGTTCCAATGTGTGAAATCGACTGAAAAAGCTCTTGCCACGCGGACCGTTCCACATATGGGGGCAAGGTCATTAGTCGCCGAGTTAGGAATTTATGATGCCACTATTGGTCCAATCTTATTTACGTTCTTGCTGGCTTGGAGACGGTCTCCATCGGCATTCACAAGGCAAACAAGGGAGAATAGAGTGATTATCTCTATGATAACTAATATGCTGTCCCAGCAGGCGCAGGCTGCACGCGACCAGCAGAATACGCAGCAACTGCAGAAGACCCAGGAACAGCAATCCGCCGAAAACAAGGAATTCCTGCGCCGTATGGAGGAGCGGCAGAGGAAGAGCGACCAAGAGTTTAAGGACATGATGAAGCAATTTTCCCAGGACAACAACTCGGCTGGCGTAAGTGCGAGCAGGAACGCTGCGCCCGATGGGCTTTCGCTCGGACGTGGCCCATTGCAATCGCCTAATGGCAACGAAGCGAAAGGAGAGCTGGCGACGGCGCGCATCTCTAGCTCCGAGCGTGATTCCAGGGGGTACGCTCCGAATCTCTCCTTCCAGTAAGCAGCGACGAGAATTGTACGTCTGAGACGCGACAGTTTCTCGCAAACTCCATCCAATCACAGAATCGAAAGGAACTTACCAATGACGGCAGCAGCTCTTATGGCCGCGCAGCAGGCCCAGTTTAAACAGCAGATGGTGGAACAAAGTGCGATGTCGATGCAGAATTCGCGTCAGGAGCATCAGCAGCAGCTCGCGGCCAAGCAGAACGAGTCCCAGCGCGCCCTCGCGAATGATCAGACCAAGCGCGCGAATGAAGCGCAGGCCGACGCAGCGGCGGTATTGAAGGATACGACGCAGAAGCTGGATTCTTCCTCCGGCGCCTGAGGTCGCGATAGGCCTCGCACCGGCCCATCCGGTGCGAGGCTTTTCCAATTAAAAAGGGAATTCTACCATGACTCTGCCAATACTTCAGCCGGGGATCACCGGAGCAGCCTTTGATGCCGGTGTTCCTGCCGTCGTGGAGCAATTGAACCAGCAGATGGTGGCCCAAAGGGCGGCGCAGTTGACGCAATTCGGGCGGATAGATGATGAAATCCGAAGAAAACTGACACAGCAGCGTGCAGAAGGGGCTTTTTATCAGGCTGATCGGGCCATCGCCAATGCGAAGAGTCAGCGGCTGATGGGGGCGCTCTCTTCCAAATTCAGTCTCATCTCGAAGATACAGCAAAACATAGGCTGATATCTTGGCCGGATTCGCTTTCGTTTAGAGCGTGTTTGTTTCCCTTGCCGTCAAACGGAACAGAAATCATGTCCGTAAGACCCGCAACACCTTCTGATCTGCCGGTGTTGAAAACGCTATGTGCGGCCTTCCGCGCCGAACACAGGGCCGGGGCAGCTCTTCCCTATGAGCCCGATATGTTTATGGAATCGCTCGCCGCCGCGATGAAGAGCGACGATGTCTTGTTGCTCATCTTGGACGATGATCAGGGTTTTTTTCTGGCTGCACTCGGCGTGACGCCCTATTCCACGGTGCAGGTCGCGCATGAACTGATCTGGTACACGCGTCCGGAGGCCCGCGGGAGGGGCTTCAGCCTGTTCCGGGCTTACATGCGCTGGGCGCGGGCAAAACAGGTCGAATATGTCTTCCTGACTCTGCCGGAGCCGAGCGAGACAATGGAGCGGCTTGGATTCTCCCGGGCGGATATTGGTTATTACATGCGTTTGCCGCCCGCGGCCTGAGAGCGTGACGCAGATGGGCATCGCATTGTTCAAATCTAGCATAATCTACGCACGCTGCTTCGTGGGGCAGGCATAGATGCCCAGACATCGTCATCGATCAGAGCAATACCATTCCCTCGCCGCAGACGTCCTGTTGTTGCTGTCCTCCTTTAGCTTGCGGGGCCAGTTTATCGCGAAAGCCGTGCTCTACGGACGCGTCGGCGTGTCGATGTTTCCGGACGATTTGCGCCTGCGCGAAATCTACACTTACGCCCTTTATCTCGACGGCCGGATTGACGAGGCCATCGACGTGATCCAGTCCGCGCAAGTGGACACGCCGAACGTGTCATTCCTCAAAATGCGGCTCGCATTGCATGCGTCGAAGCCGGCGAGTGAGCGCCGTGCGGCCGTTCGATCCTATCTCAAGGCAGAGCGGAAGACATGACACACGAACTCCGTAACACCGGGCCGATGCCCGGCACTTACGTTGCGCAGGAGCAGCCTCTTCGGCCAACGCATCAGGCCGAGCGGAAAGCCTTGTACATCGAGGAGCGCTCTCCCGGCGAGAAGGGCGCTGAGCCTTCCACTTCCTATGCAGCGATGCTCGCGGAGGCACAGGATGGCGATACGTCGGAAGCGTTGGCCGTCGCTCTGGGAGGCGCTCGCCAGAGGGCGGTGCCGGAACTGAAAGATGCCGTCATCTCTTCGCAGCCGAGGTGGAAAACGGCAAAGCCGGTGTTCCGCACCGAGGTCGATCAGGACTCGGCGAACCTTCTTTTCGGCCTGCGCGATAAGCAGAACGCCGAACGTCTCGGTGGCGAGAGCGCCATCGCGCATGCTGGCGGCGCTCGACTGCTTTCGGTCAAGAACTCGCATGACCAGCTGATGCTGACGGCAAGTCAAATGCGTTCATCCGAAGCTGCCACGCATATCAGCTACCGAGCTTTTCTGAAACTGACGAAAATCCTGTCTTCGAGCGATTGGGTGCGCAACGTCCATTGCTCGGAAGCCCTGCTTCGATCGCAGATGGCCAGGGTGAAGGGAACGGCGACATGAGAACTGCATACGGCTCCACGCATGCGCCACGGAAGGGGATCGGCCGCTTGTGGGCGGGAATTGTACGGGCGATGCTGCTGGTTGTAACCGTTCTTGTCTGTACAGAGGCCTTCGCCCAATCGCGGCGGTTGATGGTCGAAGTCGGGAAAGGCATGAAGCTGGAGGGGGTCCAGAATGCGGAATCCGTCTTCGTTGCCGATCCCGCTATTGCCGATGTGAGCAAGTCGCCCGGCGACGCGCTGTTCATCTATGGAAAATCTCCCGGTGGAACGACGCTCATTGCGTCGGACCTGTCCGGGAAAACGCTGTTCAAATACGATGTTGTCGTCATTCATCCGGTGTCCGAACTGAGGCGCATGCTAGCACAGCGCCTCAAGGCCGGGAATATTTCCATAAGTTCCGCCCGCGGCAGCATCCTCATCTCGGGCGTCGTCGATGACGAACTGGAACGCCAGAATGTCATCGCGAGCCTCAAGAGCAGCGTCCCGGATAGCGTGCTGATCGACGAGCTGGTCGTTCGCAAAGGCAAGCTGATCCGCCTTGACGTCAAGCTTCTCGAAGTGGCGCGGGATAAGCTGGAGCGGTATGGGATCGACTGGCTCGCGCTCATTTCCGGGACGGGGGCGACGCAGACGCTCACCAGAAGCACGGCCAGTCTGAATGCAACATTGAACCTATTGACGGCGAATGGCGTTGCGACCATTGTCGCGGAATCTACCTTGATCACCGTCAGCAACAGGAAGGCGGATTTTTCCGTTGGCGAAGAAATTGCCATTCCGACATTTGCCATCGCCAACAGCGCCAGCCTCAACAGCTTTGGAATCGACTTCAAGTTTGTCGGGATAAACGTGACCTTCCTTCCTATTATCATGCCGGGTGGAAGGGTAGCTCTTGAGATTAATTCGATCGTTTCCAATATGCAGGCGACCGCGCGGCAGATCAACGGGAACAGCTTTCCCAATCTTGCCTCGCGCAAGCTGACAACGAATGTCGAACTGGAGGGTGGCCGCAGCACGGTCATTGGCGGGTTGTCGCGTCTGGAAACCTCGGCTGCGCTTCCGAAGCCATCGAACGGGACGTCAGAGTTCGTTCGAACCCTTTTGGGAAGTGAACAAATCGAATCCTTGCAGAAAGACCTGATCATCGTTGTGACGCCCCGTTTCGACGACCTCGACAAGCCGGCTGTCGCGCAGATCGTGCGCCCGCTACAGAACAATCTCGAGTTCATCCTGTCGAGAAAGGTCATGGCGTCCGGATCTGGCGACCCCGCTTCCATCCGCATCATCGGTCCTGCGGGGTTTCTCTACTGATGGGCGCGGTGCCTCTTGTGACCCTTGCCTCGAAAGTTGCCTGCCCCCTCGTTCTGGCATGGGGGGTGATCCATGCAGGATCTGCCGTTGGCGCCGAACTGCCCAATGCGGCAACGATCTACCCCTTCATCAGCACCAACCAAGATCTGGCGGCGGCGATCCGCTTTTTCGGAAACAACATTGGCATCGGGGTCAATGTCGATGCCGCCGTCACCGGAAAGATCTCGGAAAAATCGGAAGGTGTGCTGACTCGGCGTGACTATCTCGATCAATTGGCGGCGAAGTTCAGGCTGGTCTGGTTCTTCGATGGCACAACCCTGCATGTCGCGCCGGTCAGCAATGTCGAAACGGAAGTTTTCTTCCTGAAGCAGAACGACGGCGCCGCCATTCTGAAGATATTGCAACGGCTCGATCTCTACGAGACCAGGTTTCTGCATCGTTTCGATCCCCGCAATCGGGTGCTGCTCATTTCCGGCCCCTCCGTCTATGTCCGGATAGTGAAAAAGGCAATTGAGGCGGCCGAAAAAGCCGACCGGACGGAAACGACGGTATTGCGCGGAACTCCCGGAGGGACTGCCGCGATTGTGCCGTCGATCACGCCTGTCAAGTCCGCGGCTCCACCGTGATCAGCGATACACCATGACGATCGCGCAGTTCGCCTCCACGCTGGCCCGACAGAAAGATATCTTTCTGATCACCGTCTTCGCGCTCGTCTTGCTGATGATGATTGTGCCGTTGCCAGCCTTTCTGATGGATGTGCTGATCACGCTCAACATCAGCGCCTCGATCATCATTCTGCTCATCTCGCTTCAGCTTCATAATCCAGTCCAATTCTCTACCTTTCCATCCGTCCTGCTGGTCACGACGCTGTTCAGACTGGCCATCTCGGTCTCAACGACACGCCTCATACTGATCGAAGGGGATGCGGGGGAGATTGTGGCGACCTTCGGCGCGGTTGTGGTGGGCGGTAATCTTGTGGTAGGGCTGGTCATCTTTCTGATCATTACGGTCGTACAGTTCATTGTCATCACCAAGGGAGCCGATCGCGTGGCGGAGGTCGGTGCCCGTTTCACGCTCGATGGCTTACCCGGCAAGCAGATGAGTGTCGATGCGGATGTCCGCGCGGGCAATATCGATCAGGCCGATGCCAAGGAGACGCGCGAGACCCTCGAACGTGAGGCCAAACTGTTCGGCTCGATGGACGGGGCAATGAAATTCGTCAAAGGCGATGCGATTGCCAGCCTCGTCATCACGGCCATCAATCTCCTGGGAGGCGTTGCCATCGGCATGGTGCAACGAAGCATGAGTTTTGGTGACTCGCTGAAGCTCTACGCCTTGCTGACGGTCGGCGACGGTCTCATCGCCCAGATTCCAGCGCTCCTCATTTCCGTCGCTGCAGGCAACATCGTTACGCGTGTGACCAATCCGAGGGGCATGGATCTCGGAACCGAAATCAGCCAGCAAATGCTGGCCAACGGGCGAACGATCATCATTGCGGGTGTCGTCATTGCAGTCTTCGGGGTCATTCCGGGCTTTCCGACCGCGATCTTCGTCGCTATCGGAGGCGCGATGTCCGGCGGGGTCTTTTGGACCTATCGGATGCTCGCTAATCGTGCTCTTGCGACCGAGACGAGCTGGGATCGCAAGCTGGAAAGCCTTGAGCGGAAGTTCGCCGAGATCGAACAGCGTACCAAAGCCATGGAGACCATCAAGCTTGTCCTGCCGTCCGGCATCCGAGAGATCGACGTCTCCTGGTTCTGCCAGATGCTCGACAATGTTCGCGCCGGCCCTGAAGCCGAGTTCGGAGTTCCCCTCGGGTACTGGAGGATTGCCATCGAGGATAATCAGGCGGACACCTACCGTGTCTTTGTTCGACAGGAGCTGGTCGCAACGGGACAATTGAGGCCCGGGACTGTCTTTGTGAAGGCCAATCCAAGCTATTTGGAAGCTCTCGAAATTCCATCGGCTGCCGATTTCGGCCCGCGTGAGGGCACTATCGTCGATAGTCGCTCTATTGTGCGGTTGAAGGAGGAAGGCATCGAGTACTGGACTCCGGAGGAGCAGCTGTTCATACACCTCAAGATGGTCGTCATCGAACATCTCGACAGCATCGCCGGCTTCCAGAACACGGTGGATATCATCAACGAGACGCGCCAAAGCAATCCTGTTCTCATCGCGGATTTGCGGGAGGCCCTGTCTAACAACCAGATCATCGCTGTGTTGCGCATGCTGCTGCGTGAACGCATCCCGATCTCTAGCCGCGTCCAGATTTTCGAAGCCCTCCTGCAATGGTCGCAGGAACGGGACGCGACCAGCCTTCTGCAGAAAGTGCGGATATCGCTGGCGGAATTCCTCACCAAGCGCTTCGCGCCGGATGGATTCCTGCCCGTTGTTGTTGTTGCGCCGACGCTGGAAGCCAATCTTCGGGAGGGAATGCGCATTACGGAGGAAGGGCGTTTCCTGGTGCTCGAACCCTCGATCTCTGCCAATATCGCGAAGCAGGCGCGGGACATCGCCAGTGACGGGTTTAGGCGTGGGTATCATCCCGTGCTGATGACCCAGCAGGACGTTCGTCACGCGCTTTTCAACGTGCTGCGCAAGCACGGAGTTTACGTGCCAGTCCTCGCCTATCAGGAGATCGTACCGGAAACGATTATTTATGCCGTCAGTTACCTCTCAGCCGATCCGGAGGATGCTCAGTAGGCACGACGCGCCCGTCTCCGCGAGCGCTGCGGCGCCGCCTACTCTCCGGAGTCTGGAGGGGTCTGATTCAAGCTGCCTGCTGGTGAAGGAGGCCGGCAGGCATGGCGCCAGCTCTTTCGATTGATCTCCGCAAACGTGTGGTCGCCGCCGTTGAGGGCGGCATGTCGTGTCGAGAGGCTGCGGCGCACTTTCGAATGGGCGTGTCGAGCGCGATCCGCTGGGTGGCGCAAGCTCGAAAGACAGGTGAGGTGACGCGAAGCCGCAGGGCGGGGATCGACGCTCGCAGGCGATCGAAGGGCAGGCTGAGCGCATTCTCGCGCTGATAGCGGCCAAACCCGACAGCACATTGGCGGAACTGAAGGCGGCGCTCGCCGCCGATGGACACACCTTCATCGCCTCCGGAGATATGTGCGTGTTTCGGCAATTTCCGGACAGCAATTTCGCTAATTCGCGGACAGCGATTTCAGTAATTCCGGGACAGGGATTCCGCTAAATCGCGGACAGTTGCGGGAGGTTGGTTTTCGGGAGCGCCGTTCAGGCAATGTTCTCTCTCAAGCTGAGTTTGAGAGGGGCAATGCCGAGGCGGAAGCAAGCGAAACGAACCACTGTGAAGGACCTACGATCGATCCTGAGGCTGACGTACGAGCAGGACCTGTCGGTTCGGGAGATCTCGGAACGGCTGCAGATCAGCAAGAGCTCGGTTGCCACCTACCTGCTGCGGGCACGCGAGGCGGGCTTAAGCTGGCCGTTACCGCCGATTTACGCGAGCGAGGCGGCGTTGCAGCGGGCTCTGTTCCGGCGGGTCGGGCGCCCCCCGCAGGACTTGAGCGAGCCTGAGTGGCCGCGGGTGGCGCAGGAGCTCAAGCGCAAGGGCGTGACGCTGAGTAAGCGGCAAGGAGACCCCGTCTGGCGGAGGGGGTGAACGATCGGCTATCGGCTGCTAAGTTTGTGAGCCGATGTGAGCTTCTATGTCTGCGCCTAGTTCTGGAACTAGAACCTTCCATATGATCGAAGCGGTCGCCGACCGTCTTGAGGGAGCGCCGCGGCAGCTTCGCCGACGCTGGTCGGACGAGTTTAAGGCCCAAGTCGTGATGGAGGCGCTGGAGCCTGGCGCGAGCGTCTCGGCGATCGCTCGCCGGATCGGCATTCACCCGTCGCAGCTGTTCGCCTGGCGCCGTGACGCTCGGGCCGAGCGGCGGCGTTATCGCTCACGGCACTCGAGTTGCGAGGGTGTGGTGGCGCCTGTGGCAGGCGCGGTGATCGAGATTGCCATTGGCGAGGTGATCGTGCGCGCCGGCGTGGACGTCGACGAGGCGCAGTTGCAGCGGGTGATCCGGGCGGTCCGTTCGGCATGATCCCCTCCGGCGTGAAGGTGTTCCTGGCGAGCCATCCAGTCGACTTCCGCAAGGGTATCGATGGCCTTGTTGCGCTGGTGCGCGATGCCGGCTCAGATCCGTTCTTATGTGTCGGACGAGATTATGTGGCGGAGGCGCTCTAACGCCAGCCCGGGCCGGCCACTCAGGGTTTCTCCGCCACATAATAATCAGATGTTGGCCAGCAGCTGCAGGATGGTGTCGTTCGGCCGGAAGCGCGCGCTGCGGTCGCCTGAGACGCCCGCCTTCTCAAGTCCCCGGCGCATCATCTCGACATCCGCAGCGGCGTATCGGTGGGTTGTGGCGACCTGAGCATGGCCAAGCCAAGCCTGGATCGTCAGGAGGTCCACACCTGACCGGAGAAGCTTCATGGCGAGGGAATGCCGGAAGATGTGCGGCGATATCGGCTTGCCCTCCAAGCTTGGCCTCGTGGACCCGGCCTGGGAGGCGGCACGCCGCACGATGTGTGTCGCGCCGAAACGCGTCAGGCGCTCGTTGTGAACCCCGACGAAGATCGGCCGCGGTTCATGATTGGCGAGACCGCGTTCGCTCAATAGGTCCGTCAGCGATCGCACCAGATCCTTAGGAATGGGAACGACGCGATCTCGGCGTCCTTTTGCCATGAAGCAGCACCTGCGGGCGTCCTCGCTCCAACTGAAGGTCGTTCGCGTTGACGCCAGTCGCTTCGGACACGCGAGCGCCGGTTCTCGCCAAGAAGAGCAGAAAGGCCCGGTCGCGCCGGCCGCGGGGCGTCGTCTGATCAGGGGCTGCGATGATGGCCTCCACCTCGGCGTTGGTGAGATGATGCGTCACCTCGATGTGGGCCCGTTTGGTGGGGATCGTCAGAACCCGTTGGGCGACGCCGAACGAGGCGGGATCGGCGGCAGCGACGTGATGGAAGAAGGATCGGATCGCGGCTAATCGGGCGTTGCGCATTGCGACGGAGTTGTTCCGCTTCTCCTCAAGCTCGTCAAGAAAGGCGAGAACAAGGTCCCGATCGAGATCCTCAAGGGCCAGCGCCGCCGGCTTCTTCCCCAAATGGGCGGCGGCAAAGAGGATCAGCATGCGCAAGGCATCGCGATAGCTGGCTAAGGTCGCGGAGGTCGCGTTGCGCTGCTTGGTCAACCGGCGACGAAAGTACGACTCCAGGAGCGGCGCCAGCAGGAGGTGTTCGTTCATGCCGCACCTCCGTCGAGGAAGGCGCGCTCAGCCGCGATGGCGAGGAGATCCGACGAGCCGGTGAGGTAGTAGGCTGTGTCGCTATAGTTGGCGTGGCCGAGGTAGGTGGCGAGTAAGGGCAGCAGCGCTTGGACGTCTGCGCGCTGTTGGTGCCACAGCCTGAGCCTGGTCACCGCGAACCGGTGCCGGAGATCGTGCGGTCGCAGAGGCTTGCCATTGTCAAGACCCGCGAGCTTGCGGACCTTAGCGAAGTTGCTTTGCAGGCCGGTCGCCGACAGACGGCAGCCTCGCGAGCTGAGGAAGAAGGCCTCGCCTTTGGGCCTGGGAAACACGGTGTCGCGCTCACGGGCGTATCGACGAAGGGCTGCCTGGGTCGTTGGGTGAACAGGAATCAGGCGGTCTTTACGGAACTTGGTTTTACGGACGAGGACGATCCCGTTGGTCAGATCGACGTCGCCGCGATCAAGGCTGACCGCTTCGCCCGATCGTAATCCCGTGCTGGCCAACAATCCGATTAGCGTCGCCATCGTACGGCCCCTGAGAGGGTTCCCTGGCGAAATGAAGCTGCATGCGTCGATAAGCGACGTCAGCTCAGCCTCACTTAGGATGCGCGGCGGCGGAATCGCCCTGGACCGCGGGAAAGCTTTGCGCTCCAAGACCTCGGTCTGGGGGGCGTAGAGGACCAGGTACTCGTAGAATCGGCGGAGCACGCCGTGACGGACCGCGCGGCTGTCGGCGGCGCCACCGAACGATAGGACGAAGTCCAGCGCCATCGTCCGGGTGGCGGGCGCACCCAGCTGAGATTGCTCGACGTAGCGAACGAAAGCCCGCAGCGTGCCGGCTTGCTTGTTGAAGGCGTAGCCGAGGGAGCGGCGCAGCTCGATGTAGCGCTCGACCTTGTCGCCGAGGAATGCGGCGAAGGCAGTCATGCGGCGCCTCCCGGAAAGGGGAGCGCGACCTCAGCGAGCTGCGAGGCCGCGACCTTCACGTACAGCGCCGTTGTGTTGATGCTTCGGTGCCCTAGAAGATCGGCGACCTCGTTGATCGGCCTTCGTCGCCCGACGAGCTGGGTGGCTAAACTGTGGCGCAGGAGATGTGCGCCTCCGACGCGACCGAGCTCGATCCCACCATGCTGCAACCGCCTCCGCACGATCCTTGAAACAGACGACGCGTACTTGAATGGTCCCACGGGCGGCGTGAAGGACAGGAACAGATGCTTACTATCGACCTTCGGTCTAGCCCGCAGGATATAGTCGGCGAGCGCGGCGCCGGTCTCCTCGATGAGCGGGGCCACTCGGTCACGCTTGCCCTTGGTGCGCCGGACAAAAAACTCACCAGCTCGCCAGTCGATATCCCGGAGCTGAAGAGCGCGTAGCTCGCCGTTGCGAATGCCTGTGGTGGCGAGCAACAACAGAACGGCTCGATCGCGAAGGTCGATCGGCGTCACCTTGCCGATCGCATCGATGGCGCGGCGAACATCATCCCACGAAAGCTGGGGCGGTAAATGGGCCAGTCGCCAATATGGCGTTCTTGGAACGATGGGAGCCAGATCCTGCTCGTGGTGACCACCCCAATGCAGAAAGCGGAGAAACGTTCGGATGTGAGAGATCGCCGCCGTGCGAGGTGCCGGAGGTCGCCGAGAGCGACAGCCGATACTCGACAGCGGCAAGGACATGCTCTGCCGTCAACGCCTCGAGGTCTTGGCCAGGATGGCGATGGTGGAGCCAATCCAGAAAGCGCCGTGCGCCCAAGAGAACGCCATCGCGGGACCTTGGCTCAAGGCCTCGTACCCTGCTCAGATAGTGAGAAAAGGAGCGCAAAAGCGGAGCGTCCGGATCATCGACTACAATGGGCGTCGAAGCAATGAATCGTTCGGGCGCCACCCGTCGCGCGTGTTGGATCGCAGACACTGCCGCAATCCGTGGTGAGTCCGTGGTGAATGTGCATAGATAGCTATCGACGATAGCTTCGCCGATTGGCCGTGAACCGCAATGTGCTGCAGCAAAACGGCCGAACCGCGCGATCCGGCTCAGATAAAGCTTAGCGGATGCTTGCTTGTAACCGAGCGAGAAAAAGTGCCCCGCGATGCGATCCATCTCGGCGCCGAGCGCCCCGTCACGAAGGCGTTTAAGCACCCCGCGGTACGAAAAATAGAACTCGAGCATTGTGCCCCTCCGGCGTTACGGCGCAGGGGGATCCCGCGTCGCCACGAGGGGCACGAAATATTATGTGGCGGAGGAATCCAGCCGTGGCCGGCCCGGGCTGGCGTTAGAGCGCCTCCGCCACATAATCTCGTCCGACACATAAGTGTGGATCCCGCTTCAAGCTCTCCTGAACCAGACGCGCAAGGCTCGGGAAGCCTCGGCGCATATCGGTATGGCCGGTCGCAAGCCACACCCGCACATTACCCGGTATGGCGATCATCGGCGCTCAAGCACCTCGAGGACCCGCGCCAGTGCCTCCGGGTCGACGTGCGCATCCAGCCGGATGCGTCGCCGGTTGCCAAGATCAATCTCGATCAATCCAGTACGCGCGGACGCTACGGAGCGCACCCGACCGTCACCCGCAGGCAAAAGCTTCGCAGTTTCCTCCACCTCCGTAGCGACGATCTGCACCGGCGCAAAAGATGGTACGACCTGCTCTGACGTCCGTGCTTGTCGACGCCAGGTAAACACCAGGCTGGCCGCGACTCCGTTGCGGCGCGCAACCTCAGTCACCTTCGCGCCCGGCACCAATGTCTCCTCGACAATCCGCACCTTGTCGTCCTGCGACCAGCGCCGCCGCCGCTCCAGCCCGCCCAAAACCTCGACTCGCATCGCCTGATGACCTTAAAGCTAGACTTAAGGCTACACGCTTCGCGAATTACCTCGCGTCACGCAAGACGGCGCCCGTCGGATGCGTAGTGCGCCAGTGAAACTGGCGAAGGATAGTCGATGAAAGTTCGATACAGGAAAGGAGTAGCGACCCACCCTGACCCCGAGTCATGCGGAGGTGTCCGTGAGGGCGACTTCGAAGCGTTGACAGGGGAAACCGCAGGCCAGCCATTGAGCCGCGAAATCGAAAGTCTGGAGCGCCGACGCAGTTATGCAATGCGGAAGGCAACACGTTGGACGGCGTCTATCGCAAGCCACCCAACGGCTCCACGCGGTCGGAGACCCTGAGCATGCGGGGAAATCCTTCGCACAGGAACTGGGAGATCTCGTCGTCGCCCGAGGGGGAACAATCTTCGGGCAGGCTGGGGAAGGCTGAATGCCGTAAGCCCAGCACCACCGTCGACGAGAAGTCGGATGTCTGCACAGTACCAATGAACGATCTGAACAAGAGCGACGGGTCCACACCGATGCTCGCGGAAGGTCCGGAGGGAAGGCGGGCAGCCAAGGGCAATAGCAAACATCCTCCCGTGCCCCGGACACAGAGCCGGACCAGCGCGTCGACGAGGTTGGATGTTATACGTGAACTGGCAAGACGGAATAAGAAGACACGGTTCACAGCGCTGATGCACCATGTGACGCGCGAACTGCTAACGGAAAGCTTCAGGGGACTGAAGCACTCCGCTGCATCCGGCGTCGACGGAGTGACATGGCGTGACTACGAGGAAGGACTCGACGAGCGAATCGAAGTGCTTTGGGACGCGGTCCAGTCAGGCCGCTATCGGGCACTCCCGTCTCGCCGAGTGTATATCCCCAAGATAAATGGCAAACTGAGACCGCTCGGAATCGCAGCGCTGGAAGATAAAATCGTCCAGCACGCGGTGACGACGGTCTTGAATGCGATTTACGAGGTGGACTTTCTCGGCTTTTCCTATGGATTCCGGGAGGGGCGGAGCCAGCACCAAGCGCTGGACGCACTGTGGATCGGCATTCATCAGAAAAGAGTGAACTGGGTGCTCGACGCTGACATCCGTTCGTTCTTCGATACGATCGATCACGGGTGGATGATGCAGTTCCTCGAGCACAGGATCGCAGACCGCCGGCTCTTACGACTGATACGCAAGTGGTTAACCGCTGGCGTTGTCGAAGGTGGATTGAAGTCCGTAGCACGAGTAGGTACTCCGCAAGGAGCAGTGATCTCACCGCTTCTTGCTAACATTTACTTGCACTACGTCTTCGACCTCTGGACTCATCAGTGGCGAAGTAAGTCGGCAAAAGGGGATGTCATCGTCGTCCGCTATGCGGACGACAGTGTCATGGGCTTCGAAACAAAGTCCGAGGCCCTGCACTTTCTCGACGCACTGCGTGAGCGGATGGCGAAGTTCGGTCTGTCGCTGAATGAGGAGAAGACGCGGGTATTGGAATTTGGACGGTACGCGGCCGAGCGCCGCGCACGCCGGGGGCAACGCCGCCCGGAAACGTTCGACTTCCTCGGGTTCACGCACATCTGCGCGGTGACCCGGATAAACCCGCACTTCACAATCCGGCGCGTGACCATCGCCTCTCGCTTGCGGGCGACGCTGAGTGCGATACGACACGACCTGATGAAACGCCGCCATGCGCCTATCGGTGAGACCGGCGTTTGGCTCCGTCGCGTGATGCAGGGATACCTGAACTACCACGCGATCCCGGGGAACCTGAAGCGGCTCGGCATGTTCCGCGCCGAGGTCTGCCGGGCCTGGCTGCGCTCGCTTCGTCGACGCAGCCAGCGCTCTCGCATGACCTGGGAAAGGTTCCGACGATTCATTGGGCGATACATCCCGAAAGTCCGCGCATGTCATCCGCATCCCAACCCAAGGTATACGTCATGACCCAAGGCAGGAGCCGTATGCGGTAGTTCCGCTCGTACGGATCTGGGCGGGGGGCACGGAGAAATCCGTGTCCCTACCGCGACCCCTCAAACGAGCGCTGGAGGATGCGCTGTTGCTGCGGGGCACGCGCGACTTCGCCAGTCTCGATGCCTACCGGGCTTTTGTCGACGAGATTGTCGGCCGGCGCAACGCCAACCTCGCCAAGCGGATCGCGCTCGAGAAGGAAGCACTGGCGCCGCTGCCGAAAGGTCGCACGACCGACTTCGAGGAGAAGGTGATCCCGGTGACGTCGTCGGGCGGCTTCAAAAAATCGTTCTCCAGCGTCAGTTCGCCGATCTTGGCGTGCAGCGACTTCACGTCCACCGCGGGCGTGGCCGGTGTCCCGCCTCCCGGTCCGAAAATCTCGGAAGCGCCTGCCTCAAGCTGCGATTTCCATGTCGTTATCTGGTTGGGATGGACGTCGAAATGCTCTGCCAGCTGGGCGATGGTTCGGTCGCCCTTGACGGCGGCCAGAGCTACCTTCGCCTTGAAGGCCCCTGAGTGGTTCCAGCGGGGTCGTCTGCTCATTGTCGCTCCTGATTCGCAGGCACAGCGTGCCCGCTGTCAGGCAGAAATTCCACTTATCGTCCTGTGCAGAATTCCGCGACCAGCTCTCACCAACTGTAATGCTAATTACCGTATCTGTCCCAATCTTCTCTAATTAAAGAGTGCATCTCGACATCACGATACTCTCCCGCGAGGAAAACTCTCTGCCTGAGACAATCGGCTTCACGAGTAAAGCCGAGTTTAGCCACAACAGCTTTCGAGCGAACGTTCTCCTTTTCGACTTCAGCCTCTATCCGGTTAAAACCGAGATCTAAGAACATATGCCTGATTAAGGCTTGGACGGCTTGGTTCGCCAACCCCCTCCGTCCAAATTCGGGCAAAAGAACGTAGGCGATCGAGCCGTGTTTGTTCACGATGTCAGCGCTAAAATACATGAATGATCCACATACAGCACCGGATTTCTTGAGCCTTGCAACGAACCACGTAGCCCATTTCCGGTCATACCCCGAAATGGTCTTAACAAGTTTTCGAGCCTCCTCGATGGTTTCTGATGCCGAGAACAGGTATCTTAAGAGGCTCCTATCGCTGAGAATTGGGAATAGATCTTCGGTATCATCAATAGACAGTGACCTTAGAATCAGTTCATCCGTTTCTAAGGTGACCGTATTATTAGGGGTCATGCGTTCGTCCATTTTACCCTCCGGCCTGACTTCCTGCGCTTTCGTCAGCGGTCCTTCGGTGACCTTGCCCCCAAGCTTAATCCAGTTTGAAGTCGCGGAGGCTCGTCCAGGTACCGGTGTTACACCATCGAGCTATCGCCAAATTTTGGTGACGGCGAGGCCGGTCAGGCGGCGGCGGTTATGGGCTGACGGTCGGTCGGCTTGGCGATGACCTCGATCCCATCGTTGAATGTCACACCAAGAACGAGTTTTGGCAACTGGTTGTGGCCATCGAGACGGCGCCAACTTTTATTTCGCCTGCGTCAGTTCACGCCCTCTCGCCCCGCTCCGTGGCTTCGGTTCCAAGTACGTACGAATAGAGTCTCGAAGGTATAGCGCGACAATCTGGGTGGGAAGCGCGCGACAATCAGGATGGCGAGTCGGTGTCGCGGCGAGGTGATGATCGCCGCGATGATTGTCGCGCGCAAGAGTTTTGTTGAACTCTGATAGTCGTGGAGCGTCAATCAGCGGCGGTTTTGGGTGTCGCGTACGATGGCGGCCGTCCGGGACCGCGTTTTCGTTCGAGGGCGGTCCGCCTGCGATAGCTCTCGACGTTCATCTCGACGATGGTGGCGTGGTGAACGAGGCGATCGATGGCGGCGAGGGTCATAGCGGGGTCCGGGAAGACCCTGTTCCATTCGCCGAACGGCTGATTGGCCGTGATCAGCATCGAGCGCCGCTCGTAGCGTGCGCTGATGAGCTTGAACAGCACGCTGGTCTCGGCCTGGTCCTTGGTGACGTAAGCGAGATCGTCAAGGATCATGAGATCGAAGCGATCGAGACGATTGATGGCCGCCTCGAGGTTGAGCTCGGGCCGCGCCACCCGGAGCTTCTGCGCGAGATCGGTGGTGCGGGTGAAGAGGACGCGCCATCCGTTCTCGATGAGGCCAAGCCGATCGCTGCCGCCAAGTGGCTCTTGCCGCCGCCGGGCGGGCCGAACAGGAGCAGATTGGCGCCCTTGCCCAACCAGCCATCACCGGCGGCGAGCGCGGTCACCTGCGCCTTGGAGATCATCGGCACGGCCTCGAAGTCGAAGTTGTCGAAGGTCTTTCCGGCGGGCAGCCGCGCCTCGACGAGATGGCGCTCGATGCGACGGCAGCCGCGTTCGGCGATCTCGTGCTCGGCAATGGTGGCGAGGAAGCGGGCCGCCGGCCAGCCTTCCTTGTCGGACTGCTCGGCAAATTGCGGCCACAGCGCCTTGATGGCGGGCAGCCGCAGCTCGTTGAGCAACAGATTGAGGCGCGCGGTGTCGACTGTGTTGGCCGTGTTCATGCGGCGTCTCCGATCTGGCTGGCGCCGATGAGACACTCATAGCTGGCGAGCGGCGCAAGCTGCACCATGCGCTGCGGCATGCAGGCAGGATCGGGCGCGAAGTGGGCGCGCAGCCGTCCGAGATCGGCAGTTGGCCGGCGTCCAGGTCGGCGGCGAGCTGACCGGCGAGTTCGGCCTCGCAGCGGCGCTCGTGCGCCAGCGCAAGCAGATCGACCATGAGCCGGCAGGCTTTCTTGTCCGGCAGCCGTTCGCGCAAGCGATCGAAGGTCCTCCGATAGGCATCGCGCGGGAACAGCCGATCACGGTAGACGAGATTGAGCAGCGCCATTGGCTTACGCCGCACGGAATGGATCACGTGTCGATAATCGACGACCTGGTCGTGCTTGCCGTTGGGATGCGGCCGCCCACGCGGCAGGGTGACCAGATGGGTGCCGCCGACGAACACGTCGAGACGATCGTCGTAAAGGCGCACCCGCAGCTGGTGGCCGATCAGGCGTGACGGCACGGTGTAGAACACCTTGCGCAAGGTGAAGCCGCCGCTTGACGTCACGCGGACGATCACCTCCTCGTAGTCCGAGGTGCGACAATCTGGCAATGCCTGCAGCGTGGCGCGCTCGTGGTCGATCCGCTTGGCGTTGCGGGCATTGCGGCGGCTGACGATCTCGTCGATGAAGCCGCGGTAGGCGGCGAGATCATCGAAGTCGGCAGTGCCGCGCAATAGCGGCGCATCGGCGATTGTCCGCTTGAGATGGCCATGCGAGCTCTCGATCGTCCCGTTCTCATGGGCGATGCCGGGATTGTTGCGGGAAGGCCGCATGCCGTAATGGGCGCAGAGGTCCTCGTACCGCCGGGTCAGATCGTCCTGAGCATTCCGGTCCAGATTGCAGAAGGCGGTCGACAGGCTGTCGGTCCGATGCTCCCGCGGCGCGCCGCCGAGCGACCACAGAGCATTCTGCAGTCCTTCGGCCAAGGCGACGAAGCTCTCGCCACCGAGCACGACATGGGCGTGCTCAAAGCCGGAACAGGCCAGCCGGAAGGTAAGCCTCCGAGGAAAGACGCCTTGCGACGGGCCGGCCTGATGGTTGAGAACTGTACGTATGGACAGCCATACGATCAGTGCGCTGAATCGACTCGAAGTGGTGGAGACAGGCCGGCGGCGGCGTTGGTCTGAGGAGGAGAAGGCGCGGATTGTTTTGGAAAGCCTGTCCGAGCCGCGCCTGGTTGCGGCGACAGCGCGGCGATACGGCTTGTCGCGTTCTCTGCTGGTGACTTGGCGAAGAGCCTTCGCGGCGAACCGGACCAAATCCGAGGCTGCCTTCGTCAGGGCAGTTGTTGCCGAGGATGGGCCTGTGGCGTCGATGGCGACGTCATCCGAGAGTGCGACAGCACATTCGACGGAGCGTCGGATTGAGATCGAACTGACCGGCGGGCGGCGCGTCATTGTCGATGCGGGCGTCGACGTCGAGGCGCTTCGCCGGATCATCGAGGCTCTAGATCGGCGATGATTCCGATTCCTACGGGAGTTCGGGTGCGGCTGGCGACGGGCCATACCGACATGCGCAAAGGCTTCGCCTCTTTGGCGTTGCAGGTGCAAGAGGTGCTGCACCGCGATCCGCTGAGTGGTCATTTGTTCTGCTTCCGCGGGCGCCGAGGCGATTTATTGAAGGTGCTCTGGCATGGTGTGCTGCAGAGCATGAAGGAGGTGAATAACCGAATTTAATGCGTACAGCTTTATGAGAGATGGAGGACGGCCCTCCTGCATCGGCGTTCCAGGCGCAGATGCAACACCACGACACTGTGGCTTCGCTTAAAAGGCGCGGTCATCAGCAAGTGTTGCAAAAGTCCCGGGTTTACGGGGCAGGTAAGTATCCAGAAGGCGAGCGAAAGCGAATCTTCCGATGACGCGTCGAAAATTACTAAGGCGTCGCCAAAATCAGGGGCGCGTGCCATCCCTGAGATCAATCCGTGAGACGCCTGGATTACTGCGCGGATGGCGACCGGCGTTTAGGGGACGCGATCTGGATACAGGCTCTTGTAGAGAACTGCAGGAACCAGTCGTTGTGATGCCAAGGGAGCAGTTCAAGCGGCGCACACCGCGAGACGAGAGTACCGAAGCACAACACTGGGGCGGATCGGCTCGTAGTAGTGATGAAGGTGCTGTAATGGAACTGGAGCGAAGGGGCCGAAACAAGTGGGTTGCGCCCATATGCAACTGTGATGAGCAGGAGGACATGTGAGTGTAACCGGACGTAAGCAGTACGATATCGACAAGCAGACAGTGATGAAGGCCTACAAACTGGTCAAAGCCAATGCGGGCGCGGCCGGCGTGGATAAGGTGTCGCTCGAAGCTTTTGAGAAGGACTTGAAGGGCACCCTTTACAAGGTCTGGAATCGAATGTCTTCTGGCAGCTACTTTCCACCTGCCGTTCGGGCTGTCCCCATTCCCAAGAAGAACGGCGGACAACGCATTCTAGGCGTGCCGACAGTAGCAGATCGCGTGGCGCAGACGGTCGTCAAGCTGCAGATTGAACAAGCGCTCGAGGAAATCTTCCTTCCCGATTCCTACGGCTACCGGCCCGGAAATCCGCGCTGGACGCCGTTGGCGTCACCCGGCAACGGTGCTGGAAGATGGACTGGGTGCTGGAGTTCGACATCAAAGGCCTGTTGGATGTTGCGTCATACTACACCTTCGGTTTTTTTGAGAGGGTCGAAGAGGTCCGGAGCAACTGCAGGTACTTGAATTCGTATGCCTTTTGCCCGTCCGCGATAGACGTGAACGGCGTTAAGCTCGCCGCGCTTTACACGTTGCAAGATGGTTTGCCGCGAGACGCCGAGTAGATTCATGGCCTTGAACATCTTCACGTAACCTTCGGGCGCGCTCTCCACAAAGCGCGACCGCAACTCGTCATTGATACGGATGCGCCACGGCGCGCCAGGTGTGATCTGCTCTCCGGCAATGAAGCCATCGTTGAGGCAGCGATGCAAAGTAGAGGGTGCGATCCCGAGCGCGCGTGCGGCTTTCTCGAGTCATGCACTCGCCGTCCTGCACTTGCTGTTTCGGCTCGAAGCACGGGATCTCCCAGTGCGTCCGCAGGCTCGACACACGATTTGCCGTAAACGACAGTCCTGTGGCCGTTGTACGTCCTTGGCGATTGAGGATGCCGGCGATCTTGGTGTCGGGATAATGTGCAGCCAGTCGCCGCAGCAGATCGATCGTATCGTCGGCGGTGCGGATCGGCGATGGATGCGAGTGCGGCAATGGGACATTAACGTCACTGAAGGGACCGCCGTGCCAACGCAGCGTCAGGTGAGCGTTGTATTTATCGCGCTCGACTCTCAAGGTGACATCGTCGAGCAGCGTGCGGAGCAACTCCTTGCGATCGCGATCGCTCGTCGTGGGAGCGAACCAGATACGCTTGAGGTCTTTACCGAGTGCAAGAATCGCGTCGCGTTCTTCGTGCGTAAGCGAGTGCGGTCGGGCATGTTCGCGGTCCGAGAGTTCGGATTCGGCAGTCTTCAGTTCCAGCAGAGCGCTTTCCCATTCTGCTTCGAGTCCACGCGCGACGAGTCTATTCTCCGGGTCCACGGCGCGATAGCGTCGCTCGGCGCGCTGCGCGTTGTAGCGCGCACGCTCGACGTCGCGACGGAACTGCGCGAGAGTCGTCTCGTGATCGGCGTCGAATTGCTCGATCGCCTGGAGCGAGGCTTCCAGGCCTGCGGGCGCGAGAGCCGCAAGGAACGCTTCGGCAACAGCCGCATCGATCTGCACACCGCCGATGTTGAGGCAGTACTCGCCCCGGCCGTTGACGATGTTCTTGCCGGCGCAGTGATATCCGGGCGCCGAGAACCGGCCGCTGTAGTGTACGGCCAGGCGCCGACCGCAGTGTCCGCATACGGCGAGGCCTTGCAGGAGTGCTGCGCCTTCTCTCACGGCACCCCCGCTCTGGTGCGATCGAGGACGGATGTTCTGCGCCAGGCGCTTCTGGTTCGCCTCGAAGGTATTCCAATCGATGTATCCGGCATGATGGTCACGAATGAACACCGGCCACTGCTCGCGGTCGCGTTGTCTGATGCGCTTTCGGATTCGACCGCCGACATCGAGATAGCATGTCTGCTGGGTGCGGCCATACACATAAACGCCGGCATAGAACGGGTTGGTGAGGACCTGGTGGACCTTTGTGTAAGTGGGGGCGACCCAGCGGAGATCGACAAGGCTGTTGGAGTGCAGCGGAAAGCGCAGGCCTTGCGAGCGGAACCACAGTCACACGCGTCGTGCCGAGCCGAATTCGGCAAAGCGGTCGAAGACAGCATGGATCGCGGCTTGCACCGACTCGTCAGGATGCAACAGCACCTCCCCGTCGGCGTCGCCCCGTACCAGACCCACCGGCAGCCCGCGGTGCAGTTCTCCGCGTGCGGCCTTGTTGCGGATGCCACCGAGCAGCCGCGCACGCAGCACATGCAGCTCTGCCTCTGACATCGTACCTTTGAGCCCGAGCACCAGGCGGTCATTGAACAAGCCCGGATGATAAATCCCATCTCCATCACCGATGAGCGTGTGGGTCAGGCCACATAGATCGAGCAGACGGTACCAATCAGCATTATTGCGCGCTAGTCGCGAGACTTCCAAGCCGAGCACGATGCCCACCCGGCCGAGGCCGACCTCCGCGGTCATACGCGCGAAGCCGGTGCGCTCGGAAAGGCCGGAACCGGAAATACCGAGGTCCTCATCGATGACCTTCACCTGATCGCGTCGCCAACCGAGCCTCGCGGCGCGTTCGGCTAACTCGTACTGACGGGCAGTGGACTCGCGATTATGCTCGACCTGCGTCGTACTGGACTGACGCACGTAGACGATTGCGCATCGGCAGAGGTGCTCAGCGGTGATCTTGCTCAATTCGTTCATCGTTGTGATCTCCGGCAGTGGCGATTGCTCGGGCGATTAGTCGGGCGAGTCGCAGCACGAGATGTGCGCGCTGCTCTTTATCGAGGGCCTCCCATACGGGTGCGGCCCCGCGCTGAGGTGGTGGGTCGAGAAAGCTTAGCTGCTGCATGGCTGTCCTCCGCTTCCGGTGGCAGGACAGTATGCGCGGCATCCAATTGCCGCAGCAAAGCGTCGACGATCGTCCGGGCGTGCTGCAGCTCGGCGTGGGAAGCCAGGAATGCCGCTCGAGCGCATTGCGGGCTTGCACGCGGTAAATGTTGTGCGATAGGCAGATCCGTCCACGCGGCCGGTACAAGGGCACGGGTACCATCGGGCAGTACAAGCGTCAGATGAAGTTCGCCGCGTCGATGACACCAGCCAAGCACATTAAGCGCAGATCCCTCAAAGGGATGGCGCGACCGAACGATGGTTACCTGATCGGGATAGTCGTCGAGATGATGAGTGCGGTGGTGGGTAGTCTGTCGAGTAGCCTTTCGACCGGGTCAACCACGACATCCTGATGAGGCTCGTTGCCAAGCGGGTGACTGACAAGCGCCTCCTGAAGCTGATCCGCGGAGTCCTGAATGCGGGTGTGCTGGAGAGAGGGCTGGTCAGTCCGACGGAAGAGGGTACGCCGCAGGGCGGTCCGCTCTCGCCGCTATTGTCGAACCTGATGCTGGATGTGCTGGACAGGGAACTGGAAAGACGCGGCCATCGCTTCGTGCGCTACGCCGATGACTGTGCGCCACGACGGCGCGGAGGAGGTGTGATGTAGAGCACGTTTGAGCAGCCTTGCTGCACAGAAGATGGGGGTCGGCCCCTCGAACTCGGGTTGCAGGATCAGGGTTCAAACCACCGGCTGCTGCTTCGGCCCAATGGTCGAGGTGGTGAGCGAGACCGGAAAAGGCAGAGCAAGACTCTGTCAGGTAAGGATCGAGGAGACGAGCGCAAGCGAACCACCGATGAACTGTCGAAAGCGTAGGGAAGACGTCAAAACCAAGGGGTAGTCGTTATCTTGGGATCAGTCTGAGCGATACCTGTTTACGGCTCAGGCGGCGTCCGGCAGGCGAGGTGGCGTGACCTCGGTTCAGGCTTCTGTGCGGAACGTGGGAACCTGTATCGCGATGCCAAGGGAATGGTTCAAGTGGAAGCCCCACAAGAGTCTGAGTACCAATGCGCGATGCAGGGACGGAGCCGTGTGTAGTAGTGACGAAGGCACTGTAATGGTGGCGGAGCGAAGGCACGGCACTGTCCCGCTTGATTGGAAGAACAACCGGAAACGGGAGGACTCTTTTGCGTCAAGCAAAGCCGTATGACATGCCCAAGCGCTGGGTTTGGGAGGCGTACAAACGGGTTAAAGCAAATCGGGGCGCAGCCGGTGTGGACGAGCAGTCGATCGAGGTGTTCGAGGCAGACTTGCAGAGCAATCTGTACAAGCTCTGGAATCGAATGTCTTCGGGTAGCTACTTTCCACCGCCGGTCAAGCGTGTGCAGATCGACAAGCGCGACGGCGGGAAGAGGCCGCTAGGAATTCCTACGGTGTCGGATCGCGTTGCTCAGGCGGTCGTCAAAGGATATCTGGAGCCGGATTTGGAGAAACACTTTCATCCAGACTCGTTCGGATATCGACCCGGAAAATCGGCGCTCGATGCCGTTGGGGTTGCTCGCCAGCGATGCTGGCGGCATCCCTTCGTGCTCGATCTCGATATTCGGGCCTATTTTGACTCGATATCGCATGAGCTTTTGCTCAAGGCGATTCGGAAGCACACGGACTGCGCTTGGGTGTTGTTGTACATTGAACGGTGGCTTAAAGCTCCCGTTCAACTGGAAGACGGCACCCCTGAACCCCGAGAGAAGGGCACGCCGCAGGGCTCGGTGGTATCACCGCTGATGGCGAATCTCTTTCTCCACTATGCGTTCGACATGTGGATGCGAAGAAATCATCCGAGCATCCCGTTCGAGCGTTATGCCGATGATATTCTCTGCCATTGCGACAGTGAGCGGCAGGCACAAGAACTGAAGGAGGCGCTTGCGAAGCGCTTTGCCGAATGCGGACTGGAGCTTCATCCGGACAAGACGAAGATAGTCTATTGTAAGGATGACGACCGGCGAGGTGATTATCCTGAACAGAAATTCGACTTTTTGGGCTACACGTTCCGTGCCCGTCGGTCGAAGAATCGTTGGGTAAAGCACTTCGTCAACTTCAGCCCCGGTGTCAGCAATGCCGCGACGAAGGCAATCCGACAGGAAATCCGTGCCTGGCAACTACGCTGCCGGGTGGATAAGAGGATCGACGACCTGGCGAGGATGTTCAACCCGATCATTCGAGGCTGGATGAACTACTATGGTCGGTACTACAAGTCGGCGCTTTATCCGACACTACGCCATCTCGACCGATGTCTCGCGCGATGGGCGATGTCGAAATACAAACGTCTGCGGCGACATCGAAGACGGGCAGAGCACTGGGTACGGGACATTGCGTGCCGCACCCCCACGCTGTTGGCCCATTGGCCGATGCTGCACAAGACGGCGGCTGGACGGTAAGAGCCGGATGAGCGGAGACGTTCACGTCCGGATCTGTGAGCGCCTGGGGGTGAAACTCCCCCGGGCGACTCGACGGTTGGTACATTGTCGGAATGAGATGGAGGCGCGCAAAGCGTTCGCGAAGCGCTCCAGGCTCGGCTGGCGAAGTGCCGCCTGGAATTGCATCCTACGAAGACGAGGATCGTCTACTGCAAGGATGATCGACGCCGAGGTAAAAGCGAGACGGTCATGTTTGACTTTCTCGGTTATTGCTTCCGGCCACGATCGGTCCCTGGGGCCGCATTCGCAGAAGATGTTCTGTGGGTTCACCCCAGCGGTCAGCAAACCAGCGCTGAACGCCATGCGGGCAACGGTCCGAGGCTTGAAACTTCGCAGGCGAACCGAGGTGACGCTGGACGATATTGCTCGCGAGCTAAACCCGATGGTTAGGGGGTGGATCGCTTATTATGGGCAATACACGCGCTCAGCGCTTTATCCTTTGGCACGCTACATCAACCAGACGTTAGCTATTTGGCTGAAGCGAAAGTACAAGCGCTTCCATCACCGTTTAGGACGCGCGCGTCTCTTCCTGGAGAAGATCGCGCGTGAGAAGCGCAGGCTCTTTGTGCAGTGGCAACTCGGCGATGGCGGCAAGCTTGCCTGATGGGAGCCGGGTGAGGCGAGAGTCTCACGCCCGGTTCTGCGAGAGGCTGGAGGTGAAATCCCTCCGGCCTACTCACCCGACGGTGCCGGTGCTGGCCAAGCTTAAGACGGTTACCGGCCGGATCTGGACTTATGTTCGCGATGACCGGCCGTTTGGCGGCACGGATCCGCCGGCGGCCCTGTTCTACTACTCACGCAACCGGGCTGGAGAACATCCGCAAAGCCATCTTGCCGGCTATGTGGGCCTCATGCAGGCCGATGCCTTCGATGGATATAACCAGCTCTACAAGGCCCAAAGGAAGCCGGCTCCGATCCTGGAAGCGGCCTGTTGGAGCCACGGCCGCAGAAAGTTCTTCGACCTGGCGAAGTCTGGAGAGGCGCCGATTGCCAGCGAGGCCGTGCGACGCATCGATACCTTGTTCGAGATCGAGCGCACCATCAACGGCAAAACGCCGGAACAGCGGCTTGCGACACGTCGTGATCAGTCGAGGCCGATCGTCGCCGATCTCGAAATCTGGATGCGCCAGCAGCGAACCTTGCTCTCATCAGGCAACGATACTGCGAAGGCGATCAACTACCTGCTCAACCGCTGGGCGGCGTTCACCCGCTTCCTGGACGATGGCCGCATCTGCCTCTCGAACAACGCTGCCGAACGAGCGCTACGCGGTGTGGCTGTTGGAAGACGAAATTGGACCTTCGCCGGTTCAGATGCTGGCGGCAATCGTGCCGCCGCTGTCTATACCCTGATCGAAACCTGCAAGATGAACGACGTTGATCCGCAAGCCTGGCTCGCTGACGTGCTGGCCAGGCTTCCTGATCACCCCGTCAACAAAGTCGCCGACCTGCTCCCGTGGAATTGGAAGGCGACCCAACAGTCCAAAGCGGCTGCTGCCTGAACGCCGCGGCAGACCGGCGCGACTGCCCGGGGTGCTGGCCGGATGCGTACCTCTTTGGCGATCGCGCGCACGCTCCAGTGTGTTGCGGCCTTGGGCTTGCGAGCGAGGCCACCGCCTCATCCTCAACGGTGCGGGGCCTGCCGCTACGCATCTCGTCGTAGAGCCCCTCAATCCGATCGGTGATGAAGCGCTTGCGCCATTTGCCGATCGTATGGGGACCGACGCCAAGCCGCGCCGCCACGACGGCGTTGCTGGGCTCGCGCTCGCTCGCCAGCACAATCTTCACTCGCAACGTCAGTGCCGCCGGCAACGAGCGCGACCGCGTTATGGCCAACAGATGCGTGCGTTCGTCGTTCGATATCGTCAGTGTCGCTTTTGGCCGTCCGGTTCGCATCGGACGGAACACTAGGGCACCGGGACCAATTCTCTTGGTGGCGGGCTGTAACAAGATACTGCCGCCAATCATTCATCAATCTAAAAAAAGTCAATCGATCTTTACAGACCTGCCCCTCCCCATACCGTCAAACAGCGCGTGGGTGATACACGATGGGACCAGAAAGGAAGCGCTGCGTCGACGAAATGCAGTATCCCCTCCCTTCAATCCGCAGTGTGCGGACAACAGTCTAGAGTCGGCAAGTGTGCATCTTCCGCAAAAAACATATCGCTTAAGCCAGACATCGCTCGACTGCAGTAAGGAAATGCGCATTCGCAGAACAAGCGAACACCTTGGCTGGTCGGATATCAATGTCAGCATAACGGCCACCCAACCACACAGCTATGAGATCGTACATAGAGCTATTCCCGATCTCTGGATCCATCTAGCTCTGGCACCGATGGACCTGTCCTTTGTCATAGGCCAAAAGCAAATGCGTTTGGTCGGGCCGCCGCACCGCATTTCGCTCGTTCCACCGGAGACGTTGGCCAAAGTGAGGCGACACACAGAGTCCGACGAGCTCCACACGTTTCTGAAATGCGACGTTCTCGCGGAGGTCGCTGGTGACGTGCTTGATCGCCATCTGGGAGACATGGAAATCGAATTGACGCTCAATTGCGATGACCACAGCATGAGTTGCCTCCTTCTTTCTTTGAAAGAGGCACTGTTTGAGCCGGCGGAACACTCAAGATTGAAAATCGAGTACGCTTCACGTGCGCTCGCTCTCGACGTTCTCGGCAAGCATGCTCGTCAAAGGCACGGCGCCGTTGGCGGTACGGAAGTGCATCAACGGTTGACCGTGAGTCAGGTTCGCCTGATCTCCGAGTACATTCGCGAAAATCTTTCCGCGGATATTTCACTGAATGACCTAGCGGGCTTTGCAAAGCTAAGCCGCACGCTCTTCATCCAACGCTTTAAGGCGTCATTTCGTCAAACCCCACATCAGTATTTGATAGCGGAGCGTGTACAACGGGGGAGGGAACTGCTGACTAACAGTAGCCTGCCAGTGACGCAAATTGCGCTGGCCTGCGGCTTCTCGGATCAGGCGCACTTCGGCATGTGTTTCAAGCGCGCAATGGGTATATCACCATCGGCGTATAGAGCAAATCTCGAATAAGCACAAATAGGATGAATGATCTACTCGTCAGACGCGAGCATCGGCCCAAGCAGCGCGACAGTGCCGCTGTTCATGTCCGAAACTAGACATCGGCGACATCGCAGGAAGTTGTGGTCTGCTTTGCACATCATCGCCTCGATCGTATCCGCCCGATGGAGCCAAGCTAAGGCCGTCAGGCGGCGTGTTTCCATGGCATAAGCACGTCGATTTCGCCGCTCGGCCAACCGTTGGCAATACGCTGAAGCGTGAGAGCGAGCCAGGCGAGCGGATCATCGGCATTGGGGACGGCGATGAGCAAACCGCGGGATGATCGCCAGAAAGACCTGCCGCTTCCGGCGCTAGATCAAATCATCGACATGCGCCACCCGCTGGTGCGGTTGGCGGGGCTAATCGACTGGAAGTTTCTGGATGACCGCTTTTGTTCGGTGTGCCAGACCGATTCAAGGCAACCTGGCCTGCCGACGCGACTTGTCGCCGGCCTGTTCATCCTGAAGCACATGCACAATCTCTCGGATGAGGTGCTGTGCGCCCGCTGGATCGAGAACCCCTACTACCAATACTTCTGCGGCGAGTTGAGCTTCTGCCACCGCCTGCCGTTCGATCGATCGTCGCTGACGCGCTGGCGGCAGCGGCTCGGCGAGGAGCAACTCGTCGCGCTGATCCAGGAAAGTCTGGCGGCGGCGCACAAGACTGGCGCCATTGGTCCTACCGACCTGGAGCGGGTGGCGGTCGACACTACGGTGCAGCCCAAGGCCGTTGCGCATCCGACCGACGCGGGGCTGATGCATCGGGCAATCACCAAGCTCGTTGGGCTCGCCAAGCGCAACCGGGTGCCGCTGCGCCAGAGCTATCTGCGGTTGGCCAAGCGTGCCGCCATCATGGTCGGCCGCTATACCCACGCTCACCAGTTCAAACGCGCCCGGCGCCAGCTCAAGTTCCTGCGGACTCGGCTTGGCCGGCTCATCCGCGACATCCGCCGCAAGATTGATGGCGATGCGGTGCTGGAAGCTCGCTTCGGCCCGCTGCTCGATCTGGCGCAGCGGGTGCGCAGCCAGGATCAGCATCAGCGCGGTCCAAAGGTCTATGCGTTACACGACGCCCCGGAGGTCGAGTGCATCGGCAAGGGCAAAGCCCGCGCGCCTTACGAGTTCGGCTGCAAGGTAATTATCGCCACCCCCGTTGACCTCCCCGAAGGGCGGACAGTTCGTGCTCCATGCCAAGGCACTGCACGGCAATCTCTTCGACGGGACACGCTCGGCCCGTGGGTCGCCGACATAGAGAAGCTCACCGGCGTGGAGGCTCGCCGCATCCATGTCGACAAAGGGTACCGCGGCCACAACCACCCGCATCGGTTCAGGGTCTGGATCTCGGGGCAGGTTCGCCGCGTCACGGCTTCCATCCGGCGCGAGATGAAGCGTCGTGCGGCTGTCGAGCCCGTCATCGGCCACGTCAAGGCCGAGCACCGCATGGACCGCAACTATCTCAAAGGCCGCGTCGGCGACCGCATCAGTGCCGTCCTCGCCGCGGCCGGGCACAACAACTTCGGCCTGCTCCTGCGATGGCTCGCAGAACTCTTGCGTGCCACCATCCGGACCTTTGCAAAAACTTTCCTGGGCCAAAACATCGCTTAAATCAGCGGTCGCCCGCTTTCTTCACGGAGGACTAGTGATCATCTGTCTGTCAATTTTAGATTGTGTTGTTGGCGCAGTAGTAGTATCGCATCAAGATACTACTAGAGCGAGATTGCTTAAGTTCGACGACGCAGTCGCGTTCTCATCTCAGCAAGGGATTGTGTCATGACCCAATACAACGGCGTGCTATTGCGACAAAATCTGCAGGATCAGGGTTTGCTGCCTCGGACGGGCGGCTGGACTGCGAGCCCCGACCTGATCGCTGCGGGGACGCAGCCGATCCAGAACCCGGCTGCCTACTACTCGTCGGCGGGCAGTATGGGCAAGGATTTGACGCAGCCGGTCGTCATCAATGCCACCAACTACTTCTACCTTCGTGGAAAGAACCTGGGCACCAAGACCGTCCCGGCGGAAGGGCGCATTTTCTTTGCCCCACAATCGCTATTCCTCTATCCGCAGCAGTGGCTCAACAACGGCATGAAGACGGCCAAGGGGGCCGAGTTCAGTGCAATCAGTTCGATCGAGCCCAATGCGATCGGAGTGACCACTGATCCGCTGATCTGGCTTGCCCCGAATACTTCGGAGCACACCTGCCTGATCGGCTTCATCTCGACGGCAGGTTTTCCGTTTGCGAGCCAGAGGCCGCCCAATGCGGTGCATTCGCTCGACGATCTGGCTGCCTGGATCGGCAAGAACGGCGGCACCGGCTGGCACAACGTGCAGTTCACCAGCGCGGGCTCGCCGACTTTCACCAACTACACGACCTATCCGGCCTCGTCGAAGCCGGCCAAGGTCCAATTCGTGATCACGTGCCTCGGTTGCCCGGTCAATTCCCAGGTATCGTTCTCCTGTGGCACTCCCTTGCCCGATGGCACTTACATCAATCTGCCGCTGACCACGGTGACCAAGTCCGATCAGTTCGGCGTGATGTTGCAGTACGACATCCCCGCTGGATGGACCTCGTCAGTCACCTATTCCTATAAGGATAATGGCCTTCCGCCGGGAGATAACTTCAGCGTCTCCATGAGTGCGTCGATCGTGGAAACCACGCCAGGCGGGCATGCCTTCTCCGCCTTCGCGCGACCGGCAGCGGAGGTTTTCCCGAACCACGTCGCGCTAAATCCGAAAACGCTCGCAGTGACGGATATGCCGGTCGGCCTCGTGTTGCCGGTGGGCAGCGACATGACCAAGCGTCCTTGATTGATCGCAGGGCCGCGCGCCGACCCGCGCGCGGCACTGATCGCGACCTGGTCTCTGGACTGGTCTCAACGTTCGTCGTCGGCGATGCGAAAGGTCGGCAATGGCCCCCGTTCCGTCAAATGTGAAGCAGGCGTTTGACGTCGTCGCTCAGAAAGGAGGGGCCTACGATAGGGAGGATTCTCCGACCGATCGGTATTACGCCTTTCTCTTCGATGTCGAGAACGCCGTCAATCCGAAGAGCGGCGCGAAGCTGTGGTCGGTGCAGTTCGAGATGGTGCCGTTCGAGTGGATGGAGTCCGCGGTCCTTTCGCAGGACGGGGTGACCAGGAGTCCGCCGCCGAGTGGTCCTGCGTCGCTTCTTGTGTTCGACGACGCAGCGCCCGACGACCTCGCCAAGGCGCTGGGTACCCCGGTTGATGAGATCGTTTCCGGCGAGTGGTACGTCATTACGCTGGGAAAGGGCGGCTTGTCGGCGCAGCGGGCGCGGCCGGTTGCGGTGCCAAGCGTGCGGCGAACGACGGCGAAGGGCTACAAGGTGCCGCGGCGCCAGATGCTAAAGCTGAACAAGCGTTTTCGGCCTGTCAGCAGGTTCTCTATCAGAGCGATCGTGAAGATGCTGAGGGCGCGGATAGCGCGCGAAGTTGGCGTGATGGATGTTGGCCAGGCGTCATGCAACCTCGTTTACGACGCTTTCGGCTCCCCGCAGTTCTACGTCGATGTTGGCCTGCCCATGTTTTTCAATTTTGCGAGCATGCCGCCGGTCAACGGGCTCGGAAACGTCGAAATACTCAACCCGGGGCCATGCCTTCAAAACAATCCGATCGTGATCGTGACTCATTTCCACTTTGATCATTATTCGATGGCGGCAATGTCGGCGAACTGGGCCGCTCTGGTGAACCGCAACTGGTTGGTGCCCAATCAGGTGGTGGGACCGGTGGCCTGGTTGGTGATTAACAATGTAAACGCCTCCGTCAACGGGCAGATCCACGTCTTTCCGGTTGCCTTGGCGGGCCTGGTTGGCGGGTACGTGAACATCATCCAGTGTGCGCCGGCGATGGGCATGGCGCCGGGCAACCTCAACAATACGGGACTCGCCGTGGTCGTGACGATCAACGACCTGTTGCAGACCAACTCCCTGTTGCCCGGCGACGCCGCGTTTCAGGCGATTCCGGGCGTTGGCGGAATAGCCGGACTACGTTGGCTGGTTGCATCGCATCACGGGTCCGATACCGATCTCATTCCAGCCGTTGGGCCGTCCCCCATTCCAGCGCCGAACGTCGCTAACCAGGGCCGTCTCTCCTATTCCTACGGCATCAATGGCGGTCCTCCGCTTGGCGTTCATTGTTATGGCCACCCGGATGCACCGGCTGTCGCGGCGTATATCGGCGTCGGCTGGGGGACAGCGCCGGCCTTCGTTGCCAGCACTGCAGAAACCGGCCCCAACACCAACGTCGCCGGGCGCGGCAACATCATGATGTGCAATAACGTCATCCCGCCCGCCTGCGGGGTGGCTAACTGTCCCTTCCATGCCTTTCCGAAGCGTTTGGTGTGATCTGGAAAGCCGACAGCGCCATGCCGCAGATCGCCACCTATGATGCTCTTGCGAAACTGGCTTCAGGTCTGAAGCCAGGCGATACGCTGACGGTCGGGCCGAATGATGTCGCGCCAGCGATGCTACAGATACTTGAGGACCTCACGCTGGTCTTCACTCTCTCGGTCACCAAAGCGACGGTTTCCGCGCAGCCACCGGTCGTCACCGTTGAGGGAACGACAACGCTGTTCGGCCTCGCCGATATGGCGACGACGCTGACTTTCGTGCCGGAAACCGACAAGACCTTGACAGGGCCCTTCCTGATGAGCGTCATCGGGTCCCCCCAACAGGGCACCGAATGGGACCTCCTCAGCAACTTCCAGCTCACCGGCATCAACCTCAACTTCGCGCCCAATCCGGCGATCGAAAACTATGACGCGAGCATAAGCTGCAACCTCGTCGTCGGTGCAGCGCACTCGCTGACTATGCCAGTGACGGTTGCGCTTCCGGCATATCCTGGCTTGGACTGGGTGATCACAGGGCAGTTTGCAAAGCAGCCCTTGTCTGCCGATGCCTTCGCGGCCCTCGGCGGCGGCCTGTCGCTTTCGAACTATTTGCCATCGCCGCTGGATACCTTGGCCAAATTCGGCTTAAGTGAGATCGAGGTCGCCTTCAATCCAACCGCCGGCCACCTGTCCTACGTGTTCCTGACCATCACCTACACCGACGCGTGGTCGGTGCTGGGCATCATGGACGTTCCCGCAGACGGTGTCGCGCTGCGGTTCATGGTGGATTTCCGGAAGACCGGCCAAAGCTATGTCGAACTGGAGGCACAATTCGAAATCGCGACCGTACCGGTCGACATCGGCGCGCACTTTGCGCCGGATGATTTCGTGGTCTGGGGGCGGCTGCAGGATGGTAAGACAGTCGGCATCACCGATCTGTTCAAGCACTTCAAGGTAATCCTGCCCGATAAGTTTCCCGAGATTGAGATCGATCGGCTCTCGGTGCTCGCCAGCATCAGTGCCGGGAGCTATGACTTCGAGCTGGTCGCGCGGGTCGATGCCGGAGTGCAGCTCAAGCTTGAGAATCTGACCGCCAAGGTCCATGTTGCGACCAAGCCCTCGACGGTGGTCGACGCCTCCTTTCTCGGCACCATGGTGCTTGCCGCGGACGCAAGCGTGTTTCTCTCGGCCAAATATGATGGCGGGGGCGGCGGGCTCACGCTGGTCGGCGACGCCGAGAACATCCCGATCGGTACGCTCATCAGCTACTGGGCCGACCGGTTTGGCATCAGCGATGTCCCCGAGCCGATCAGCTCGCTTCTCCTCAAGACGCTGACCATCAGTTACAACACCGCGAGCGGCGATCTGCATTTCAAGTGTGTCGGCGGCTTCACCGTCCACGATACCGCGGTGCAGGTGACCTTCACCGTCGACCTCGTCCACACGGCGAGCGGTGGGGCGATCCCGGCAGGGGCGAAAGTCGGCAGCAAGGGCTACAGCGCCACCTTCGGCGGCTCGGTGACTTTCGCCGATCTCGAATTCGACATTCGCTTCAACACCAAGGACACCGGCGAGAAGATCTTCATTGCCGACTATGTCGACAGCGGCACCGCGCACCAGGTCAAGCTGCATGATCTGGTCGCCGACGTGTCCGGCGATCTGGCTAAGCTCGTTCCCGACGACGTCGCGATCAGCCTGCACGTCGTCAAGTTCGCCTATTTCAAGGACAGCGGCGGGGCCAACCATTTCCTGTTCGGCGCCGAGCTTGGATCCGAGATCAGCCTGACCACGATCCCGCTGATTGGCGACAAGCTTCCCGAAGATGCGACGGTGAAGTTCAGCCAGTTGCAGTTCGTCTATTCGGACTCCGCCTTGCTCAAGGACCAGGCCGCCTCGATCAATGCACTGTTTCCGCAGGGCGTAGGAGGGCTGCCCGCCGCGGGACTCGACAAGGGTGTCCTCGTCTCCGCCGATCTGCAACTCGGCTCCAGCCACAAGACGATCTCGCTTCCGATCGCGATCGGCAAAGACCAGGCGTCGGCGCTGCTGGTCGATGCGCGTCCGGGCGGTGAAGGCGTCGTGCCAGCCGCCGCGCCGTCCACCGCATCGGCGCCGGCGTCGCTGTCGATCAACATCCAGAAGCAGTTCGGTCCGGTCGCGATCGAGAAGCTAGGCCTGATGTACGACAATCAGGTGCTCTACGTCACCGGCGATATCGGGCTGACCGCGCAATTGCTGTCGATCGGTCTCATCGGCCTCGGCGTCGGGTCGAAGATCACCAGCTTCTCACCCGAGGTAACGCTGTCCGGCTTGACCATCACCGTGGATGATGGACCGGTGCAGGTCCGCGGCGGCCTGCTCGGATCGATCCATCCGCTGAACTTCTATGGGGCCTTGTCGGTCACCGTGCCGTCGATGTCGATCGGCGCGCTCGGCGGCTATGCCCAGCTCGGACCCGATCCGTCGTTCTTCCTCTATGCGTCGGTCAATCGGCCGCTGTTCGGCTATCCCTTCTTCTATGTCGACGGCCTGGCCGGCGGCCTCGGCTTCAATCGCGACCTCCTGACCCCGGGCATCGACGGCGTCGCGGGTTTCCCGCTGGTCAGTTGGGCGATGGGCAAGGACGTGCCGCCTGCGGATCCCTCAGGCAATATCGGAAGCCAGATCGAGACCGTGATCAAGTCGTTGGGCGACACCATTCCGCCGCGCGTAGGCGAGTACTGGATCGCGGCGGGCATCAAGTTCTCCTCGTTCAGTATCCTGCATTCCTTCGCGCTGCTGACTGTCTCGTTCGGGACCGATTTCAAGGTCGCACTGCTGGGACTGACCACCGCCAGCCTGCCACCCGACACCGCAGCCGGGGTGCCGCCGATCGGCTATGTCGAGATGGCGCTGGAGGCGGTGTTCTCGCCTGACAACGGCATCCTCGAGATCGCGGCAAAGGTGACGCCGGCGTCGTACATCTTGACCAAGGACTGCCACCTGACCGGTGGCTTCGCCTACTACTCCTGGTTCAAGGACAATCCGGCAAACGATCCCGCGTCCTATCACGCCGGCGATTTCGTGGTCACGCTCGGCGGCTACAATCCCGCTTACGCGCGACCGGCCTATTTCCCGGTCGAACCGCTGCTCGGCTTCAACTGGCAGGTCGACAGCAACACCAGCATCAAGGGCGGCATCTATTTCGCGATCACGCCTTCGGCGATGATGGCCGGCGGACGTCTTGAGGCGGTGTGGGAGAGCGGCGATCTCAAGGCGTGGTTCATCGCCCATGCCGATTTCCTGCTCTGCTGGAAACCGTTCCACTACGAGATCGAGATCGGGCTCAGCATCGGCGTCTCCTACAAGCTGGACCTGCTGTTCACCAGCGTCACCATCTCGGTCAGCATCGGCGTCGATCTGTCGCTGTGGGGACCGAAGTTCGGCGGCACCATCTATGTCGATCTATCGGTGATTTCGTTCACCGTCGGGATAGGCAATCGCGACAAGCCCAAGGCGAGGCCGATTCCATGGAGCGAGTTCAAGACCTCGTTCCTGCCGGCGCCGCAGGGCGGCGCTCATCTTGCGCTTGCCGCTGGCGCGCCTATCGTCACCGACAGCTATTGTCATTCGAGCGTTGCGGCGGGGCTCGTCACGGCTATGACGGCGGCCAAGGTCAACCCGACCGATCCGGATTGGGTGGTCAATTCCGAGACCTTGCAACTCATGACCTTCACCGTGTTCCCGGCCAAGACAGCGACCCTGACGACGGCCGGAACCAAGACCACGCCGCTGCCGACCGGTCAGAGCAATTTTGGCGTCGGCCCGGTGGATGTCTCGATCGATCATTTCACGTCCGAGCACGCCATCACGATCCAGCGGCTGGTGAAGGGACAACCCGATTCGGCCTTCAATCTTGCCGACGTTGCGACCATCGTGCCGGTTCTTGCCAACATTCCGGCCGCAACCTGGTCGGGCAAGCTGACGGTGAACCCGAATATCGGTGACATCAACAAGTCGCCCGCCAATGTCGGCGGCGTGCTGGTCGGGTTCTCGATCACCATGAAGCGACGGCCACCGGACCACACGCCGTTGCCCATCGACATCGCGATCCTGCAGCAGGAGTCCGAAGGCACGGTCGGGTTCAGCTGGACTACCCCGACCGTTCCGTCGATGGATTCATTCGACCAATCCACCGCGATGAAGACCTTCTCGGACACCCTAGTGTCGGCCAAGGCCAACCGCGAAGCGGTCATCGGCGCGCTCAATGGAACGGGCCTCGACCTCGGCGTCGATGCCGATGTCGACATTCGGCTGCTGGCCGAGCAGGCGCCCGCGACCCTGCTCAAGGCGCCGGGGCTCCGCTATCTGGGAGAACAACGTGCTGCTTGATATCGCCGCACCGGCGTCGCCGCAGGAGGTTGGTCATGAGCGATGATCCAACCCAGGAAACCGGCAAGATCACCTTCGTTGCCAGCCACCGCCCGCCGCTGGAAGACGGCGAATATTCCGTCACCATCGTGCAGACGGTCAAGAACAGCGATCCAAATCCGCCGAAAGATGCGGTGTTCGACGAGGCCTATACCAACACGCGGCGCTTTCAGGTGCGCGGCGAACGCTTCGCGGTCGACGCAGCCGAAATCAGCAGCGTGTTTCCGCCGTCGTCGAGCACCGGCGAATATGCCAACGTGCTGCCTCACATCGTGTTCAGCAGGGTGACGCTGCCCTGGGAGCGCTCGGTCGGCGACGCCGCCGACAGCTCCTGGCTGGCGCTGCTGCTGTTTGACGAGGACGATCCCGTGCCGGAGCCCAAGTCGGTGTTTGCCGGCGACTTGACCCCCAATCCATTCCCGCACGCCAAAGGCGGTCCCGATCAACCAAGCGCGCTGCCCACTGGGACCGTATCCTATCCCGGGTTGACCTTCGACTATGGCGAGTTTCCCTATCAGCCGTGCAACGTCATCGATGTGCCGGTCGCGCTGTTCAATCAGGTCGTGCCGGGGCAGGTCGACATGCCGTGGCTGGCGCATGCGCGGATCCTCACGACCGACAAGCCGGCGCGCATGGGACTAACCACGGATCCGGGCACCGAGGTCAAGACCTCGGTCATCGTCGGCAACCGCTTGCCGAATTCCAATGCGCGCTGCACCGTTCATCTCGTATCGCTGGAGGGGATGGCGAGCCTTCTCCCCGCCGGCGACGACTACACGCCGGCAGCGATCAAGTCGCCCAACGGCGGTGCCGCCGACGCGGTGCGGCTCGTCACGCTCGCCAACTGGAGCTATCAGTCGGTCGATCCGAAGCAGACCTTCTCGGAATTGCTCAAGGCGCTGGATGCGGACGATAACCTTCGGGTGTTTGCGATCGCCGATGGCAGCACTGGAACGGGCCCGGCCGACAGCTTTGTCGCCAACGCGCTGCACATGGGATACACGCCGCTCAATCATCAGACGCGACAGGGCAGCAAGACAGTGTCGTGGTATCGCGGCCCGTTGGTGCCGTTCGCGGTGCCGCCGGACAGCATCGTGCCGGTGCCTGGCGATGGGACGCATTCGGAACCGATCGCGACCGCGGACGAGGCCGTTCGCTATGATCCCGACAACGGCATGATGGACATCTCCTATGCTGCCGCCTGGCAGATCGGGCGGTTGCTGGCGCTGCAGGACCAGGGCTTCTCGCAGGCGCTTTATGAATGGAAGCGCAGCAACACCCTTGCGGTGGTGACGGCATTCGAACGCCAGGTGCTCGAGCGCGAGTTCGGTGCAACGCTGGGCGTCACGGCGGGGCGGCATTCCGCCGAGGCCAATTTGATGCATCATTTGACCAGCAGCTTCATTCGCACGCGGCTGAAACCGCATCTGATGCGCGGACAGGCGCGCCGCAATCCGCCAGGTGAGGTGCAGTGATGGCCCGGTTGCTCGACAGGCAGGCGCATCTCGAAAGCCTTGCAGCGACGTTCGCCAACCGCGAGGCGATCGCGGCCGCCACGGCGGACATCGATCCGACCGTGCAGTTGAGCGATTGGCTGAAGCGGCTGGAGCAACTGCACGGCCTGCCGTATCGCTATTTGGTTGCCAATGAGCGCTTCTTGCCGAACGAGTCGATCCGCTTCTTCCAGATCGACTTCAACTGGCTTCACGCGCTGGTGGAGGGAGCGTGCAGCATCGGCCATGCCAGCGATGCCGAGGCCGCACAGCACGCCGTCACGCGACAGAAATTGCACGCCTCGGCGCGGCGCGGCGTCTCGGCCGACGACAAACCGGTTGCGGTCACCGGCTTCCTGCTGCGCTCCCAGGTCGTTCCCGGCTGGCCCAAGCTGGAGATCGTTCCGTTTGACCAGGCGGGCACCGAGCTTACCGACGTGATACGCATGGACCTGCTGTCGCCGTCGATCCTGCTCTACATAGTGGTCGGAACGATCGACCATGTCGTGATCCGCGAGCCGGCGGTCGGGCTTCATTCCGGAATCGACGTCGATGGCGGCAAGCCGTTGCGCTACGTCACCGTGCCGGCCACCGCGCCGCCGGGGACCAGACCCGGCGACCAGCTCGAGGGCGTGTCCGCCGCTGTCGACTACCGCGCCGGCAACCGGCGCGCGCTGCGTATCAACAAGCTGGCCGGCAACGTCAAGGATCTCCTCGACAAAAACAAGGCGAACAACGCGCCCAATGGTGACGCGTTGCCTTTCACCGCGGCGGAGTTTGCGCTCGAGATGGTCGAAGGCACGCAAGAGGTCACGTTTCGCAGCAAACCTGCGGCAGCAAAGTAATCCGGCATGGCAACGCTCCCTTCGGCCCTGGTCGTCCCAATCGATCTCTCCGCGCTTTGCGTCGGCAAGACGGACGTCAACGGGTCCTCGACCCATCCCTACGGGACCAAGGATTTTGCGCGCCTGGCGCCCGACTTCTCGCTGCTGCCCTATGCCGATCAGGGCATCGCCAACAACCCCGGGCCCTATACCAGCGATCAGGTCCTCACCACGGCGTTCCAGCCGTCCTCGCAACCGCTCGATGTCGGCATCCATCTGCATTGGGCGCTTCCGCAAAGCCTCGCGCACGGCACCCAGGATGCCACCGGCAAGATCACGTTCCCACCTGCACCCAACCGCTGGCTGGTGGTGAGAATCGCTTCCAATACCGCGGTCGCCACGGCCCCGGTGACCGAACTGACCGGCTGGGTCGTCGAGAGTGACCGGCTCTGGGACAAGCGCAACGACACGGTCCTGTTGCCGGTCCAGAACGCGGTCAGCCTCGATATTCCGATCAAGCCGAATCCGATCGCCGCCAGCAACAAGTCGTTCAAGACGATTGGCAGGATATTTCCCTATGTGGGCTGGGCCGAGGACACCACCGCCGAACGCGGGCAACTGACGGCGCTCGGCTTCGGCGAGGCGCATTACGCGGCCAGCTCGCAATATTGCACCAACGTCTTCGGCATGTGGGATCCGCTCGGCGATATCGACCAGACGCGGTTCCCGCCGGCCACGACGCGGATGTCCTATCTTCTGATCGGATGGCATGCCGACATCGTCGACGACCCGCTGTCGCGGGTGACTTATCCGTCGCAGGCCGATAACAAGCAGAAGCTTGCGGCGATCGCGGCGCAGCTCGATTGGAGCTTTGCGCTCGCCGCCGGCGCATCGATGCCGACCCGGACCATCTACAGCGCGCTGACGACCGCAATCCCGTGGGATCCCGACCGGCATTTCATCGACCCGCATGCTGCGTCGTCGGATCTCGAGATCGCCGTCGGCAACACCTCCGCGGAGGCGGTGTCCGCGCTGCTCGCCGCGCAGCCCGACCTGAAGTCGCTGCCCAAGATCGAGTTCGTGTTGAATGCGCTGCAGACCGGGATCCTCAGCCGCCTCACGCTGCCGGGCGGATTGGCCGACATGGACGAGGTGCTGCACCAGGCCGACTTCACCAGCACCAATGTCGGCCAGATCTGGGTGATCGTGCCGGTGAAGGCGAAGGACGGCGAGGTCGGCGCGTCCGACAGGATGTTGGCTGCCGCGCGAAACCTGAAGAGGAGTTTACCGGCGGGGGCAGGCGATGCGCTGAACGCACTCAATGAGACGCAAAGCCTGCTCGATCGAACGACCCAGGAAGTCGAAAGCCTGCGCGCGCGCATCTTCGCGGACTGGTACCGCTACATGTCCATCGAATATCCGCCGGCCCAGGCCCCGCCGAGTCCGATCTCGCCGAACGATGCGCGCACGTTCATCGAATCCGAGATCGCCGAGCTGAACGTCATGCTCGGCTCCATCACCACGATCAGGAACGACGTCAAGACCCAGGGCGATGCGCTGAAGCAGCTGATCGGCCCCGACTATATGCTCGATATGACCAACGGCCCCCGCTACTGGAGCCCGAGCAATCCGGTGGTGCTGTTTTCGGGCTCCGACGTTCAATCGGCCTATCGCAACCGGATGCCGGCGGCGCGAGACCCGAGCGGCAACCTGGTCTGTCGAACCGGCGCCGATCTCGTCAGCGCGATGATCGCCGGCAGTAGTGCGTTCACGATCCACGCGGCGAACCTGCCGACGCTTGGTCAGGCCGATCCGGACGGCCTCGGCGACGTCGTAGCCGCGTTGGTCGGCGAGGGCTTTTTCGTCGACGTCTGGCAGGCGCCGGTGCTGGCGGCAGCGGTTGCCGCGCTCGGCGGCAGCGGCAACCCGGCGGCGGATTATGCCGGCCTGGTCAGCGCGATCACGAGTGCCCAGCAAGGCGAAGCCGGCGGCAAGCAGCCGTCGATCACATTTGTGGGTACGCCGGGGGCGGCTGGATCGGTCAAGCCGTGGAGCCTGCCATGGGTCCCGATCATCCTGCAATGGCAGAGCAGCTTCTATGCCAACGGACTGCCGCCCTACGATTCCGGTTTCATTCTCAAGAACTATCAGCTCGACGAGGCCGATATCGACCTGCAATTCAAGGGCACGATTCCGGTCGATCCGAAGTACGTGCGGACCTATCAGGGCACCATCGTTCTCTCGCACAATAGCGAGATCGACCTCGCGCAACAGATCAAGACCTACCTTGCGAACTTCCCTGACGACGATGTTGACGGTGAGCTGAAGACCGTTCTCGACAACCTCGACCTGTCGGCCCAGGCGCAGGCGTTGAGCGGCTTCAATCAGGCGTTCCTGATGCTCGATCGCGTGCTGCAGATGGAGGTGTCCGATCCGCTCGCGATCCTGCAGGGACTGTTCTTCTCCAACTTCACCAACAGGGACGTGAAGGATGCGGTGGGCGTGCAGAACGTCGACTCGCCGCGCGGCAACAACAGCTTCTGTCCGCTGCGCAACGGCGCGTTTGCGATCGACCGGCTGCGCGTCGTCGATGCCTTCGGTCAGGTGCTGGATATCGAGCGGCCGAAAGTGATCCGCGCCGAGAGCCTGATCGCTCCGGGTGACAGCTCCGGGCTGATCAATCTGCCGGTACGGCTCTCGCAGGCCGCAGCGCTGCGCTTCAACTGGCTGGCGGCCGACAACGATCGGGTCGAGACCAACAGCGATCCCGCCACCACTCCGGTCATCGGCTGGGTGCTCTACAACCATCTCGACCATGCGCTCGCGATCTACGATACCGCCGGGACGGCGATCGGATCGTTCAACCTGCTCGGTCCGTTCTGGCAGGGCGCGCCGGGCAACACCGCGAACTATGGCCAGCCGATCGAGAAGGCGTTCGCCTCCGCCAATCCGCATCTGCGCGATTTCGCGCTGGGATTGGCGGGCAGTCCGACGCCGGTCGACTACCTCGGCGAAATCCTGGCCGCCATCGACAATGCGGCGGGCTTCATCTCGCCGCGGACCTACAAGCAGGATGGTGGATTGTCGGTCCTGATCGGGCGGCCGATTGCGCTGGTTCGCGCCGCGGTGAAGCTCGACCTGCTGGGGTTGCCGGCGATGGACCAGAGCATGTCGGCGTTCGGCGCCGCGATCGCCAGCGACAACGTGCTGGAGCGCCAGGACGGCCAGCTGCCGCAACTGCAGGTGCCGGTCCGAATCGGCGAGCTCTCCGATATCGACGACGGCATGGTCGGTTACTTCATCGAGGACGGCGAACCCTCGACCTATCAAACCTTCTACTCGCCGGCGGCGCGGAGCAGCGACAGCCACGGCGTCAAGAAGCCATCGTTCGGACAGGTCGTTGTAACGGCCGACCGCAGCGTGCCGCCGGTGTTGCTGACCCTGCTGGTCGACCCGCATGCTTCCGTCCACGCCACGACCGGGCTGCTTCCGATGAAGGAGCTGACGATTCCTCCCGCCGTGATCGCCGATGATCTTGCGAACATGGCCGTGACGTTCCTGACCACGCCGTTCGTCTCCGGCGGGCCGCCCGAAATACCGGTGCCTGCCGAAAGCGGCTTTGTCTGGAATTGGGTGACGCAGCCGAGCGGCGCGGGCTGGACGATCGAGCCTGTCCAATCCGCGAGCGTTGCGATCTCGACGCTTCCGCGACGTGCGGTCGAGGGATGGCTGAGCTTGAGCCAGGCCAAGAAGTCCACCAACCGGTGAGGAGGGGCGCGATGGAGACGACAGCGAAACCTGCCGTGCAGTTCCAGTTGCAGAACGCGCAGGGACAGAGCGTCCTCTATGTGACGCAGGACACCAGCCAGAATGTGCTGACCTTCACCATCACCTATAGCGGGACGGCGGCGGTAACCGTGAAGGGCGGCGCGCCGGTCAGCGAGGACAAGATCACTCCGGCCGGCCCGACCAGCTTCTATTTCACCGTGTCGTCGGTTCTCAGTCCGAAGGAGTTCGCGACCATGCGGGTCACGCCTCCGGCCGGATGGCAGGCAGCGCTGTTCGGATCCTGGGCCCTGACGCCGATCGCCGACACCAAGCTGGAGCCAGGGCAGAGCCTGGTTTTCACCCTGACGAAGATCACCGCCAACGGGCGGCCCGGCCCCGGATCGTTCAACATCGACTATTACAACATCTCGACCGTCGCCAACTCCGGCACGCAGCTGCCGCTCTCGCTGCAGAACCTGCCCAATCTGCACAAGCGCCTTGCGGATTCGATGTTCATCTCGATGGTGGGGGGCAACTCGGTCTACATCGACGTCAACGACCAGCACCTCATTCCGCCCAACACGCTCGTTCTGCAGTTGAACAATTCGACCGGCGGGCCGCTGGTGCCGCCCGGCGCCAAGCAGGGGAAGCCGGTGTTCTACCTGACCTTTGTCAGCGCCAGCGGGGCGCCGGGCTATGGCGCATTGACCACGATCGACCGCCTGAAGAATATCGTCGTCGGCACCAATGGCGATTACGGCACCGTCTGGGATGTCCAGGATCATCGGCAGAATGATCCGCCGTACTGGGCGATCTACCCGAAGAGTCCGGAAATTCTCGGCACCGGCGCCTCCGCGATCGCTGAATTCAGGATCAGCAACATCGTCACCGACTTCGATCCGTCGTCGACAAATCTGTATCTGCAGTCGGTCGACATTCCGACTTACGACGACGGCAGCATGACGCAGCCGCTGGTGAAGGCGGTGCCGACGCTTGCGCTCCAGGGCGTCGGGCCGCTCAAGGACAACGTCCCGAGCGGCACTCAGGTCGGCCTGACCTGGACCAGTTTCAACGCGAACCGCTGCACGGTCAGCCCGGTCGATGGCGGCGAGGTGCCGGCGCCAGCGCAGCCGGACAAGACCGGGTTTCCGGTCACGGTGGCGCGCACCACGACGTTCACCGTGACCGCCTACAACGACGCGCTCGGGACCAAGACCAGCGGGCCGGCGACCGTGAACGTGCTGCCCGTGACGGTCAGCGAGGCGCTCACCGCGGTTCCCGCCACGGGCTATCATTTCGGCGATCGGGTTTCACTGTCCTGGGCGTTTTCGTCGGCGCAATCCTGCACCGTCGATCCGCCGATCAATGGAAGTGCGTCGGTGCCCGCGCAGTCCGATGGCACCGCGATCTTTCCGACCGCCGCCCAGCGCTACACCATCACGGCGCAGGGCCAGGCCGGGCCGGCCGCGACCTCGCTCGATATCATCCCGATTCCCAATGGCTGGAAATCGGTGCCGGGCGCCGGCCCCTGGGACACGCGCGGGCGGCCGGTCCTGCTGGCCGAATTTCTCGATCAGATCTGGTTCCTGGCCGGTGGCGCCGACGATCTCAAAAGCATCGTGTTCAGCAGCCGCGACGGATTTACCTGGTCGATCGTCAACAATGCCGCCGCATTCTCGCCGCGCACTTCAGCGGCCGGCTGCGTGTTCGCGGGCAAGCTGTGGCTCACGGGAGGCGCAACGCTGAATGGCGGCGTGCTCGACGAAATCTGGTCCAGCAGCGATGGCGTGACTTGGACGAAGGTCGCTGCCACACAACATTGGCCGGCCCGGGCAGACCATGGCTGCGTGGCGTTCGCCGGTAAGATCTGGGTGATGGGTGGGCGCAATGCGTCCGGCACGCTCATGAACGACATCTGGAGTTCGACGGACGGTGTGTCATGGACCTGCGTCAAGCCGTCCGCGGTCTGGTCGGCTCGGTCGGCGTTCGGTCTCGTCAATTTCGGTAACGGCATGTGTGTGATAGCCGGCAGTGGCGCCGGCGGAGTACTCGCCGACGTTTGGCAAAGCGGAGACGGCGCGACTTGGAACGGTCTGAGCAACACCGTGCCCTGGCCCGCACGCTCCAGTCCGGGTGTGGCCGTGCTCGGCGAGCAACTCTACGTCGTCGGCGGCATGAGTCAGGCGGGTTTGGCGTTTTCCGACAGCAACATCGCTGATCAGTCCGGCAACTGGTCCATGGGGCTTGGACCGAATTGGGGCGCGACCGTGCTCGATCTGGGCACTACCGCATTTCGCGATGCAATGTGGTTTGCAGGAGGCTCTGCAAACGGCTTACCCAACACGACGGTCTGGGGCTTCGGCACCTAACGAGAGCTTAAGTGATCGACAACGGTGGCTGAAGCTAACAACGTCGCGCGTTGTTTCGGCGCGGCGCTCAGCGGCCGCGCGACAGTCTCGTGGAGCGCCGGTGCGGACAATCTTGCTGAAGTCAGGCTCGTGAGAAGAAGCGTAAAAATACGACGAATACGGCCTGATTGACGCATGCGCGCGGGCACAGTGAGCTCTATGATTGCTTGGGTGAAGGTCAGGCAGCCTGCTGGCGGGCTTGTCGCCTTGGCGCAGGAGCTTCCATTCCCATATGTGGACGGCTCCCTCCTTGCAAGATATTGTTCAGTGATTTGACGGATCGCTTGCCTCCGTATGTCCGGCCTTTGCATGCGGTCGCACATGACCGCTGGCCAAGATGGGTTCCGCAACGCGTGTTCCTAACAAGGCAGCGCCCCTCGGAGGGCCACTGGGAATGACGGAGTGTCACGAGTTTTGGATCGATCGATCGCACCATCTGCTCTTCTCATGCAAGTTCACAGCATCAGCGCAACGCGGTAGTTTCTGTTCTCACCGTGGTCGCCAATCCTCTATATAGCCTTTGGCTGTTCCTCTATTCGCCGATACGTTTCACCGCTCACCATGAGTTTCCAGGCAACGCGGGCGATCTTGTTGCAAGCGCCACGGCGACAAGTTTGGGGCTTTTTCGTTGCAGCAGGTCGGCAAGCCATCGGGAGGCATGTTTGCTTCGACCTACTCTTACATGCTGAAGAAGAGCGGTCGCGCCGACCACCAATGTGCTCCTCAACATTTCGTCGCCGGCACGTGTAATGACCCCAAGCTTGACCTTGCCGGCCGTCGAATGATCTCTGGGTGTAAGCCCTATCCAAGCCGCACAATCGCGGCCAGACTTAAACATACGAGGATCTGGTGTCTTCATCATCAAGAGTGACGCACCAACAGGACCGGCACCGGGAATTTTTGCAAGACGCTTGCTGCATTCATCGGCGCGGTGCAGTTCCATTAGCGTTTTCTCGACCGACCTGATTTGCGACAGCAGATCTCGAGCCGCGCGATCTTGACGACATAGTGCGAGAGCGTGCTTCGTCGAGAGCAATCGCCACCCCTGTCTTTCACAAAATGATCAAGAAGCCTGATTTCGGGATCTGTCAGCGCGGTTTGCGGTAGGGTATTCGGCGAGGAGCGATTGAGCATCGTCATCCAGAAGACGCGCCAACTCACAATGCAGAAGACCGCGATCAGATTGACCAGACGCTCAGCAGTTCGCAATTTTGAGTCCTCTGCTTTGCAGCCCGATTTGAGGATCTTATGGAAGACTTCGATCTTCCACCTCAACGCGTACCATTCGATCTTCTTGATGGCGTCCTTGCGCGATCGGACCGGGAGATCGGTGAGGAGCTTCCACTCGATTTTCTTTCGCCGCTTCGGCCTTCCCCGCTCCTGAGCGTGGATCACGGTCAGAGTGAGTGCGGGATATTTCGTCTGTTTGCCGATCGGCGGCAGGACGCGTATCTTGCGGTACCTGATCTCAAGAACGGCGTCGTCGGGATCGCCTTTGTCGTCCTTGACCTTGATCCGATGTAGACCCTTGATCGTCACCTCGTCCATTTCGTCGGCAATTGTATGATTGCCGTCCTCGGCAAGCCGATCAACACAGGTTCGCACCAGGAAATGCGTTCCGACCTCCTCGGCCAGGCAAAACAGCTCATAGATGTCGCTCTCGCGATCACCAATATGAACGCATCGTCCAGGAGCAGCGAGAAGGTCGGTCGATTGCCGTAAATTCTCGAGCCAGCGGATGCTCTCCTTCTGCTCGATCGGCACCCGTGTCGGATTGATCTTTCGCTTCAGCGCCGTCGTCCCCTTGAACTTCTTGCGGGTCCAGAACTTGATTGCCGACAGTCCGAGCGGAAGCCCCTCGGTCGTTACGGCGAGACTCGAATGCATCAGGATGCCGCACTGTGTGCGTCCTGCCGTCTTGCCCGTAAAGCCGATCAGGTCCGGCTTCTCGCGCTTGAAGCTGAAGTCCGTCGTGTCATGGAGGACGAGGATCGGTCCCTCCGTCGCCGCTACGCGCCCGCGCGTCGCCTCGAAATGACCGCAAAGAATATCCGCCTCGTTGACCCGTTCGTTGGAGAGGAAGCGATAGGCGGCCTTCGTGTTGGCCCAATCCTGACAAACCAACGGGATGCTTTGACCCATGTCGCTCCCGATTTGTGCGAGCAATTTGCAGAACCGGCGACCAAGCCGCTCATCCTTAAACTCGCATCCCGCAACTTCCTGATCAACCCACGTCTCGATACCAGTCGTCAATCGCTGAGCACGCGCCCCCGTGCGTCCCTTCACCAAGCCCATCGAGCACCCCGCGCTTCCGAATCAGGTGCTCAACAAGGAATCACAACAGATTCTGCCGATTCAAGATTTCGCCCGCCGCGCCTCGCTCAAATCCGACGTCAAATGTGGGTAATTGAAAGCCGCGCGTCGCCTCGAAATGACCGCAAAGAATATCCGCCTCATTGACCCGCTCGTTGGAGAAGAAGCGATAGGCGGCCTTGGTGTTGGCCCAGTCCTGACAAACCAACGGGATGCTTTGACCCATGTCGCTTCCGACTTGTGCGAGCAATTTGCAGAACCGGCGACCAAGCCGCTCATCCTTAAACTTGCATCCCGCAGTTTCTCGATCAACCCACGTCTCGATACCGGTCGTCAATCGCTGAGCACGCGTCTCCGCGCGTTCCTTCAACAGACCCATCGAGCACCCCACTTCCGAATCAGGTGCTCAACAATGAATCATAACAGATTCTGTCGATTCAAGATTTCGCCCGCGGCGCCTCGCTCAAATCCGACGTCAAATGTGGGTAATTGAAAGTTCTTCGAGACCGTCCCGGCTCGAAGCACCGCTTGAGTCGGGAGCTGCCGCCAGTTCTTCACGAACGACTAATTCGCCTATTTTGGGGACGATAGCCGCTCTGTCACGGCGTGCGGCGAGCTTTCACGGTTCCTTCCCTATGTCCGTAGCGGACGTATTTTCGTTGTCGGCGGCAATCCGCGCGGCGAAGTCCTCGCCCGTCATACGTCTGCCAATGATGCGCACCAGCCTGAGGGCGACTTGAGCGATCTTCGCAACACCTCGGGATCGGGACCGCCCACGTTATCGTTGGCCGGGATGGGATAGTTTAAGGGATCGGTCCATCATCCCGGCGTCATGGTCGACGGCCTTTCCGCGCGGCTATTCGTTGTCGTTGACGGCGCGCCACGAGGCGGGGTTTGCGACCTATCTGTCGGTGTCGGATTCGTGCGAGCCTGTACCGTTGGCGCTGATCCTGAGCTGGGCGGGGAACGTGCCCTCGGCGATCTTGCGGTAGATGGTGCAGCGAGATAACCGGTTCGGGAAAGCACTATCTTGAGACGAATGATGCGATCTGGTTGGCACATGGCGGCGCTGCCTCCTGCCGGCTGGTTCTGACGATTGCCGAGACCAGACAGGACAGGCCATCACGCGCGCGCAAGGCACAAAATCCTGCAGTGCGCCGAGCGGCGCACAACCGGCGTCAGGCGGCGCGGGCGCGGCATGACATGCGAAGCTGGCAGGTCGAGCGCCGCGGGCGCTCGCGGCATCTGATTAGAAGATTTCTTTTTTCAAATATTCTGACCGTTATTCCGATAACTGGTGTTCAAAACATTTTATGCGCGCCCCACGGCTATCCGTACGCCGTTTGGGGGTTAAGTGGTGCTTTATTCGTTTTATGCCGTTCTCGGCCGTGCAATCCGCTTGATCTTTCTGGCCGCCGTCGTGCTCGCTGGCTCCATGACCGCTGCGAGCGCCCTAGGGAATGACAAGACGCCCACGGTGACGTCGATCTCGCCAACATGGGGCTCGGAGGCGGGCGGCACCAAAGTGAAGATTGAGGGCGCATATTTTCTTGCGACGGGCGTACCAAACATACATGTGAGTGCGGTAAAATTCGGTAATGCCGATGCGCAAAGCTTCGAAGTGAGATCTGAGCAGGGAGGCTCTGCCTTTAATCGTCACATTTGGATCCAGGCGGTGTCGCCGGCCGGAACCGGCACGGTAGATATTACCGTGGTGACAAACTATGGGACCTCGGCCACCTCTGCTGCGGATCGCTTCAGCTATGTCGGCGCGCCGACGGTGACGTCGCTGTCGCCGACGTCTGGTCCTGAAGCGGGCGGCACGGTGGTGACGATCACCGGCAGCAATCTGGCCAATGCCAGCGCGGTGACGTTCGGGGCCAGCGCGGCGCGGATCACGGCGAACTCGGCGACCTCGCTCACGGTGACCTCGCCGGCCGGCAGCGGTGTGGTCGATGTCACGGTGACGACGCCGGGCGGCACGGTGTCGCCGGGCCGCTTCACCTATGCGCCGGCGCCGACGGTGACGTCGCTGTCGCCGACGTCCGGTCCGGAGGCCGGCGGCACGGTGGTGACGATCAGCGGCAGCAACCTGGCCAATGCCAGCGCGGTGACGTTCGGGGCCAGTGCGGCGCGGATCACGGCGAACTCGGCGACGTCGCTCACGGTGACCTCGCCAGCCGGCAGCGGTGTGGTCGATGTCACGGTGACGACGCCGGGCGGCACGGTGTCGCCGGGCCGCTTCAGCTATGTCGCGGCGCCGACGGCGACGTCGCTGTCGCCGACCTCCGGTCCGGAGGCCGGCGGCACGGTGGTGACGATCGCCGGCACCAACCTGGCCAATGCCAGCGCGGTGACGTTCGGGGCCAGTGCGGCGCGGATCACGGCGAACTCGGCGACGTCGCTCACGGTGACCTCGCCAGCCGGCAGCGGTGTGGTCGATGTCACGGTGACGACGCCGGGCGGCACGGTGTCGCCGGGCCGCTTCACCTATGCGCCGGCGCCGACGGCGACGTCGCTGTCGCCGACGTCCGGTCCGGAGGCCGGCGGCACGGTGGTGACGATCAGCGGCAGCAACCTGGCCAATGCCAGCGCGGTGACGTTCGGGGCCAGCGCGGCGCGGATCACGGCGAACTCGGCGACCTCGCTCACGGTGACCTCGCCGGCGGGGACCGGTGTGGTCGATGTCACGGTGACGACGCCGGGCGGCACGGTGTCGCCGGGCCGCTTCAGCTATGTCGCGGCGCCGACGGCGACGTCGCTGTCGCCGACCTCCGGTCCGGAGGCCGGCGGCACGGTGGTGACGATCGCCGGCACCAACCTGGCCAATGCCAGCGCGGTGACGTTCGGCACCAGTGCGGCGCGGATCACGGCGAACTCGGCGACGTCGCTCACGGTGACCTCGCCAGCCGGCAGCGGTGTGGTCGATGTCACCGTGACGACGCCGGGCGGCACGGTGTCGCCGGGCCGCTTCAGCTATGTCGGGGCGCCGACGGTGACGTCGCTGTCGCCGACGTCCGGTCCGGAGGCCGGCGGCACGGTGGTGACGATCAGCGGCACCAACCTGGCCAATGCCAGCGCGGTGAAGTTCGGGGCCAGTGCGGCCACCAGCTTCACGGTCAATTCGGCGACGTCGCTCATCGCGACCGCGCCGGCGGGGACCGGTGTGGTCGACGTGGTGGTGACCACCCCGGGCGGCACCAGCGCGACGTCTGCGGCCGACCAGTACACCTATGCGCCGGCGCCGACGGCGACGTCGCTGTCGCCGACCTCGGGCCCCGAGGCGGGCGGCACCAGCGTGACCATCACCGGCACCAACCTGGCCAATACGATATCGGTGTGGTTCGGCCCCAACATGGCGCGGATCACGGCCAAGTCGGCGACCTCGATCACCACGATCACGCCGAGGGGGACCGGGACGGTCGACGTGGTGGTGAACAACCCGGGCGGCAGGGTGTCGCCGGGCCGCTTCAGCTATGTCGGGGCGCCGACGGCGACGTCGCTGTCGCCGACGTCGGGTCCTGAAGCGGGCGGCACGGTGGTGACGATCAGCGGCAGCAACCTGGCCAATGCCAGCGCGGTGACGTTCGGGGCCAGCGCGGCGCGGATCACGGCGAACTCGGCGACCTCGCTCACGGTGACCTCGCCGGCGGGGACCGGTGTGGTCGATGTCACGGTGACGACGCCGGGCGGCACGGTGTCGCCGGGCCGCTTCAGCTATGTCGCGGCGCCGACGGCGACGTCGCTGTCGCCGACCTCCGGTCCGGAGGCCGGCGGCACGGTGGTGACGATCGCCGGCACCAACCTGGCCAATGCCAGCGCGGTGACGTTCGGCACCAGTGCGGCGCGGATCACGGCGAACTCGGCGACGTCGCTCACGGTGACCTCGCCAGCCGGCAGCGGTGTGGTCGATGTCACGGTGACGACGCCGGGCGGCACGGTGTCGCCGGGCCGCTTCAGCTATGTCGCGGCGCCGACGGCGACGTCGCTGTCGCCGACCTCCGGTCCGGAGGCCGGCGGCACGGTGGTGACGATCGCCGGCACCAACCTGGCCAATGCCAGCGCGGTGACGTTCGGCACCAGTGCGGCGCGGATCACGGCGAACTCGGCGACGTCGCTCACGGTGACCTCGCCAGCCGGCAGCGGTGTGGTCGATGTCACCGTGACGACGCCGGGCGGCACGGTGTCGCCGGGCCGCTTCACCTATGCGCCGGCGCCGACGGCGACGTCGCTGTCGCCGACCTCCGGTCCGGAGGCCGGCGGCACGGTGGTGACGATCAGCGGCAGCAACCTGGCCAATGCCAGCGCGGTGACGTTCGGGGCCAGCGCGGCGCGGATCACGGCGAACTCGGCGACCTCGCTCACGGTGACCTCGCCGGCGGGGACCGGTGTGGTCGATGTCACGGTGACGACGCCGGGCGGCACGGTGTCGCCGGGCCGCTTCAGCTATGTCGCGGCGCCGACGGCGACGTCGCTGTCGCCGACGTCTGGTCCTGAAGCGGGCGGCACGGTGGTGACGATCGCCGGCAGCAACCTGGCCAATGCCAGCGCGGTGACGTTCGGGGCCAGCGCGGCGCGGATCACGGCGAACTCGGCGACCTCGCTCACGGTGACCTCGCCGGCGGGGACCGGTGTGGTCGATGTCACGGTGACGACGCCGGGCGGCACGGTGTCGCCGGGCCGCTTCAGCTATGTCGCGGCGCCGACGGCGACGTCGCTGTCGCCGACCTCCGGTCCGGAGGCCGGCGGCACGGTGGTGACGATCGCCGGCACCAACCTGGCCAATGCCAGCGCGGTGACGTTCGGCACCAGTGCGGCGCGGATCACGGCGAACTCGGCGACGTCGCTCACGGTGACCTCGCCAGCCGGCAGCGGTGTGGTCGATGTCACCGTGACGACGCCGGGCGGCACGGTGTCGCCGGGCCGCTTCAGCTATGTCGGGGCGCCGACGGTGACGTCGCTGTCGCCGACGTCCGGTCCGGAGGCCGGCGGCACGGTGGTGACGATCAGCGGCACCAACCTGGCCAATGCCAGCGCGGTGAAGTTCGGGGCCAGTGCGGCCACCAGCTTCACGGTCAATTCGGCGACGTCGCTCATCGCGACCGCGCCGGCGGGGACCGGTGTGGTCGACGTGGTGGTGACCACCCCGGGCGGCACCAGCGCGACGTCTGCGGCCGACCAGTACACCTATGCGCCGGCGCCGACGGCGACGTCGCTGTCGCCGACCTCGGGCCCCGAGGCGGGCGGCACCAGCGTGACCATCACCGGCACCAACCTGGCCAATACGATATCGGTGTGGTTCGGCCCCAACATGGCGCGGATCACGGCCAAGTCGGCGACCTCGATCACCACGATCACGCCGAGGGGGACCGGGACGGTCGACGTGGTGGTGAACAACCCGGGCGGCAGGGTGTCGCCGGGCCGCTTCAGCTATGTCGGGGCGCCGACGGCGACGTCGCTGTCGCCGACGTCGGGTCCTGAAGCGGGCGGCACGGTGGTGACGATCAGCGGCAGCAACCTGGCCAATGCCAGCGCGGTGACGTTCGGGGCCAGCGCGGCGCGGATCACGGCGAACTCGGCGACCTCGCTCACGGTGACCTCGCCGGCGGGGACCGGTGTGGTCGATGTCACGGTGACGACGCCGGGCGGCACGGTGTCGCCGGGCCGCTTCACCTATGTCGGGGCGCCGACGGTGACGTCGCTGTCGCCGACGTCCGGTCCGGAGGCCGGCGGCACGGTGGTGACGATCAGCGGCAGCAACCTGGCCAATGCCAGCGCGGTGACGTTCGGGGCCAGCGCGGCGCGGATCACGGCGAACTCGGCGACCTCGCTCACGGTGACCTCGCCGGCGGGGACCGGTGTGGTCGATGTCACGGTGACGACGCCGGGCGGCACGGTGTCGCCGGGCCGCTTCAGCTATGTCGCGGCGCCGACGGCGACGTCGCTGTCGCCGACGTCTGGTCCTGAAGCGGGCGGCACGGTGGTGACGATCGCCGGCAGCAACCTGGCCAATGCCAGCGCGGTGACGTTCGGGGCCAGCGCGGCGCGGATCATGGCGAACTCGGCGACCTCGCTCACGGTGACCTCGCCGGCGGGGACCGGTGTGGTCGATGTCACGGTGACGACGCCGGGCGGCACGGTGTCGCCGGGCCGCTTCAGCTATGTCGCGGCGCCGACGGCGACGTCGCTGTCGCCGACCTCCGGTCCGGAGGCCGGCGGCACGGTGGTGACGATCGCCGGCACCAACCTGGCCAATGCCAGCGCGGTGACGTTCGGCACCAGTGCGGCGCGGATCACGGCGAACTCGGCGACGTCGCTCACGGTGACCTCGCCAGCCGGCAGCGGTGTGGTCGATGTCACCGTGACGACGCCGGGCGGCACGGTGTCGCCGGGCCGCTTCAGCTATGTCGGGGCGCCGACGGTGACGTCGCTGTCGCCGACGTCCGGTCCGGAGGCCGGCGGCACGGTGGTGACGATCAGCGGCACCAACCTGGCCAATGCCAGCGCGGTGAAGTTCGGGGCCAGTGCGGCCACCAGCTTCACGGTCAATTCGGCGACGTCGCTCATCGCGACCGCGCCGGCGGGGACCGGTGTGGTCGACGTGGTGGTGACCACCCCGGGCGGCACCAGCGCGACGTCTGCGGCCGACCAGTACACCTATGCGCCGGCGCCGACGGCGACGTCGCTGTCGCCGACCTCGGGCCCCGAGGCGGGCGGCACCAGCGTGACCATCACCGGCACCAACCTGGCCAATACGATATCGGTGTGGTTCGGCCCCAACATGGCGCGGATCACGGCCAAGTCGGCGACCTCGATCACCACGATCACGCCGAGGGGGACCGGGACGGTCGACGTGGTGGTGAACAACCCGGGCGGCAGGGTGTCGCCGGGCCGCTTCAGCTATGTCGGGGCGCCGACGGCGACGTCGCTGTCGCCGACGTCGGGTCCTGAAGCGGGCGGCACGGTGGTGACGATCAGCGGCAGCAACCTGGCCAATGCCAGCGCGGTGACGTTCGGGGCCAGCGCGGCGCGGATCACGGCGAACTCGGCGACCTCGCTCACGGTGACCTCGCCGGCGGGGACCGGTGTGGTCGATGTCACGGTGACGACGCCGGGCGGCACGGTGTCGCCGGGCCGCTTCACCTATGTCGGGGCGCCGACGGCGACGTCGCTGTCGCCGACGTCTGGTCCTGAAGCGGGCGGCACGGTGGTGACGATCGCCGGCACCAACCTGGCCAATGCCAGCGCGGTGACGTTCGGCACCAGTGCGGCGCGGATCACGGCGAACTCGGCGACGTCGCTCACGGTGACCTCGCCAGCCGGCAGCGGTGTGGTCGATGTCACGGTGACGACGCCGGGCGGCACGGTGTCGCCGGGCCGCTTCACCTATGCGCCGGCGCCGACGGCGACGTCGCTATCGCCGACGTCTGGTCCTGAAGCGGGCGGCACGGTGGTGACGATCGCCGGCACCAACCTGGCCAATGCCAGCGCGGTGACGTTCGGGGCCAGTGCGGCGCGGATCACGGCGAACACGGCGACCTCGCTCACGGTGACCTCGCCGGCGGGGACCGGTGTGGTCGATGTCACCGTGACGACGCCGGGCGGCACGGTGTCGCCGGGCCGCTTCAGCTATGTCGGGGCGCCGACGGTGACGTCGCTGTCGCCGACGTCCGGTCCGGAGGCCGGCGGCACGGTGGTGACGATCAGCGGCACCAACCTGGCCAATGCCAGCGCGGTGAAGTTCGGGGCCAGTGCGGCCACCAGCTTCACGGTCAATTCGGCGACGTCGCTCATCGCGACCGCGCCGGCGGGGACCGGTGTGGTCGACGTGGTGGTGACCACCCCGGGCGGCACCAGCGCGACGTCTGCGGCCGACCAGTACACCTATGCGCCGGCGCCGACGGCGACGTCGCTGTCGCCGACCTCGGGCCCCGAGGCGGGCGGCACCAGCGTGACCATCACCGGCACCAACCTGGCCAATACGATATCGGTGTGGTTCGGCCCCAACATGGCGCGGATCACGGCCAAGTCGGCGACCTCGATCACCACGATCACGCCGAGGGGGACCGGGACGGTCGACGTGGTGGTGAACAACCCGGGCGGCAGGGTGTCGCCGGGCCGCTTCAGCTATGTCGGGGCGCCGACGGCGACGTCGCTGTCGCCGACGTCGGGTCCTGAAGCGGGCGGCACGGTGGTGACGATCAGCGGCAGCAACCTGGCCAATGCCAGCGCGGTGACGTTCGGGGCCAGCGCGGCGCGGATCACGGCGAACTCGGCGACCTCGCTCACGGTGACCTCGCCGGCGGGGACCGGTGTGGTCGATGTCACGGTGACGACGCCGGGCGGCACGGTGTCGCCGGGCCGCTTCAGCTATGTCGCGGCGCCGACGGCGACGTCGCTGTCGCCGACCTCCGGTCCGGAGGCCGGCGGCACGGTGGTGACGATCAGCGGCAGCAACCTGGCCAATGCCAGCGCGGTGACGTTCGGCACCAGTGCGGCGCGGATCACGGCGAACTCGGCGACGTCGCTCACGGTGACCTCGCCAGCCGGCAGCGGTGTGGTCGATGTCACCGTGACGACGCCGGGCGGCACGGTGTCGCCGGGCCGCTTCACCTATGCGCCGGCGCCGACGGCGACGTCGCTATCGCCGACCTCCGGTCCGGAGGCCGGCGGCACGGTGGTGACGATCGCCGGCACCAACCTGGCCAATGCCAGCGCGGTGACGTTCGGGGCCAGTGCGGCGCGGATCACGGCGAACACGGCGACCTCGCTCACGGTGACCTCGCCGGCGGGGACCGGTGTGGTCGATGTCACCGTGACGACGCCGGGCGGCACGGTGTCGCCGGGCCGCTTCAGCTATGTCGGGGCGCCGACGGTGACGTCGCTGTCGCCGACGTCCGGTCCGGAGGCCGGCGGCACGGTGGTGACGATCAGCGGCACCAACCTGGCCAATGCCAGCGCGGTGACGTTCGGCACCAGTGCGGCGCGGATCACGGCGAACTCGGCGACCTCGCTCACGGTGACCTCGCCAGCCGGCAGCGGTGTGGTCGATGTCACCGTGACGACGCCGGGCGGCACGGTGTCGCCGGGCCGCTTCAGCTATGTCGGGGCGCCGACGGTGACGTCGCTGTCGCCGACGTCCGGTCCGGAGGCCGGCGGCACGGTGGTGACGATCAGCGGCACCAACCTGGCCAATGCCAGCGCGGTGAAGTTCGGGGCCAGTGCGGCCACCAGCTTCACGGTCAATTCGGCGACGTCGCTCATCGCGACCGCGCCGGCGGGGACCGGTGTGGTCGACGTGGTGGTGACCACCCCGGGCGGCACCAGCGCGACGTCTGCGGCCGACCAGTACACCTATGCGCCGGCGCCGACGGCGACGTCGCTGTCGCCGACCTCGGGCCCCGAGGCGGGCGGCACCAGCGTGACCATCACCGGCACCAACCTGGCCAATACGATATCGGTGTGGTTCGGCCCCAACATGGCGCGGATCACGGCCAAGTCGGCGACCTCGATCACCACGATCACGCCGAGGGGGACCGGGACGGTCGACGTGGTGGTGAACAACCCGGGCGGCAGGGTGTCGCCGGGCCGCTTCAGCTATGTCGGGGCGCCGACGGCGACGTCGCTGTCGCCGACGTCGGGTCCTGAAGCGGGCGGCACGGTGGTGACGATCAGCGGCAGCAACCTGGCCAATGCCAGCGCGGTGACGTTCGGGGCCAGCGCGGCGCGGATCACGGCGAACTCGGCGACCTCGCTCACGGTGACCTCGCCGGCGGGGACCGGTGTGGTCGATGTCACGGTGACGACGCCGGGCGGCACGGTGTCGCCGGGCCGCTTCAGCTATGTCGCGGCGCCGACGGCGACGTCGCTGTCGCCGACCTCCGGTCCGGAGGCCGGCGGCACGGTGGTGACGATCGCCGGCACCAACCTGGCCAATGCCAGCGCGGTGACGTTCGGGGCCAGTGCGGCGCGGATCACGGCGAACTCGGCGACGTCGCTCACGGTGACCTCGCCAGCCGGCAGCGGTGTGGTCGATGTCACGGTGACGACGCCGGGCGGCACGGTGTCGCCGGGCCGCTTCACCTATGCGCCGGCGCCGACGGCGACGTCGCTGTCGCCGACGTCCGGTCCGGAGGCCGGCGGCACGGTGGTGACGATCAGCGGCAGCAACCTGGCCAATGCCAGCGCGGTGACGTTCGGGGCCAGCGCGGCGCGGATCACGGCGAACTCGGCGACCTCGCTCACGGTGACCTCGCCGGCGGGGACCGGTGTGGTCGATGTCACGGTGACGACGCCGGGCGGCACGGTGTCGCCGGGCCGCTTCAGCTATGTCGCGGCGCCGACGGCGACGTCGCTGTCGCCGACCTCCGGTCCGGAGGCCGGCGGCACGGTGGTGACGATCGCCGGCACCAACCTGGCCAATGCCAGCGCGGTGACGTTCGGCACCAGTGCGGCGCGGATCACGGCGAACTCGGCGACGTCGCTCACGGTGACCTCGCCAGCCGGCAGCGGTGTGGTCGATGTCACCGTGACGACGCCGGGCGGCACGGTGTCGCCGGGCCGCTTCACCTATGCGCCGGCGCCGACGGCGACGGTGACCTCGCTGTCGCCGGCCTCCGGACCCGCGTCCGGCGGCACGTCGGTGACGATCACCGGCACGGGCTTGACTGGCGCGAGCGCGGTGAAGTTCGGCGCCAGCGCGGCCACCAGCTTCACGGTCAATTCGGCGACGTCGATCAGCGCGACGGCGCCGGCGGGGACCGGCACGGTTGACGTCACCGTGACCACGCCGGGCGGCACCAGCGCGACGTCCGCGGCCGACAAATTCAGCTATCAGGCAATTACGAGCGTGACGCTGGCGTCGTCGCTCAATCCCAGCAGTTACGGTCAGCCCGTCACCCTCACCGCGACCGTCACCGGATCCGGTGGAACGCCGGCCGGGACCGTGGTCTTCAAGGATGCCGGCGCGGTGATCGGCTCCGCCACGCTGTCCGCAGGCATTGCCTCCTTCGCCACCACGACGCTCGCGGTCGGAACTCATTCGATTACGGCCAGCTATGGTGGCAACACCGTATTCGCCGCGAGCACCTCACCCGTCCTCAGCCAGACCGTCAATATCCCGGCCGACAGTGTCAAGCTGCGTCAGCTGCAGGTCAACCTCTCCAGGATCGTGGCGCAAAACTCCGGACAGGCGATCTCGGGTGCGATCGACGATGCGATCAGCGAGGGATTCGCCCAGGACTGGATCTTCGCGACCCCGGGCCAGTTGGGCGTCCGTTTCAATTTCGCCGCGGACCCTTACGAGAGCCGCGACGATCAGGGCGATGCGGCGTCCACGTCCGGCACCGGACCCCGCAGCAACATCTTCGACAGCGGAGCAGGCAACGCATATGGCGCGGCCCCCGCGTCTGGCGGCAGCCGACGCAATCCCGCGTCGCGGATCAATGACACCTTCGCCGCGATCGATCCGCAGACGCCGCGCAAGGTGTCGCCAAAGAGGATCCGGGAGAACAAGGACTGGCTGTTCTGGGTCGACGTTCGCGGCACCGGTCTAGATCGCCTGACCTCGACGACCACTGCGGCCGGCATGACCACGACCGCTGCGCCGCTCTACGGCCTACAAGTCAATGCGCTGGCGGGACTGACGTACAGGATGTTGCCTAACTTCCTTGTCGGTGTGGTCGGCGGCTATGAGACCTTCAATTACACCGAGCAGGACATCAACGGCAAATTGACCGGCAACGGCTGGACCGTGGGTTCATATCTGGGCTGGAAGATCACGCCTTCGCTGCGCTACGATGCAGCCGTGGCCTATTCCGGCATCGGCTACAACGGTGTCGCCGGCACCGCCCAGGGCAATTTCAGCGGCAACCGCTGGATGCTCTCGACCGGCCTGACCGGCACCTACCAGGCGCTGGGTTTCACCATCGAACCGTCAGCCAAGGTCTACGCACTTTGGGAGAAGCAGGGCGCTTACGTCGACTCGCTCGGCACCCGCCAGGCGAACTATGACTTCTCGACCGGCCGTGCCTCCGGCGGCGTCAAGTTGGTCTATCCCTTCACCTGGGCCGACAGCATCCTGCTGGCTCCCTATGCCGGTGTTTACGGCGACTACTATTTCAACCTGGACGATGCTGCCGCGATCCTGCAGGCAGGCGGCCTGCCGCTCGCCTCGACACCGCTGCTTCAGGGCTGGTCAGCGCGGGCGGCCGCCGGCATCAACGCCAGATTCGAAAATGGGGTGATGGTTGGTGCAGGCGCCGAATACGGCGGCATCGGCGCCAACTTCCAGACCTGGACCGTCAAACTCAGAGGCCAGATGCCATTCAACGCTCAGTGACAAATGCTCAGCATCGAGAATGGTCAAACATGGCAATATAGGAGGCCAGATGGGGTGAGCAAGGGCCTGCTTGCGAGGCAGGCTTCAAAACCAATGTCGAGAGCAAAATAAATGAGACAACGGACCGTACTCGGGAGTATGGATGCGTGAGGCAATGCGGTGGTGGTGTTTGCGTCGCAAGGGCTGTTCGGCAGGCTGTTACGCTTGCAAGTCTTCCGCGAAGAACTTCCCAAGCCATTGAGCGGGAGTCGATTTCTGGACCGGAGAGAGGTTTGAGATTGCAAGCTTTCGGGCTTGGAGGAGCCAAAAGCTTGCAATGTCATTTTCAGGATTCCGTCGAATCGCACGTCGTGATTCCGTGGTGACATCGGAGGGGACGATGAAGCCAAAGGAACGACGCGACAGCGGACAGGCCGATCTTCTGCGCTCCCGGCTGGACGCGATCATCGATATGGGTCACCCGCTGGTGAAGCTTTCGCGGACGATCGACTGGTCGTTCCTCGAGCAGCGGCTCGGGGCGGTCTATGAGGACAAGCCGGGCCGGCCGCCGCTGCCGACGCGGCTGATGGCAGGACTTGCCATTCTCAAGCACACCTACGACCTCTCCGACGAGGTGTTGTGCGAGCGCTGGGTGGAGAACCCCTATTACCAGTTCTTCTGCGGCGAAGAGTTCTTCCAGCACCGGCTGGTGTTCGATCGCTCCTCACTGACGCGCTGGCGCCAGCGCATGGGCGAGGAGAAGCTGCAAGCCTTGCTCCAGGAGAGCCTTGCGGTCGCCACCAAGACCGAGGCGATCAAGCCGTCCGATCTCAATCGCGTCATCATCGGTCGAGTAGCCCCGGGGAATTGCACCCCGAGGCTCTCACGAAACCGGACGTGAACCTCTCGATTCATCCGGCTTCTATCTTCCAGCCGCAGGTCGAATGCCGACTCGCCACAAATAGAGTAGGTTCGGATCGCGCTGTGCGAGCCGTCCCAACCAATATACTGAGGCGACTTTCCGGCCTTTCAACCGCTTGTATTTCCGCCTCGTCCAACGGGCGAGCGCGTCGTTTACGTGACGAAGGACGTTGACACATTCCGTCCGGTAAAACCGTCCGTAATAGTTCAGCCATCCTTGCACGACAGGATCAATCAGCTTGGCGAGTTCTTCAAGACTCCAGTGGTTTCGCGTCGAACCCAGTCGCCATGAGCGAATGGTTTGTCGGATTCCTTTGGCAGCCTTGTTGCTGATTGCCGGGAGGAAGTTGAGGAACTTCTCGCCCTTTCGATCGCGAGCGCTGCGCGGCTGGAAGGTGTAGCCAAGGAAGTCGAACGAGATGTGTTCGCATTCCTTTCTCCGTTTATTATCCTTGCAGTAGACGATCCGGGTTTTCTCCGGATGGAGCTCCAGACCGCATTCCGCAAGACGTTTTCGGATCGCCTCCATCACGGTTCGAGCCTCGCTTTCAGTTCTGCAATGGACTATCACATCGTCAGCGTATCTTTCGAAACACAAACAAGGGAAGGTCCGCTGCATCCAGCGATCGAATGCATAGTGCAGAACCAAATTTGCGAGCAGCGGTGAAACCACTGAACCCTGAGGGGTTCCGCGTGTTCTCTCCACTAGGATTCCGTCTTCTTTCTCCACGGGAGCTAGCAGCCACCGCTTTACGTAGAGACGAATCCAGCTCAGTTCCGTGTGGTGGGCGACGGCCTTTTCGATCAGGTGCCAAGGAATCGAGTCGAAGAACGACTTGATATCAAGGTCGATAACCCAGTCGAATTTCCAGCAACGCTTTCGCGCTGTCCCCACTGCGTCAAGCGCCGAACGGCCGGGCCGATAGCCGTAGGAGTCGGGATGGAATATTCGTTCCATCGTCGGCTCCATAACCATCTTTGCAACCGTCTGAGCCACGCGGTCAGCTATAGAGGGTATTCCTAACGGACGCTTCCCTCCATTAGCCTTGGGAATTTCCACGAGACGGACGGGAGGCGGAAAGTATGTCCCCGACGACATTCGATTCCAGATCTTGTAGAGGTTTCTCTTCAAGTCCTTTTCGAATTCCTCGATGGAGACCCCATCCACACCCGCTGACCCGCGGTTCGCTTTCACCTGTTTCCAAGCTTCCCAAACGAGATGTTTGGGGATCTGATACGACTTTGCCTCAGTCATCGGCTCCTCCCGTTTCCGGTTGGCCTGTGACTTTGGCTGGAAGATCGGGTCCCTTCGCTCCGCCCGTATTACCGGGCCTCATCACTATTACGAACCCGTCCGCCCCTGCGTCGCGCATTGGTACTCTGCCCTCGGCGGGTCCGCCGCCTTTGGGGTCTCCCTTGGCATCGCGACGCAGGTTCCCATGTTCCGCGCAAGAGCCTGCCATCGGGATCACGCCGCCTCTACACCGGTTGCCGCCCGGCCAATAGACAGGCTCTCGCCGCGCTTGATCCCAGGAGGTGGTATCGCCCCCGGTTTCGACAACACCTGAACTGTACTTTCGATGCATCATCGGCGGTTTACTTGCGTTCGTCTTCCCGTGGCTCACCTGACAGGCTGATTGCCCGCCTTTTCCAGCAACGCTCACCACCTCAGCCATTGAGCTAAAGCAGCTTGTGGCGGTTTGGACTCTGATCCTGCAATCCGAGTCCGAGGGGCCTGCCCTCATCTCTTGCGCAGCAAGTGCTCGGAAGATGGTCTACATACTCAACCTCCTTCTTCGCGCCGTCATGGCGCACACACCACGGTGCAGCCCAAGAACGTGATGTTCCCGACCGACGCGCGACTTCTGAACCGCGCCCGTGAGATCCTGGTGCGGCTCGCCAAGGGCGCCGGCATTAAGCTGCGTCAGTCCTATGGGCGGGTCGGCAAGTTCGCGCTGATCAAGCACCAGCGCTACGCCCACGCCAAGCAGTTTAAGCGCGCCAACCGGGCCTTGAAGACGCTCCGAACCTATCTCGGTCGCGTCATCCGCGACATTGGCCGCAAACTCGGTGGCAACGTCGATTTGCTCGGTGGGATCGTGTTGGAGCGCATGCTGGCGCGGGCGCGACGGGTGCTTGAACAGAAACAGCTTCAGCGCGGCCAGAAGGTCTATTCGCTGCATGCGCCGGAGGTGGAGTGCATCGGCAAGGGCAAGGCCCACCGGCCCTACGAGTTCGGGGTCAAGGTCTCCGTCGCCACCACGCTATCGCCCGCCCGAGGCGGCCAGTTCGTCACCCACGTGAAAGCGCTGCCCGGCAGCCCCTATGACGGCCATACACTCAAAACCGTGATTCCGGACATGGAGGCACTGATCGGCAACATCATCGAGCGCCTCGTTCTCGACAAAGGCTATCGCGGCCACAATGCGCCACCCGACTACAAGTTCAGGGTGTTCATCTCAGGTCAGAAGCGGCGCGTGACGCCAAAGATCAAACGCGAGCTGCGCCGGCGTTCCGCCGTCGAGCCGGTCATCGGTCATCTCAAATCCGAGCACAGAATGGGCCGCAATTATCTCTGGCATCGCGAGGGCGACGCCGCCAATGCCATCCTCGCCGCCGTCGGCTACAACTTCCGCCGTCTGATCCGGTGGCTCGCTCTCTTGCTGTCCCAAATCCTCGCCCCCGATCACGGTTCGCCTTCATCTCGTCACCGGCTGAAATCGGCGTTCTTCACGGACGACTTGCAAACGCCACCCAACGAACCGCAAGCGACGCCATGGATGGTACGAAACAGCGTCAACCGCATTGCGTCCGCCGCCGCCAGACGCGGGTTTCGTACCAAACGGCGAAGCCACCGGTACACGGTGAGGGCGGTAGATCCTTTGGCAGCATGCGCCAGCCTCCGCCAGGGTGTCATGTGGAGGATCGCGTTCAGCGCCTCGCGCAAGTCCGCACCTGGCTTGCGGCTCCGCCTTCTCGGCCTGGGTAAGAACTAGGTAATCCTTTCCCACGTCTCATCCGTGAGATCTGTCGGATAGCGTCAGGTCGTCTGTTCGATCGCCGCAATGCGATCTCGCGTCTCTCGTGTCCACATGCATAGCATAGCGCGATCACAGATGACGCGTCCAGGTAATCCGTTCTAAAGCGTTCTCTTAGGAGGCGAGTTTTCGATATTGTGATGGCGACTTGCCAACGGCGCGCCTGAAGGACACGCTCAAATGCGATTGATCAGCGAAACCGCAGATCAGTGCAATGTGCGTCAGGGGCAGGCTGGTCGTTGCCAACAATTCTTGGCAACGACGAATACGCGTCTCCATCAGGTATCGATGCGGCGTCTGATGAAACGATGCCCTAAATCGCTTGATAAAAAGCGTGCGGCTGACTCCTACCAGCTTCGCAAGATCCTTCAGAAGTATTTCCGAAGAAAGGTGTTCGCGGATGTATTCGGTCACCAAACGAGCCTGCTTCGTCGTTAGGCGTTCGGCGCCTTGAACACCAATGAATCGCGCTGAGGTGACATGCTTCGAGAGCACGTCGATCGCTAGCGCACGTGAAAGATGCTCGATCTTGAGGCTCGAATGCTGTCCGGGCTCAGAGAGTGCATAGTTCAGGGAATCTAGCAGCAAGCTCATGCTGGGATCGTGAAATCCGAATGCCGAGACAATTTCAAAGCTCTTGGCGTCGCGATCGAATATCTCGCTTGCAACCTCGGCGAGGATCTCCGCCTTCAGAAACACGTGAAGTCCGCGAATCTCGCTCTCCCTACGCACCCCAATCGGGGTCTCCGGTGCGAGCAGCAGAAGCCGCCGGTCCTGAAAGATAAAGCGCCGTTCTCGCTCGCCCGCATTCAGAAATACATCCATCGGACTATACGACATGGCGATCCAAACGTCGGGCGTGGCTGGATGGGTTATTTCGTAGCGGTGTGGGAGTCCCCTTGCAAAACTAGCGTTGATGTTCGGCCACCCGAGGCTCTCACTCGTCCTCACGATGGAAAACTCCGAACCAATCTTCAGCACCGTTTGGTCAAGTCGATACGGCACTTTCATAGACGACATCTTCATAGACGACATCAGCTCCATTGCTTGAGCCGAGGGTATGGTTTGGTTCTTGGTATTTTCTTTTAGAAACGGGCCGCCTTTTTTAAAAACGGTCAAAAATGGCCTAGGTACTAACGCTTCCGAGTCTCCGGCGCCTGCCCGAGACAGTCTCGCGCTTGCCGCTTGCTGATGCACTGGCTCCGCGCCGCCCAGTAATCTGTCATCTAGCAGGCTGTTGAAAAAGGCGCTCGCCGGCGAGCGACGACCATGATTCATTGGCTCCGACGAGATTCGGAGACGGTGCGTGCGCGGCGACGACAATCGAACGGGCGAGCTGTTCAGCTACGTCGATCTGGAAGCACGGGTGCGGCGTGATCATCCGCTGCGAGCGATCCGGACGATCGTGAACGAGGCGCTGGCGGTGCTGGAACGCGAGCTCGCCGCGCTTTATTCGCCGATTGGGCGGCCGTCGATTCCGCCGGAGAAGCTGCTGCGGGCGATGCTGTTGCAGGCGTTTTATTCGATCCGCTCGGAGCGGCTTCTGATGGAGCGGCTGGAATATGATTTGCTGTTCCGCTGGTTCGTCGGCATCGGCGTCGACGATGCAGCCTGGGACCATTCGGTGTTCTCGAAGAACCGCGACCGGCTGCTGGAAGGCGACATCGCGGCCAAGTTCCTCGCGGCGGTGCTGGCGCAGCCCAGGGTGAAGGGGCTTCTGTCGAGCGATCACTTCTCGGTCGACGGCACGCTGATCGAGGCCTGGGCCTCGATGAAGAGCGTCAAACCGAAGGACGGCTCCGGCGAGCCACCGGCGCCAGGTGGCGGGCGCAATGCCGAAGCGGACTTCCACGGCCAGAAACGCTCCAACGACACCCATGCTTCGACAACCGATCCGGATGCCAGGCTGTACCGCAAGGGGAAAGGCAAGGAGACGAAGCTGTGCTTCATCGGGCATGGGCTGATGGAGAACCGCCACGGCCTGCTGGTCGACGCCTGCCTGACGCAGGCCGACGGGCATGCCGAACGGGTAGCCGCGCTACACATGATCGAGCAGCGTGCCGATCGGCCGACAGCGATCACGCTTGGCGCCGACAAGGCCTACGATGCAGAAGACTTCGTCAACGAGCTGCGCTCGATGAACGTGACACCGCATGTTGCGCAGAATACCAGCGGCCGCAGCTCTGCGATCGACGGGCGTACGACCCGGCACGGCGGCTATGCCGTCAGCCAGCGCATCCGCAAGCGGATCGAGGAGGCATTCGGCTGGATCAAGACGGTCGCCGGGCAAGAGAAGACCAGCTTCCGTGGGCGTGATCGTGTCGCATGGGCCTTTACCTTCGCTGCCACCGCCTACAATCTGGTGCGGCTGCCCAAGTTGATCGCGGAGACTGGCTGATGGCCAAGGTGCCCGGCTTCGCCCAGGCCTTTGTCGGCCGCTGGCGCATCGTCGAGATGGACGTCTGGGATAGCGACTTCCTCGGTACGCACACGACGAGGGCCGCCCGATTGACGCATGCGCGCGGGTCTCGAGAGCGCTATGATGGCGTTGGGTGAAGATCAGGCGGCCCGCTGATCGGAGGGCTCTGCAGCCTGGCGCAGAAGCTTCCATTCCCAGGGCAGCAGTTCGTGCAGACGCGAAGTGGGAAGATCGGCGATACGGGTGAGGTCCCGGGTCAGCAAATTCCTGGTAAGCGCGAATTTCTCCGCACCTTTTGCTTTTGAGTGCTCTGATGCATGAGGTGTCCACCAAAATAGGTGGACACCTTGTGATGGCAGCGGACGATCAGAAACTGCGGGTCAGGCTTGTTGGCCGGAACGGTCGCCGGCGCTACGAGGCGGCATCGAAAGAGCGTCTTGTCACGGCCTGCCTTGAGCCTGGGGTTTCGGTATCGAGGCTTGCATTCGAACATGGGGTCAACGCGAACCTGCTTCGGAAGTGGATCAAGAAGCACACCGCGACCAGGTCGCTGCCGCCGTCCTCACGCCCGGCGTTCATCCCGGTTCAGCTTGAGGGGGCCGCCGATCGAGCCCTGTCGCGGCACGACAGCGTGGCGACGGTGGATTTGCCGGCGACTTGCGATGAAGTGCGTGGTTCGGAACCCAAAGGGACTCCAGCTTTTTGTTCTCCGGCCAAAGTGAGCGTGTCGCTGCCGAACGGCGTGAAGCTCGCGCTGGAATGCGGCGATGTGGATGCATTGACGGCGATCATCGGAGCACTGGGCCATGTTCAGACTGGGCGGTGACCGGCAGGTCTATCTGCACCGTGAGCCGATCGACTTCCGGGCTGGCATCAACAGCCTTGCGGTCCTGGTCCAGGAGACGATGGCGCTCGATCCATTCACGCCGGCGGTTTTTGCGTTCTGCAATCGCCGTTGCGACCGGATGAAGTTGCTGTTCTTCGACCGGTCCGGCTTTGTGCTGGTCCTGAAGCGGCTGACCGAGGACAAGTTCCGATGGCCGCGCCGCCAGGAGGCGGTCGTCCGGCTTACGACCGAGCAATTGCACTGGATCCTTGATGGCATCGATATCGATGCGATGGTCCGCCATCCGGTGCGGCACTATCAGGTTGCCGGCTGAGCTCTCGAGTTGAGCGGTTGACGCGTCGGTACGGTTCAGATTCAAGATTCCGATGAATCGAACCGGCTATCCGAGTGTTGAAGTGCTGTTGGCGCGCATTGCTGCGCTGCAGGCGGAGAACCATCAACTCGCCGACCGCGTCGTCAAACTCGAGGAAGAACTGGCGCTGGCACGCCTGCATCGTTTTGCGCCACGCAGCGAAAAGCACGTCGATCGTCTCTTCAATGAAGCCGAGCAGGCCGCCGATGAGGATGACGCCGGCAGTGAAACGAACAATATCGCCGAACTTCCGGACACGGGCTTGCCACCCGTCGAAAACACAACGGGAAAGAAGCGCGGCCGCAGGCCGCTGCCGGCGAACCTGCCGCGTGAGCGCGTCGAGTATGACCTGCCCGACGATCAGAAGGCGTGTCCTTGCTGCCGTGGCCAGATGCATCGCATGGGCGAGGCTGTCACCGAGCAACTTCATATCGAGGTGAAGGCGAAGGTTTTACAGAACGTACGCTTCAAATATGCGTGCCGCCATTGCGATCGCACCGGAATCAACGCCCCTGTCGTGACCGCGCCGATGCCGACGCAGCCGCTGCCGGGCAGCGTTGCCACGGCCTCAACGCTGGCGTTCGCGCTGGTTCACAAATATGTCGATGGCACGCCGCTCTACCGCCTGGCGCAGGCCTTCGAACGCGCCGGCGTTCCGGTCAGCCGCGGCGCTTTGGGTCGCTGGGTGATCGGCTCGAGCGAGAAAGATCTCTCCCGCATCTATGACGCCCTGAAGCTGCGGCTCAGATCGCAGCCTCTCATCCATGGCGACGAGACGACGGTTCAGGTCCTCAAGGAGAAGGATAAAAAGGCCACCAGCACATCGTATATGTGGGCTTATCGCAGCGGCAAGGGCAGTCACGAGCCCATCGTTCTTCTGGATTATCAGCCGGGCCGCGGCCAAATCCACCCCCAGGCCTTCCTCGGCGATTACCGCGGCATCGTGATGAGTGACGGCTATACCGCATGGCGCACGCTGGAACGGGCCACCCACATCGGCTGCATGGCCCACTCCCGGCGGCGCTTTGTCGATGCCCTCAGGGCGAGGAAGAAGGGCGGCGGTCCGCCCGAGCAGGCGCTGCGGTTCTTCGACCAGCTCTACCGGGTTGAAAGGCAGGCGCGGGACGGAATACCGGAGAAGGGTGAAACACAGGCCGACTGCATTCGCCGCTTCCGCCAGCAACATAGTGTTCCCACCCTCAATGCTCTCAAGGTATGGCTCGATGACATGGCCCCGAAGGTCTTGCCTGACAGCAAGCTCGGCGACGCCGTATCCTACACCCGAAACCAATGGGAATATCTGACGCGCTACACCGGGGACGGCTGCATGCCGATCGACAACAATCTTCTGGAGCGCGACATCAGGGTTTTTGCAACTGGCAGGAAGAGTTGGTTGTTCAGCGATACCGTGGACGGAGCCAAGGCCAGTGCCGTCGTCTACAGCCTGATGCTGACCTGCCGCGCCTCACGTGTCGAGCCGTTAGCGTGGTTGCGCCACGTCCTCACCGAATTGCCTCAGCGCGCCGGCGACGCCGATATTACCGACCTGCTGCCCTTCAACTTCCACAAAGCCGCCACTGCCTGAACGGCCCGGTATCGCCCGATACTAGGGCAATCCTTCAAAACCGCCGGCGTCAACGTGAGGGGAAAATCGCGCTTACGATCCTCGTCCTCCATGACACGACGGAATTCAGCTTCAAGCGCGAGAAGCCGGATCTGATCGGCTTTACGGGCAAGACGGCAGGACGCACACAGTGCGGCATCCTGATGCATTCTAGTCTCGCCGTGACGACCGAGGGGCTTCCGCTCGGACTGTCGGCAATCAAGTTCTGGACCCGCAAGAAGTTCAAGGGGACGACGGCGCTGAAGCGAAAGATCAATCCGACACGGGTGCCGATCGAGCAGAAGGAGAGCATCCGCTGGCTCGAGAATTTACGGCAATCGACCGACCTTCTCGCTGCTCCTGGACGATGCGTTCATATTGGTGATCGCGAGAGCGACATCTATGAGCTGTTTTGCCTGGCCGAGGAGGTCGGAACGCATTTCCTGGTGCGAACCTGTGTTGATCGGCTTGCCGGGGACGGCAATCATACAATTGCCGACGAAATGGACGAGGTGACGATCAAGGGTCTACATCGGATCAAGGTCAAGGACGACAAAGGCGATCCCGACGACGCCGTTCTTGAGATCAGGTACCGCAAGATACGCGTCCTGCCGCCGATCGGCAAACAGACGAAATATCCCGCACTCACTCTGACCGTGATCCACGCTCAGGAGCGGGGAAGGCCGAAGCGGCGAAAGAAAATCGAGTGGAAGCTCCTCACCGATCTCCCGGTCCAATCGCGCAAGGACGCCATCAATAAGATCGAATGGTATGCCTTGAGGTGGAAGATCGAAGTCTTCCATAAGATCCTCAAATCGGGCTGCAAAGCAGAGGACTCAAAATTGCGAACTGCTGAGCGTCTGGTCAATCTGATCGCGGTCTTCTGCATTGTGAGTTGGCGCGTCTTCTGGATGACGATGCTCAATTGCTGATTCCGCTCGATGTCGCCCACGATTCCGGAATGATCTCGCCCACCATTCCGGGATGATGTCGCCCGGGGTATCGCAAGGGCGAACCCGGGGTGACGAGGCCTCTTCTGGCTCCGATACGGTCCCGCCTTTCGGCTTTGCGAAGGGGGACCTGGATGCCGACGGAGAGGTTTGCGATGCGCCATGTGCGCGATGTGATCAGATTGAAGTCGGCCGGGATGCCGACCCGCGAGATTGCGCGGCGGGTGGGGACAGCCCCTTCGACGGTGCGGTTGACGATCCACCGGTTCGAGGCGGCGGGGCTGACCTGGCCATTGCCCGACGACATCACCGACGCTGCGCTGGAAGCCCGGCTGTTCGCCAGCGCGGGAGCCGGTCCCGGCACCCGGCGGGGCCATCGCCGGCAGGCCGAGCCGGACTGGGCGGCGGTACACCGCGAACTCCGGCGCAAGCATGTGACGCTGTCGATCCTGTGGGACGAGTACATCGCAGGCGAACCCGGCGGGTATCGTGATTCGCGGTTCTGCGAGCTCTACCGCGCCTGGGAAGGCCGCCTGTCGGTGACGATGCGCCAGTCGCATACGGCCGGCGACAAGCTGTTCGTCGACTATGCCGGCGACGGCGTGCCGGTGGTAATCGACCGGTTCACCGGCGAGCGACGCGCCGCGCAGATCTTCGTCGCGGTGCTCGGCGCATCGAGCTTCACCTACGCGCAGGCGACCTGGACGCAGGGGCTCGCCGACTGGATCAGCGGCCACGTCGGCGCCTTCGAGGCGATCGGCGGCGTGCCGGCGCTGCTGGTGCCGGACAATACCAAGGTCGCAGTGATCAAGGCCTGCCTCTACGACCCGCAGATCAACCGCAGCTACGCCGACATGGCGGCGCATTACGGCACCGCCATTCTGCCGGCCAGGCCGCGACGGCCATGGGACAAGGCGAAGGTCGAACAGGCGGTCCTCATGGTCGAGCGCTGGCTGCTCGGGCGGCTGCGCCACCGCACCTTCCACAGCCTCGCCGAGGTCAACGCGGCGATCACCGAGCTAATGACCCGGCTCAACGAGGAGCGGCCGATCCGGCGGCTCGGCGTGACCCGCCGCAAGCTATTGGAGGAGGTATGGATGTCCACACCGCGGCAGATAACGCGAATCAACCGGCTCTTGTGCTGGCGACGAAGCGGTAGTCGAAGCGATCAGACCGCCGCGCTTGCGGCCAGGCGTACGACGACGTGGTCGATCTCGTCGACTGTCGTTTGCCTTCCCAAGCTGAAACGTATCGCCCCCATTCCGGTCCTCTCGGGCACGCGCATGGCCGCGAGGACCGGTGAGAGTTCGATCTGCCCGGAATGGCACGCCGAACCTGTCGACGCCGCGGTATCGCGTAGCTGACCCAGGATGTCCGCGCCTATTTTGCCAACGAACGCTACGTTGAGGGTATTCGGCAAGCGATGCGTGGGATGGCCGTTGAGCGCCACGCCTTCACCGAACCTGTCTTGCAGTGCCTGCCATAAACGATCGCGCAAGACCCGGACGTGGTCCATAGGTGCAAGATCCGCGGCCAGTGCACAGGCGGTCCCAAGCCCGACTGCCAGCAAGGCACTCTCGGTTCCGGCGCGTCGGCCCGATTCATGACCGGCGCCGTGGACCAACGGCTCAAGCTCGATGCCTCGCCTGACATAGAGCGCGCCGACGCCCTTTGGCGCGTAGAGCTTGTGACCGGCGATCGTCAGCATATCGACACCGAGCTCGTCCACCTTGGTCGGAATTTTTCCGACCGATTGAGCCGCGTCGGTGTGGAAGCGGATTCCGTGCTCTCGCGCGATCGCGCTGATTTCAGCGATCGGCTGGATGGTGCCGACTTCGTTGTTGGCGTGCATGATGCTGATCAACAGCGTCTGCGGAGTAACGGCGCGCCGCACGTCCTCTGGATGGATTAAGCCTGTCCCGTCTACCGGAACGTACGTGACAGTCGCGCCGAACCGTTCGAGAAACCGGCAAGGAGCAAGGACGGCGGGATGCTCGATGGCCGAGGTGATGATGTGCGTCCCTTTTCGGTTCGGCGCGAAGAACGTGCCCTCGATCGCAAGGTTGTTGGCTTCGCTGCCACCGCTGGTGAATACGATCTCATCGGGTGCTACGCCGAGGAGTCCAGCGACCTGGCTGCGAGCCCGATCTAGCGCGGCCTTCGCCGGCGCGCTGGCCCAATGGCCGCTGGACGGATTGCCGAACGCGCCGTCCAAAAATGGCCGCATCGCTTCCGCCACGGCTGGATCAACCGGTGTGCTCGCGTTGTAATCGAGATAGATCAGCCGCGTCGTCGCAGTCATTTACCTTGCTCGCTGTGGTCAAGCTGCAGCCAGGGCAGTTGCTCGTTGGCGAAGAAATGCTTCCCCGGTCGGAGCTCCGCCGCCCGATCGAAGGCGCCGACGTGATAGTGCGTCTCCGTCGGAAAATGCACGGTAGCGCAGGGCAGCGTCGAGCCGCAGCGGGCACAGAAGCCGCGCGTCGTTCCTGGCGATGATTTGAACGTCGTGATGGCGCTTTCGGTCACCGTGACAGCGTCGTTCTCAAACCCGACGAACACGCTGACGGGAGCGCCGGAATGACTGCGGCAGCTATCGCAGTGACACCAGAAGACTCCCTTCGGCCGACGTCGCGCCTCGAAGCGCACCGCCCCACAAAGGCAGCGTCCTGAAAAGGTCTCGTTCATTGTCGTGCTCCGGGCCGGCCCTCCATGGCGATGAATACTATCGCCCCCGAGAGGAAAGTGAGTGCGCCGATCGCTCCGATCGCCCAGGCCATGCCGAACAGGTCGGCGATGATTCCGGCCGATAGCGCCCCGATCGCGTAACCGAGATCGCGCCAGAATCGGTAGACGCTTAGTGAGCGTGCGCGCCAGCTTGGGTGCGAAGCGTCGGACACCGCAGCGATCAAGCTCGGATACACCATGGCCGTACCAAGTCCGAGAAGCAGGCTGCCGATCAGCCACCATTCGAAATGGGTCGTTGCAGCGGTCAGGAATAGACCCGCGGCCTGCACCCACATCCCGGCCACGATTAAGCCCTTGCGGCCCCAACGGTCGGAAAGTGGGCCGGTGGCGATCTGCAGGATGCCCCACGTCGCCGGGTAGACGGCTTTCAAGATGCCGATCCGGTCGACGTGCAGGCCGAACGAGGCGAAGAACAGCGGGAAGATTCCCCAGCTCATCCCATCATTCAGATTGTTGACGAGTCCGGCTTGCGACGCAGCGAACAGATTCCGATCGCCGAACGACGTGAGGACGAATATCTCCCTGAAGCTGATCGGAGACGCTTGACGCGCATGCGCCGCGGTCTCCAGCCGGACGTGCTCGCGTGTGTCGCGCACCAGCAGGATCGAGAGCGCGGCGCCGAAGACGGCGTAGACTACGCCGAGATAGATCGGCGCTGGTCGCAGTCCGTACTTCGAGGCAAAATATCCGGTAAGGAAGGCGGTCACGCCGACCGCGAGATAGCCGGCGAACTCGTTCAGGCCGACGGCCAGTCCTCGCGACTTCGGGCCGACGAGGTCGATTTTCATGATCACCGTCATCGACCAGGCAAGACCCTGATTGATGCCGAGAAGGGCGTTTGCTGCGATGACCCATCCCCAACTCGGCGCCCACATGATCATGAACGGCACCGGCAGGCCGACGAGCCAGCCGAGGATCAGAACACGTTTGCGTCCCCAGGCGTCGGCGAGTTGGCCGGAGACCAGGTTGGCGCACGCCTTCACGACGCCGAAGCTGACGATGAAGGAAACGACGAGCGTCGTCGAACTGATTTTGAACTCCTCGGAGCCGATCAGCGGCACGACCGTCCGCTCGATTCCGACCATCCCGCCGACGAAGGCGTTGATCAGGACGAGCAAGGCGAACTGCGGCCAGTTCTCTTTCAGCCCCAGCCGGACAGACGACGCAGTCTGTGGACCGCTTACAGCCTCGGTCATGAGATCAGGCCGCAGCCGCGGCCGTGCCTGAATTGGCAGCCCTGATCTTCGCGGCTTCCGGAGGAGCCGGCGGAATCTCGGCGACCATGAACCGAACGAACTCGGCTTCGTCCTCGATCATGAACGCCTGATTGTGCCGTTTCTCGAAGCCGATTGCGGACGATGGCTTGCCGCTTAGCCGCCGACCACAGACCGAGCCTGCATAGGCACCCGGCAGCACCTCGATGTAGTCAGGAAGCTCCTTGAGCCTTCGTACGCTCCTGAACAATTGCCTCGCACCTTCCTCAGCGCTCACGGCAAGTTCGGTACGGCCAAGATCACCGACCATGAGGGTGTGTCCAGTGAAGACGAACCAAGGCTCGTCGGCGCGCGTTCGGTCTGTCACAAGGATGCAGATGTGCTCGGGCGTGTGACCCGGCGTGTGCATCACGGTTGCCGACACATTGCCGAGCGGAAGAACCTCGCCGTCACTCACGCCCTTGTACGGAAACGATACGCCGGCCTGAGCAGAAAGCACGTACTCGGCGCCCGCCGCGGCGGCGAGAGCCCGGCCCGCCGACAGGTGGTCGGCATGGACGTGCGTGTCGATGACGAAATGTATCCGCATGCCGGCATTGTCGGCGGCCTTCAGGTAGGGCTTGATGTCACCGACCGGGTCAACCACGGCGCCTGCGGCTTTGCCGCCGCAGCCGAAGAGGTAGGAGATACCGACTGGATCGCTATGCAAGAACTGGCGGAGAATCATGGACTTGCACTCCCTCGTGAGAAACGCTAGATACATTCAATCGATCTGCTGAATGATATATTGAAGGAGCGCCGTGTCAAGCTCGGGACCGAAACAGGCGATCTATGAAAACCTTGCCCAGGTGGCGCAGGCGCTCGGCCACGCTCACCGGCTTGAGCTCCTGGAGCACCTTGCGCAGGGGATACGCACTGTCGAGGAGCTGTCCGCTCGGGCACATCTGACGTTCGCCAACACGTCGCGGCACCTACAGATCCTGAGGCGCGCGCGTCTTGTCGAGACCGAGCGTCGCGGCAAACATATTCTCTATCGTCTCGCCGGCGATGCCGAAGTAGTCACGCTGATCAAAGCGCTGGGACGCGTAGGTGAACGGAATGTCGCCGAGATCGGTCGTGTTGTGACCGATTACTTCCAGGCCCGTGATGCGCTTGAGCCCGTCTCGCGTGACGACCTGGTCGCGCGGTTACGGGACGACCTGGTTACGTTGCTCGATGTGCGGCCCGAGGATGAGTTCGCGCTCGGCCATCTACCAGGTGCGCTCAACGTCCCGCTTGCCGAACTGGAACGACGCCTCGGCGAACTGCCGAAGGGCCGCGAGGTGATTGCCTACTGTCGCGGGCCCTATTGCGTTCTTTCGTTCGAAGCCGTGTCGGCGCTGAGAGCGCGCGGTTATCGCGTTCGCCGTCTTGAGGACGGTTACCCGGAATGGAAAGCCGCCGGCCTGCCGGTCGAATCCGCGGCTTGAGACAGATCGTCAGGTGCATCATGGATGATAAGCCGCATCGCGCGGAATCCGCGTGGCCGATCGTTGGCGTGAAGGATCACAAGGCGCCCTCGGTGTTCCGGCCTGAATCCCTGTTGAGGGAGGCGCGCCGGCAGAGACAGTTGCCGCTCGTCGCAGTGCCCGAAATCTGCGTGCTCGATCCGGACGGTGACGTCGTCCGTCACCTCAAGCGGACCGGTGCCGGCCGCGTCCACGAAGGTTGGGCCTGCTACCATACCGAGCTTCTTGCCTTCGATCTCGACGGCATCGGCGAGGTCGGGATCGTCGGCTGCGCCGTCGGCGCCGCCTTCGCCGTCCTGGTCGCCGACCAGCTCTTCGCGTCGGGCTGCCGGTTGCTCGTCAGCGTCACCTCGGCGGGCCAGATCAATCCCATCGGACCGACTCCCTACTTCGTCCTGATCGACCGCGCGTTGCGCGACGAGGGGACGAGTTATCACTACCTGCCTGGCTCGGCTTTCGCCGCGGCACCCGACTTGTCGCTTCTGGATCGCGTCGAGCGGGCGGGCCGATCGCTGCCGGAGAAACTGCATCGGGGCTCGACCTGGACGACGGATGCTCCCTATCGCGAGACCGAAGCGGCGATCGCGCGAGCGCGCGATCTGGGGACGCTCGCCGTGGAGATGGAAGCTGCGGCCCTCTACGCTTTCGGCACAACGAGCGGCAACTCGATCGTCTGCTTCGCTCACGTCACGAACTCGATGGCGCAGACCGAAGGCGACTTCGAGAAGGGCGAGGCGGACGGTGCCAAGGCCACGCTCGCCGTCGTCGCCGCTGCGGCGCGGGGGTGGCGAAGTTCCGGGTCATGACCTGCCTGTGATCGGTATGCGAAAGTTTGGCTACATCTCCATTTGACGCAATCATTAGTTTACGCTAATCATTAGTCATAACTAATGATATGGCGTCAGACAGCCATGGCTAAAGACAGCGTGCAATTGGCCGCTCTGGGCGATTCCACTCGCAGACGAATTTTCGAACTGGTGGGCGCGCGGCCTCGCACCGTCGTTGAGCTCACTCGAGAGCTGACGGTCTCCCAGTCAGCCGTCTCCCAGCATCTGAAGGTGCTGCGCGAATCTCGTTTGGTTCGTGCCGAGCCAAAGGGGGCCAGCAACATTTATCACATCGATCCGGCGGGGCTCGGCCAGATGCGCGCCTGGCTTGACCGGTTCTGGAGCAGCACACTGGCAGCCTACAAAGTGGCCGTCGAAAAATCAGTGGAGGACCAGCAATGATTAAACGTGTATCGGCCGCGCCCATCAAACAATCAATCGTGGTCGAGGCGCTGCGTTCAAGGTCTTTACTGAGGACTTCGGCAGCTTCAAGCTCCGCGAGCATAATCTGCTCTCCGTCCCCATCGCAGAGACCGTGTTCGAACCCCGGGTTGGGGGGCACGTTTATGATCGGGGTGTCGATGGCAGCGAATGCCGCTGGGCGCGTGTGTTGGCTTTTGAGTCGCCAGATCGCGTGGTTCTAAGCTGGGACATCGGCCCGCGTTGGCAAATCGAAACCGATCCTGACGAGACCAGTGAGTGGGAGGTGCGGTTCATCGCCGAGACGGCGAGCCGGACGCGATTGGAACTGGAGCACCGTCACCTCGAACGTCATGGCAAAGGTTGGGAAGGCGTGCGCGCCGGCGGATAGGCCGCTCCTTGCGGGCCGCAACGGGATTATTCGCATTTGCCCTTCTGGGGTTTCTTGTGTCAGGTCAGGGCCGATGAAGGCCGCGGAACAGGACAAGCCGCTCCGCATCGGGCTGGCGACCAACATCTCGAACCAAGCGATTGAGATCGCGGCCCGCGAGGCGAAAGCTCAAGGTCTCGATGTCCGGCTGATCGAGTTCAATGACTGGAACACGCCCAATCGTGCAGTCGCCGAGAAGGAGATCGAGGCGAATCTGTTCCAGCACGTTCCGTTCCTCGAGGATGGCCGGTCGCCATTACCCTCTAATCGGGATTTTCATGACATAATCCGACGGATCAACGCGCGTGGATTCGCCTAGCCGCCATGGCTGGTGTCGACCGTCACGGTCACCGAAAGACCAGGGAGCAGACGTTCGACATTTGGTTGACCCTCGTCGAACTTGATACGGATAGGCAGTCGCTGCGCTACCTTTGTAAAATTGCCCGTAGCGTTGTCGGGTCGAAGCACGCTGAACTCCGAGCCAGTTGCCGGTGCTAAGGTCTCGATCTTGCCCGTGAAGTTGAGGTCGGGAGCAGCGTCGAGAACCACCTTGGCCGGCATGCCAGGCCGTATACGGCGTATTTGGGTTTCCTTGAAATTGGCGATGACCCAGCGTTTCGGCGGAACGATCGCCATAAGTTGCGTGCCTGCACCGACGTATTGTCCGAGACGTGCGCCGATCTCCCCAAGCTTGCCGTCTTCCGGGGCCTCAATGCGAGTGTTCATCAGATCGATGGTTGCCAGTTGTACGGCTGCTTCAGCGGCGGCGACGGCCGATTCCAGCGTCTGCCGGTGGACCAGCATGCCCTGCAGATCCTGCTGGGCGACATCGAGGTTGGTGGTTGCCTGGACATAGGCTGCGCGCGCCTGTTCCAGCCCGCTTTGCGCCTGATCTAGATTGCTCTGGGTCGTTGCACCGCGGGTATTCAGGTACTCGATACGCTGATCGTTCGCCTCGGCATTGTCCCGGGTCACCTTGGCGGCCCGGACCGATGCCTCGCCAGCGCGGATCTTGGCTTCCGCCGACAGAGGCTGTTGCTCGGAAGAAGCAAGGGCGGCCTTTTGCCCTTCCAGGGTCGCCTTTGCCTGATCGAGCTTCTGCTGATAGATGCGATCATCGAGGCGCACGAGGATCTGCCCCTTCTTGACCTCCTGAAAGTCCTGCACGGCGACCTCGGCGATGTATCCGGCGAGTTGTGGTGCGAGAATGGTGACGCGACCGCGCACATATGCATTGTCAGTCGACTGTTCGACACTTGTAAAGGGCGGCAATCGCCAAGCATAGAGAACCGTGGCGATGCCGGTCACGCCAACCGCGATTGCAACTATGGTTGCGGCCGATCGAAGAAACTTCATGATGTCAGTTGCCCGTTGGTTGGGGACTCGGCTGCACGGCGCGTATTGCAGCCTTGGCAATGGTGCGAACGAGAAGGATCAGGAAAGCACAGGCGGTAACGATCGAGATCAATAGGAAGGCGTCGTTGTAGGCGAGCACGTTGGCCTCTCTCGTGGCCTGTTGGCTGAGCAATGCGATGCCTTCGGCATTGAGCAGGGCTTTATCGGTAAGAACCCTTGAATAGGCGCCGCCAAGCTGCGAGATGCGCTGCGCCACGATCGGGTCGGTCAGGGCGATGTGTTCAACCAGGTAATTGGAATGAAGCTTCTCGCGCAGCGTAATGAACGTCCCGAATATCGCCGATCCGAGCAGGCCCCCGACCGACTGCGTCGACAGGAAAATGATGACGAAGCTGAGGATGTAGTTCGGCCCCTTGGCCAGCGCCGACGTCAAGCCGGCAATCATGGCCGGCGGCAGGAAAAGCGCGCTGGCGAACGCGATCATGGCCTGGCTTACCAATAGATCGTTGGGACGCGTCAGGCTGGTCGATTGACTGTCGAGCCATGCGCCCACGGCGATAAGCGCTAGTGCGACCAGATGGATTTTCGTCGCACGGCCCGGCTGCATCACGGCTGCGCAGGTCAGGCCGCCTGCAATCGATGCGCCGAGGATCACCCAGTAGAGCGTCGCCATCTGCGCGTTGGACAATCCAAGCACCAGGAACATGCCCGCCGCGCCCGTGGTTTGCTCCGAAAGCAGGAGCCGAAACAGCAGTAGAACCCCGGCGAAATGCAGGATACCGGGGCTGACGAGCCATCGTATGTTGAGCAGTGGGTTCTTGCGGTTGAGCTCGATGAGAACGGAGGCAGTGATGGTCGCGAAGGCGATCGCCAACAACACACCGAGCCAGGGCGCTTCGAACCACCAGTACAACCGGCCCAGCGAAAGGACGATGGCGGTGCAGCCCATGCCGGTGGCAATCAGCAAATAGCTGAGGACGTCGATCTTTTCAATCACCTTGGCGCGCGGTTGCGGCTGCGACAGGGGCAGCATGTAGACAAAGCCGAACGCCACAAGCGCCAGCCCGACATCGAGGATGGCGATGCTGTGTAGCCCCTGTATATCGAAGAGATAGGGCGAGATCAGCCGAGCGATGGGTGTGCCCAAAGTCGTGTTCATCAGGGCCAATGGTGCACCAACACGTAGCTTCAGATTCGGTGGGAAGGCCTCCATCATGTAGAGGAAGCCGAGCGTCGAAATCGGCGCAGCCGCTATGCCATTCAGGAAGCGCGTCACCACGGCCGAATTGAGGTCCATGATGTAGAGGTTGAGCAGTGACGCGCCGACAAAGAGAGCGATGCTCGCTTCAGCGAAATTGCGCAGGCCAAATTGGGTACGGACCTTGATCAACGCCAGCGCCAGTGAAACGTTGGGAGCCCAATAGGCCGCGATCAGCCAGTTAGCCTCGCTTGTTGTGGCGGCGATGGCACCCTGAATCTGCGGGATGTTAACGCTGATGAGGTTCATCGCGAGCCCTTGCGTGAGCGCGAGCCAGATGGATGCAATCACGTAGGCCGACGCTCGTAGCTTGCTCAGCGAGTAGGGCGGCGGCGTGGTGGGGGGTGTCGGTGTGGCCGGATCGGACATGACGCTACTGGTGGGCCTCAATGTTCCGAGATATGTGCGTCAGGGCCTTCAATGCCGTGCGCGGATCGTTGACCAGGGCGGGCATCAGCACGCGCTGCTCAGTCAATCGCTCAATCAGTTGCCGGTCGCCCGAGCTCCTGAGCCGATCTGCGGTTTAGAAAAATCGACGGCTAGCCGATGCAAACACAGCACCACGAATGGAAGTACCGTGAATAACGATACGAGCGTCATCGAACCGTAGATATCGCCAGTCCACCAAACGTGATGATCGTGGGTCGTTATCTGGACGCTTTCACGACCAAGCATCCCAGCCGGATACTCGGCAATGATCGTCGCGTACATGAATGCTGGAAGTTGCCAATAGAGCTCTTGGTCAGGTCCGGGCCGACCTTCGCCGTGATTGGCCGATCTGTTGTACAGTGCGAAAATAAGAAAGAATGTGAAAACACAGAGGTACCAGCCAAGAAAATTGACGAAGGGCACTCCAAAATACGCGCCCCCTTGGGGCCAATCCCACGTACCCGTAATCGATGAATTGATCGGATCCATGGTCACGTCCCAAGCGACCATTATGAAGGACGCCACAATGGGCACCATGAACACGTCGGTGCCGACCGTGCGGCTGTCGCGCCTGGACAAAAGTCCGGCGGCAATGCTCCACGCCAAATAGCCGAACGCAAAATATGCCGGCATGATCGATAAGGGAACCGTTCCGATCTTTGTCCCAAGCAGGCTCGAGTAGTGATAATGTCCGAATGGGAAGCCCGTCGCGATGCTCAAGGACTCGTAGCTCCAACTTATGATGGATACGAGAACAACGAAGACGATCATCTTCCGGGCGCCATAGCGCAGGTAGCCGTGCCACAAGGCGAAGGGCGTCACCAATACGGGCGTCATCACGCCGGCGATCGTGGTGGCGGCATAGGGCTCGCTAAAGCCCTTGAAAAAAGCGTGCATGAGATGCCCAAGGATCAGGATGAAGGCCACCCCGACGAATAGCCGGTAGCCGCGGATCTCGTTCGTTGCCATGCGTTATTCCTTCGCTGAAGAAATCCGAGGATGGATCTTGTCGCTGCGGTTATCCGATGATCGAGCGCAGCTGTTTTGCCTGGGCGTCGACCGATTGCGGCCCGTTGGACGTGAGGAGACGAAGATGCGGCTCCCAAATCACCCGAACCGCGCCGGGGTTGAGCGACAGGGAAACCTCATAGCCCGCCTGCTTCAGTGTCTCGTCGACATAGTAGGTCAGCCGGGTCTTCTGGCCCGGAATCTTCGGATAGCTGGTCGTGAGCGCGACCACTTCTCCATAGTTGGGTACCGTGGTCAGCTTCGCGCCGCGGAACGGATGGTCCTGGAAATCGCGGGGCGCGCCATCCTGATCGATGCGAAACCGCGCCGAAGTCATGGCCACCGGTGCATGACAGATCAGAGAAAGCAACACCTTCTCCTCGCAAGCGAGGTTGATGATCTCGCCGAGCCAGAGCGAATCCCGGAAATCGACCATGGGAGCGTGGCCGCCGGGAAAATGGATGAAGTCGAAATCCGCGAGCGAGAAGTCATCGTTTGGGTCGCGATGCCGCTCGACCACTGCTTTCGCTGACAGATAGTCTTTCTTCGCCAACTCGCCGAAGGACGCAACGATCTCGTCACGCAAATCGGCTGCCTCCGGATCGGTGTTCGGCAGACTGTCGGACACCGGGAGCGGGCCGAGATGGCGACGACCCAGTTCCAGCTCGGCGTTCCGCCGCGCCACCAGATCGGGACGGCGCCGGGCAAATCCGCCCGGAGCGAGCATTTGAGAGGCCATTGCTCCGGAGCCGGTCGGTCGCCATGAATGGGAGCGACATGCCGTTGATATCGAGTTGCGGCGTCGCGCCATCAGGCGTGCAGAGCGTGAACGCGTGCGTGCCCTCAAACTCCTTCAGGATTTGCGCCAACTCGACCAGAAAGAACCCGGTCGAGATCGGCGCATGATCGGCCGGCTCGCGGAGCGGGAGGGCTCGCGCCGACGACAGGATGATAAGCGCCTTGCGTTTGGACGAATGTTCCGGAATGGTCATGACGATCTCCGATGCTGCGGAGGCTCGATGCGCGCGACGGGCTTCGCTGCCCGGGCGTGTCCTGCTGGGTGTTTCTGGAAAAGGGCACGGAAAAAGACAGGGAGCACGCTTGAGCCCGTCCCGACGCCGAGCGCCCTGTCGAGTGAGACGCCGTGCGAAAGCGCCATCAGTCCGCTGGCAATGTCTTCTAGCGGCGCCGGCGGAGTCGCTCCGCTGAGATCGAACAGCCGGCGCGCGAGGTCTGCATATAGCGCGAGCTGCTTGGCCATGGCAGCTGAATATGCGGCGCCGAAATTGGGGTCGCGGACAGCCTGCAACTGAAGCTCGAGGGCTAGCATTGCGTGCTTGGGGGTTTTGGAGAGCTGTTCCGCCCAAGTTTCAATGCCGGCAAGCACCTTTGAGAAATCGCCGCCAGCAGAATCGATGATCGAAGCGACCCGCAGCGCTTCCTCGGACCTGTGAAGACTAAGAACCTCCAGCAGCAGCGATTCCTTGCTGTCGAAGTTCGAATAGAAGGCGCCCAGCGAATAGCCGGCGTCTTCTGCGATGTCGCGCACCGTCGCGGCATTGAAACCGCGCGTGGCGACCTGCCGACGGGCGGACTCGATCAGACGCCGACGGGTCTGTTCCTGGCTCTGTTCACGGGTAAGGCGGCGACGGCTTGGATGTCCCATGATATCCAAATATCATATGTTATCTTAATGTTCAACCTACTCCTAAAATTCTTCCGCCCTTGTGCCGAGGTGAGGATGGCGCTGTGCCCAGTTCGTCGGGCGCATCCTCAAGCACGTCGAGTTCGGGATTACGGTCTCATCGGACTTCCGCCGGTACACTTAGATCGTAGCGGAGCCGCTTAGATTAGCCGTTGTTCCGGCTCTGCGGGGCGGAGAAGTCGGCGAAAAATTCAGATGCGGGCTTAACGCCGACTGACATGCTGGCTCGATTCGGAGGCCGGTACCGAGGTGGAAGCCCGAGCGCACTGCTATCAGCGCGTCGATGGGCGCAACTGAGAGCCCAATTAGTGCGGCGTCCGGCGGTATTCGGCGTTCGCAAACAAAGCAGATTTTGGGGAAGTTGGCGCGCCGTCTCGGGCGATGATGCGAACTATGTCTCCTCCATAGCCCTCTAAGGCCCTCCCTTTTGCCAGGATGGAGTTGGAACGCTGGCCGCACCGGTTGGCGTATGATCGTCGCGGCTCAGCCTCGGCCGGCAAGTTGATCGCCCGCGGCGCCACGCCCGTAGGCGTCAGCAGCTCTTAATTCCCGGCAACGGCTGCCCGCGGCGCCGAAATCAGCGCAATTGGCAACTTGACGATGGCCTCAAGCGAATTTCCGGCGATCTCGGGTGCGCTCGCGTCCCTCCGTTGTGGCCCGATGCCTTGCTCCAAAACGGCCTCCAGTTGCGGAGCGACGGCCGCTAGAGCATTTTCCACATGATGTGGATCATCTGGTGTATCCAGCATGCCTAAAGTAGTTGGCACACATCTGCGGCGCAAACGACTTGACGAGTTTGCCGATGAGTTTGAGCAGGGCTTGGACCGTGCGGGTGGCGCCTTTGCGCAGCGCAGCTTTCAACCGGGAGAAGGCCTGTTCGATTGGATTGAGGTCGGGCGAGTAGGCCGGCAGATAACGCACGCGGGCGCCGACAGCCTCGATCGCCTCGCGGACACCGGCGATCTTGTGAGTGCGCAAGTTGTCCATGAAGACGATGTCGCCCTTGCGCAAGGTCGGCGCCAGGACTTGCTCGACATAAGCCAGGAACGAGGGCCCATCCATTGCACCGTCGATGACATAGGGCGCCGTGAGGCCATCGATGCGCAGCGCGGCGACAAGCGTCAGCGTCTTCCAGTGACCATGGGGCACGCCAGAGACGAGGCGCTCACCGCGAGGAGAGCGCCCATAGTGCCGGACCATCTTCGTCGTGACCGCAGTCTCGTCGATAAAGATGAGGCGCGGTGCACGCAGCTTGGGCTGCTCGGCTTTCAGCGCGGCACGCTCGGCAGCGACGTCAGGTCGATCCTGCTCGGCGGCGTGCAGTGTTTTTTTTGAAGGTGATGCTGTGACGGTCGAAGAAACGCCAGATCGAACCGATGCCGGCCTTTTGCTTTCTCTGAGAGCGCAGACGCGCGCGGATCTCCTCGAGCGTCAGGTCCGGCTCCGCGGCGATCAGCTCGATCAGCCACTGCTTGTGCTGCTCCAACGGCGAGCGGCTGTGCCCGGTGCCGGGCTTGGCCTCAACGTTTCCGGTCTTCCTCCAACGATCCATCCATCGGATCGTAGTCGAAGCGCCGAGATTGAGAATGCGCGCAGCCTCACGTGCGCTTTCGCCGGACTCAACAAGCTCAACCGCACGCACCCTGAGGTCCTTGGAGTATCCCTTCGCCATCGCATGCCCCGCATGTTGTCGCGGGCAACACCGAATCTGATTTGCGTGCCCGTGGGAATCCCCTTTGACTGTTCCGATTCACCTCAACTGGAAACCGCTCTAGCTGCGCGAACTTGTCGTGGTTGGTGGAGTCCAACGCTTTCACATCCGTCATGTCGATCACGGTTGCGCCCAGCTCCGCCAACTCGGCCGTATTGGCATCCGCACCGAGTCGCGTCTGCCCGCCAGCGAGGAAATTCGACACGCCGAGCGCCTTATCGTCCTTTGACACGATTATGTAGAACGGCTTGGTTGGCTTGCCGAAACGCCGCATCTGCGACTCGCGACCCGCACATTGAGTAGGTGGTCTGAATTACCGGTGTGATAGGCGATGCCGCGGCCAGATCCGGCCTCCGTTCGATCAGCGTGACGCGGAGATCGCGGGCTGGCTGGTGGGCAGCTGGTACGCCAGCAGCACGCCGCTCGCGCCACCACCGATGCCGAACGAGTAAGCTGCACCAAAATTGCGTCAGCAGAGCCAAATTGAACACGATGACGTAATTGCGGTCGGCGCTCGCGGCACGAAAGGGCCGATTGACAGCGATGGACGCTATGCCCGCTTGCTCAAAACCCTTGGCCGCGTCCAGCTTCTGATTTTGGACGATTGGGATTGTCGGTGCTCAAGCCGCCGAGCGGCGCGATCTACTCGAAGTCCTCGAAGACCGCCATGCCTCCACCATCGTAACCAGCCAACTCCCTGTGGACACATGGCACGAAGTTATCGGAGACCAACCTACGCCGACGCCGTCCTCGATCGCCTCGTCCATAACGCTCACCGCCTCCAGCTTGCCGGCGAAAGCATGCGAAAACGCAACGCCAAACCGGGCCTTGAGCAGGCTCCGCGGAGATCATATTTTAAACGTAAACCACGAAAGCGCTGGGACGTCATCAGTAAAACTGAGTTCGATATTTTGGATTTCGTTGCGACACATTCATGAATGGAACGAGGAAATATCAAAGAATGCCGTTCGTGACGCCACCTGGGTCTCGCCCCGTTTTCGCTGAGGTCAAAAGCAACCCGCCTGAGGGCGCCACTCCTCAGGCAACCGGTAACCAGCCCGGGACGCCTCCCAGTCCTGGTGCCGCCGACGCTGTCCAGCTTATCCTTCCAGGAAACAGTGAATCCGAAACGCTGGCCGCAACCTATCAGACTATTCGCGACATTCCCGGTGCAACCGATGAAGCAAGAGCGGCAGAGAATGAACTGACGGAGGCGGTCCAACGACGCAATCCTGCCAACCCTACAACTGAGCAGCAACGGCGGTTTATCCGAGCGCTTATGAACTACACCAGGGTGGCCAATCGGATCTATCAGGCTTCGCAAAGCCCAAAGGCGCCAACTGATCCGTCGCTGAGAAGTTCTCTGACCAATCTCGGCGTCGGGATGATGCGCAACGTCTTTACCTTTACACTGCCTGTCGGCCTCAGTGTATACGCCGGGCAACTTGCCCGGCAGTCCGGGGGAGATGAGGCAAATGTGCGCAATATGCAGTCGGGAGTCTTTGCAGCGGCGATTGGAATCATAAGCGCGTTGATGGAGCCAGCTGGCGATGCCCTTCGCGCCAACCTGAAGGGTAATGTCTCATCTATCCTGATAGCTGGTAAGAGCGCAGCAACGGAAGGTGTCTACAAGAAGATCGTAGGTGGGCTTGCCGAGTCCACTGTCGCCACTGCCATCTATGCTTCAGCCCGCGCGGGAATGCTTGCCCATCTGGCAGGGGGCGGGCCCATTGCCGACATCGGTAAGGCTATAGGTAGCGCCATGGCCGCCGCGTTAACTGCCGGAGGTGTCATGAACTTGACGAGAGAGGCCGCTCTGGCTGGCGGAGCCAAGGCAACCCTTAGGGCCAACGGAGTGTCGACGGCAGAGGATCTGCCGATTGTTCCCCACAACCGGACGCTGAAGAACGGCATCTACATGCGCTCTACGGACGGCTTTACCGATGAGGGAACTACATCACAAAAGATCAAGAAATACATTGGAAGCGCTATCGGCTGCGCCGTGGGTGCAGCCGCGCAATTTGTTGTCGAATTGGGGCTGGGCAATGGGTTGCAACACTTCGCACTGACTTCTCCAGATTCTGCACATCCCTACTCCACGGTTGCCAACTCCACTGTTGCAAACAGCGCGACATTGGCGCCCGACGTCTCAACGGTTGTAGGCGACGAAGTTGCGGACATTTTTCTTCGATTCACTACGTTCTTCACCGTCAAGGCGGCTGTGGAAGCGCTTTGGACCACCTATGTTACCCACCCCGACAAACATGCCAATGCCGCCGGCATCGCTGAATCAGAGCAGGCTGTGCGGAACCTGCGGGCCTCTGCTCTCAATGGATACGAATCGCTTCTGGACCAGGCCAGCAAGGAGCTTGAACAGGGCATTGACACAGATCAGGCTAAACTCAAAAAAGAGGCGCAACAGTCTTGCTTGATTCTATCAGGGACAGTCTTCGGCCTGAAGGAAAATGCCACAGGGAAGGTTTTAGAAGTCGCCGAGCTGTTCAGCGCGAAAGCAACCAAAGTGCGCAATCTTGGAGACGAACAGCTCTTTTCCAGGATGGCCGTACACCTGGAGCGTGCTGCCAAATCTCTCCACGAGCTTGCTAACAGCATAGATAGCGGAGCCCCGGTACAGCCTTGGCTCAAGGACGCTCAAGGCAGACTGCGGGATGTGCAAGCAATTTTGGCCGAAAACACGGTACAGCCAGAGGTGCAAGTGCAACCTGACAAGGTCAATAGCGCAATGGGCGAAATCGTGCCATTGCTCGTTGGATTGCGCGAAGTGGATCGCCGGAACAATGCACATTCCTTCATTCATGCTCTTGATGACTTTGACCGAGGAGACGGGGGGCCCGATACAGTCCTGGCAACCCTCAATCGAGGTGGTCACGGTGCCTTTTTTGCCAGCGATGCGGTCAGGGTGATCCGTGAATCTGGACAAAACGAAAAAGTCATCGAGAGCGCTGCTGCAAAACTCATGGCCAATCTTTCTGACAAAGCCAAGTCGTCCAATTTAGGGGCTCTAACCAAGCTGAACATCGTTCTAGGTTCTCTAAACGAAAGATTGCCGGCCGATCGATGGGGCGAAAATGCGCTCGTAGGCGCCCTTCATGAAATTAGTCAAACCCAGGATAATGAACGAGCAGTGGAATTGACTCGAGATCTGCGAACGGGCCTGAGAGAGGGGCGTGTCGACGCGAAAACCCTCGGTAAAGTACTCGATCAAGTATTGGACTCGTCAGTGACCAACCTTGCCGGCCCCTCTCATGCACAGGATCCTGAGGCGGCTGGGGCAGACATGGCACATCGCACGTTTACAGATGCGCAGCGAAGGCAGCTTGAGAAGCATCTTGGAAGCGCCTTCATCTCTGCTGTAACGCATGAGACGACGACCTCTGAACGCGGCTTGCTGAACGTGTACGTGCAAAGCGGCCAGCTGCTGGCAACGTTGGCTGCGGACATCGCCGCAATGCCCAAAGGGCATCAGGCCCTCTATAGGGAGGCATCCAGATTGTCTACGTCTCTCGCCAACCCGGTCGAGCTTAACTCGGTTAAGCAGAATGATGTGCATTTTCACCCAACCAGCTATTCAGGCAAGGTCAATAACCTTCAGCTGCTTGTAACATACATGGACGCTAATGGAATAGACCGAACAAACCTGGCTGGAATCCCGTCCCAGGTACGTAAGCCAACGAGCGAGCAGAAATACTATGCCAACTCGCAAAAGGGGATCGATTACCGTGATCACGACATGCCGCTTGCCGACCAGCTTGCTCAGATCAAGCGAAAGGATCCACCTCAATACGAGGCATTGATGCGAAGGTTCGATCTGTCCATCACCGGGATCGACATTACCAATGGCCCGACCGTCGGGCAGGAGCTCAATCATCGTCAGCGCATGTATCCGGGCATGTTTAAGTCCGTCGGCGAGGTAACCCTGAAAAAGGAAATCGTCAGCCACAAAAATCCCCACAATCCGCACATCGAAAGCAAGGATACGCAGACCTTCTTAACTGAGACGTTCATGCACGGATTTCCTCTGATCCTGCATTGTGACCGGGGCAAACCAGGTGACAAACAAGCCTATGAGAAGAAGCTTATCGAAGCGCTGGAAAAATCGGTCAGGGATTTGGAGAAATGGTCCCCTAGCAATGATCCTATGGTTCGGGCGGGTATTGCAAGCGCGGACGTGCCGAGGCCCAAAGCAAAGGTAATTTGGGCACATGGAGCTGGCATTAGTCGCTTCACCGTTGCCTCGAATTCGCACACCCAGCGGCTCGACTCTCTGTTGAATCGCCCGTCGCTAAGGGATGCTTTAATGATTGATCTATCATGGGATTTCATTGCTCATGACATCCTGCGCAATACCTATGACCTCTTTGTGCGCAAAGGATTGCCCAAACCGATAACGGACGGCATCCAGGCGATGCTAAAGACCTATCAGGCCTTTGCCGTCGAGGGTAGCCGCGCCGACAAGGCGAGCGATCTTGGTGATGAAAACTTGGCGGCGATGCACCGGGTCGCCGCCGAGAAGATCGCCTCGCTTCACATGCAAACGTTGGCCAACTTCCGCCACCTGATTCACACCGAGGTAGAGGCAAACCCTGTGGTTCGTGGCAAGCTAGACGAGCTTATCACAGCGCACGGCAACGACGGCAACAACTGGCTCTACGTACTCAACAAACATAAGGATCGCATGGTGTTTGGAACGGATGCATTGGCGGTTGGGATCAAATCCCACGGGGATGCAGCCTACGCGCTGAATACGCGGATGCTTTATCCGATCTATGACATCTTCTCGGCGATCGCACGGAGCAAGAATGAAGCGGATCAAGTAACCCCCAAGATTGCCAGAGATAACTATGTAAAGTTCATGGATGACGAGGCAAACGGTAAGCGACGTGCGGCTTGGGAGAGCTATCTCGCCAATCATGATCCATCATCCTGGTCCACTAATGCCACGCCCCAGGCTTTTACAATATCAGAAGTTGCAGAACCGTTCCTTAGGTAAGCGAGGCTTTTCTCCCATTTGATTGATGGGTTTCCGCTCGGTTTTGTGCTCTGCGATTCTTGGCTGTTCAGGCAGCTAGGAGGAGCTGGCGGCGATGGAACTTTCGAGCGAAGAGGCCGAAGCTGACGGTTTTGCGGGGAAGCTTGCGCGCCGTACGCGTTCTGGAGGTCCCTTGTGGCCTGCGGAGATTAAGGGGCGCGCTGTTTTCGAGAGCATGAAGCCTGGCGCCCGGGTATGACGCAGACGTGTCAGCGGTGCGGATCGCGGAGATCGTAGCTGCGATCGAGCGCGGCGCATGATCATTCCGGCGCAGGGACCGCGGATTGTGCTTGCTGTACGTCCTGTCGATTTCCGGCGCGGGCACGGAGGAAGCGGGCGAAGTCGTCCCAGCGCCTGAGCATGTAGTTGATCGGCTTCAGGACCTCGGAGGAGCGCGAGAGGGTTTCGCGCTCACGCAGCAACCAGGCGTGCATGTCGTCGAGGAGTGGCTTGCTCTGTTCCTGTCGCACGGCGCGACGCTCGTCGGCGCCGCGGCCGTTGGATGTCGCGCTCGATCTCGAACAACGCATCGAGGCGCCTGACCGCCTCCAGCGCAATCGGAGAGGCCGGCTTGCCCTTCTTACCTTCCCGAGCATTTTTCTCGATGTCAGCCAGCTCGAAGAAGCCCCGTCGTGCATGGGCAAAGCAAAATGCCGGCGTAATCGGCCGCACCTTCTTCTGCGGGTCGAACAGCGGTTCGAACCCGCTGTAGCAATCGGCTTGCAGGATGCCAGCGAAGGCGGCCAGATGCTTCTGGGGATGCTCGCCTCGTCGGTCGCTCGAGGCGTAATAGACCGCCGCCGGCGGCGCAGGCCCGGTCATCCCGCACATAAGTCCAGATCCGCCCGGTCGTGCACTTGCCCTTCGCCAGGATACGGATGGTGGTGTCATCGCCATGAAGGCGCTCGGCAGCGAGCACATGGCGTTCGATCAAGTGGAAGAGCGGCATGACGGCGAAGGTCCCGTGGCCGACCTGGTCGGCCAGCGTCGACAACGGCAGGTCGATCCCCTCGCACTTGAAGCGCGCACTCTGGCGGTTGAGCGGGATATGCATGCCGAACTGTGCGTCCAGCGAAGGCTGGCATGTTCAGCAGGAGTTAGTCCTGCCGGGGAAAAAGTTAGCTCCCCGTAGTGTGGATAGCAGAAAGGAGAGAAACCGAATTTCTGAAGCCTATCGACAAAGACTCCCTTGGGGAGCTCACGAGTCACCGGGCCGTATCAAAAGAGAACGCGCTGTGGCCTCGAAAATGCTCAGAACCGAAAGCCGAGCCCGCAGTTTAGGGGCGAAGGCAGCATGATCCGACGAATGCTAACTGATGCGACGGATCATTTCGGCGGGGTGAAAGCGACAGCACGGTGACAAGGACATGCAAAGCAACTGGAGAAGCCTTCCTCATCCCGGAGAGAAATCGCCGGAAGAAGGTAGGCCGTATAACCGGCGCCCCCGGGAAATCGGCCGAAGATGAGAAGGTGGCGGCCGGGTCCGCAGTAGCGCTGAAGCGGGGTAACACCCGTGGAGCGAAGGGACCCTGCCATTTGTGATGTCTCCAACGTAAGGAAGGCAAGGACGAGATGACAAAGGCGTCCATCGATTTGCAGGACCTGAGGCGGAGGCTATACGTCAAGGCGAAGGCTGAACCGTCTTGGCGTTTCTGGGGTCTATACGTCCACGTGTGTAAGATGGAGACGCTACGCGTAGCGTATGAGATGGCGAAAGAAAACGACGGCGCTCCGGGAATAGACGGAGTGACGTTCGAAGCCATCGAAGCGCGAGGCGTGGAGTCGCTACTCGAACAATTACGGGACGAACTGATCGGGCGCAGCTATCAGCCACTCCCATCAAGGAAGCGGGAAATACCGAAGGACGGGGGCTCCAAGGTCCGCGTTCTGTCGATTCCGGCTATCCGCGACAGAGTGGTGCAAGGCGCGCTCAAGCTCGTACTCGAACCTGTATTCGAGGCGGATTTCCAACCGGGATCGTTTGGATATCGGCCCAAGCGTACGGCACATGAAGCGATCAAGCGAGTTGCCCAGGCAGTAGCCGAGCGGAAGACGCGGATTCTCGACGTTGATTTGCGCGCCTATTTCGACAACATCCGGCACGATCGGATGCTAGAGAAGGTGGCTCTGCGAATCGACGACAAGGAAATTCTGCATCTGCTGCGGCTGATGCTGAAAGCATCTAGCAAGAAGGGCGTTCCACAGGGCGGGGTAATTTCACCCTTGCTCAGTAATCTCTACCTCAACGAGGTGGATAAGATGCTGGAGCGAGCGCGTGAGGTAACTCGTCGCGGCAAGTACACCAACGTCGAATATGCACGATTCGCTGACGATCTGGTGGTCTTGATCGACGCCCACAAGCGGCATGACTGGCTGCTCGGTGCCATAGACAAGCGATTGCGGGAAGAGTTCACCAAACTGCAGGTTGAAGTGAATGATGAGAAGAGCCGCATAGTCGACCTGGAACGAGGCGAGAGCTTCGGCTTTCTGGGATTCGACTTCCGCTACCTCCGCAGTCTGCGCGGAGTGATGCGGCCGTATTACACGCCCAAGCTCAAAAAGCGGACGGCGCTTCTGCGGGGGCTCAAGGAAGTGTTTCGCCGCCACCGGTCGCAACCGATTGGCCGGGTGATAAGCCTGATCAATCCGAAGCTCCGAGGGTGGGTAAACTACTTCGCGATGGGCGATTCCGGTAAATGTTTCGCCTACATCAGAAACTGGGTAGAGAAGAAGGTCAGACGCCATCTGGCGAAGGCTCGGAAACGAAAAGGCTTCGGCTGGAAGCAGTGGAGTAGGTCGTGGCTGTACGACACCTTGAAGCTGTTCAATGGCTACCGGGCGAGTACTGGCAAGGCGAAAGCCGCTCCAGCACGATAGGTCAAATAAGCCTTGGTGCGAAGCAAATGGGAGCGCGTAGTGCGGGAAATCCGCATGCTGCGTGCGATGTGGCGGGGGCTGGAAACGTGCGCGATCGAAAATTTGGTCGAGCGGCGCGCCAGTCCTCGACCCTACGTGCGTCCAGCGAAGGCTGGCATGTTCAGCAGGAGTTAGTCCTGCCGGGGAAAAAGTTAGCTCCCCGTAGTGTGGATAGCAGAAAGGAGAGAAACCGAATTTCTGAAGCCTATCGACAAAGACTCCCTTGGGGAGCTCACGAGTCACCGGGCCGTATCAAAAGAGAACGCGCTGTGGCCTGGAAAATGCTCAGAACCGAAAGCCGAGCCCGCAGTTTAGGGGCGAAGGCAGCATGATCCGACGAATGCTAACTGATGCGACGGATCATTTCGGCGGGGTGAAAGCGACAGCACGGTGACAAGGACATGCAAAGCAACTGGAGAAGCCTTCCTCTTCCCGGAGAGAAATCGCCGGAAGAAGGTAGGCCTGGCGCCTGAAAGCTCGCTGCCGTCGCGCACTTGCGCCGCCACACCGTCAGCAGCCCACGGACAACGCCGTGGCGCCGAGCGACCTCGGAAATATTGGCCCCTTCCTCGAAGCTCTCCGCCACGATCCGGCCTTCTCTTCCGCCGTCCAATGCCGTCGCCGACGCTGCCCCGTGATCACCTCGATCCGACGATAGGAGCCGCCTTCCTGCCTGGCATCAAGCATGGCTTCATGCATGGCATCTGCCATAGCCCACCTCCAAAAGACAGTTCATACCCGGCTGTATCGCATCTCATTCGCGCGATGCCCAGGTGGGGGGCTCATACTTTCAATTACCCATAATTTTTGCCTCGATCGCAGCTCCCAGTTCGATGTCGGTCAGCCGCGATAGTCCGCGCCAGATCACGGTATTTCCTGGAGGCGGATCGTTGGCTCGGGCTAAATATCCTCCGAGCCGCGCGATCTTGACGACATAGTGCGGGAGCGTGCTTCGTCGAGAGCAATCGCCACCCCTGTCTTTCACAAAATGATCAAGAAGCCTGATTTCGGGATCTGTCAGCGCGGTTTGCGGTAGGGTATTCGGCGAGGAGCGATTGAGCATCGTCATCCAGAAGACGCGCCAACTCACAATGCAGAAGACCGCGATCAGATTGACCAGACGCTCAGCAGTTCGCAATTTTGAGTCCTCTGCTTTGCAGCCCGATTTGAGGATCTTATGGAAGACTTCGATCTTCCACCTCAAGGCATACCATTCGATCTTATTGATGGCGTCCTTGCGCGATTGGACCGGGAGATCGGTGAGGAGCTTCCACTCGATTTTCTTTCGCCGCTTCGGCCTTCCCCGCTCCTGAGCGTGGATCACGGTCAGAGTGAGTGCGGGATATTTCGTCTGTTTGCCGATCGGCGGCAGGACGCGTATCTTGCGGTACCTGATCTCAAGAACGGCGTCGTCGGGATCGCCTTTGTCGTCCTTGACCTTGATCCGATGTAGACCCTTGATCGTCACCTCGTCCATTTCGTCGGCAATTGTATGATTGCCGTCCTCGGCAAGCCG